>JBAVPE010000084.1:0-129215 GCA_049692775.1 Anaerocolumna sp. | reverse complement strand
TCCTCCGTTACTGCATGGTGAATACATAGCCATGCAGGGGGAACCCGGGGAACTGAAACATCTAAGTACCCGGAGGAAAAGAAAGAAAACTCGATTTCCAGAGTAGCGGCGAGCGAAATGGAAACAGCCTAAACCGGGGGATTTATCCCCCGGGGTTATGGACCGCAATAACGTGAGTCGTATGGTAGCAGAACGGTTTTGGGAAAGCCGGCCAGAGAGAGTGAAAGCCTCGTAAGCGAAACCAGGAGACAGCGGGCGGGATCCGAAGTACCACGAGACACGAGAAACCTTGTGGGAACTCGGGGGGACCACCCCCCAAGGCTAAATACTACTTAGTGACCGATAGTGCATAGTACTGTGAAGGAAAGGTGAAAAGAACCCCGGGAGGGGAGTGAAAGAGAACCTGAAACCCTGTGTTTACAAGCTGTGGGACATGTGTCTATGGATTCACCTATCTATACGGATGCTTGAATGCATCAGAACGCGGATTACAGCGTCAGCTTACTCAGCGTAGGAGGCTACGCCTGCGTGAGTTTCCTTGTAATCCACGTCCTGCTGCATCCAATCAACCGCATGAATAGGTGAATCCATAGCCATGGACCGCGTACTTTTTGTAGAACGGTCCGGCGAGTTACATTTACTGGCAAGGTTAAGGACGGAAAGTCCGGAGCCGAAGGGAAACCAAGTCTGAACAGGGCGTAATAGTTCGTAAGAACTATGGTAGTCAGTGTATGTAGACCCGAAACCGGGTGATCTACCCATGTCCAGGTTGAAGCTGCCGTAAAAGGTGGTGGAGGACCGAACACACATCCGTTGAAAAGGGTGGTGATGAGGTGTGGGTAGGGGAGAAATTCCAATCGAACCCGGAGATAGCTGGTTCTCCTCGAAATAGCTTTAGGGCTAGCCTTGGTTTAGTCTGATGGAGGTAGAGCACTGAATATCCTAGGGGGCGTCAAAGCTTACCGAAGATTATCAAACTCCGAATGCCATACAGATGATGACCGGGAGTCAGACTGCACGAGATAAGTTGGGTAGTCAAAAGGGAAAAAGCCCAGACCACCAGCTAAGGTCCCAAAGTGCGTGTTAAGTGGAAAAGGATGTGGGATTTCGAAAACAACTAGGATGTTGGCTCAGAAGCAGCCATACATTAAAAGAGTGCGTAATAGCTCACTAGTCGAGAGGTCCTGCGCCGAAAATGTCCGGGGCTAAAACACGACACCGAAGCTGTGGAAATCGTCTATCCTACGGATAGCCTTTCGAAGAACCTGCGGTTCTTCTGAATGAATGAGGTTATGCGCAGGGTAGATGATTTGGTAGAGGAGCATTCTTAACTGCGGCGAAGCGTTACCGTAAGGAGGCGTGGAGTGTTAAGAAGAGAGAATGCCGGAATGAGTAGCGAGATAGAAGTGAGAATCTTCTAGGCCGAATATCCAAGGTTTCCAGAGTAAAGCTGATCTGCTCTGGGTAAGTCGGGGCCTAAGGCGAGGTCGGAAGACGTAGTCGATGGACAACAGGTTGAGATTCCTGTACCTTATATAAACAGAACTGTGGGGACGCAGGGAGAAAGCCAGGGCCGGGAATGGAAAAACCGGTGCAAGCGGGGTACCAGTGCGGCAGGCAAATCCGCCGCATAATGGGAAGACGTGACGCGGACCGAAACTATAAGTAGGGAAGCTGGTGAGCTGACTGCCAAGAAAAGCCGCTATTGTTTTATATAAGCCCGTACCGTAAACCGACACAGGTGGATGAGGAGAGAATCCTAAGGCCGGCGGGAGAAGCATTGTTAAGGAACTCGGCAAAATAACCCCGTAACTTCGGGAGAAGGGGTGCCTGTAGCAATACAGGCCGCAGAGAATTGGCCCAAGCAACTGTTTAGCAAAAACACAGCTCTATGCAAAACCGAAAGGTGAAGTATATGGGGTGACGCCTGCCCGGTGCTGGAAGGTTAAGGGGAGATGTCAGGGGAAACCCGAAGCATTGAACTTAAGCCCCAGTAAACGGCGGCCGTAACTATAACGGTCCTAAGGTAGCGAAATTCCTTGTCGGGTAAGTTCCGACCCGCACGAAAGGCGTAATGATTTGGGCACTGTCTCGACAATGCACCCGGTGAAATTGAAATACCAGTGAAGATGCTGGTTACCTGCGCCAGGACGGAAAGACCCCATGGAGCTTTACTCCAGCTTGATACTGGGATTCGGTATTGCATGCACAGGATAGGTGGGAGGCTATGAAACTACGACCCCGGTCGTGGCGGAGCCGCTGTTGGGATACCACCCTTGCAGTATTGGATTTCTAACATGTGCCCGTGATCCGGGCAGTGGACAATGTCAGGTGGGGAGTTTGACTGGGGCGGTCGCCTCCGAAAGGGTATCGGAGGCGCTCAAAGGTCTTCTCAGAATGGTTGGAAACCATTCGCAGAGTGCAAAGGCATAAGGAGGCTTGACTGCGACACCGACGGGTGGGGCAGGTACGAAAGTAGGACTTAGTGATCCGGTGGTATAAAGTGGGATTGCCATCGCTCAACGGATAAAAGCTACCCTGGGGATAACAGGCTTATCACTCCCAAGAGTTCACATCGACGGAGTGGTTTGGCACCTCGATGTCGGCTCATCGCATCCTGGGGCTGTAGTAGGTCCCAAGGGTTGGGCTGTTCGCCCATTAAAGCGGTACGCGAGCTGGGTTCAGAACGTCGTGAGACAGTTCGGTCCCTATCCGGCGCGGGCGTAGGATATTTGAGAGGAGCTGACCTTAGTACGAGAGGACCGGGTTGGACGAACCTCTGGTGGACCGGTTGTACTACCAAGTGCATGGCCGGGTAGCCAAGTTTGGAAGGGATAAACGCTGAAGGCATCTAAGCGTGAAGCCCCCCTTAAGATAAGATATCCCATGCGAAAGCAGTAAGACCCCTTGAAGACGACAAGGTGGATAGGACAAAGGTGGAAGTGTGGTAACACATGCAGCTGATTGTTACTAATAGGTCGAGGGCTTGACCAAAGAATAGGGAAGACTTTTCAGGAGGATTTCCTATAGGGTATTTGTTCATGAATAACGGATGGATTTAATGTGTTAGTGTAAGTCAAGTATTGGCCTAGTGGCTCAGTTGGTTAGAGCGCCGCCCTGTCACGGCGGAGGTCGAGGGTTCGAGTCCCTTCTGGGTCGTTTAGTTAGAAAATGGGATCTTAGCTCAGCTGGGAGAGCATCTGCCTTACAAGCAGAGGGTCATAGGTTCGAGCCCTATAGGTCCCACTCAATTTCAATAACTAAGCGTCAAATTGCCGACGTGGCTCAATTGGCAGAGCAGCTGACTTGTAATCAGCAGGTTATCGGTTCGAGTCCGATCGTCGGCTTAGTGAGGCAGTTTTCACTAAGATGCAGATGATCATTATTAAATACTGTAATTTTATATTAAGATACTAAGATGATTAACATCTTTTGTATATATTTGGATGGATTCCCGAGTGGCCAAAGGGGGCAGACTGTAAATCTGTTAGCGACGCTTTCGAAGGTTCGAATCCTTCTCCATCCATTTGTTTTAATCATTAGAACAAGATTTATAAAAAAATATTGTCGCGGGGTGGAGCAGTCTGGAAGCTCGTCGGGCTCATAACCCGAAGGTCATAGGTTCAAATCCTATCCCCGCAATTCGAAAACTGAATAGTTTTCGTTAACCCGGAAAGAATGGGTGTCATTCTTTGGGGGTCAACGAAGTTGGCCTTGCCCAGATAGCTCAGTCGGTAGAGCAGAGGACTGAAAATCCTCGTGTCGCTGGTTCGATTCCGGCTCTGGGCATTTTTTATTGGACGTGTGAATACATAATTGTAAAATCCATTTCAATAAATATGGGATATTAGCTCAGTTGGTAGAGCACTTGACTTTTAATCAAGGTGTCCCGGGTTCGAACCCCGGATGTCTCATTATAATAGATAAAAAAGACTATATATCCTATAGTCTTTTTTTGTTTTCAAAGCTATTTATAATATATCGCAAACTTCTATAATAAAAGTCTGTATAAACAGACTTATCTATCTTATGTATTTTATTGGTCCGGCACTGAAAGATTGTACATGAGTTATTTTTGTGTACCCTGCTCGAAATCTTTAATAGCAGCCGTTTGCAATGAAGTAAGAATAACAGGTGATTTTCCACCTACTGGAATGTTGTTTATTTCTGAGGCTGCAATGCATAAAGAACCGGAGCTTGTTATAATTACTTCATCAGCTTCCATTAATTCTTTTACAGTAAAGGGAGATTCATCCACAGGAATATTATTTTGACGGCAAAATATCAACAAATGCCCTCTTGTTATACCAGGCAATATCAGATTATCTAAAGGTGCAGTCTTAAGTATACCATTTTGTATAATAGATATATTACTATGTGTGCATTCTGTTATTCTATCACCCCTATGAAAGACAGCTTCGTCACAACCTGCGGCGAAGGCTTTTTGACTTGCCATTACATTAGGTAAAAGATTTAATGTTTTAATATTACAATGAAAATACCTTGTATCCTCTACCGTAATTAACTTTATTTTTTGGTAGATATCTTTAATACTTCCAGGCTTAATTGTAATCCATAAATTAGAGGGTACTTTAGGTTCTGGAAATGCATGATTCCGCATGGCTGTTCCTCTTGTTATCTGCCAATAAAGAAATTGTTCCGGGCTGTCTACTTTTTTCACCAAATCTTGAAGTATAGTTATTAATTCTGTCTTGGTATAATCGATCTTTAAGTCTAATAAACCAGCACTTTTGTAAAAACGGTCAATATGTTCTTCCAGCCTATATATAATATGGTTGGCAGTATAGGTCGCATCATATACTCCATCACCGAAATAGCATACCCGATCGTTCATTGGAATTTTCATGTCTTCAATTAATCCATATGAACCGCAATAATAACCCAGATTTTCCATTCGATTATTCCTCCTATATTAATAATTTAGTTTTAATAATATAATGTCATGATTATACTCCTGTTTTGTTCCTTTTAGTAATCAAGCTACTATTACAGTTAAATTTTTAGATATTGTCTGTTAAGCAGTTTTATTCTTTCCAGATATTATAATTTCTCCGGATTTTATCAACGCTATTTTGGCAGCAATCGGTCCTATAATGGAATAGATAAAAGTAGAACATAAAATGATAACCCGTATCTGAGGCGCATAATCAGGAACAAGGTTGCCGGCTACGGCAACTAAGCCTAGCGCGACTCCCGCCTGGGGCATCAATGTTGGGCCTAGGTATTTACATATCTTGTTTTCCTGTTTTGTAATTCGCCCCCCAAACCAGGCACCGAACCATTTCCCTAAAACACGCATAACTACGTATAGCAGACCAATAATACCAATACCCTTTAAAGCAGATATTTCAAAACCTGCACCTGAAATTACAAAAAAGAGCATATATATGGGGGGATTAAAAGAGTCTGATATGTTTACAATATTCTCTATATCTGAAAAAGTATTGACTAAAACAGCTCCAAGAGCCATGCATGCCAATAACGGTGAACCGTGTAAGATAACTGCAATCCAATAGGTAAATAAGATAAAAGCAACTATGATACACAACCTGTTTGATGATTTTATAAACCAGCGGAACATTAATTTCATTATAATACTGGCTACGGCTCCTATGACGAATGATATAATAATTTCATAGAAAGGAGATAAAACAGATAATAATAAATTTGTATTTGATTGTGAGGATATTAAATTAACTATGGTAGTTGCAACCCCAAAACCTATTAAAGCAGTTGCGTCATCAATTGCAACTACACTAAGCAGCATGGAGGTTAAAGAACCTTTTGATTTATATTGGTTTATAACCATTATAGTTTGTGCCGGAGCTGTGGCAGCAGCAATTGCTCCTAACATAATAGAAAGACTTAAATCAAATTTTAATAAAATTAAAATTCCTGTTACCAAAATGATTGCACCGGAGGATTCAGCTATAGCAATAATTATAGGTGCAATTCCTACCTTTTTATAATAGTTTAAGTTGAATTCACTGCCAATGGAAAATGCGATAAATCCTAATGCGATATCGGATATGACAGTAAAATTATTAACCATTTCAGGTGAAATGATGCCTAAAATGGAAGGTCCTAATAAAAGACCGGCTATTAAATATCCGGTCACATTGGGTAATTTTATAAACTTTGCCAGTCTGCCAAAAATTATTCCGGAAAAAAGTAATATAGCTACATCATAGAGTATTTTATTTTCCATTATCAATTATCCCCTTTACATAATCTATAGGAAAGCTAAATACAATGCCATTATCCTTTACATTAAGATCACCTACAATTTTTTCAATTATACTAACGGCTTCGGATAACTGATCATCATGGATAATTGCAAATATTAAATTACCTTGTTCCCTTTCCGGATATAATAATTTTCTTAATGAACCTAAAAATGGTATGTCATCCTCGTCATGTTTATTAATTAAGATTCTGGCCATTCCCATACTTTCTAAAACAGTTGCACCTTGGATACCTTTGTGGGCAAATTCAGTTAATATAGAATCTAAATGTTCTGTTTTGTTTAGCACATAAAAAAATAATCTCATAATTGCCTCCATCTTGTATGATATTGTTTATTAGGTACAGTGATTACTTATTAATATTATCATTTTGCACAAAATAATACAAGGTGCAGATACTATTTATAACTTTTATAGTGAAAACATATGAAAAAGAGTTCAATAAGGAATGACAGAAACTTGAGGGTCTGTGCGGTTAAAACTAATTTACCAATTGTAAATATAGAAGCATTAAAAAAATTTTAAGGGGTACATTCAAAAAGTCTAATAAAAAAATATATAATATTCATTTTTTTATTGCATTATATTATTGATTATAGTATATTATATTTATATGTAAAAAGTTATAAGCAATTGCTATATGGTATTTATTTTTTTACAAGATATGGATTTTGAATTTGTTTAGTTATTAAACTAATAAAAAACTAAAACCAAGGGGGCTTTAATATGAAATTTTTTATTGATACTGCAAATGTAGAAGATATTAAGATGGCAAATGAAATGGGTGTAATCTGTGGCGTAACAACAAACCCATCCTTAATTGCAAAAGAAGGAAGAAATTTTGTAGAAGTTATTAAAGAAATCGCAGCTATCGTTGACGGACCAATTAGTGGTGAAGTGAAAGCAACTACAGTTGATGCGGAAGGTATGATCGCGGAAGGAAGGGATATAGCTAAAATCCATCCGAATATGGTTGTAAAGATTCCAATGACGGTAGAAGGCTTAAAGGCAACTAAGGTTCTTTCCAGTGAAGGAATTAAGACAAACGTTACCTTGATTTTCTCTGCAAACCAGGCATTGTTAGCTGCCAGAGCAGGAGCAGCTTATGTCTCTCCATTTTTAGGCCGTCTGGATGACATATCCATGCCGGGAATTGATTTGGTAAAAACAATCGCTGAAATATTTAGTATTTATGGATTGGATACCGAAATAATTGCAGCAAGTGTAAGAAATCCTATTCATGTAACAGACTGCGCTTTAGCAGGAGCTGATATTGCAACGGTACCTTACAGCGTAATCGAGCAATGTACAAAACATCCTTTAACAGATCAGGGTATTGAAAAGTTTCAAAAAGATTATAAAGCTGTTTTTGGAGAATAAATTTTAGATAGCATAGGAGGAATAAAAATGAGTAACATTGATACTTTATCGGTTAATGCCATAAGAATATTATCCGCTGATGCAGTACAAAAGGCTAATTCAGGACATCCTGGCCTGCCATTAGGTTCTGCTGCAATGGCTTATGAATTATGGGCAAAACATATGAAACACAATCCTAAGAACCCTAAGTGGCCCAACAGGGATAGATTCGTTTTATCCGGTGGTCATGGTTCAACTCTTTTGTATTCATTATTACATTTATTTGGCTATGGTGATTTGTCAAAAGATGATTTAGCTAATTTCAGACAGTTAAATTCCTTAACCCCAGGTCATCCGGAATATGGTCACACTGTAGGCGTGGAAGCGACCACAGGACCTCTTGGCGCCGGAATGGCAATGGCAGTAGGAATGGCGATGGCAGAAGAACATCTGGCAGCTAAATTTAATAAAGAAGGATTTCCGGTAATGGATCATTACACCTTTGTACTTGGCGGAGACGGTTGCATGATGGAAGGTATTTCTTCAGAGGCTTTTTCCTTAGCAGGTACGTTAGGTTTAAATAAATTAATCGTTTTTTATGATTCCAACAAAATTTCAATTGAAGGCAGTACAGATATTGCTTTTACGGAAGATGTAAAGAAACGTTTTGAAGCGTTTGGTTTTCAGACTTTAGTTGTGGAAAATGGTAATAATCTTGAAGAAATCGGTGCTGCTATAGTAGCAGCAAAATCAGATACAACAAGACCAAGCATGATAACGGTTAAAACTAAAATCGGCTTTGGTTCCCCTAAAGAAGGTATGGCAAGTGCACATGGTGAGCCTCTTGGGGTAGAAAATGTAGCAGCTATGAGGGAAAAATTAGGTTGGTCTTCTACAGAAGCATTTTTTGTACCGGAAGTTGTATACGATAATTTTAAAACAATTGCAGAGAGAAACGCTTCTGTTGAAGCTGAGTGGAATCAGATGTTTGCAGATTATAGTAAAGCATACCCTGAGATGATAGAACTTTGGGACAAATATCACGATGTGGCAATTGCAAAAGATCTGCTTAATAACGAAGAATTCTGGGCATATCCTGATAAACCGGAAGCAACTAGAAATTTATCAGGTATGATTATCAATAGAATAAAAGAGTTGGTACCAGGTTTTATTGGCGGTTCTGCGGATCTTTCACCGTCCACCAAGACGTATATGAAAGATGAAGGAGATTTCTCAAAAGAGAATTATGCAGGACGTAATCTTCACTTTGGTGTCAGGGAACTTTCCATGGCTGCAATCGGCAATGGATTAGCACTGCACGGTGGATTAAGACCTTTTGTTTCTACATTCTTTGTTTTCAGTGATTATGTAAAACCTATGGCAAGATTATCTTCTTTAATGGGACTTCCTTTAACTTTTGTCTTAACTCATGACAGTATTGGTGTTGGTGAAGACGGTCCTACCCATGAGCCAATAGAGCAATTAGCAATGCTTCGTGCAATGCCTGACTTTACGGTATTCAGGCCCGCAGATGCAACAGAAACCATAGCAGGATGGTATTATGCAATTACGTCTACAGGCACTCCTACCGCATTGGTGTTAACACGTCAAAACCTTCCTCAATATGTAGGTTCCAGTAAAGAAGCTTTAAAAGGTGGTTATATTATTGCAGACGCTGTGAAAGAAACCCCGGACGCAATTATTATGGCAAGTGGTTCAGAAGTTGAATTGGGAGTAAAGGCAAAAGAAGTACTTTTAAAAGAAGGTATCGATATTCGTGTTGTCAGCATGCCTTCCTTAGATTTGTTTGAAGCACAGTCAGCAGAGTACAAGGAAAGTGTACTGCCAAAGAAAGTAAGGGCAAGAGTTGCTGTTGAAGCAGCGATTGATTTTGGCTGGGGTAAATATGTAGGACTTGACGGAGCTTATGTTACGATGAAGGGCTTTGGAGCATCTGCACCAGCTGGAGAATTATTTAAGAAATTTGGTTTTACAACGGAAAATGTAGTAGCTGCTGTTAAATCTATACTATAAATATATCTTAAATTAAGTATATTTATAGTAATATTAATGGTAAAACAATAAAATGATATTATATGGACCGCAGACTTTGCCGATGCAATGAGAATGCAGATAGAGATTAATTAATCTACTTCAGCATATTTATGCAAGGCAGGTTTGCGGTCTGTTTTTAAGATTATGTTAATTATTAATAACAGCTCCGCATTTTAGATGGATTTGCGGTCAAACTGTACGGATATTATATCGATTTTGTTCAGTCGGGCTTTGTAAAACAGGGAGCTGTAATGGAAGCTGCTTATATAACTATTTATGTCCGGGTTTTCCACCAGCTTGCGGTCGCCTGGATGAATTGCTATTTTTGCGTTATATTTATCCCTTACGAAAGCCGCATTACATACATGATCATTATCACCATGCGTTAATACAACGAGATGTAGATTACGGGAATTACAACCTGCTTTATCAAGCTCTTTTTGAAGCAGATCGCGTCTGTTTGTAAAAGATTTATCCATTACCGTATGACCGCCGGTATCAAAGAGAATAAAGCCGTCATCAGATTTTCCTAAATAGCAGTTGACTGCTCCTAAATTAATTCTTATAATTTCTCTCTTCATACTTCTGCCTCCTCGGTGACCAATTCCGGCAACGGTTTCTGTTCCCTGATATGTCTGCACCATTTGATATTATCCTGTACAATGCGGATACCATAGTAAAGTGTAGATAGCTTGTAATAAAAAAATTCATTATTATCGATTTCACTGAAATGTTTTTCTAATGCTTGCAGTTTACGCAAATATTTTATATTATTTAGTTCATATTCCTGTAACTGTTGATTTCGAATATCAGCCGGTAAACGATCAAAAAAGAATACTTTTGCTAAATGATTATCTGAGTCATTGCCTATGGGGGTAGAAAGCCATTCTAAAAAAGCAGCTTTACCTTGCTTCGTAATTTGATATTATTTTTTCTGCCGTCCGCCTTGTGACTGTTCATGCATTGTCAGATAGCCTTTACCGGTGAGCTTTTTAAGAGACGGGTATAAACTACCATAACTGGCTTTATAGAAAACGCCAATTATTTTTGTACTCAGCTAAAGGTATAAGATATAAAATGTATATGGATTTTGTAAAGATAAGTTTTAACTTTCTTATTTCTAATAAAACTTTAATATATTGTTATTGAAAAATATCATTATTCCCGATAGAATGGTGATAGATATTTTTTTGTAGATAGGAGGAGTCATATAGAATGGCGAAAATATTAATCGTTGAGGATGAGAGCAAGATAGCTAGATTCGTTGAATTGGAATTAAAGTATGAAGGTTATGAAGTTGATATTGCGGCGGATGGAAGATTAGGACTGGAAAAAGCATTGCATAAGGATGTAGACTTAGTACTCCTTGATATTATGCTGCCGGGCATCAGCGGAATTGAGGTATGCAGAAGAATCAGGACTGAATCAGCGGTTCCTATTATAATGCTAACTGCAAAAGATGATGTTACAGATAAAGTGGCCGGTTTAGATATGGGTGCGGATGATTATATGACAAAGCCATTTGCTATTGAAGAATTATTGGCAAGGATCAGGGTTGCATTGAACAGACAATCCAAATTAATACAACCTAAAGCAGATATGCTTCAGATTGGCAGCTTAAAACTTAATCTGACCAGTCACAGTGCATATTATGGTGAAGAAGAATTAACCCTAACGAAAAAGGAATATGAATTATTGGAATATCTAATCCGAAATAAAAATATAGCAATAACCAGGGAACAGCTATTAAACAATGTCTGGGATTATGAATATTTAGGAGATACAAATGTGGTTGATGTATATATCCGATATTTAAGACAAAAAATTGATGATAAGTACGGAATTCATTTAATTAATACGGTGCGAGGGGTAGGTTATATTATTAAGGATGAAATTTAACTTTAAGGAAGATATCAGACAGTTGTTAATAAAGGTTGTATTACCTTTTAGAAGAAAAAAAGAAGAATGGCTTGGTAATTTCCGTTTCTCCATTGCCTTTCGTATCTCACTGCACTATTTAAAACTTCTCATCATTAATGGAGCGGTGTTTGTGGTTGTTTTTTCTATGCTGTATTATGGTGCAGAATGGAAAAGCTGTAATAAAGAGGCTCAGAATATAGTTGAACTCATAAAAAATTCAGATCTGGCTTTATTAAACAGAGATACGGTAAATCCATACTTTATAGATGGTATTTCGTTAAAAATTGTTAATAATACGAATACAGTAATTTACAACGACATGGTAGATGATTTTTCCGAAGAGAAGAAAATTTTAGGCCATATATTTTATCAGGATATAGAGGATGCCTTTCTGCCAGCATTTATTATATTTGAAAATCAGGAAATAACCCTGGAAAACGAAAACTATAGCATATATTTTCAATATGATCTTACGCACAGTGGGGAAAAATTACAGTGGCTTCTTGGTTTTATGATTCTACTGTACTTATTGTTGGTTTATATTATTATTAAGCAAGGTAAGAAAAGTGATCAGAAATTATTAGAGCCTATTTATGAAATGTCTGCCACAGCGAACCGTCTTACTGTAAATAATCTGAATAGCCAGCGATTAAATGTGGAAGGAACTAAAAATGAGTTAAAAGATCTGGCAAATGTCATTAATAGAATGTTAGACCGGATAGAAGTTTCATATGAAAGCCAGAAACAATTCGTATCGGATGCGTCCCATGAACTCAGAACTCCTATAGCTGTTATCCAGGGTTACGGTAATCTCTTAAACCGTTGGGGTACCAAGGATGAAGAAGTGTTATTAGAATCTGTTGAGGCAATTAATAACGAAGCCAAGTCCATGCAGGATTTGGTGGAAAAACTGCTATTTTTATCCCGGCATGATAAGAAGACCTTAAAATTGGACAAAGTTAAATTTAATATGTGCCATGTCGTAGAAGAAATGGTAAAAGAAACTGGATTAGTGACTACGAACAGAGTAGTTGAAAGCCCTAAACTTGAAGATGTTGTGGTATATGGTGATAAACAGGCTTTAAAGCAGGCAATTCGGGTCTTTATAGATAATGCTGTTAAATATACCCGGGATGGGGATACCATAACCATTCAATGCCAGAATGATGATGGGGATTGTGTCATTACCGTATCGGATACCGGTATTGGTATGACCAGAAAAGACGTAGATAATATATTTGAGCGGTTTTATCGTTCAGATCAGGTCAGAAATGAGAAAATCTATGGTCATGGACTGGGGTTATCTATTGCTAAATTAATTATTTTAGGGCATACGGGAAAAATCAAAGTCCGTTCCCAGCTTACGAAAGGGACAACCTTTATCATTACACTTCCGAAAAGATTTTAAAATGGGAACAAATATTAATTGTATTTTATGATTAATTACCTATACTAAATTGCGTTAAGTCAAATGAAATACTTTTAAAGAGGGAATATGATCAGAACTTAGTCCCTCTTACTTATTAGAATTAATCTAATTTCATGAGGTTCTAAGACGGCTTCATAGTCAATTGTCCTGTTGTTTACGGTGCGGAAAGTTTTTTTAAGTAAAGGATGGGACAATTGTTTTAATGTATCAATTTCATCTTTCGTTTCCAGGGAAACAGCACCCATATCTACCCATTTATCATAGCAACTACCATATTTACGGTTTACAATCTGCTCAGTCATTATATAATCACCATCTGCCAATCCGGAAAGGGAAAAGACCAGTTCCTTGCTGGCAGCCCCTGGAAACACATGGTATCTGTCAGTAAAAGAGAAGTTAAAGTTGAAGCCTTTGCTATATAAATTGGAGAAGTGGCAGTAATTATATAAAATAATACTATAATTATCCTTATCTTTTTCTTTGGTAATAAAATAACCCTCACCCTGCGAAACTAATTCTTCTTTCAGCTTTGATAAATAAAGGTAGGAATAGTAAGTAGGTTTTTTTATCCCATTTTTCGTAAAATGACCGACACCGCCATGAAATAATTCTGCGGGGAAGGACAATTCTTCAATCCAGTCGGAAAGAGACCAATGGCAGAAGGCATCAGCCTTATCATAATTCTTTAATATATTCCTTATAAAATAAGCAGCAGCATAACAGGTATCATTAAGGAGTTCTCTATGGGAAGGACTTAAATTCCATTCGGTGATGTAAAGTGGCTTTTCTAAACGGTCTGTAAGACTGTTATTTAGTTTATCCAGGAATTTACCCAAAGTATTGGGGTCAGTGTTAAGGGACGGACTATTATTGGATATATACTCCATAAACTTATCGTAATCATATTTTTTCATATGAATAAAATGAGAATCGGTGATTGGATAAAAATGAAATATATAAACATCCGGTTCACACTTATGAATCCTTATAAAATCTAAAAAAGACTTTAGGGTATCAGAAGATAGGCTGCTGTTAATATAGGAAGTATTAGCGAATTTTAAAATCGGTTTTACTTTCTTAACTGCATTATAGGTTTGCTCATATAAATGAAAAGAAATCTCCGTATTTTTAAAATCAAAGGGAAAGTTCGACAGGGTTTCATTCCAAAAAGTAAAAATCCATTTAGAAACTTCAGTAAGCCCATATCTTTCAAGGATATGTTCCGTAAATTGGGTGACCAGGTATTCCCATTTGGTATCGTCTTTTGGTTCACTCATAATGAAAGGAACTGCAAAAAATTCCTTCTCGGGTGTTTTAGCCAGGGCTTTTGGCATAAATGAAAATTGAATCAGAGGATGAAGGTGAATGCTTAATAAAAAATCCAATATTTCATCCAACATATTAAAATTCAGGACGGGAGCACCAGTAGTATCCTCGCGGTAAACCATTAGGGCATCATCAAAAATACCGTGGAATTTAATGTAGCGGAAACCTATTTCTTTTTGCTGGAGTGTGAGCATCTCCTGAATGTTTCGATATAATATTTCTTTGGCACGGCCCACGGAACAAAAAGTCAAGGCCGGATTGGAAAAAGGTACGCTTTCTTTGGTAAGGATAGTGCCCAGGTGTTGTTTCATGTTTTGAGACAGGGATACACCGGCATCTTCATCCTTATTTAAATAGGAAGAAAGTTTGCCGAAAAAGTCATATTTTTCAAGATTCAGATAACTGCTGTTTTCCTTATATTCCATAGTATCAGGGGTATAGGGGCGCCCCTTTTTTTCTTTACGGTATTGGCTTGGGAGCATATTATATTGTTTGCGGAAAAAAGCGGCATAGGAACGGGGACTTAAAAATCCGCAAGTTTCTGCGATTTCCTCAATGGATTTATCAGAGTATAGCAAATAATGAATGGAATGCTCAATTCTGATTTTGGTTATATAACTTGAGATCGAGATATTCATGTTCTTCTCAAAAAAGTGGGACAGATAAGAAGGAGATAAATATTCCCTGCCGGCTAAATCATTTAAAGTAATCTCGCTGTTATAGTTTTCTTCTATATATTGAATGATATTTCTCAGGCGCTCCATCTGTTTTGGAGTGCGGAAAGCAGAAGGCTTTTCAGCCTTAAAATAGATCAGGAGCTCATAAATAAGATGACAGGCATGGGAATAGCTTAGTAATTGGGCATAAGAAGAAGTGCTGGAATATAACTGTATCAACTGTGCTATAATGCGGCGGATGTTATCAAAATGTTTATTGTTACCATGTATACTGGAATTGCATTGGAAAAAAGACGTATCTGCATTAAGCCAGTCCATATGGAACATAGACAGGCGAATCTGCAATGCAATCAGTACACAATCTTCACTATATGTTTCATGGACCTGGTTGGAATTAATTAAAATCAGGTCGTTTTCCTTTAGTATATAATATTCTTCTTCTATTCTTACTTCCATTTCACCGGACAATACCAGAAGAAGTTCGATACTTCTGTGCCAGTGCCTTTGCACATTACCTATCCTCTGGCAGAATAGTTTGATGGGAAGATCTTTGCTGTATTCAATAATTTCATGGGTACTAATCAATTTAACTCCTATCCGCCGGGGACTGATTATAGGAACGGCTTTTTGTACCTATAATAGCATATCATTAATCTATCAACAAGGCTAACTGCAAAATTTTTAGATTTTAACATAGGGATAAAAAAAAATCTATTAAAAAAAGCAGAAATGCGTACCTAAAAGCTATGGTTATGGCATTGAAAGAAGAAACAACTTTCGGTATGATAAATATAGAATTATAGCGTATCTTTAATATAAGGAAGGTAGAGGATGAAAGAGATAAAAGGTTTATTATTTGACTTAGACGGAGTAATAGTTGATACTGCAAAATATCATTATTTAGCATGGAAAGAGCTTGCCGCAGAGCTTTTAATTCCATTTAATCAAAAGGATAATGAAAGGCTAAAAGGGGTAAGCCGAATGAAGTCCTTTGAGATTATTTTAGAAATTGGAAATGTAGAGATGTCAGAAGAACAAAAAGAAAAATATTGTGCTAAAAAGAATCAGGTCTATCTGGAGTATATCTATAAACTCAGAGAAGAGGAGATATTGCCTGGAGTAAACAAGTTCTTAAGGGATGCCAGGGACAAAGGGTACAAGCTTGCATTGGGTTCAGCCAGTAAAAATGCAGGATTGATTTTGAGCAAATTAAAGCTTACAGAGGCTTTTGATGCTGTTATTGATGGAACAAAAACAGAGAAAGCAAAACCGGATCCGGAAGTATTCCTATTAGGGGCAAAAGAGTTAGGTTTCAGTAAAGAAGCCTGCATCGTGTTTGAAGATGCAAAGGCGGGAATAGAAGCTGCTCATAATGGCGGAATGACAGCGGTGGGAATTGGAACAAAAGAGAATCTGCCTAATGCAGATATTTGTATTTCGGGCTTTGAAGATATTAGCATTGAAGAAATATTAAAGCAGTTGAACTATTAATAAATAAAATATTAATAGTTGAACTATATTAGGCAGAGAACTTATAGAAAGGGAGGCTATGAATGGATTATAACTTATTAAAGAAAAAACCATTTAATCTAAATGAAGAGAGCACAAATTGGGTAAAAAATACTTTGGAGGGAATGACAACCGAAGAAAAAATTGGACAGTTATTCTGTTTAATTGCTTATAGTTCTGACGAAGAAACCTTAAGATCATTCGTGACGGATTATAAAATTGGCGGGTGTATGGGAAGACCTATGCCATTAGACGAAGTTTACAGGACCATTGCCTGTCTACAGGAAAATTCTAAGATTCCGTTGTTAATCTCAGCAAACTTTGAAGCGGGAGGAGATGGCCTTATTAAGGAAGGAACCAACATAGGACCGAATATGCAGGTGGCAGCAGCCGGAAACGCTGAATTTGCAGGGAAGATGGGATATGTATGCGGCAGGGAAGGAACTGCAGTTGGTGCCAACTGGGCTTTTGCTCCGGTGATTGATATTGATAAAAATTTCCGTAATCCTATTATGGCAACCAGATTATTCAGCTCAGATACTGATTTGGTAAAAGAATGTGGGGTTGCTTATACGAAGGCCTGCCAGGAACAAGGAATGGCGGTATCCATTAAGCATTTTCCAGGAGATGGAGTGGACGAACGTGACCAGCATTTAGTCACCAGCGTAAATTCTTTATCTTGTGAAGAATGGGATGCTGCGTTTGGTGAAGTATATAAAGCATGTATTGAAGAAGGTGCTATGACGGTTATGGTAGGACATATTATGCAGCCGGCTTACAGCAGAAAATTATGCCCCGGAATCAAAGATGAGGACATAATGCCTGCTACTTTAGCACCGGAATTAATAAAGGGATTATTAAGGGAGAAATTGGGGTTTAATGGAATGATTGTAACGGATGCAACAACTATGGCGGGTATGTGCATACCTATGAGCCGTAAAAAGGCAGTTCCTTATACGATTGCAGCAGGTTGTGATATGTTCCTGTTTACGAAAAACCTGGAAGAAGACTATGAATATATGAAAACCGGAGTAGAAGACGGAACGATTACACCGGAACGTTTAGACGAAGCAGTGCTTCGTATCTTAGGATTAAAAGCGGCTCTTAAACTTCCTGAAAAACAGGTAACCGGAACCTTAATTCCGGATTTTACGAAAGCAAAGAAAATCGTAGGCTGTAAAGAACATAAAGAGATGGAACTCGACCTTGCCGATCATGCAGTAACCCTGGTAAAAAATAAACAGGGACTGATTCCTTTAAAAGTGGATGAATATAAAAGAGTGCTTTTATATCCGATTATTTCCGGCGAAAATGCACTTGGGTATGCCGGCGGTGAAGATGTTACCGAAACTATGAAAACGGCTTTAGAAAAAGAAGGATTTATGGTGGATGTTTTTGAAGCACCCAAAGGATTAGAAGGAAGAGCAGTTAAATATCAGGAAATACTTGATAAGTATGACTTACTTATGTATGTTGGTAATATGATTACAAAAAGCAATCAGACGGTGGTGCGTATTGAATGGGCACAGCCTATGGGTGCAAACTGTCCAAACTATCAGGCAGATATCCCGACTATATTTATTTCTTTTGCAAATCCGTATCATTTAATAGATGTACCTAGAATCAGAACTTATATCAACGCTTACAAATTTAAAAAGGTAAACGTAGATGCAGTTATGAATAAAATACTTGGCAGAAGCGAATTTAAAGGGAAGGATCCAGTTGATGCTTTCTGCGGAATGTGGGATACTAAACTGTAATGATTCATAAAATTTTCATGCATTGGCAAAGAGGACTTAAGTTTATATATTTTCTTGATGAATGGGTAAAGGAATGTGTTAATGACCGTATTGGATATATTCCACAGTCTGAAAATGTATGCATCAGGAATTGCAGATGCGTTGGAAAATTTGTAGCCTTGGTATAACAGATTAACAGAAGAATCTTTTATAATTAGTTCTTCCTGTGTGATACAGCTATAAACTTTATTAGGAAAATTGTTATAAAGCAAGCGTTTAACATTGTGCCTGCTTTATAACAATTTTTATGTTTATTTAACATTTTTCGTAGCCATCATTTATTTCTTCGCCTTCCCCTAATTACTGCAAAATTGTCTGCTTAAAAAAGGTGATATAATATTCTCTTTTATATATTTTTAAACTGAGCCATATATAAATCATAGTACATACCTTTTTTCGCCAATAATTCTCTTGCGTTACCCTGTTCTTTTATACCGCCTTCATCTATTACAAATATGCGGTCGGCTTTCTGAATGGTAGATAACCGGTGTGCGATAACAAAGGAAGTTCTTCCCTGAAGTAACGCTTCAATCCCCTGCTGAACTAAAAGTTCTGTATGAGTATCAATACTGGAAGTTGCTTCATCAAGAATCAGTATCTTAGGCATGGAGACCATAGTTCTTGCAAAGGCAAGAAGCTGTCTCTGACCAACGGATAAACCTGCACCGCGTTCTTTTAATTCTGTATCATAACCCTTTTCGAGTTTCATGATAAAATCATGGGCATTTACGGCTTTGGCGGCAGCGACAATGTCATCATCCGCAGCATCTAATTTACCATAGCGTAAATTATCCTTAATAGTACCCGAGAACAGGAAGTTATCCTGTGTCATGACACCCATCTGTCTGCGCAGACTCTCTATGGATACCTCTTTTACGTTATAATTATCAATAAATAAGTTACCTTCCTGTATATCGTAGAACCGGCTGATTAAATTCACAACGGTGGTTTTTCCAGCTCCCGTAGGTCCTACTAATGCGATGGTTTCACCGGCTTTCACCTGAAAGCTTACATCTTTAAGTACCTGTGTATCTTTGTCGTAAGCAAAGGAGACATGTTCAAACCGGATATTACCCTTAATGTCCGGAAGTTCCATAACTTCAGTTCCATCTGTAATTTCGGGCTGGGTATCCATTATTTCAAAGATTCTTTCAGCACCGGAGATATTCGTAACCAGCTGGTTATAAAAATTACTTAAGTTCATTATAGGGCGCCAGAACATGGAGATGTAGGTACCAAAAGCAATTAGTGTCCCTACCTGTACCGCATCACTGCCGGTTAATTTCACTCCGACAAAATACAGGGATACCATGCCAAGACCCCAGCAGAAATCGATAACCGGACCAAAGGCATCATTTAATACGACAGCACTTATAAAAGCATCGCGGTGTTCTGTCAGCAATTCATCAAAAGCAGCAGCAGTTTCACCCTCTGCCGTAAAACTTTGAACGACTCGCATACCGGATAAATCTTCATGAATGAAAGCATTTAAGTTGGAGTTTTTCTTACGGTAAAGCTGCCACCTGACATGGGAATAGATCTGTATGAGCCACATACCTATAATCATGACGGGTAAACTGATCAGAGCTGCAAACGCAAGTTTATAGTCCATTATGACCATAATTGCAACAACGGCACAAATGGTGATAAAATCAGGTATTAAGGTGGTGACACTATTAGATAAAACGTCTTTTAAGGAATTAACATCACCAATAATTCTTGCCAATATTTTACCGGTTGGCCGGCTGTCAAAAAAGCTGAAACTCAATTTTTGGATATGAGTATAAAGTTCCTGTCTGACAGTGAGTAAGACATCATTTGAGATACTTGCCATGATGTACATTCTCAATTTTACAAGTAATATATATATTATATTTATCACGATGGCAAATATACCCAATTTCACAAGACCGTTTATGTCATGTCCGGCGATATTTACATCAATTGCGTGTTCCACGATTAATGGGTTTATTAAACTGATTGTGACCGTACCGGCCATTATAATCAGTACAAAAAATATTTCTTTTTTATAGGATAATAAATACTTAAAAAGTCTAAGTAAAGTTTTTATTTTACCGGTGCTGACGGATTTTTCGTCATCACGGACTGCATTGACTGACATTCATTTTCCTCCTTTAAGGAACGATTAGAGGTACTTTTTATTTTAAGGGGAGTCTCAGGAAAGAAAGACAGGAGTACTCTTTTTTATATTGCGATGGTACTGCCCTTTAAATAATCACCGTATTGAGCCATATAGGTTTTATAATACAGACCCTTAGCCTGCAATAATTCCTCATGGGTGCCACGTTCTGCAATGGTACCTTCATCCAGAATAATAATTTCGTCTGCATTTCTAACAGCGGAAATACGATGGGCAATGATTATTTTTGTGGTATTATTAAGTTCGCTCAGGGCTTTTTGAATCATGTGCTCTGTTTCCATATCAAGGGCTGAAGTTGAGTCATCCAAAATCAGGATTGGGGTTTTCTTTGCTAAGGACCTGGCGATACTGATTCTTTGCTTTTGGCCGCCGGATAATCCGACTCCACGTTCTCCGATAATGGTATCGTATTGATTCTCCATACGTTCAATGAAATCCCTGGCCTGGGCATTGGTAACGGCATGGAAAATTTCATCATCGTTAATGAAATCCCTTTTACCTAATTTAATATTTTCTGTAACAGTATCGGAAAACAAGAAAATATCCTGCATTACCAAAGAGATATTACTGCGCAGTTCACGTAAGGACAGATCTTTAATGTTTATCCCATCCAGGCGGATTTCGCCTTCATTTACATCATAAAACCGTTGTAAAAGATTGATTATAGAGGATTTACCCGCCCCGGTCGCACCCATAATACCTATGGTTTTTCCGCTTCTTAACTTAAAAGTAATATCTGATAAAATGGCTTTTTCACCCTGGATAAAAGACACATGATTGAATTCAATAGTTCCTTTTACTTCATCTAACCGGGTATAAGTTTCTTTTTCTTTCACAACCGGTGATTCCTTTAAGATCTTTTGAATTTTTTTATTGGAAGCAAATGCAGATGCCAAATCATTACTTAACCATCCAAGCATCTCCATGGGCCATACAATATTATTGGAGTATTCCGTAAAAGCACCTAATGTTCCCAAGGTTATTTCACCCTTTATAACCATGGAACCGCCAAATATAATAATCAATACCGGAAGTAATTTTGTGATAAACTGAAAATATGGATTGTATTTGACAAATACTTTAGATTGTTTCATATTCAACTCATAATACCGTTTATTATGGGATAAAAACTTGTTTATCTCAAATTTTTCCCTTGCGAACGCTTTTACAGTTCTTACGCCGGCAAGGTTTTCCTGAGCTACTGTATTAAGGACAGCATTTTCTTCACTGATTTCTTCATATACATTACCTAAGCTTTTTTCCATAAAAATTGCGATGCAGCCGACGATAGGCATAGCAATCAAAGGTATAATAGTTAATTTAGGACTCAGGTTAATCATACAGTAGAGTACAATTGAAGTATGAATTACTACTTCAATGACCAACATACCGACAAAACCTAAGGCATTCCAGATCTTATCCACGTCATCCTTCACACGGGACATTAATTCACCGGTATTGGTTTTATCAAAAAACTGAAGGGACAAGCTTTGGATATGGCGGAATAAATTTCGTCTTATGTCACCGGCAATTTTTGAACTTACCATGTCAAAAATCAGTTCTTTTAAGTACCCAAAGATACATCTTCCTACTCCCACTATGAGAATTCCGATTAATAATTTGGTCAGTAGATTCATATTTCCGCCTACAATAACATCGTCGATAATTCGTTTGGTTATCTGTGGTGACAGCATATCCAGTGCTATACTGATGGTCATGCAGAGTATTGCAAATACATATGCATACCAATATTTGCGCATGTATTTTGTTAGTTTATTCATAAATGCCTCCCACTCTAATTAAAAATGCAACAAAAGACTCCATCTCAATAATAAATTCATCAGCTTCTGGTTCTGCCATGTTTTTTAGGCAAAAAAAAGCCATGGTAAATTACCACGGCAATAAAAGTTGATCTCATATAAATGATTCCATATGTAGAAACAAGTACCTATATATGTTTAAATCATTTAGTTGTAAAATCTATTATTGAGGTAATCTTACATAATGTTATGGTTTTAAAGTTACTGTGTTCAATTATAAAATTCATCATGGTTTTTACCTCACTTTCTTTATAGTCTTTACACATTATAGCATATTAGTAAATTTTGTCAACCATAAAGTTTAATTTATTGACAAAAATTAATCATTTTATAAGAATCATTAATATTTTATTAAGTTTAATAATATTCAAAGATTGTTCATATTTGTATGCTATAATAAGTCGAAATGGGTTTTTAAGGGGTGTTCCTTATCTAAGGAGGAGAACAAGAACTATGGATTTACCTATGTTTTATAATGAAGAAGAAGAATGGAAGAAAGTCATGCTGATGTATGACTCAGCTTTGAAAGAAGTTAATACAAAACTTGAAATATTAAACGAAGAATTTAAATTGAATCATCAATATAATCCAATAGAACATATAACGTCACGTATTAAATCACCTCAGAGCATTGCTAAAAAAATGCGTCATAACGACAGGGAATTAACGGTAGAGAATATCGTCAAATATGTTAATGATGTTGCCGGAATCCGTATTATCTGTTCTTTTACTTCAGATATTTACCGGATTGCTGATTTAATTGCAAAGCAAAGTGATGTTCAGGTATTAAAAGTAAAAGACTATATCATGTTTCCGAAGTCCAATGGCTATACCAGTTATCATATGATTATTTCCGTACCGATCTATTTATCGAGTACCATGGTCAATGTAAAGGTTGAGATTCAGATTCGTACCATTGCCATGGATTTCTGGGCAAGCCTGGAACATAAAATATATTATAAGTTTGAAGGGAATGCCCCGGAGCGTATACGTAAGGAATTAAAGGAATGTGCCGATATTGTATCCTATCTGGATCATAAGATGTTAACATTGAATGAAGAAATTAAAATTTATAATACGGAAGACGAATTAGAACAATATAAAGATATTTTATCAGAAAGTTTTCAGGATATGATTAAAGATTCTTATGGAACTGTTGTTGATGATGAAAAAGAGGAAGCAGACAGTCAGGAAATGAAGGAATCTATAAAGCTGGAATCCAATGAAGCCTTAATACAGGCAGCGGCTTATAAAGAACGGCAGGAGGAAGAAAATTCAGATTATAATTCGGTAGATGGAAGGCTATCAAAAAAAGAGAATAAGAAATCAGATGGAAAGCATGGTAAATTTTTTCGCCTGAGGTAACCGTATAAATTAATCTATTGCTTATTTGATAAATTACAATTGAATGGGGTAATAGCGAAACTATATATTTTTCTAAATATACGATACAACTACTACGGATTTCATTGCTTCAGCAGCCTTTAAGGGCAGATTCAGCCATGAAATTGTAGGAGTTGTATAGAGTATATATAGATACAATAATAAGGTTTCGTAATTACCTATATAATTTAATTTTTGAAAGGAGTCCGGCCAAACCCGTAGAAGCCTCACCGCCGGTGCTGTATTCGAACGGTACTTCATCTACACGATCCAATACCTCTGCATTTTCCTCCACTGCTTTTATGCTTAGGCTTACCTTGCCGTCCTTTATTTCTATAATTTTAACCGTAACTTCTTCCCCTTCTTTTATTACTTCATTTGGGGATTTAATACGTCTGCCGCAAATTTGGGATATATGGACCAGACCGGATAAACCTTCACCAATATTGACAAAGGCACCATAAGGAACAATTTTCTCAACGCTTCCTTTTGTTATTAAACCGATCTGAAGTCTTGATATTTTACTGTTTTTATCTTCCAGTGCCTTATCACGCTCAACTTCTTTACCGGAAAGCACTAATTTCTTATTATCCTCATCGACGGTAATAACGATAACAGAAATCTCTTTGTTTACCCAGGATGCCAAGTTTTCAACATAGGTTAAAGATAATTGGGAAGCAGGTATAAATCCACGGATACCTTCCAGGTAAGTAACTACGCCGCCATTAACAGATTGGGCAATTTTTACTTTTATAATTGTTTTGTTATCCATATAACTTTTTAGGGTAGACCAGGATAAAATGTTATCCGCTTCTTTCTTGGATAATAAAATGTTACCTTGTCCATCATCTTCTTTTAATACGGCGGCAGTGACTTCTTGTCCAGTTACCATATCAGCCTTAATGGAAAAACGGGGATCGTTGCTGAGATCCTCAAGCCTTATAATACCTTCTGCATAATAGCCTAAATCCACAGTAACTTCGGTTTCTGATATGCCAATAACGGTTCCTTTTACAATTTCACCTTCATTAATTTTAATAAAGGAGTTGTTAATTTGATCTTCAAAATCCCCCATGGAGGAAAGGGGTTCATTTTTAGGTTCTGCAGTTACATTCTCTGCGGCAGTGGTATCTTCCTTTTCTGTTTCATTCAATTTGGGTGTTATTTCCTTATCAGTATCACACATATTTCTTTTCTCCTATCTGAGCTTAAAAAGCACTAAAATAATTAAATCTATTATACCTATAATTTTAAGTTAATTCAAGGGCATTATCATTCTTCATGCGTTTGCCGTGACAGTAGATATAACCTATATGGAAATATATTCTATGCTTATTAGGATATTAACTAAAAATAAGGACTATAAACATGTTAAAATAATCAATTTGCTATAAGTGTGTATATATGATAAAATATATTATATAAATACACAGATTTTAAATATTTAATGGAAGTCTGCTGATATAGTTTATATAGAAATTATTATGTGTATATTTATAATATAATCTATGTAAGATTAAGAAAGAGCGAAAGGATATGCAAGATCGGGTATAGAAGATGGATAATAAAAATAAATTTCAGGAAATGTTAGGGGATATACTTGAGATAGCAAGAGTACAGGGAAATCAATTAGGTATGAATGAAATCAAGAGTCTATTCGGGGATTTGGATCTAAATGAAGCGCAATATGAGCATATATTTGCATATTTGGCTGCCAATCATATAAAAATCAAAGGTTATGTTGAAACGGAATCCGAATATACAAAAGCTGTACTTAATGATTCTAAAAGTTCGGAAGAAATGAATGACAGCCAGGGAGAAGTTGATAAAAATCCCGAGAATCAGAAAGAACATTCCGCCTATACCCGTGGAGAGGATTCCGCCTATTTAAAAATGTATTTGAAAGATTTGGAAGCGGTTAAAGAAAGCACTCCAAAAGAGGAGGGGTTTTTAATCGATAAAATTGTAAAGGGCGACAATATTGCAAAAAACCGTTACATTGAAGGTAATCTTCATTATGTAGTTGAAATTGCACAGCATTATAGAAATCAGGGAGTTTCCATGGAGGATCTGATCCAGGAGGGAAATATCGGACTTATCAGTTCTTTGGAAGCTGTGCCTGAGCTTAAGGGTAACGAACAGGGAAAGAAAATGGTTACAGGTTTTATAAAAAAATATATGGAAGCTGCAATTGCTGAACAAAAAGAGAGCAGCAGCTTTGAAGATAGTATGGTTAAGCAAATGAATTATATCCGGGACGCAGCCAATGAACTGACGGAAGAGTTAGGAAGAGAAGCCAATATCCATGAGCTGGCAGGGTATATTAAGATGTCAGAAGAAGAAATCGCGGATATACTGGGTATGACGGTTGACGGTGTTAATCTGGATAATAAACGTGGGTATCCAGAAGATCTGCACCCTACAGAGAGTCAGGAACACAACCATAATCACAACCATACAGAGCACAGACATTAGGACTTTTTAGTTTAATATTATAAGGGTTATTTTCAGATATTCAGTTCACGTAACATACAGAAAGGAATGAGTTCCCATGTACAACAACCAGAATATGGATATTGATGAATCTACAGTAAAAATTGTAAACGCAGACAGTGTAAAATGGTATATGGCTTTTCAGAAGAAGAGAACCCTATTGTTGCTTTTTATTCCTATTTCGCTATTAATTCTATGGATTGCACGTAATAACCCACAAATTACTGAAGTTGTATTTGCAAGAGGCATTTATAAATGGATTTCACAGGGAATCAGCCTGATAACCGGTATTTTCCCATTTTCCCTTATGGAATTAGAAATTATACTTGTTCCTGTATTAGCAATATTTTTTATTATACGATTTATTTTCAGACTAGTTGACAAGATCCATAAAAAAAAGGAAGCGGCAGGTTATACTTTTACCTTGGGAATCTTAAATGCTGCCTGTACGTTGGGAATCATATTATTTTTGTATCTGATTTTTGGTGGTATTAATTATTACCGATATTCTTTTACCGTTTACAGCGGACTTGAAATAAAGGAATCCTCTGTCGATGAGTTATATAATCTGTGCCTGGAACTAGCGGACGAAGCCGCCGGCATAAGGGAACAACTGCATCAAAAAGCGGGTACGGAAGATAGTAACGGAGTTTTAAAGACAGACAATTCTGACTGGAATGAAGTATCGGGTAATTTAGAAGATGCTTACGTAAATATATCAAAGGAATATCCGGTACTGGGAGGTTATTACCGTTCTTTAAAACCGGTATTTTTCTCAAACTTCATGTCAAGGATGGAAATAACTGGTATTTTCTGGCCTTTTACCATGGAAGCTAATGTGAATGTTGATGCTGCCGACTATTCTATTCCGGCTACCATGGGACATGAATTAGCACATTTACGTGGATTTATGAGGGAAGATGAAGCTAATTTTATCGGATATCTCGTCTGTAAAGAATCAGATAACCTGGAGTTTCAATATAGCGGTATTATGTTAGCTTTAACGTATGCCGGAAATCAGCTATATAAGCAGGATCCTTCTTTATTCCAATCGGTACGTGAACATTATAATTCAGAAATGGTTGCCGATATCCGGGATGAATATTATTATTGGAAACAATTTGAGGATACGACAATCAGTACGGTATCCAATTCCATGAATGATAATTATTTAAAGGCCAATAATCAAAGCGACGGAGTAAAGAGTTATGGCAGAATGGTAGATTTGTTGCTGGCGGAATACCGAAAGAATCATCCGGATGAATAAAGCATAAGGATATGTCATAAGCATGAATGGCAAAAAAGATTTTTAAGGGATGAAAATTACAGTAATGAATTAGTAGGATTAAATAAAGATATCTGGCTATCAATAACTACGGGTTTATCTGGAATAAAGATAAGCCCGCCCTTTTTTACCAATCCGATTTACTGCTCCTACATAATTCAGTATATTTAATGCGGTAGAGGCATCACTGATCCGAAGTCCTGCCGCTTTTTGATAATCTTTGGAGGTAAAAGTATCCGGTAAGCATTCTGGGATGAGTTTTTTATATTCCGTCAGATTCTTAATTGTAACTTCCTCTACCAAATCGGTTGGTATACCGTCATTTCTGGTAGAACCTTTTTTTTTATCTTTGCTCCAGCCATTTAATAGGCGGTATTCCTCTAAATTAAGAAGAATAATATGTAAGTGCAGATTGGGATGGAGGAGATAATTTTTTATTTTATAAAGTTCAGGAAATATCATATAAGGGGTTCCGGTTTTGGGAGATTTACGGGGAGGGCTGACTTCCCCGGTCTCTTCATTGACCCATCTTAACCATTTGGTATGTGGAATGGGATAGACGAGGGTCACCGGAGAAAATTCCAAAAAGGCGTTTAACTTTCTTCTTAATTTATCAAAATTCCTGGTTTGTATTTCAATAATGCCATTTTCATCGACTATGTCTGCATAGAAATTCCCAACTTTAATTTCATGACAGGACTCATCGGAAACGAGATAATTTTTAAGAATGGCATGAACAGTTTTTTCACCTAAGGTTCCAATTCCATTACCTTCCCGTTTATTGTCAATGATCTTATTACATGCATTCTGAAAAGATAGCAGATCCATACAAATACCGCCTTTCCTTTTACGAGGCCTCTTTACAGGTCCTATTATTCATATTTAGCATATAGCAGTCAAACGTTTACGTCAAGAAGGAAGAAACTGAAATTTAATTATGCTATTGTTTATTTTAGATTCGTAGACTATAATATTTGTATTGTTTTGGATACTCCCGGAAACTAAATGGGAGCTAACAGGATATTTTAGATGCTGAAAGAAGACTATGAATATTTTTTGTCTGGTATAGGTATGTATTTAAGCAGTTCGGGCGGTCTGCGTAAATACATACCTATACTATCACGAAAAAAAAGACATTTTCTTTTAGGAGGTAAGGCGGAATCGCTACAAATTATTGATTAACGATATTCATACCTGGATTGTTAATCCGGAAAAGAGGTTAAAATGGAGAATAATACAATTGCAACAGATTTACTGGAGTTCATTAAATCAGCTACCTCCCCATATCAGGTTGTGGAGGAAGGGGTAAAAAACCTGAAAAAGTCCGGCTTTGAGGAAATTAAGCTTAGTAAGCATTGGAAATTTAAGGCAGGAGGGGCATATTATATTAAACCTTATGCAACTTCCCTTTTCGCATTTACCATAGGAACTGATTGGAAGGAAGGACAAAATCTCCGTATAGCGGCTGCCCACACAGATCACCCGGGATTTCGAATTAAACCAAAGGCCGAAATGATCACAGGAGAATACTGCAAATTAAATACAGAAGTTTATGGGAGGCCAATACTTAATACGTGGCTTGACAGACCTTTATCCATAGCCGGAAGAGTAGCTTTAAAAAGCAAGGATCCGTTTCATCCGGATATGCGGGTAATTGATTTAAAGAAACCGCTGCTTACCATACCCAATTTAGCAATACATATTAACCGGGAAGTGAACAAAGGTATTGAATTAAATAAGCAGACGGACACCATACCTGTTATTGCCATGCTAAACGACAGATTAAAGAACGACAAGTTTTTTATGAATTATCTGGCAGGGCAGCTAAATGCCAAGGCAGAAGATATATTGGATTATGATTTATATATTTATAACGCAGAAGATGGAAATCTGATAGGCATAGAGGAAGATTTTATATCCTGTCCGAGGCTTGACAACCTTACTTCTGTATGGGCCTTGTTAAAGGGGATTAAAGCAGGGAGACGTAAGGAAGGCATTAATTTAATCGCTTTATATGACAATGAAGAAATTGGAAGCCGCAGTAAACAAGGTGCCGATTCCGCCCTATTAAATATGATTCTGGAGAAAATCTATGGGGGTCTTGGCATAGATAAAAGGGAGCGCTTATATGAAGCCGTGGCAGAAGGGCTTCTTCTTTCTGTTGATGTGGCCCATGGGGTTCATCCGAACAGACCAGAAAAATATGATCCTGTAAATTATACTAAATTAAACGGAGGTATCGTTTTTAAAATAGACAGTAATCAAAAATATACCTTTGATACGGAAGCAGTTGCAATAATTCAACAAATCTGCGAATTATACGGAATAAAGTATCAGAAATTTGTAAATCGTTCCGATATGCCCGGAGGAATGACATTGGGACCAATAATCTCTTCCTGGTTACCAATGAAAGCAGTAGATCTTGGTGTACCTTTACTGGGAATGCACTCTTCCAGGGAATTGATGGGGGCAAAAGATCAGGAACATCTTGAAAAATTAATAAAAAAATTCTTTGAATTGTAAAAAATAACTTGGCGATATTACTAAATATTAAAAAATTAAATACAATCTATTGACAAATCCTACAAAAGCTGATATTATAAAATAAGTCGATACAAGAAGGTATTGTACTAGAGGAAGTAAGCGCGTTGGGGAACGTGAGAGGGCAAAGGCTATTATAAAGTAAGACTAACTGATACATGTACTTGGAGTTCGGGGTGCATATTTGGTTAGTCTTATTTTATCATTTTTTATAGGAATTTAATGTCGATAATGGGAGAATAAGGGTTATATATTTCTTTTAAATAAGAATAACAGTATAGATAAAAGGATGGGGACCCCAGGATGGTTGTGCAAATAGCGGTTTGTGACGATGAAAAAATCTTTTTAGAGGATTTAATTAGTCAAATATCTACACAATTTATAAAGACGGGCAGTGAAATTATTATAAATTCCTATATGGATGGATCAAAATTATTAGAAGCTAGTGAAAATATACCCTTTGATGTATTATTTTTAGATATTGAGATGCCAGGCGTTAGTGGTATTGAAGTAGCACAAGCGATAAGGGCTACCAATCCCTTTGTCAATATTATTTTTATTACAAACCGGGATGACTTAGTATTTCAATCAATACATTACAGACCTTTTCGATTTATAAGAAAACATTGGCTAAAAGAAGAACTTACGGAAGCAATTGAAGCATTAGCGGAGAAAATCAGAAGAGAGAACCTATATTATACGGTTACCTTTAATAATTCATCCATGCAGATCCGTATAACAGATATTATGTATATTGAAAGCTATAAACACAATATCTTTTTTTATACCCAGAATGAAAAATACCGTATTAGAAGCAATCTTCAAAAAATAGAAAAAGAATTTGAAGTTTATGGGTTTATAAGGGTACACAGTGGTTTCTTAGTGAATTACCGATATATCTATTCTGTTGATAAAACGAAGGTCATTTTAAACAATAAAGATATGGTTCCTTTAAGTCGTTATCGCTTAGAAACGGTAAAACAAAAGCTTCAATTATTTGCGCGAGGTACTGAAAAATGATGTGGTTAATTATAGAATATTCGGCAACTTTGATTCAATGTTTGGTATCGACTGAATTTGTCACCAGATATTTAGGCTTTAAAAGTGGTGTAAATAAAAAACAGTTAGGCTTTATTATGGCATTTGCAGTGCAGGTCTGTGCAACCTTAATCATGAATCAGATTACTATTTTCGAAGGCGTTGCAGGACTTGTTTATCCGGTTATTGTAGTAGTATATGGTATCTTCTTTTTAAAAGGATCCATATATGAAAAAATTATCATAGCATGTATAGACAATGGATTAAAAATGATAACGGGTATATCTGTATTGACACTGATAAGTTATCTATCTCCTTTAGAGGTTACGAATCTTATAACCCAGCAGGGAATTGAGCGATTCATTGTTTTAGTAATGGCGCAATCCAGTTACTTCTTTCTGACACGGATGCTGCTTCGTTTACAAAAGAATAACAAATTTGCTTTATCTATTATAGAATGGATTGCAATATTAAGCGTATTTATTACCTCCTTTGCAGCAGGAATATTAGTATTTGAAATATTAATAACCAGTCCGAAAACCAGACAGAATGGCTTTTATGCTGTACTAATCATGATAAGCTTAATATTTATCAATGTATTATGCTACTATATCTTTGTTAAAATGAGTGCAAAAAACAAGGAAAAACTGCAATATTCTTTAATTGAATTACGTCTTAAGGAACAGGAAAAAAATCTGATTGAGATGAAGCAATCATATGAAGAAATCCGTAAGATCCGCCATGATATGAAGAATTATTTGGAATGTGCCGCAACCCTATTGCATAATGGGAAAAATACCGAGGCAGAGGTTTATTTAAGTTCGCTGTTGGAAAATAAAATAAGTTTTGGCGCCCAGTTAGTTCTTACCAAAAGCGATGCGGTTAATGCAGTCATCAGTTCTAAATTGGCATTATGCCAAAAATTTCAAATTGAATTTCGTTATGAAATAACCGGTAGTGTGGAACTGGTTCCGGAATTGGACTTAAGTATTATGCTCGCCAATCTTTTGGATAATGCAATCGAAGCAAGCAATAAAATAAAGGACAAAAGGGAAATTTTCTTAAAGATCTATAATGAAAGGAATTATAGCGTAATATTAGTCGGTAATTATATAAATGAATCTGTACTGGAGAAGAACCCAAAACTTAAAACAACGAAAAAGAATAAACTTCAGCATGGAGTAGGAAGCTTAAGTATAAAGGACATAGTAAATAAACATAACGGAATGATTAGTATATATGAAAAAAACCAATTTTTTTATGTGGATATATGGCTTAAAACCAGCCCCAATACATAGAGAATACCAAACGTGCCTGATGCTTGACCAAACGTGCTCAGGCTATTGAAAAAGAATATAGAATCAGTTATCATTAAGGTGAGCTTAAGGTGTTGAATAAGGAATATACTTATGTATTAGGAGGGGGTATTGTGGCCAATCGAGTTGCTGTGAAGATAGCTGATTTTTTATGCAAAAATAATACAATTCGGTATGAAGACAAGGACATTTATATATATGGTTTTGAAATTTTTTTTTCTAATTTGATTAATTTTACTATAGTAGTAGTTTTAGGATATTTCTTTAATTGTTTTTATCAGGCGATGCTGTTTTATATAGCCTTTGTAATTACCAGATCTTATTCTGGTGGCTATCACGCCAGTACTTATTTAAAATGTAATCTTACATTTGCATCCGTATTTTTAGTGACAATGTTCATATCCAGATTATTACTTCCTACAATATCACTGGTTTATTTACTGGTCTTTATGGCTATTTATATCGGATGTATCCTTGAATATGCACCAATTGAAAATGGCAATAAAAAGCTATTGGATTCGGATAAAATCAAGTACAGGAAAATCAGCATCGTAATCAGTATATGTTGGACAATTATAGTTTTAGTACTGTATTTTTTTGCAAAAGAATATGCTGCTACATTAACATTTACATTGGTCATGGTTGCCATGTTAATGTTAATTGAGGTAAATAAAAGAAAGGAGTTGTACTAGAATGAAGGTTAAAGATTATTTATTAAAAGTAATAGCACAATTTGGATATAAAAGTGCTATGAAAGCAGGAGGAACTGCATCACAATATGGAGTTTATCAGGTTATAGAACCGAAAGCAGTTTCCGAAATAAGAAATAAGAAGAATATATAATCAGGGCTAAAAGATGAATACTGGGGAGTATATCATATAATAGAATACCTTGAACCTAACAGGAATTGTTAGAGTTCAAGGTGTTTTTTTTGTCTAAAAATTATAATTTATTTGATTAATACATGTTGCGGTAATTGTATTCCATGTAATGGCAGATAACTTCAAATGGCTGCACGGGAAATGTAAGGAAGCCTATGTTTAAATATTAGAATTTATTAAAGCTTTTATGCTTTCATGCCGAAATATGTTCTAACACATCAAAGGGATATGAAAGAAATATAAACATATTCTTTTCGTTGGATGAAAGCCGGAGAAACCCTTTTTCGGAATAAGAACATCTTCCGAAAGGTAATATTGTAAGAAAAGAGAGAGAAATCAATGAATATTAACGGAGTGTATGGGAATAACAATCTTACGATACAGGAGAAGGCAGTAAATACGGTACAAAAAGAAGAAAAGGAAACTTCTGCAGTTAAGAATAATAATACCATTGAAATTATACCTGCCATTGCTGAAACAGGGTCTATTACCTATGCTGAGGATGATATACATAAAAAGACAGAAGAGGATCAAAAGGAAGAGGAAACAAAGGAAGAAGAGCATCAAAACAATACTTCAGAGCGGATGACCAAAGAAGATTATAAGGAAATTAATAAAGAAGGTATTTCACTAAAGGAATATAACAGTGAACGTTTAACACGGGCTTTACAGCGTATTAAAACCCAAAGGACAGAAAAAGAAGAAAATTTAAATGATCAAAAAGAGAGCTTGGATAATAAGACGGAAGCCGCTAAAGGGATGGGTAATTATAATGCATCAACAAAAAAGATTGTGCAGAAGTTAATTGACTCAGATTTACCGGTAACGGAAGCTAATATTGCAAAAATTGCCACGGCTATGGAAATGGCAGCTACCGCATTTAATTTATCCGATACATCCATGAAATATTTAATCAGGAATAATCTGGAACCCACTACACAAAATATGTATAAGGCCGGGTATAGCGGTAGTTTTTCTCAAAAAGAAGAGATATCGGATCAAGTCTTTACAAGTTTACAGGGGCAGATAAAAGAGATAATAGATAATGCCGGCTTAGTAGTAAATGAAGAGAATGTTCAGTCAGCCAAATGGTTATTAAATAATCAGCTGCCCCTGACAGAAAATACATTATGGGCTTACCGGGATTTAAAGCAGTTAAAAGCCAATATGAACGAAGATACCATATTAGATAAAACAGTGGAAGCTTTCGCGTCCGGTAAAACACCGGAAGCAGCTTCTTTTGGAAACGCAGTTGCTGAGCGGGCAAGGCAGGCCATTACTGATTTTCAATCTATCAGTGATGAAGCAATACAGGAAACTGTCAAAACCCATGGTAATGGTATAGACCAAATTAATTGCCGTGAATTAAAAAAAGCGCAGGGACAACTGGATAAGCAAGACAAGAATACGGAAAACACCGAACTTGAAAATGAAGCAAAAACCATTCAGGACAAGAGCGGGGAAGCTGTTGATAATGTAGACATCAGGACGATAACGGTTAGAAGGCAATTAGAAGAAATCCGTCTTAAGATGACTTTGGATTCCGGACAGCAGTTAATCAGACAAGGGATTAATCCGGATACGGATTCAATTAGTAAAATAGTGGATGGGTTAAAGGAAATTGAGGATAAGTATTATAAAAATCTTCTAAAAGAAGGCAGTGCGGAGGTTAATACAGAAAATGTCCAGGCATTAAAAACAAGTATTAATGGAATAGAAGAGTTAAAAGGTTTGCCAAGTTATATTCTTGGCAGTACACTTTCTAATCGAAATATTGAAACGGTAAATGGCCTTTTATCTACAGGAACCAAATTAAAGAATACATTTAACAAGGCAGGAGAAGCTTATGAATCCCTTATGACAAGACCCCGGTCTGATATGGGTGATTCCATTACCAAAGCTTTTCGTAATGTGGACGGCATATTAGAGGATATGAAACTTGAACCCACACAGGCAAATGAAAGGGCGGTTCGGGTCTTAGGCTATAACGAAATTAGTATTAACGATGAAAATATCCAATATGTAAAATCCTATGATCAACAGGTAAACCAATTAATGAAAAGTTTTCATCCGGCAGTTGCGGTTGAGCTTATTAAAACAGGTATCAATCCCCTTAATGTACCTATCGGTGAATTAAATCAACAAATCGAAGGTATTAAGGGTGAACTGGGAATACAGGAAGACGAGAAATATAGTAAATATTTGTGGAAGCTTGAGAAAAATAAAGGTATTACGGAAAATGAAAAAAAATCTTACATCGGGATTTACAGATTACTAAATGCAGTGGAGAAAACAGACGGAGCCGCATTAGGAGCGGTATTAAAGGCAGATCAGGAAGTAACCATGCAGAATCTCTTAACCGCAGTAAGAACCATAAAAGGAAGTGGTGTGGATACAACGGTAGATGATAATTTTGGTTCCCTGACACAGATCACCTATAGTAGGGAGAGTATTACAGAGCAGTTAAATACATCCTTTAAGGTAACTGACCAGCCGGAGGAAAAAGAGGAGAGCTCTGGTCAATTAGCAGGGAAAACCAGTTATAGCCATCAGTTAATTAAGAATGTCCTGGATGAAATAACACCGGATAAGCTGCAAACGTTAGGAAAACCAGAAGATATATTAAATATGTCGGTGGAAAAACTGAAAGAGGAACTTGAATTCACACCGGAGAATACGGAAGCGGAAAGTAATTACTGGAATCAAAAACTAGAAGAGTATCATGAAGTAACAGATCAGTCCGATAATGCCCAAAAGTTATTAAAAAGTTATGGTATCCCCGACAGCCTTCCTAATATTCAGGCAGCCAAGGATTTATTAAGTAAAGACCAGACGTTTTATAAACAGTTAAATAAAATGATAAAAGCAGGCAATGTTACAGGGGAAGCGAATAGTGAAAACCTTGAACAGCCTATGGATGATATGACCGGTATATTAGATTTATCAAACATTTCAGAGGACTTTATTGAGGCGCTAACAAGTCCGGCCGGTATGAAAGGCCAGTATCAGAAGCTGGAACAGGATTTTAATAAACTCATAAACCAGTCCTATACCAATCCGGTCATTACCTCTCAGGATATTACAACGCTGCAAAGGATCAGCTACGGCATGTCCTTCGTCCAAAAGTTAGCCAGCAAAGAGAGTTATGAGATTCCCCTTACTGTCGGAGATAATATCACCAATGTGAATGTAACTATTTTAAGGAATACAGGAGACTCCGGTAAGGTTAATATTAACGTGGATTCTGAATCCTTAGGCAGAGTAATGGCCAATCTATCAGTTAAGGATAAAGGCGTAAATGCCCTGATTACTTGTGATAACCGTACAGGTTTGAATGCTATGATAAATGAAAGCCAGGAACTTAAGGAAGGAGTTGCCCGGTCAGGGATAGAAATGAAACAATTAAATTATGGAATAGGTAATAAAATGTCAGACTCTTACCGATATACTAATCATAATGCAGGAAATGATATACTAAAAAGTGATGCTACTGATAAGACAGAGGTCACAACAGATACTTTATACAAGCTTGCAAAAACATTTTTGATACATATAAAAGAGACAGAAAATAATTTACAATAACATGTGAGAACACAGATTGGAGACAGATATGAGAATTAACCATAATATTTCAGCCTTAAGAGCAAATAATCAATTAGTTAAAACAAATAATGCCCTGGATAAAAGTTTAGAGAAGTTATCCTCTGGTTTTCGTATTAACCGGGCAGCGGACGATGCAGCAGGTATGGCCATCTCCCAAAAAATGAAAACGCAGATAGCCGGTCTTGACCAGGCATCCAGAAATGCTTCCGATGGTATATCCATTATACAGACGGCTGAAGGTGCTTTAACGGAAGTTAACTCTATGTTACAAAGAATGCGGGAATTAGCGGTACAGGCTGCGAATGGTACCAATACAACAGATGACAGAAAATCCATTCAGAATGAAGTTGATGAACTGCAGGAAGAAATACAAAGAATTTCCGATACAACAGAATTTAATACAAAAACTTTATTGGATGGAAGTATTGATAAAATGTCTTATTCGGATAATAATGCTGTAAAACTGGTGTCCATATCTGATGAGGTAGAAAGTGGGGAGTATTCCATTACTATAACGGCAGAAGCAAGTAAGGCAGTAGCTACGGGCACAGCAGCGATAACAGATATTAATGCAACAATAACTGCTGCTCAGGCAGGAACCATTAATATTAATGGCAATGAAGTGACAATAGAAGAGGGGGATACCATAGCTGAGGTATATGAAAAGATTCGTAATACCTGTGATAATGCTAATGTAAAAGTATTTACCACGGACAGCTTAACTACACCGACAGCAGCCGAGGTAATTGCCTCACCGGATACGGCCGGGTATGATTCGGTTGCTCCTGCTACAGCAACAGCAGCAAATCCTCTTTCAATGGTATTCGTATCTGATGGATATGGCAGTGATGAAGTGATAGATATTTACTGTGATAATTCTGATTTAAAAACTGCATTAGGGTTAACTACAGTTACAGCGGCTGACGGTGTTGATGCTGAGGCTACGCTGGTAACCGGGACTGGTTTTTCAACAACAGCAACCGTATCAGTGGATGGAAATTTAATTAAAGTAACCGACAATGATGACTTTGAAATGGTGTTTGATGCACAGCCTGGATCTACAGGAACCGCTAATATAACTGTATTAGATGCCGGTCCTATGAAGTTACAGATTGGGGCAAATGAAGACCAGACCATGGATGTACGGATACCAAAGGTAGACCCTGTTACGTTAGGTATTGATGAAGTTAATATTTGTACGGAGGAAGGTGCCGAGGCAGCAATTACTATTTTTGACGATGCGAATACGAAAGTAACGGCAATCCGTGCTAAGCTTGGAGCTTACCAGAACCGTCTGGAGCATTCCATTTCCAATCTGGATACTACTTCTGAAAATATGACAGAAGCTTTGTCCCGTATTGAAGATGTTGATATGGCGGCTGAAATGGCAAATTACACTCAAAAGAATGTATTATCCCAGGCTGGTACCTCTATGTTAGCACAGGCGAATGAAAGACCCCAAACTATATTGACGTTATTGCAAGGCTGATAATGTTTAGCAGGTTGAATCAGAAAGGCATTGGTAATATAAATGGAAAAGGATAAGCTGAAAGCATTTGCAGCCAGAATTACCCAGGCATCAAAGACAGAATTAGTCGTGATTATGTATGAAATCATATTGGCAGATATAGATTCTGCAAAAACACATTATGAGATTGGGGATACTGAAGTATTTGTCCGTGAGATCAAACATGGGCAGCGGTTTCTGAATGAATTAATGGCAACCTTAGATTACCGTTATGAACTGTCGTTTCGTTTAATGAGCCTGTATATTTTTATCAATAAGGCTTTCATAACAGCTATATATCAGAACAGCATTAAAGCGTTAACAGAAGCAGAATCAATCATAATAATCTTGTTGGGTGGATTTAGTGGTATCAGTAAAGAAGACCTGACCGGACCCGTGATGCAGAATACCCAGCAGTTATATGCGGGGCTCACTTATGGCAGGGGGGTTTTAAATGAAATGTATATAGATCCCAATGAACTAAACAGAGGATTTAAAGCGTAATAAATATAGAAACAAGCCGATTGAGGCCATTCCAGGCTTTAATCGGCTTTCTCTTAAGTAGCTTAGGGCGTTTGCAACAGCCTTGATTTTATACAAGTATTCTTATTATACGGTTGAATAATCGTTATCCATTTCTTTCGCTTGCTTTAGGAGAAATTTATATCTTTTCTGAATGGCATTCACTTCATAGATATAACAATCGATTAAATCAGGATCAATTACGTTCTCAAAATTTGAATATGCTGATTCCAGAGCAAGCTTTGTCTTTTTAATTTCACCCAGCAAAGCATCATTTTGCTGCTTCTTTACCTTTGAAAACAATTTCATTCATGCTCCATTCTACCTGATACCAGGCTTAATAATAATTATTATAATTATAGTATAGTCAGGCAGTTTCAAGAATATACTAATTTATAGAAAAATTTACCTTAATTATTTAATAGGAGGAAATTATGGAAAGTCAGATTTTTGTTGTTATTATAATAATTTGTATAGTGTTAATCACTTTTGGTCTGATAAAACACCGCTTCGACTTATTGGTAAATTTTGGGCTGCGTATGTTTTCCGGTTTACTCGGAATATATCTATTAAATAATTTACTATTAAGTTTTCACTTGACCTTAGGTGTAGGTACCAACGGGTTGACAGCACTTGTAATCGGATTATTAGGATTACCCGGGTTTTTATTGGTCTATGGAGTAGCAGTATTTTATTATTTTGCTTAAGAATTTAATTAGAGGAAGTATCGATAGACAGTAAAATAGTTAGTGTTTTAATTGGTAAAATTATATAGTTAGTAAATGATTTATAGTATAGTTTGCCATGACAAAAGGTGCGGGTGACAACATAATAGTATATAAATAAATCAAGAAAATTTGTAACAAGTCATGAATTTACAGAATTTACAATTTTGTGGTTGAAAAATAAAAGAACCGGGTGTAAGATTACATTATCTTAAAAATTGTGAGGTGAAGCCGATTAGTTTAAAAATGACTTGCCTTGTCTGCCTACTTCTGCTGGCTGTAATTATGGATCTAAAATCTTACAAGATCAGCAACTATCTGATTATCTTCGGATTAATCTCCGGAATCCTTTTTAATTTCTATGAATATGGCTGGGCAAGTGTAAGTAACTCGTTTTTTGGCATTTTATTGCCGATACTACTCTTATTTTCACTATTTATAATAAAAGCATTGGGAGCAGGAGATATAAAACTTTTTTCTGTAGTAGGTAGTTTTTATGGAATTACCTATGTATTTAAATCTATAGTGGCAGCTTTTATTATCGGAGCGGCCATGTCACTTATTTATCTCATAAAATACAGACTTGTGTTTTATCGTTTGCATCATCTTGCCACTTATATTCAATTTATAATATCGATTTATCCACGTCAGGGAGTCTTCGAGAAAAATATAGTTCAATCTTCTGAATTGAATAAGCTTCAGGACACACAATTAGGAATTAAGAAAAAAATAGAACCATATTACGATAGGAAACGAGATGGTAATCAGGGAGCCATTCATTTTTCAGTGGCAATTTTCGGGGCTGTTTTAGCGCAGATTTTTTTTGATTTTATTAGGTTTCTGAAGATATTTTAGATGCTGAATATCGCTGAGTACATTTTCTGTCTATCATATGTGTATTATTACCTGCCTTTCCTTCGCTATGCTCAGACGGTCTGCGTAAAAACACACATATGGCATCACGAAAATGGGAATGATTTTTTTATGACAACATCTAAAATATCAGTAAAATCAGACTATGAAAGTTTCGAAAGCACTCCAAATCATGAAAGGGGGAGATGAAGTGAGCTGTTCTTTAGCTATTTACGACCGGGAAATTGAATATGCGAACCAACTTATGGAATATATGAAACGTAAGCAGAAAAAATTATCCCAGATACGGGTTTTCACTAATTCCGACAGTCTGAGGGAGTATGCAGGGCAGAACCCAATTCAGATTCTGTTGATAAATAAAAACATATCAATTGAAGAAACTATACCAATAGAAGAAATGAAACAGGATAGTATAAAACTGTGTAATATAAAACATATATGTCTTTTATCAGAAGATAATTATACTTCCGGGAATAGTTTATATCCAATGATTTATAAATTTCAATCTGCAGAAGTGGTGATGAAAGAGCTTTTTACTTATTATCCTCTTCAGGAAATTCAGGGAAGTGGGAAAAATTCCATAGAACGTAAAGTGGAAATTATCAATGTGTTTTCGATTGGAACGGATATCAGCAGGCAGATCTTTTCATTTTCTTTAGCAAATCAGTATGCTGCATTCAAAAAAACTTTATATATTAACCTCAACATCTTTGACACGTTATCTGGATTTATTGGTCATCCGACAGAAAAAGGACTTTCTGATTTCATCTATTTTTTAAAACAAAACAATCCTAATATAATAAATAAAATGAAAAGTACCATTACGAAAATAAATAACCTGGATTATATTAAAAGTGTTTCTTTTGGGCCGGATTTATATGAGTTAACAACAGAAGATATAATTCAATGGCTGAATGAAATGAGGATGAATACCGACTATGAGGTAATTATATTTGATGTGGGATGCTATTTCCAACCTATATTGGAACTATTTCGGAATAGCAGCCAGCTGATGTTTTTAGTGGGGGATAATAACTGGGAGCAGGCAAAATATAATGTTTTAAAGGAACAGCTGAACTGGTCCGGGTATGAGGATATATTAGAAAAGGCAACTATAGTACCCATATCGGAGGAAGAAAATTTAAATTTACATAATATAAATTTGAATCATTTTGAATTAGAAATCGGTAAATATAATCTGGCAGCAGGATATATCGTGAGCTAAACTACATTACAAATTAAGGGGGCAGGGATGGATACACAAAAGCAAGAGCTTCAGGATCTGGTCATAAGGGAAATAGATCTGTCAAGAGAGTTAAAAGATGAAGAAATACTGGAAGTAATAGATGAAATTCTATTATCCAAAAGTAAAAGCAGTTATATCAGTATGCAGGATAAAAGAAGGCTTAGAAAAGAAATATTTAATTCCATACGAAGATTGGATATATTACAGGAGCTGGTTGAAGATACCTCCATCACAGAAATCATGATTAATGGTGCAAATAATATATTTATAGAACAAAATGGTGCGATTCGTCCATGGAAGAAACAATTCGAATCGTCAAAAAAATTAGAGGATGTGGTGCAGCAGATCGTATCCAAGTCAAACCGGATTATAAATGAATCCAGTCCTATTGTAGATGCCAGACTGCCAGATGGTTCCAGGGTTAATATTGTTCTACCGCCTGTTGCACTGGAAGGGCCGGTGGTGACGATCAGAAAATTTCCCGATAATCCCATAACCATAAAAAAATTAATTGAAATAGGCTCTATATCGGATGAAGCTGCCTGTTTTTTAGAAAAACTGGTCATAGCCGGATACAATATATTTATCAGCGGTGGAACGGGTTCCGGCAAAACAACTTTTTTGAATGCACTGTCTAATTTTATACCTAAGGAGGAAAGGGTAATTACCATAGAAGATTCAGCGGAACTTCAGATCAGGTCAATACCTAACCTGGTTAAGCTGGAAGCACGTAATGCGAATGTGGAAGGAAAGAATTCCGTAACCATAAGAGATCTTATTAAATCAAGTCTTCGTATGCGGCCTGAAGGTATCACGATAATAAATACTAAAAGGATATGGAAAGATCGTTCCCATCCCAAACACACTCTTTTAATGTTTCCTGCAGGAATTTTGACTTTTCGGAATAATCTAAGGTATCAAAATCTTTTATGTATGCACATATTTTATTATAAATTTCATCTTTATTTTCGGTATTCTTTTTTTCTTCTCTTTCCTGCATGGCAACTTCCCGTAGCTCATAATTCAATCCGGTTATTTGCTTATCTAATTTTTCAATTTCTTCTATAATGTATTTAGCAGCTGTAGAGTTCGCATTGTCCTGCAATGATATTGTTAAGTTTCCTATTTTTCTTTCTGTGGATTTTATATCGCTTAGAATAGTATCTCTATTACGGTAGAAGTTTAAAGCGTTATCCTGTTTTAAATACTTGCTCAAACGGGACTTATCTACAATGATATCTCTTAAAGTATCAATTATAAGGTCATCCATATCGTCAACATGTACCATTTTCATGTCACAGAATTTAGGGCCGCGCCTATTACGGTTTTGACAGTAATAATTATCATAAACCTTATTATAAGTCTTGTCTACTTTATGCTGCACTCTCATTGTATATCCGCACTTACATTTTACCAATCCTTTTAATATTCCTATTTCATGCTTACGGGTTTTATCTATTAAATTCTTTCCAAAACGTTCTTGGACTTCAAGCCATTTATCAGCAGAAATTAGTGGCTTATGTAAGCCGATTGATACCATCCATTTCTCCGGTGGATTATTTATGTGAGTTTTCTTTTTTCCTCCGTTAGTGCGTCCATATACTATAAGACCATGCTGACCGTCAAATCTTTCTTTTTCTGATACCATGATACAGCCTTTATCTTTGAAATAATCGTATATTTCTGGAGTAGCTGCTACACAATGAGGATTTTTAAGAATAGCATGGATTTGGGAAGTGGATATATAATTATTGTTTAAAGTAAGTATATTATTTTTACGAAAATAAGTTTCTAATCCACCTAAACTGTAGCCCTCTAAGAATTTGTCATAGATCATATTTAAGTAGGGCAACTCATCTGTGTTTTCAACTAGGGTAGTATGTTTTTTCCCAGATATAATGATATGCTCTCTTTTATATCCAATCGGGGCTTGCCCGCCTGCCCACTTTCCTGATTTAGCGAGTTCGATCATATTGTCTCGAACACGTTCTGCAGTGGTTTCTCTTTCCATTTGCGCGAATACGGAACAAATATACATCATGGCTCTTCCTAAAGGGGTGGAAGTATCTATTTGTTCCTTCAGGGATACGAACTGTACCCCATGCACCTGCATAGTATTAAAGGTCTGGGAAAAATCCAAAACATTTCGGCTGATACGGTCAATCTTATAACATATTACGATATCTATTTTCCCGGACATAACGTCTTTCATAAGTTGCATAAAACCAGGGCGATCTGTATTGACACCGGAAAAACCTTCGTCTTCATAACTGACTATACTTGTTATATCGTTGTAGTTATTATTTGCATACTCTGTACACATTTTTACCTGAGCTTCAATACTATCTGACTTGTCTGAATAGACTGATTTCCTTGGATATATTGCTATATTCATCTTGGTTCCTCCTAAAAAAGGGCATAAAAAATACACCTTTAATTTTATAGGTGTCCATGATATAATACCTTTGTAAAGGATACTATCATAGGCTTTTGTTTACGGGTATCATTAAACCGTTTCTGTTGGCGCAGGGGCGGTTTTTAAGTTTATTAAAATAATATAGATTAAGCTATTGATAAAGACAAACATATGTTCTATAATAACAATAGCTACCTTAGTACGTGCGTTTTATTGGAGGCGGATGTATTATGAAGGAACATATTATAGAAATGATTGAGCAAATTGATAACCCCACTATTCTAAGAAGAATCTACATATTTATTCAATCATTGATTGGCTAGGCCTTGCGCCTAGTCTTTTTTATTTTCATCTACCATTAATATAGCCATTTTTTCTAATACTTTCCAATCTTCTATATCTAATTTACTTAGCATATGTACAAATCTTTGCTGAAAACTTCCATCATTATCAGGATGTAATAATTTGCCCGCCCAGGCCGCCAGTTCATCTTCACGATCTAATTCAACAAACAGATCACCCTTACCAGTTCGGAGCCAAATTTCACTTACATTGAATTCACGACAGATTAATTCTATAACTTGATTTGATGGATTCCTGCGGTCTGTTTCATAATTTGTAATTGTATTACTTGCAAGTCCTATTTTTGCGCCAAAATCATTTTGATTCATACCTTTATCTTTTCTTATTGCACGGATGCGTTCACCAATCGTCACAACAATCACCTCCCATAATTCATTTAGGTACATAATACTTCAAAAAAACGTCTTAGTCAATATTTATTTATAAAAACATCTTGACAAAGACTTCTAAGACGTATAGAATTACGTCATAGACAATATTGAAAGAGAGGTGAAGTACATGACAGCGGAAGAAAGAAAAATCCTTGATACTTTTGAGAAAGTTCTTCCTAAATTAGATGAATATCAAAAAGGAAGACTTTTAGGTATTGGTGAAGGAATGGCTCTTAAGGCAGAAGAACAAGATAAAAGAGCATCATAAAAAGAATGTAATTAATACTTCAGGAGAGGAGGTGTAAATCTTTATGAAAAAGCCTAAAGAAATGAATGTAAAAGTTACTTTTACAGAAGGATGGGAAGAACGTTTTGCACAAGCGGCTTATAACTTATATACCAGAGTAGAAAATAAAAAGACTCAGGAACTTAAAGGGAACGGGCAAAGTGAGGATAACTTACAAACTGCCTGACAAAGCAAATAATGAAGGGAATACAAGAAAGATGCAAATATTTATAACTATACTTTTAATAGTAGCACTATATAAATGGTGGAAGAATTATTGTCTATTTGTAGGACTTGTGAATTACATAATTGAAAATAGGTTACGCACTCCAAGCAAAGAGGAAATAGAAAAGCACGCAACCTATGTAGGCAGCAGATTAATAACTGATTTTTTTCATTTGAAACCAAAATAATTATTAACGGCTGAAATTGTAACACCTTCCGCAACGGATTTAATAGCACTAAAAGCAATGCTACCTATTTTGCCACAAACTCCTTTTACCTCTTTCCAATTAGCATCAGAGCGAATATTGGCTAGAAACTCATGACCTTGAAATGTAATATCCCTTATTTTTACAAGTTCAGGATTACGTTGTTTGGGCAGTTCCACATAGTCAAGATTCAAATAATTACCCTCATAAAGTTTTTCACAGCAATATATAACTTCCGTGGGAGAATAGTCGGGTAACATGATACAAAATTCATTAACTAATAAGTTCATACGATATTCATAGTCTTCAATAGTAAGCAGAATATCCCTAACGCAATCAAGATTAAGTTTCATTTGTACTCCTTTCATAGGAACTTGGCTTGGCAGAGCCTGTAAGGAGATTATAACATGAAATAGAAAATTATACCATATTAATACATTATCTGCCTAATCCGGTAGTGAAGAAAGAATCGGAAAATTCTTAGGCGGCTAACAGAAGGACAAGTCGGAAAGGAGAACAATCTAATGGAAATCAAAACAGGACAAAGCTTTCAAGTACAAGGATATGCATATGAAAATAAGGTAACTGTAATTAAAGCCAGCAAAGAAGATTTACTATTATTGTGGCCTAAAAGCGGAGAACCCTTTGTAGTGGTAACAGACTATGAAATAAAGGGAAATACAATTAACTGGATGCACGGCAGATACAGAGCAACCATTGATGGAGCATTAGAATCATTTAATAAGCTGATGGAGGATTAAAGATGATAAATGCAGAAAAACAGTTAGAAACAAATTACAATACCAACATCAAAGGAAAGGACATACACATCATCCTTACATATAAAAATGAAGTAGAACCGGAAACGGTAAAGAAAGATATCAAAGCATATTTGAAAAAAGTACAAAACAGCAGTTACGGTAAATTTAAATACTGCTATACCGTAAACCCGATAATGGACAAGTATCCGGCTATACACATTTTATTAAGGCCAGATATCCGACTAAATGAATCAGACTTATTAAGCCTTTGGGGCAAAGGAATGGCAAAATCAGCAGTCATTACAGGTGCAGATAAAAGGGCAATGGACTACTACCTAACTAAATGGGGCGGCAAGACATACCAATCAAGAGGACTTGCATGAATACATATTCGGACGGAACACCAATAACGGCTCCTTTTTGGGTAGTAAAATGTACAAGCTGTACATTTGAGGGATGGACCGTGTTAAAACATGATACATGCCCGAAATGCGGACAGGCTGCCGAGTGTATCCCGGCAAACCAAGACAAAAAATTACCGGCTTAATTGAGAGTTAAGCCGGTAAAACACAAAGTGCTATACAAAAAAATTATAATTATATTATAGCATATTTGTGGCAATTTGTCAAAATTTTTAATTTAATCAAATCTCACTTTGTAACAATCTAAGTATATTAAAGTTAGATACGGAGATAGCAAAATGGCATATTGGAAAGACACATGGAAATTTACAAATTCAAACGAATATGAGTATAAGTATGCTGGGAAGTATGGAGCCAAAGGTGAAAAGAGGGGAAAAAGGAAGAAGGCCACCCCGGAACAGATCAAGAAGCAAAACCAATGCAACAGGGAAAAGAAAATGAGAAGACTCATTAAAGCAAATTTTGTCCCAGATGACATATGGAATACTCTCAAATATCCAGAAGGAACCAGGAAAGACATAGAAGAAGTTAAAAAAGATTTAACTAAATTTTTATCGGATACGAGGAAAGAATATAAAAAGCACGGGGAAATATTAAAGTTCGTCTACAGAATGGAAATTGGAGAATTAGGAGGTATCCATGTCCATATACTAATCAACCGGATAAGAGGAGCTGACACAGATTTAATCATACAGGACTGTTGGAAACATGGCCGTGTAAACTATGAAAGCATATACGAGTACGGAGGATATAAAAAATTAGCAAATTACATAGTCAAGCCACCAAGCGAGGACAAAGAAATGGAAATGCAATTAAGCCTATTTCCAGAAGAAGAAAGAAAAAAATTAATAAAGTATTCTTCATCCCGTAACCTGATTCGCCCAGAGCCGGATAGGACAGAATACAGAAGATGGACTGTAAGGGATTTAATAAAAAATGGTCCTAAACCGACACCAGGATACTACATAGACCAGGAATCCATACATTACGGAGTAAATCAGTACACCGGAATGAGTTATTACCAGTATACCGAATACCGGATTGAGGAAATAAGGAGCAGCCCGCCAGACCAAGGAAAGGAGGGGGCATGGAAGTAAATATCTATATAAACATAAACTTCGCCGGCCACCAAAGCGACGGAACCGGGATATGCTGCATAGCATTGGAATACATGTTAAAAGACGGAAACCAGGCAGTAAGAGAGATTTACAAAAGAATTAACAATACCACCAAAAACAGGGCGGCTCTCCTGGCCTGTATCATAGCCCTAAGCCATTTAACAAAATTATGTTTTGTAAACATCTACATAAACAACTCCTATGTAACCGAAACGATAAACCAAAAGTGGTATTCAAAATGGGATTTTGAAAACTGGACTAAAAACGGAGAGAAAATAATAAATGCCGACCTCTGGAAACAGCTCTTTGAATACATAGATACATTTAAAATCAAATTTGAATTTGAAAAAGTTAATCCTTATACAGCCTATATGGAAACCAAATTAAAACATATAGACATTGGGTACCAGGAAGACAGAAAGGAGCCACTATGAATTTATATAACGTATTTGACATCAAAGAAAATAAACAAATCTTGCACAATGTACACCGGAAAACAGTATTAAAGACACTGGGAATCGTATCAAGTCATTTATACAAAACCATTGACCTAGACACCTTATACAAAAATCGCTACCATATTGTGCCAGTAGAAGAAGAAACCGAAAAGGCAACGTTAATAGAATGGGATAGATACTGTAATAAAATGCGTAACCAGGTAAACAGGAAGGTATTAAGAAAAATCACCTTTTATGGAGTAAATGAAAAGGGTGAGGTAATCAGATAGGGGGATATCATGAAAATATTATGTAATCAGGAAGAAGCAGAAGCCTTAAGAGAAAATTGCGAATTTGAAGAATGTGAAGATTGTATTTTATATCAATTCTGTAAAGAAGAATTCGAGCGTGGAGACATCGACAATTTGATAAAAGAGAATGATTAAGGAGGCACCTATGAAATTTGTTAAAGCAGCAGGAAAGAAAACGGTAACCGGAAGTAGTAAAAAAGGAAATATGAATCAATTTATGTACGAAAAACGGAAAAGGGGCAAAGGATGAAGGAATTAACACACCTATCCCTGTTTACTGGTATAGGAGGCCTTGACTTGGCAGCAGAATGGGCAGGATTTAAAACTGTAGGTCAGTGTGAATGGAAAGATTATCAAAATAAAATTCTGGAAAAGCATTGGCCAGGCATACCCAGATGGAGGGATATACGTGAATTATCAGCAAGAGAGTTTATTCAACGCACCGGCATTCGAGCGGGAGAACTTACCGCTATTTCCGGGGGATTTCCGTGCCAACCGTTTTCCGTGGCCGGAAACCAAAAAGGAAAAGAGGACGAACGCTATCTATGGCCCGAAATGCACCGAGTTATCGGAGAATTACATCCAACTTATATCCTTGGTGAAAACGTACCTGGAATCCTGCACATTGCCGCGGATGACGTTTGCAAGGACATGGAGCGTGAAGGCTACGAAGTCGGGATATTTAATTATGAAGCTGCGGCTGTCGGAGCAGTACACAGAAGGGAACGTTTCTTCTTTGTTGCCCACTCCCGTAGCATCGGACGCACTACAGGGGGCGATAATTGGGAAAGAAGACAAATTCAGGGCGACAAAGAACGGTACATACCGAAAAGTCAATCGGAATGGGACGAATGGTTCTATAGGGCTGGGCAGACTAGTCCAGATGCGGCCAACACCAAAGGCAAGGGATTACAGGAGCGCAACGGGAACAGAGAAAAGAAACAGCCCGGATTTGAACGTGGCAGTAAAATTATGGCCAACACCAACAACCAGGGACTGGAAAGCACCAGACATGAATCCAGAGAGTACCAGACCCTCACAAAAAACGGAATTGAATACAGCAGTGGCATTTTATCCAACACCGACAACCGGAGCGAGCTTATGCGGAGGAACGGGGGGATATCAACAGTTAAAGAAATTAGAAAAGAATGGCTTGATAACAGAGGAAGAACGCCGGAACATGTCACAGGGGAATGGTGGGCAGTTGAACCCGAATTGGGTAGAGTGGCTAATGGGATTTCCGATCGGGTGGACAGACTGCAATGTCTAGGCAATGCAGTAGTACCATATCAGGTATATCCGATTTTTAAAGCTATAGCAGATATTGAAAATGAAAAGAAAGGAGAACTATGTTAAAAACAGACATTGAAGAATTTAAAAGAGAGAATCTTGAAGGAACTGTAATACAGGAGGGGGGGTGCAAATTCTGTGGTCAAATGACAAAAGTTGAAACAATGATAGGATGGAACAATGATGAATGCAACGAATTAGCAACGGAGTTATGTAGTTGTTTCGAAGCCGGTATTTACACAAGAAAAAAGGGACAAAAAGAGAGGGCACACGATAAGATTGAATCTATCTTTGAAACCTGTACCGGAAAAGGGTTATGCGAAGACAGTATAAGAGTTTTACATATGGCAGCAGACCTACTTGCAGAAAACGAAGCGCAAAGCATAAGCCTAGATGATGGGAACGGCACAAAAGCTAAACTTAGTATTACCTCAAAGGGCAATATCAAAGTCGAGAGAACAGACAGCAGAAAGCAAGCAGTTGAAGCATAATGGCAGCAGGAGGAAAACAAAGGGTTAGGAGTGTGGTTACATGCAAGAAATATTTGATTTTATAGAAGCTGATACTCCAATAGAAGATTTTGACCTAGAAGAGTGGAAAAAGAATAAAAGTGAAAAACGAGCTAAATTTGTAGCAATGCAGAATCTTCCCTATAAAGTCAAAATAAAGAGAGCAGAACAAAGAGCCTTTGAGTTTTACGGTGAGATGGACAAGAGAGGGCATAATTGTCATGTAAGTGTAGGTGGATTAGATAGTATAACCTTATTTTTCTTTCTTAAAAGCATTGGAATTGATATTCCTGCAATATCAGTTTCTAAGGTAGAAGATAAAAGCATTCAAAAAATCCATAAAATGTTAGATATCATAGTGATTGATTCATACAAATCAAAAGTTGAGGTCTTAAACGAAATAGGATTTCCGGTAATTAGCAAGAAAATGGCTGGAAGAATAGATCTGCTTCAAAATCCAACGGAAAAGAATAAAACAGTAAGAAATGCAATTATTACCGGAACATGTGGAGAACTAGGACATTTTGCAAAAAACAGCAGTATGAAACTTCCTCAAAAATGGCTACAACTATTTGCAGGAATGGCCAATGAAGAATACGGAACTAATTATTTGCAAGCACCTTTCAAAGTATCAAATAAGTGCTGTTATTACTTAAAGGAAAAGCCGTGTGATGATTGGGCAAAGAAACATAATAGTTTCCCTTATCTTGGAATGATGGCGTCCGAGGGAGGGCAAAGGGAAGATGCGCTTATGGAACATGGTTGTAACTACTACGGTAAAACAGTTATGAGAAGTGCACCATTTGCACCTTTTCTAAGGCAAGATATATTACAGTTAGCTCTTGATCTAAATGTTTCCATACCCGAGATATACGGGAAAATTAATATGAAACCAGACGGAACCCTGTACACTACAAGAGCACAAAGAACGGGCTGCAGCATGTGTGGATTTGGAATCCATATGGAGTCAAGACCTCATAGATTCGACAGATTAAGAGAGAACAACCAAAAGGAGTGGGAATTTTGGATGTATCTATGCTGTACAGATAAAGAAACGGGGCAAAAATACGGATGGGGAAGAATTCTTAATTGGATTGGTGTTGCTTGGGAGGATGACTGGAACTTAAGACCACAACAAATAACGATTGACGAATGGTTAGGAGTTGGATAAATGCACAAGAGAACCAAACAGCTACAATTCAATAATGCCACTATTCGTAAAATCGTAGAACGTGATCAGGATTGTATATTCTGCAAACTGGGATATAGCATAGAAGGAGCCGACCCATTTGAACTCCAGATTAAAGACCCGATGCACATTATAAATAAATCCCAGGGAGGACTTGGAATAGAGCAAAATGGGGCATTAGGATGCAGATATCACCACCACTTATTAGACAACGGAAATAAAGGTTTAAGGCAGCAGATGCAGGAATCCTTAAAAGAATACATGAAAAATCTTTATCCAGGGTGGAACCCAGACAACCTGGTATATAAAAAATATTAACTACACTCGCGCAAGAGTAGTTATAGACACTATCAATCAGTCTTGTCATGCATGTATAAGATATCACGAATACATAACCGACCTCATTATCCGGGCAATTAGCCCGGATGGAAAGGAAAATATGAAAGTAATAGCAGTAATGAACCCCAAAGGGGGAATAGGTAAAACAATCACAGCATCTTCAATAGGTTACATATTAGGAGAAGAACATAAAAGGAAAACACTTATAGTCGAAGGAGATCAGCAGGGTAACATATCAAAATTATTTGGACGTTATGAGCCGGAAGGAATCGGAATGTCAGAGCTGTTAGAACGACACTGGGCAGCAGGAGGGGATTACTCCACAAATGACTTAATCAAAACCACTCTTTATGAAAATATAGACATTATTCCTGCAAATGGATATTTAATGCGGACAAACATGAATTTACTCTTAGAGCAGGAAGAAAATCAAATAAACCGTTTTAAGGATGCGATTGAGGAAATAAGCGGAGTTTACGACTATGTGATATGCGATTGTGGTCTTACTTTGGACATGACCGTTACAAATATCCTGGTGGCAGCAGATTTAGTCATAGCCCCGGTTAAACTAGGAGGATTTGAAGTGGATGCCCTGGACAATATAATCGAGCAAATAGAGGATTTAAAGCAGTTTAATCCTAATTTGGATATAAAAATGCTTATGACAATGAAGCAAAAAAATAAGACTACACTCGAAGCGGAGGAATGGTTGAAAAATAACCACAATGCTTATAAATACTCAATTCGAAGGAGCGTTGTAGTCGAAAAGTCAACCTATGTTTTCATGCCACTTCCCAAGTTTTCAAAAAACGGTATAGTTACCCAGGATTACCGGGAAGTTGTAGCAGAATTATTACAGGATACGGAGGGTTAACAGATGGCAGCAGGATTTAAAGTAACTGACGTATTAAATAAAAACAGTAAAGCCAGTGGGATAGATGAATCACCGAAAGCCAGGTCCCGGACAAAAGATATCAGCATCTTTAAGATATATCCGAATAAGCTTAATTTTTACCCACAGAATGAAATTGAGGAAAAGGCAGGAGAAATACTTGCAGTGGGACTGATAGAGCCTCTCGTAGTAAAGTATGCACTATGTGAGTACGGGGAATACGGAATCATATCCGGTGAACGAAGATGGAGAGGATTAAACCTTTTAGTGGAGCAGGGGCACAAAGAATTTGAGATTGTTACGTGTCAGATTCGGACACCGGACAGTGAGCAGGAAGAAAAACTAGAAATCATCATGGCAAATTCTCATAGACAGAAAGACGTTGCCACCATGCTACAGGAAGAAAAAGAACTCAAAGAAACCTTAGAATACATGAAAATCAATAACATGCAGATCAAAGGGTTTGACCTCCAAAAAGGCCGCTTAAGAGATATCATAGCTCGAATTCTTAATACATCAAAAACTAAAGTTGCTTTAATTGAAAATATCAACAACAATCTGATACCAGAATTTAAGGAAGAACTGAAAAAAGACCGCCTCACCTTTTCAGCGGCAGCAGAGATTGCCGGATTGGAAGATGAAAAACAGCAAGAGGTATTGAGCAAATATCAGGATTCTGGGGAAATTACATATACGGAAATTAAGGAAATCAAGGAAGAATTAAAAGAGCAGCAGGAACCGCCAGAGGGAACCAATACAGAACCGGAGAATACAGAGGAATCCACGGATATAGAAGAGGATAAGAAGCCAGAGGGGCAGCAGGATACATTTAATCCTTGCCCAGATACTATGACCACCAGGCGTTACTCATGCGCCAATTGGGATGATTGCCCGGAAAAAGGTGCAACCGTTACCTACTGCAAAGACTTTAAGGACCGTGATAAACCCAACACGCCTACGGATAGAGAAGCCGAAGAAAAAGCTAATTTTATTAAGCAAACAAGCCAATCACAGCCGATACAGGAAGAAAAAACGGAGATAGTTACACCGGATGAAAAGCCAAATGAACCAAGGGTACACGATATTAAGCTTGCAGGCATGTATTTTGGTGATGTATTGAGTGGAATAAAGCCTTTTGAGCTTCGCAAGAATGATCGTGATTATAAAATAGGTGATACGCTCCATCAAATGGAATATATGGACGGTAACTACACTGGAAGGGGATTATATCAAGAGATTACATATGTTTTAGAAGATTATACAGGACTTACAGAGGGGTATTGCATTCTGGGAACGAAGTTAATTTAATAACATAACTGCCCGGTAATCTGCCGGGCAGCAGGAAAGGGAAATATATGAGTAAGAAAAAACAATTAATAGAAATATTTGCAGATGCTATAGCAGTAAATAATGATTACATAGCCGTTGCGGTTGAATCAGTAGGAAATGAGGAAAACGAGGTAATTATCAATCCTTCCTGTAATTTTGAAAATAAGTTAGAGTACTACAGAAAAGCCTATGACGAAAATCTGGTATTGAAAACATTTAGCGGTATTCGCATAGTTGGAGCCTATAGTTTTGACGAGGATTGCGAATGGAATATAATCCTTGAAATGCTTAACGAACCGATGTAAACAAATTAATTTAGAGAAATACACAGGAGGGATTAATGAGGAAATTAATACTTGATGCGTGTTGCGGTAGTAGAATGTTTTGGTTTGATAAACAAAATTCAAATGTGGTTTTTGCAGATAACAGAGAACTTGAAACGACATTATGTGATGGAAGGGCATTGATTATAAAACCTGATGAAAAGATAGACTTTCGCAATATGCCTTATGATGACAACACATTTAAAATGGTTGTGTTTGATCCTCCACATTTAATACATGCAGGTGAAAAGTCATGGCTTGGACAGAAATATGGTATACTTCCTGCTGATTGGCCAACATACATAAGCATGGGATTCAAGGAATGCATGAGGGTACTGGAACCATTCGGCACATTAGTTTTCAAATGGAATGAGGAACAAATTAAAACAAGTGAGATTTTGGCCAATATAGATTTCAATCCATTATTTGGGGATAAGAGAAGTAAAACTCATTGGCTCGTATTTATGAAACAGGTGAGTTGAATTAGTATTTAGCTGTCTATCAGCGGAAGGGAGGATGCCATGACGAGATTGGAAAGTCTAATAAATAATATACATAAAGCCAACCTTGACCGAAATATTGATGCCATAGAATACAAGGAAATACAAAGTAACTTAGGAGCATTAGCTTATGGGTTTTCACTTAACGGAAGGTTGTATGTTGAGAACTCAAAAGGAGAGGTTGTAAAAGTGAGAGTCAGGGGATGGAAATATAATCAGGATTAGGATTTGGAGGGATAAAATATGGATGGAAATGATTTCAGAAATGCAGTTATATCTGCAACAGAGTATTTAGCATTTTACGGGAAAGAGGTATGCACATTCAGCGAACCGATTGAGGTAGTAGGCTATAAGGGCGAGAAGAAAAAGGTTGTACCTACAATCTGCTACATGGAAGTATTTGATGAACAAAACTAAAAATTGAATAAGAATAAAATCTAAGGGAAAATAATTAATAAGGGGGATTATAAAATGGTTAAAGTAAATTTAGATGAAATAATAACAAAGATTTTAATATCAATGCAGCAGTTAACTAAGGACGGGTTAGATCAGCTTAAATCCTCCTTATACATGCACCTGGGAAGATTACAGGTATTTGAGGAAGAAACGGCTTTATGTACAGACATGGATGATAATCAAGACAAGATCAATATATTCCTTGCTACGTTAAAAATAGAGGGCAGGACAGACAGCACCATTGAAGCCTATAAATGCGAATATCGGTTATTCTTTGATTTTATCGACAAGAACTTCCGGAACATAACTACAAACGACGTCCGGTTATATTTGGCACATTGTAAGACAGCCCGAAAAAACAGTGATGTCACCATAAACAACCGCATCCGCAACCTTAAAAGCTTGTTTAAATGGTTATTAATAGAGGATTACATACCCAAAGACCCAATGCTTAAAATAAATCAGACTAAGACAGAGAAAAGAGTAAAGGAAACTATAAACGATATGCAAGCCGAAATTGTAAGATGTAGCTGCGAAAAAGAAAGGGATGCAGCTATAATCAATATCCTCAGCAGTACCGGAATGCGTGTTGGGGAGCTGGTTAAATTAAACCGAAGCGATATAGATTTTAGCAACGGCGAGTGTATTGTATATGGAAAAGGACGCAAGGAGCGTCCTGTATATTTAGACGGAAGGTCAAAAGTACACCTTGCATGGTACTTAGAGAGCCGGGAAGACGATAACGAAGCATTATTTGTATCGGAGAAATTACCACACCAGAGATTAACAACAGCCGGAATCCGTAACATAATAAACAAAATAGCCGACAATTGCCATATTGGTAACATTAATTTGCATCCACATAAATTCAGGCGCACTATGGCAACCAACATGATTAACCGCGGAGCACCGGCAGAACATGTACAAAAGATATTAGGACATGCATCCGTCCAGACCACTCTACAGTGCTACGCAAATATAAGTAACCAGGTAATTAAGGACGCACACCGGAGATATGCAGTTTAACTATCAAGTACCCATATCCGGTCAGATACATAATAAGTCAATACACACTCTTTCTGCTGATCGCCAGACAGATAAATACAACAAAAAGATTTACCATTGTTTCTCACATCTTTAGAGTATTTAACGCTGATAATTTTAACCTTACATGTATTGCCGTATAAATCAGTCAAACCAAAGTAAACCGGCTTAAAATCTCCAGTAGGATTAAAAGCAGCTATCACAGATATCGGTTGCCGGTTACTATAATCAATTTTAAATTCAGGACTTCTGTCCGGTTCGAAGAATGGCATAAAATACCTCACACTTAATATTAAATAATATTATACAAACATATGTTCTTAAAATCAATAGGTAAATTGAGTAAAATCAATGAAAAGGAGGGACACAATGAATGAAGAAACGTTGAAACAAGGCATTGAAATAAAAAGAAGATTAGACACTGCAAGAGAAGTAAGAGCAAACATAAAAGAAAAACAAAATTTGTGCTCTGGTAATTATTCAGAAGTAACAGCAAGAAAATTTGTTTTAGATATTACAGATGGAAATCAAATCAAATGCATTTCAATAAGCAGTAACACAGCATACGAGGCCTTAAAAACAGAATGGGAAAATTCCAATAAAAAAGTAGAATCATTAGAAAAAGAACTTGATCAATTAAAGTAAATAGAACTATTACAGGAGGTAGAAAAGAATGTTTAATTATAAATTAATGTCCGAGGACGTAAAAGAAATGAATATGACACAGCTTACACATAACCAATTTTTTATTAAAGACAGCGAAGCCTGGTATCGTGACTATGACCGGGAAATATCCTGCCGAAATCTTGTAAGGGAAATAGCCCTAAAACAAGGTACATGGGATACAAATAGTCCTCAAATGACAGATATGGAAGCTTTTGACGATGCCATGTTGGACTGTCTACAATACGGAATAGCAGAACCGGAAGGAGTACTTGCAATGTATTACAATGCTATGTGGGGAATGGCAGAGGTTAGAGCCTGGTACATAGATGTAAAAGAACAATCGAAACAGCCCGGAAAGGATAAGCTTACTGAAAAACTCAAAAAGATGAAAAAAGCAGCCAAAAGACTTATTGTAGAGAATACTTGCGATAAGTTGGACGAAATTCAAAATGATATATCTAACGGGTATATTACGGCAATTGATGAAATTAGCGAGTTTATACAGTCGGAACCGAAAGAAATCAAGGAGGGCAGCAGATGAATACAGATGAATTAGATTTTACCACAAGAACCTATAATTGCCTTAAGAGAGCCGGAATTGATACACTAGAGCAATTACAATCCAAAACAGAAGAAGAACTACACCAGGTTAAAAACCTCAACCAAAAGTGCATAAATGAAATCAAAGAAAAGCTAAGACAATTCAAACCTCCCGATTTCCTTCACCACAGGCCGGATTACACCAAAATAAAACGATGCCATGAATGCGAATACTCCGACTGTAAAGGATTCTGTAAAAACTTCATGCTATACGCTCACTTAAGAAATGGTTGCTTAAAAGACCAGGAGGCAGCAGGATGAATAACTGGTGCAATAGAAAATGTACATGGAACTTTGACAACCGATGTTACCCGGAAACAGACAGTCACTTCAAAGATGGTACAGTTTATACAAATAACTGCACGGAATTTTTAAAAGCCGGATATTTTGAAAGAATGGAAAAGATATATGATGACTGTAGAATAATTATTTTAAATATGCCATTAGAAGATTTAAAAAAAGTAAGATATACACTAAAACAAATCAAAGAAAAGAAAGAAACTATCGTATGTGGAGGATATTGCCGAGCATGTAAGAATAAGACACTTTGCGAAGCAATAAGACAAGGAGGTTTATGAAAATATACATAGCCGGTCCTATAACCGGACACATGAATTATAGAAAACATTTTGCGGCAGCAGAAAGATGCCTTAGAAGAAAAGGACACATCATTATCAACCCTTCCTTCCTGCCAGATGGATTAAAAGATTACATGGATATCTGCTACTCCATGATAGATCAGGCAGATGCCGTGTACATGCTAACTGGATACGAAAATAGTGTAGGAGCCAAAGAAGAGTTAATATATGCCAGGCTTAAACAAAAGAAAATATTCTTTCAGGAAGAAGTCAAAAAAGAAACCAAGAGGGTAGCAGGATAGGGGGTGATTATTTGACTGAATATCTAAGTAAAGAAACGATAGTACAATATGCAGAAATAAGGGAAGAAGTTAAAGATATCCGCAGAAAAATAGAATCCCTGGAAAACCAGATCAGCAGAATGGAAGAAGAGGGAACAGTTACAGATAGCGTCAAAGGGGGAGCAGGAGGTATACAAAACTTTAAAGTAACAGGGTTTCCATATCCTCAATACAGCCGAAAGAAAACACTACTTTATTCAAGGAAAGCAACGCTTGAAACACTGGAACTAGATTTACTTGAATCAATAAATATAGCCGAAGAATTTATCACAAGTATTGATGATGCAAGAATGAGGCGCTTGTTAAATTTGAGATTCATAGAAGATTTAACATGGATTCAAGTAGCACATAAGATGGGCGGAAAACATACAGAGGATAGCTGTAAAAAAGCAGTTGAAAGATTTTTCAAAGGCAATTAAAGATTGTCACGAATGTCCCGAAGAAATGTGTTATAGTATCAACATAGAAAAATTATAAAGCACCTGCTTATGGGCTATCAAAAATAAACTTTTAATAAACACAATCCCGTCAAAACCACTCTGAAATATGGGTGGTTTTTATGTATAGAAAGTTGGTTGAATATAATGAAAATAAGTGATAATATTAAATTAATAAAGATATTTCATATATTATACAATAAAAAGGGGATTAATATGAAAATAAATAGTGTTGATATTAAAGGAGTAGGGGGAATAAAAAAAATACATCTTGAATTCAATGATCATTTAAATGTAATATGCGGTACTAATGGCGTAGGTAAGACAACAATATTAGAAGCGATAATTACAGGTTTTTCATCAAGTTCTATTCGCCTTAAAAGAAATGTTAAATGTAATTGTGCTGATGTAAATATTAACTTCACTAATAGTGACGGGGTTAAACGTGATAGTAAATATAGCGTTGTTCAATTTACTCCAAATAACGAAATTTCGACGCCACCTAGAACTGTAACAGAAAGTGAACATGTATTTTACTTTAGGACGGAACGACAAATAGAATATAAGCAATTACCTGGCGTAATGAAAGATCGAACAAGTAGTGTAAATCAAATTGCACGGAGCTCAATAGATGGTATACAAGCGGAAGATATAAAACAATGGTTTGTTAATAGAGACTTATATATAGATAAGAATGATAGCTTAACAGAAACACAAAAGCAAAATTATTACATCGCAGTTAGAAATTTTAGCATAATGGATCCAACCATTAAATTCAAAAAAGTTGAAGCAGCTTCTTTAGAGATATTACTTGAAACCAGTAAAGGAGATATACTTTTTGAATACTTATCTGCTGGCTATAAGTCATGTATTTATATTTTATTTGGCATAATTAAAGAAATAGAATTTAGATTTAAAAATCCAAGTATATATATAAGGGATTTTAATGGTATAATTCTTATTGATGAAATAGATATTCATTTACATCCGCATTGGCAAGCAAAATTAATTGTAGCATTAAAAGAATTATTACCTAAAGCACAAATAATTGCGACAACACATAGTCCTAGTATATTACAAGTTTTGGAAAAACATGAAATTATCCCATTGGAAGATGATGTAGATAATGGGGTTAGTATTAAAGAATTAAATTTAGGAGATTATGGATTACAAGGATGGACTTTAGAGGAGATATTAACGGATGTAATGGGAGTTCCTTCAACCTCGTCTAGATTATTCACTGATGCAATTAAAGATTTTGATGACGCTTTAGCAGAAGAGAATGTTGAAAAAATAAATAGTGCCTATGAACTACTAGATGAAATGTTACACCCGAACAGCAACCTTAGAAGAATATTAAAAATACAAATGGCTGGGTTGGAGGAATAATATATGATTAAGTTAGAACGACCTGATAAACCATCTGAATTGAGTAAAGAGAAAATGAAAGACTTAACTGAAACATATAAAAAAACCGGAAAGGCAGTTTGGCGGGAAAATTATATAGTAAAAAAATTAAACGAAATGTCTCACGATAAGTGTTGCTATTGTGAGTTAAAGTTAAATGTTCAAAGCAGAGAAATGCAAGTAGAACATTATCATTATAAAGATAAATACGTTGATGAGGTAGTTGAGTGGAAAAATTTATTGCCGTCGTGTAAACAATGTAATTCTAATAAGGGCATATGGGATACAGTGGTTGATCCAATCATTAATCCAACTGACCAGAATCCAAAAGACTTTTTTTATCTCAAGTTTTATATGATAAAGAGTAAAGATAATGATAGAAATAGTATAGGTTATAAGACAATAGAATTGTTAGATCTAAACAATAGAAAGAGATTAGTAAATCTAAGAATAGAATTAGCGGATGCAATGTTCAATAAACTTGCAGATACGTATGATAAATTGGAAACATATAAATTTAATAAATCTAATACTCGTCTTAAAAATAAAATTATTAAAACTATAAAAGATATATTATCTATGGCGCAGCCAGATTCTGAGTTTAGTGCAGTTATAGCGACAATGTTATTAAACTATGAAGATTATATAGAAATTAAAGACAGTTTAAACGATTTAGAATTGTGGGACGAGGAATTAGAAAAATTACATAACAACTCCAATAGAATAAAATTTGATTTATTTTAACTTGGTTACAAAGGAACCGTTTTGAACGGTTCCTAATTTAATCAGTGATAATGGGGACTGCAAGTAGGCAGCTTTTATTAGGTTCAAATTCTAAAATTCTATTGGTTTTCAACCAAAAATAAATCACCCAAATAATACCCAATATTATTTCGAAAGGTGATGATAACATGATGAAAAGTTTTATCTCATGGATTGGCGGTAAGAAGCTGCTACGTAACAAAACATTAGAACAATTCCCCGGCGCTGAAGAATACGATAGATATATTGAAGTATTCGGTGGCGCCGGGTGGATTTTGTTCGCAAAGGAAAAACATGCAGAATTGGAAATATTCAATGACGCAAATGGAGAACTTATTAATTTATATCGGTGCGTGAAATATCATTCCGAAGCCCTACAAAAAGAACTGGATTGGAGTTTGGTATCAAGGGAACAATTTTTTGATTACAAAGAGCAGATTCAGATCAGGGGAATGACAGATATACAAAGAGCTGCCAGATTTTTTATACTAATTAAAAACAGTTTTGGAACCGATTTAAGGTCATTTGGAGTCAGAGGCCGTAACCTGGATAATGCTATTGAATACCTCAGCATGGTAAAAGGTAGACTAAAATCAACAGTCATTGAAAATAAGGATTTCCAAAGTCTGATAAAAACATATGACAGGGAAAAGGCACTATTTTATTTAGACCCGCCATATTATGAAGCAGAGAAATATTACGATATCGGCTTTCAAGAGCAGGACCATGTAAGACTAAAGGAGACTCTGGATAAACTGAAAGGCAAGTTTATTTTGTCCTATAATGATGCAGATTACATACGAAATCTTTATGCTGATTATAAAATCATTGAAACAGAAAGACAAAACAACTTGATTTGCAAAGGCAGCAGTGAAAGATATAAGGAACTAATTATAAAAAATTTCTAATTCTCATTGACAAACATATGTTCGACCAATATAATAGTCATAGGGTATTATTTAGATTTATTTTAAAAGAGGGATATCAGATTTTGGTATCTCTCTTTTTTGAAAGGCAGGTGATGCAATGAATACAGTCGAGCCTATCAGAGATAAAGCAGTGGTTAAAGATATACACGACTATCTTAAATTAAAAAATAATAGAGATGCTTTAATGTTTGTATTTGGAGTTTATACCGGTTTGAGAATATCAGATATACTTAAGCTGCGAATCCGTGATGTACGGAATAAAAAATACATCAGCTTAAGAGAGAAGAAAACCGGAAAAGAAAAATTAATCCCTATTAATAAGTTTTTAAGAGGTCAAATTGATGAATACATTCAAGGGAAAAAAGATTTCGAGTATATTTTTAAATCACCAAATTATCCGAACCAACCAATTACAAGACAGCAAGCTTATAATATCCTAACCGGGGCAGCAAAAGAATTTGGCATTGAATCAGTAGGATGTCATACATTAAGAAAAACATTTGGTTATTTAACATACCAAAAAACAAAAGATGCAGCCATGTTGATGGATATATTTAACCACTCTGATATACATACAACACTCCGTTATATTGGTGTAAATCAGGATACAAAGAATAAAATTTATAATGAAGTTGATATCTTAGAATAAGCTAAAACTTTTAGAATTGTTAAGGCTTTATTTTTTTACCTTTTTATATAAAAAATCGGAACCGATTTATTACAATATATATCGCTTGACATAAAAAAGCATTGTCAAATAAGTCATATATAAAACTACTGACTCACTATAAGAAGAAACTAATTTATATAACACTTTACAGAATAGTAGATATGTCAAATGATTTGGGATGAAATGGAAATGAGTTTCATATGAGCCAAGACGGCTCCAAAATATCGCAAGAACAGGCGTTTGGAAAAAGGTACTTCCAGCGCATTTTTTGTGCATCGAGGGTCACCGAGCCCAAGGTTTGGCTAGTTACTAGAAAAAAATATTGATAATTGCCGTTTCCGATTATAGGCAGATAGGATGTGAAAATATGGAAAAAGATACGTTTGACTTGATGAAAACGAAAGATATTAGTGCTGTCACAGTTTCCTCCTCAGTGCTTTCTGAAATTATAGGGGTGGGAGATAGACGTATAAGGCAGCTCGCAGACGAAGGTATTCTCATACGAGCATCTAAAGGGCGTTATAACCTGAAAGAAAGTTTAAAAAATTATATACTTACCCTCAAAATTGCTGCTGATAACGGTGAAGATCCTGATAAAGAACAATCACTGGATGAAATAAAAGCACAGCATGAAAAAGTAAAAATGCATATGTCACAATTAAAACTTGCACTGATGCAAGGAGAAGTGCATAAATCCTCTGATGTGGAACATGTAATGAAAGATATGCTTTCCTCTTTTAGGGCAAGGATGCTTAATCTTCCTGCGAAAACCGCCCCATTATTAGTTATGCGTGATAATGCAGATTGGATAAGGGATGCACTGTCAAAAGAGGTTTTAGAAGTACTTGGAGAATTAAAAGATTATAATCCAAAAGATTTCTACAGTGAAGAATATATTGACGATGGAGATGAAGAAGAAATATATGACGAGTAGGAAAACAAAAGATATTCAAATTGAATATAAAACCTTAAAGCTTTTTCATATCATAGCCATGATAATGTCTCCGCCACCATTATTAAAAGTCAGTGAATGGGCTGATAATTACCGTATACTTTCTGCTGGTTCAAGCGCAGAGCCGGGCAAGTGGAATACGGACAGAGCTGAGTATCAAAGAGAAATAATGAATGCAGTTAACGACAGTGAATGCGTAGAAATCATAATCATGAGTTCCGCCCAGGTTGGTAAGACAGAAATTATTTTAAATATTATCGGGTATTACATTGACTACGATCCATCGCCGATCCTGGTCATACAGCCAACCGATACCATGGCACAAACCTTTTCTAAAGACAGGTTAGCTAAGATGATTCGGGATACACCTTCCTTATCAGCCAAGATTGCAAATGCAAAATCAAGGGACAGTGAAAATACAATATTACATAAAAGCTTCCCCGGTGGACACATAACAATGATTGGTGCAAATGCTCCGTCTGGATTGGCATCAAGGCCTATTAAAATATTGTTGTGTGATGAGGTAGACCGGTATCCTGCATCCGCAGGAACAGAAGGTGATCCGGTAGACCTTGCTGAAAAACGTACCACAACCTTTTGGAATAAGAAAATTATCAAAGTATCTACGCCAACCACTAAGAACGCATCCAGAATTGAAATAGATTACAACGAAAGCAGTATGGAAAAATGGAGTGTTGCCTGTCCTTGTTGTGGGAAATATCAGACATATGAATGGGGTAGGTTAAGATTTTCTGATGTAACGATGGGCTGTAAATATTGTGAAGAACACTTTACAGAAATGGAATGGAAACAGCAGCCGGGTGAATGGATAGCTGAAAATGACAATCGAAAAGTAAGGGGGTTTCACTTAAATGAAATGGCTTCACCATGGAAGAGTTGGAAAGATATTATAAAGGACTTTAAAAAAGCACAAAAAACTTATAAGAAAACCAGAAACCCAGAAAGCCTTAAAGTATGGGTTAATACTTCCCTAGGTGAAACCTGGGAAGAAAAAGGAGAAGCAGCAGATGAAAATACACTAATTGCCAGAAGGGAAAATTACGCAGCAGAATTACCGGAAGGTACTCTAATTGTTACGGCCGGAATAGATGTCCAGGACAATCGTTTTGAAATAGAAGTGGCAGGATGGGGCAATGGTTATGAGAGCTGGGGAATTAAAACAGATAAAATATACGGCGATTTAGAAAATTCTGAGGAACCATGGAATGCCTTAGAGCAATATCTGGACAAGGAATTATATTTTGAGAGCGGAAACGGTCTTCTGATTGCTGCAAGTTGTATGGATACCGGCGGGCACCATACAACAAAAACTTATAAATGGTTAAAAAAGATGGCCGCAAAAGGCCGAAGGGTCTATGGCATTAAAGGTATGGGAGGGCAAGGCATACCGTTTGTATATAAAATTAGTACAAACAACAGTGAAAAACAAAAGATATTCCTTCTGGGGGTAGACGCAGGAAAAGAAACTTTAATGGAAAGATTAAAGTTAAAGGAAAAAGGTCCGGGTTATTGTCATTTTCCAATAGATATTAAAAAAGGATATGATGAGGATTATATGAAAGGGCTTACCAGTGAGCAGCGCATCATCAGAACCAATAAGAAAGGGAAACCAGAGATAGTATGGATTAAAAAATCCGGTGTCAGGAATGAACCTTTAGACATGAGGAATTATGCTACAGCAGCAGTTGAAATCTTAAAACCAAATTGGAGATTACTAGAGAAGAAAGTAAAAGAGGGTATCAATTACATGAAAACTACGATCAAAAAAAAGACAGCACAGGAAAGAAAATCAGGTATTGTAAATAGGGGAATTGAAATATAGGAGGTATTATGGCAAGCAGAGAAGAACAATTAATCACCGCAAGGAATAGGCTGGATGCTTATTTAAAAACAGAAACGGCCATTCTAACAAGTCAAGAGCATCAGATGGGTACCAAAAGGTTGAGAAGAGCTGATTTAAAAGATGTTCAGAATAAGATTAAAGAGCTTCAAAATGAAATAGCCCGGCTGGAATCCGGAGGCAAAAACAAAGTAGTAAGAGTGGTACCAATAGACTGTTAAGGCAGGTGATAGCATGAATATATTTGATAAAGCAGTTGAATACATAAGTCCTAGTGCCGCCCTGAAAAGAGAGGGTGACAGATACAAATTACAGACGCTAAGAAGCTTCAAAAACAGTGGATATGATGAGGGAGGAGCTTCCAGAAAGAAGAATTCATTGAAAGGGTGGGGGGCTGACAGCAAAAGCCCACAGGAGGATATCGACCTTAATATCCCATTATTAAGGAAACGGTCAAGAAGCCTTATTATGACTGCGCCGCTTGCCAAATCAGCAATAAGAAAGAATGTTGTAAATGTTGTAGGCTCTGGACTTCATCCAAAACCGGCCATAGATTTTGAAAGATTGAATTTAATAACGGAACAGGCAGATGAATGGAAAAAAAAGACGGAGTCAGAATTTGCATTATGGGCAGAATCAAAGCACAGCGATGTTACTAAAGTACATGATTTTTACGACCTGCAGCAAATTGCTTTATTATCGGCATTATCCAATGGGGATGCCTGCGGCCTAATAGAATATGATAAACCAACTTATTTTTTACCGTACGGCCTTAAAATTCACATGATAGAATCGGATCGGGTCTGTACACCAAATTCAAACGGAACCTCCGTAAATATTAATGCAAAAGCTGATAATGGGAACAGGATATATAATGGTGTTGAGATTAATGATAAAGGTGCTGTTGTGGCATACCATATTTGTACCGCGTATCCTTCTTCAAAATTGCAGCAGGAAAAAAAGTGGTACCGGGTTAAAGCATATGGGGAAAAAACCGGAAACCCAAATGTTTTAATGATATTCGAAACGGAAAGGGCAGACCAATATAGAGGAGTTCCTTATTTAGCACCCGTAATAGAGAGTCTTAAGCAATTAACTAGATATTCGGAAGCTGAATTAATGGCAGCAGTTATAAACGGATTTTTTACTGTGTTCATTAAGACCGATAATAATCCGGGGGAAATGTCCTTTGGAGGAATTGAAGATGATGGGGAAAAGACTACTAGTTCACCAAACGATTACGCTTTAGGTCCTGGTGCAATTAATGTATTAAATGAAAATGAAAGCATTGAAATAGCTGACAGTAAAAGACCAAGTCAGAATTTTGATGCATTTGTTACATCCATGGCGAAGTACATAGGGGCCGCATTAGATATACCGATAGAGCTTCTGACCCTATCATTTACAAGCAGCTACAGTGCTTCAAGGGCTTCCTTACTTGAAGCGTGGAAAGCTTTTAAAATGAAACGCTCCTGGTTAGTAAAAGATTTCTGTCAGCCAGTATATGAAATGTGGCTTACGGAAGCGGTTGCTATAGGAAGAATAAAAGCACCTGGATTCTTTTTAGATCCTGCTATAAAAAAAGCATGGTGCAGATGTGAATGGAATGGACCATCGGCCGGAATGATTGACCCGGTTAAAGAAATCAATGCTGCAAAGAGCAGAGTTGAATTAGGGGTATCAACCAGGGAACGTGAGGCCATGGAGTTGACAAGCACCGATTTTGAACGAAACATAGCTCAGTTGGAAAAAGAAAATAAGCAGATGGAAAAAATTCAAATCAGAAAAGAAAGTGAGGTACCCAATGAAAAATAAATTTTGGAACTTTATAGCCAGGGAAGACAATACAGCTGATTTAAACTTATACGGTGAAATCATGTCGGAAGAACCCTGGTTCTCAGAAGATTATGTTGTCTATCAGCAATTTATTAACGAGCTAAATGCATTAGGAGACAGAGACAGCATTAATGTTCATATTAGCAGTGGAGGTGGAGATGTATTTGCTGCTCATGCCATATTTACAAATTTAAAACTCAACAAGGCTAAAATCATTGCTTTTATCGAAGGAATCTGTGCAAGTGCAGCTACTATTGTCGCAGCAGCAGCGGACGTTATTAAAGCGGCACCGAATGCATTGATTATGTATCATAACAATACAGTGGGATTGTTTGGATATTACGGAACTGATCAACTAGAAAAGCTTGCAGAAATTAACAGAGAAGTAAAACAATCTATCATAGAATCTTACCGTACAAAGTACAACAAGACGGAAGAAGAATTAGATGCACTTATGAATGAAGAATCATGGATGACAGGAAGAAAAGCAGTCGAGCTAGGGTATGCCGATGAACTGCTGTTTGATGAAGTAACCAGCACGATAGATGGAAATGCAGTTTTCGTAAACAATCTGACCCATAAACAGGTTGTTATGTGTGATACAACAAAATTTAAAAATTTTCCAACCAATCTACTGAATAAAACCGCACCAGCGGATTTTATTAATAAAAATAATTTAGAGAAAGGAAACAAAGAAGAGATGGAGATTAAGACTGTAGATGATTTAAAAAAGGCATATCCGGATTTTGTAAACCAGCTTATTACAGATGTTGAAAATCAGGCCATAACCGGAGAAAGAACCAGGTTACAGGAGATTGATAAGTTATCGGGTGCGGTACCGGAAGAAATGCTGAATAAAGCAAAGTACGAAGAACCAATTGCTTCCAAAGACTTAGCCTTACAGGTAATGCTAGCAACCAACGCCATTGGACAGCAGACCTTTAAAGACATGAAAGACGATTTAAAGGGTTCGGGTGCAGATGGAGTTGGAGCTGATGCCCAAGAGGAAACAAAAGAAGAAAAACAAAAAGCCAAAGTAAATAATTTGGCCGGTTTTTTAAACAAGGATAAAAGGAGGACTAAGTAATGGCAGAGGTTTTGTTTCAAAATGAAAGTGAATTTAAACCGGATTCTTTAATTGCATCCATGAAAATAAGCCTGATAACCAAAGGTGCCAAACTGGCACCAAAGCAGGGAATGTTAAAAAGGGGAAGCCTGATTGGAGAGGCAGCTGACGGACTGTTTTACCTTACCGGCAAACAGGTTTCCGGAGTTGCAACCGGAGTTTCCGGTGTGTTAACGGATGATACAAACACTGGGGATTCTACAGCAACCGAGCCGGTAATCACTACACAATATATAACAGGTGATTTTAATAAAAATGCCCTGTGTATTGATGAAACCGTCGACCTTGAAGATTACGAAGCGGAATTAAGAAAGCTTGGCATCTTCATGCAAAATACAATTTAACAGGAGGTATTAAGATATGCCAGATTATACAACAAGAGAGATGCTCGATGCATTAGATCAAACAGTACCGGTACGTACTTTTTTATCACGCACCTTTTTCCCGGGCAACAATACGCATGTAGCGGAAACAATTGAAATTGATGTGAAAAAAGGTAAAAGAAAAATGGCTCCCCTTGTATCACCAAGAAAAGGTGGAAAGGTTATGACCAGGGAGGGGTTTAAAACAAACCTGATACGGACACCGAAAATTGCGCCCGAACGTATCATTACAGTAGACGATATTACAAAGCGGAGCATTGGTGAGAACACATATTCCAGAAGAACTCCGGAAGAGAGGGAAGATGAATTGCTGGCTAAAGATATGACTGATCTTCAGGAAGCCATTGAAAGACGTAAAGAATGGGAAGCAAGAGAAGTCATTTTATTCGGTGGATTTCATGTCGCAGATGAAGAAGAAGGTCTGGATGTTCAGGTAGATTATAATTTTACGAACCGCGAAATCCTAGCCGGGAGCGAAACCTGGGAAAGTGAAACGTCAGACCCAATTGCTTTATTAAAAGCGAAAAGAAAATATATCATTCAAAAAACCGGAGTGGCCCCGGATATGATTATAATGGCATCGGATGCAGCAGAGGCTTTCATGAGCCATCCAAAAGTAAAAGAAGCCATGAATATAAGGAATTTAAAAAATGTAGTGTTAGAACCCCATATCGTAGATCCTGCCTTAACATTCCTGGGTAAAATTTCTGATTTAGGGTGTGAAATTTATTCCTATGATGATTGGTTTCTTGATGATGAGGGAGCGGAACAGCCTATGATACCAGAGGGAACTGTTATTATGACGAATTCAAAGGGTATTGGTACTTTTGAATTTGGCGCAGTCACCCAACTGGAAGAGGGTAATTATAAAACCTATGAGGCCGAGGTAGTTCCAAAGACATGGGCAGATAACGAAAATGAAGTAAAAAAACTTAGAATGACTTCCAGACCTGTTCCAAGACCTGATGATGTGGACAGCTGGTATGTTCTTTTAGTTTTGTAGGAGGTGTAGGATGATTGCTTTGGTTAAAATAACATCACATATAAAAACTTACAAGCCCGGTGAAAAGCTGGGCTTAGAATTTGCGGAAGAAGATATCTGCAGACTAAAGAAGTTGAAGGCCATCGAAGGCGCTGAGGATTCTGAGGATTCGGATGATACTCTTTTTGAAGACGGAGAACCTGCCGCATTCTTAGCTGATAAAGAACTTAATAAATTAAATAAAACCAAGCTGGTAGAATATGCGATAAGCATTGGGCTTGATGGACTCAAGGCCGAGATGTCAAAAGAGGAACTTGTGAAAGCTGTTTTGAATTACACTGAGGAAATGGAAAACTCAGCAGAATAGGAGAAAACATGACTTTTAAAGAGGCATTAAATGATGATCTGGACGTTTTCTTTAACTTGGAGGAATTTGCAGAACTGCATCATATTGATGGGTCCGAACTGTCTATTATAATCGATGAAGACGGCTTAGAAGAAATTAAGAATCTTCGTGATGCCGATTACGATGGAATTTATAAAGCTGTATTGCTGTTTTATGTCAAGAAAAACGATATCGGAGGTAAACCGGCAATTAATGCCTTGATGGAAATGGATGATAAAACCTACCGGGTAATTGGTGCATCCGGGAATGATGATGTAATTAAAATTATTTTAGGGTGGTATGATGAATGATCGAAATTAATATAGATGCCCCCGATATCGCCTATATCAAAGCCAGGCTAGGCCAGTTTTCTAAAAGAGCCTACGTGGTACGATACAGGGCTGTTAACCGTACCTTAAGCAGCACCAAAACTGATATAGCGAAACAGGTCAACCTTCGTTACATTATTAAACAAAAAACAGTCAAAGATTCGCTCAAGGCGGTGAAAGCAACAAGCAGAAACCCAACAGCAATTATTAAATCAAAAGGTACGCCAATTCCGCTGAAAGATTTTGATGTAAGCCCGTTAAAACCAGTAAAAAGACTTAAGCGGGGTGGCTATAATCCGAAAGTATATAAATCCAGGGTATTAAGAAACACCTCTTTAAAAGGTGTTCCACGGATGTTTGTTGCTAAAGGACAGGTAATGCAAAGGCCAGAAGGTGCAACAAGGGAAGAAAATAATAATATAAAAAATTGGCTCAAACTTGCTCTTTCAGTTCCGCAAATGATTAATAATGAAGATGTTTATACAAAAATTGAAAAAAATTCCATGCAGATGCTGAAACAAAGATTGGATCATGAAATTGAATATGAATTAAGGAGGCTGCAAAATTGATCCCATTTTTTTTACAACAGGCTTTGGTTAAAGAACTCAAAGCACTTTTTAAAGGATATAAGCTGATCAATTCAAAGAATGAATTAATAGACATCAATGTCTTTTCTCAGCATCTTCCCTACCGGAGGAAAGAGGATGACAAGCCGCCATTTCCTTATATTTTGGTATGTCTGGAAGAAGGTGAAATCCCAAATACAGAGGATTATAACGTAAAGATATACCTGGTAATTGGCGTGCATGATTTAAACGAAAACGCTCAAGGAGATATGGAAGTAATCAATATCATTACAACCATTTATGAACATCTATTTAACAAAATAATCATAGATGACCGGTATGAAATTGACTATCCGTTCAAGTGGGCAATTCAGGATGAAGATACATTTCCTAAATTTTTCGGAGGAGCTGAAACCAATTGGAAACTTAAAACGATGAAACAAAAGGAGGATGAATTTATCTAATGAATGAAGCAACTGAAACAGTTTTAGGAACTGCAAAAGAAAAGGTGTCATTGAAAAATAAAGAAGTCACCACAGAGAAGCCTGCAAAACGTCAGAAAGCAGAAAAGGTGCAAAAATCAGAAACTTTAGTTTATTGTGGTCCAACCATTAAGGGTATAGTTACACAATTCGCTCATTACAATAATGGGCTTCCCAAAAAACTAAATGAATATTCACAGCAAAACAAAGCAATCATGAGGTTAATTGTTCCGATCGAGAAATTTGTTGAAACAAAAAAGAACATTCAAATAATTGGAACCATTGAAAACCTATCTTTTAATAAAATTCAGAAGGGAGAATAAAGATGTCAAAATATGAACATGGCATTATATCAAGTGAAGTTGCTACCCAAATAGCAAAGCCGGCCACAATTGAAAGTGCGATTGGGGTAGTAATCGGTACTGCCCCGGTTAATCTTTTAAGTAACCCTTACGGGGCTGTCAATGTACCTATACTTATATCAAATTTTAATGAAGCTGCTGAAAAAATTGGATTTACCTATGATTTTAAAAATTATACCATCTGTCAAAGCATTTACTCCAGATTTGTTGTATTTAAAATGTCTCCATTAGTGGTAATTAATGTACTTGATCCTGCGAAACATAAGACAGATATCGCAGATGCAGCGTTTACTGTAGCCAATGGAAAGATATCCATAGACGCGCAAGGCATTTTACTAGATAAAGTAGCGGTAAAGTCTTCGGACGGAGCAAATGCTTACATAGCCGAGGAAGATTATATTGCATCTTTCACAGAAGAAGGCACTGTTACAATAACGATAATACCGGATGGCGCAATAGGCAGTGCAGCAGACTTAAAAGTGGGCTATACGGTAATTGATCCCACACAAGTTACCAATATGGATGTAATTGGAGGTTATGACACGGAAACGAGGAAAAGGAGCGGTTTAGAATGCGTAAGCATGGTACAGCCTTCCCTTGGATTAGTACCTTGTCAATTACTTGCCCCTGGATGGTCGCACATTCCTACGGTAGCCGCCATGTTAAATGCCAAGGCCAAATTAATTAATGGGTTGTTTAATGCAGTATCTGTAACAGATATTGACACAGAAACAGTAACGTCCATCGAAGAACTTCTCGAATACAAGATAAATAACGGCTATGATGATAAATACAATATTCCCTGTTATCCCAAAGTAATCATAAATGGATATGAGATGTATTTATCCGCTATCATAGACTGTGTGATTGCGAGTACTGACAATATTAATGGTGGCCCATATGCTTCACCTTCCAATAAATTAATTAACATTGATGGGACTTGTCTGGAAGGTGGCGAAGAAATCTATTTTGACATCAACGAAGCGAACGACATCAATGCAGCAGGAATTATGACCGCCCTGAATTTAAATGGCTGGAGAAGCTGGGGAAATGAAATGGGGTGTTTTCCAGATAACACAGACGTAAAGGATCGCTTCATTGTCTGCAGAAGAGTTTACAATTATCAGGACAATACTTTTAAGTTAAACTTTTTTGACCGGGTAGATGATCCTACAAATTACAAATTGATTGAAGCAATCGTTAATTCAGAGAATCTTATTCTGGCAACACTCGCTTCACAAGGAAGCATTGCAGGAGGAAGTCTTAGCTTTAGTAAAGACGATAACCCGGTTGAAAATATCTTAGATGGCCATATTATTTTCAAAAGAAAGCTTTCACCGTTTACCCCTGCAAAAGTAATTGAAACCGTAACGGAATTTGACCCGACGCTAAACAGCGCGGCACTAGGAGGTGAATAATTATGTATAGAGTACCAGAAGCAGTAAACTTATTCAATGTCTATAACGGGACAAACCGACTGGTCGGCAATACGGGAGCCGTTGAACTTCCTAGTTTTACCTATACAACCAATACCATATCCTTATCGGGCATGGCAGGGGAGTACGATGCCCCAGTTCTTGGACATGTTGGATCTCAAAAAATAAAAATACCTTTTGCACAAATAGATGAATTAGAATATTTTGCTATGGTTGAAGGAGAGAGTGACATTATTTTACGTGCGAATATACAAACCAGGCAAGTGGATTCCAGTAAGATTGAAATGGTTCCCATGGTTGTTACGGTAAGAGGAGCCACGACAGAGTTTGAATTAGGCACTATGGAGAAAGCAAAAGCCATGAATGCCAGCATTACAAAGGAAGTAGCATACATAAAAATTATAATTAACAATATTGTATGCCTGGAACTTGATAAGTTTAACAGTATTTATATTGTTAATGGAAAAGATATGTTTGAGAAAGTGAGGTCACAGATTTAATGAATGACGAAGGAAAAACAACAGAAGTAATTGCAAAAACGAGGGTAATTAATTTTAATAAACCTTATACATTTGAATGTAAATCATACCAGAAAATAGATTTATCAAAACTGGATGATTTAACGACTGACGATCTGTTAACTGCGGAAAAGATTTACACCAGGGCAGGGGGTAGCGCAGTGAACCCGGAAGCCTCTCTATTATACAGCATAATCCTGGCGCATATTGTAAGTGATATTCCCCTTGAATTTTTTGGGCAGTTACCAGCCAAAGAATCCATGAAAGTTAAAAAGGAAGTATACGATTTTTTCTACAGACGGGTATAAGGTTTAAAAGTGGAGATATGTATAATAAATTATGTATCCAGCTGGCCTTATCCAGATTAAATGTAAACCTGGAGTATCTGAAAGCCCTGCCGTTCGAAGAGTTAAACAATTTAACGAAGGAGGTAAATAAAATTGTCAAAAAAAACTGAATATGAATTGCAGATAGCCATAGGAGGAAAAGTTGATAATTCTTTATCCAAGAGCGTTAAAAGTATCAATAATAAACTTGATTCAGTTGGTAATACAGCAAAAGCAGTGGCAGGTATAGCAGCCACTGCTTTTGCATCTATTAAATTAAAAGATTTAGTAGATGATACTATCGATGCTAGTAAAGAAATGCAAACTTCCATGGCTGGTGTTGCTAAGGTTGTTGACGGTCTGAAGGACGAGAATGGAAGGGTAACAAAATCCTACTATGATATGAAAAGTGCTATATTAGACTTAAGCGAAGAACTTCCCATGACGGCTGAGAACATAGCAGCCATTATGGAAGCTGCCGGACAATCAAACATAGCAAAAAAAGATTTACTGGAATTTACTGAAACTGCTACAAAAATGGGAATTGCGTTTGATTCTACGGCCGAACAGGCAGGGGACTGGATGGCTGCCTGGAGAACTGCGCTTGATTTGGATCAGGGTGAAGTTACCACGTTAGCAGATCAAATAAACTATCTCGGTAATACGACTTCTGAAAATGCGATTAAGATAAGTGATGTTGTTACAAGGATAGGATCTCTGTCAAAGACAGCAGGTATATCCGCATCCAGTGTTGCTGCCATAGCAGCTTCCATGACAAAAGTTGAGTCTGACGTGGCAGCTACTGGCATTAAAAATCTTGCACTTGCCTTAGTTTCAGGAGAAAGTGCAACTAAAAGACAAATAAAAGGATTCAAAGAAATAGGTCTGGAAGCAAAGACAGTAGCAAAAGCGATGCAAACCGATTCCAAGGGAACCATTATTGATGTATTGGAAAAAATCAATAAACTGGATAAGGAAAAACAGACCTCGACTTTAAAAAATTTGTTCGGAAGTGAATCATTATCCTCCATTGCACCATTAGCAGCGAATCTTAATAATTTAAAAGAGCAGTTTAACAAAGTAGGGGATTCTGCATTATACGCTGGAAGCATGGAACAGGAGTACATCTCAGCTTCTTCTACCGCAGCGAATACAGATGTTCTAAAAGAAAATAAGATTCATGCTATGCAAATTAAAATCGGTGATTCACTGGTATCGCTTTCAACATTGGCAGCTGAAACGGAGGGCAACCTTGCGGAATCTTTCGGTAATTTTGTAGAAGAAAACGCGCCAGCCATAAATGATGCCGTGGAAGGAATATCTGATGCCTTTCAGGAATTTTTACCGAATGCAGTTTATAACTTAAAAGAATTTGCTGAAGGCGGTAAAGAATTTCTTGCCGGTTTAAAACCTGTATTTAGTTTAATTGAAGATAATCCAGATCTGATTCCTAATTTTTTAAAATCTACGGGGGGAGCTATTGTTACCTACAAGATTGGAAAAAATATTGGTGAAATAGTAAAGAATGTGAAACAAGCCGGAAGTCCTTTGAAACTTCTATCAGGAATCATAACTAACCCTTGGGCACTTGTCATAGGAGCCACAGCTGGAGCAATAGCAATGATAGCCACAAGCGTGGCAAGTACAAAAAAAGAATTAAGAGAGGCTGACCTAGCATCAAGATTTGGGGATGTATCTCTTTCGTTAGGGGAACTCGATGAAATCGCATCCGAGATTATTCATAATGATAATATGGGCAAGCTTTCAGAATCTTTAAAATCAGCAGAAAGCATTGATTCATTAAAAGATTCCATAGATGATACCATGGCTTCGTTAAAGAAATATAATTGGAAGGTAAGTATAGGATTAGCCCTGACAGAAGATGAACAAGCTCAATATAAAGCAGATATTACCACCTTTATCAGCGAATCACAGGATTTGTTACTAGAAGATCAATATAAACTTAAAATTAATATGGAACTGTTTACTGACGGAAGCAAAACAGGAGAAGGAATTAAATCAAAAATGGATGCGTTTTATCTTAAGAACTATGAAACGGTCCAGGGTTTAGGGGAAGACCTTCAGAATGCTGTCAATGAAGCATTTTCAGATGGATTATTAACCATTGATGAAACGAAAGTAATATCAGATTATATGCAGCAGATGGCTGATATTAAAAATCAGACCGCAAATGCTGAACTCGAAGCTAAAATGACATCTTTGGAGATTGATTATGGTACAAATTTAACACCGGAAAGTTTTCAGAATTTTCAAGCTGAACTAAATGAACAGGTTGATAAAACAAAAAAGGGCTATGTGGAAGCTCTATCTGATACATTGCAATCTTATTCAACAGTATTCAGTCAAGGAGGTCTTACCAAGGATGAATATAATGATGCTTTTAGTATGGCAAAAGAAAATTATCGTGACCAGGTCGGGGAATTGGCAGGCAAATCCTTTAATTTTCAGTATAATACGATAGCGAAAGCTTATTCCGATGTGCTTGGAACTGCGTTACCGGATCTTGATAAACTCATTGAAGAAAATAAAGGAGATTTAAAAGGATTATACGGAAAAGATCTTGCAGACTTTTACTCAAAGCTAACAAAAAATGCAGGAAATATACTTAGTGAAGATGATAAACTTGCAATTAAAAAAATGTTTTCATCTCTTGGAACAGCGCAGGAACAGTTAAAGGAACTGGCAGCAGACTACAATTCCGACAACAGCTTAATACCGGATGAACTTGATTCGGCCATAAAAAACAGCTCCTTAATCGGTGCACTAACGGGAAATCTAGATCAGGTCAAAGCGGCAGTGGGAAATGCCTTTGCAGAATCCCAAGGTATGAAAACACAGACACAAGTTTATTGGGATAATCTTGCAGAGTCAATGAATCAATCTTTTAAGGAAAAATATCCAGATTTTAAAAGTTTTGGGACAGAAACCGGGACACAGATTAAAGATGGAGCGAAAGAAGAATTAACCTCACCTTTATCAGTTACGCTACCCATAACCTTAAATACTGATGTAACAACAGATAAAAACTTATCGGGAATACTTGATAATTTACAAACAAAATCAAACCTGCCATCATGGAAAACGAATGGTATAAAAAGCAATGCGAAAGGATCAATTGTAACTCGGCCTATTTTGACAACATTTGCGGAAGAAGGTCCAGAAGCCGCCATACCATTAGATGGTTCTGAAAATGCCATACGCTTATGGCAGACCGCCGGTCAGATATTAGGAATGTTTGATATGGATAAAAATAATGAAGCACAAAGCTATTCCATTCCTGATGCATATAACAGGTTGATAAATAATGCTTCAAATAATGTCACCAATGCTCCTGCCATCAAAATAGAATACAATGTGAATGTAGAAAAAGGAGCTGATGTTGATAAGGTACAGCAGGCCATTACCATGTCACAATCCCAATTTGATTATATGATGAGTCAATGGGAGAAGAATAAAGGCAGAACCAGCATGTCAGGAGGCAGATAATGAATACATACATTACAGTACAGGGTGATACTTGGGACTTAATATCCTATAAAGCATACGGAACCTCAAAGCATATTGGATTGCTGATGCAAAATAACTATAACCTTCTGGATACCTTTATATTTAGTGCCGGTATAGAAGTAATTGTACCGGAGCTTACCGAGGAGGAAACAGGCGATTTACCGGATTGGAGGAAAGGATGAATGCCCCAAGGAGAACAGCACTTGTATTATCTTACAACGGTAAAACCGTAACAACCGCGATCACCGATCAATTAGAAAGCTTTACCCATACAGACGTAGCGAGCGGGGAAACTGATACACTTGCTATTATTTTATCCGAAGTAAAGCACCAATGGATAAACGCATGGTTCCCGGTAGAAGGTGACTACATCGAAACATCTATCCTGGTAAAGGACTGGAACATCCAGGGAGATAACAGGCAATTAAAATGCGGGAAATTCTTAGTTGATGATTTTACCTTCCGTGGTCCGCCGGATGTTTATAACTTAAACGCCATATCCTGTCCAATTGAAAGCGACTTTGCATCCACTACCAAAAGCAAAACTTGGAGCAAAACCACAGTTAAGGGGATAGCCTCTACCATTGCCAAGACCGCCGGTATTACCCTACATTATGATGCAGAATCTTATCAAATCGATAAGCAGGAACAGTCAAACGAAACGGATATGACTTTCTTATTTCACATATGTGACAGCTACGGATTGGCACTGAAAATCTATAATTCCAAATTAGTGATTTTCAGTGAATCGGACTATGAAAAGAAAGCGGCAATTGGAACCATAGACAAAGAGGACTGTACAAGCTACACACTAAATGGCACACTGGTTGGAAAATACCACGGTGTCGTAATGAAATACACCATAGCCAAAACCAATAAAACTTATACCTATAAGTACATGGCGTCCCAGGGAAACCGGATATTTAAGGTAAATGAAAAGGCAGACAGTCTTGCGGACGCAGAGATTAAAGCAAAAGCAAGGTTAAGAAAAAACAATAAGGACGCAAGAACCATTAATCTGAACCTAAAAGGGGACGTGAAATTTATTGCCGGTACCTGCTTTAATGTTACCGGATTTGGAAAGTTTAACGGTAAATACTATATTGATAAAGCAGTACATACTCTAACAAATGGCTATACTGTAAGTTTGCAAATGCACCAGGTAGACGCGTCTTCAAGTTAAATGTAAAAAAGGGTTTATGGTTCCCGAATTAATCCAAACAAGAAATGTGAGTTGATAAAATGAATGATTTAATCAGAAGAGGCACCGTAACAAGTGTAAATTATGTCGATGGTACCGTAAAAATTGTGCAAGAGGATAGAGATGATGCTGTTTCCTTTGACCTGCCATTACTAAGTTTTGAGTATGATCCTCCGGCTGTCGGCGACATGGTAGTGGCAGTATTTCTATCCAATGACAGTACCCAGGGATTTATCCTGGGCAAACCATTCAATGCAAATAATTCCCCGAAAAACGGTGATAAAAACATCATCCGTAAAGATTATGATGTGGGTACCTTTATCGAATATGATAAACGTACCAAAACCCTTACGATAAAGGCAGAACACGTTGCGGTAAAAGGATTATTTACACAAGAAGGTGACGTATGAGCGTTGGAAACTTTGGAAAAGTTTATTTTCTTATCAGTCAAAAAAAGGCTTACTCCTTCAGCAATTTTAAGCACATCAGGACAGCGGAATGGAAAGAGCATGTCAGGTATAATAATAAGCCCATATCGGAATTTACCGGTTCCGGCCTGGAGAATATAACTTTAGACATATACCTGGATGCAAGTCTTGGCGTAAAGCCAAGAGAAGAAATAGAACGCTGGGGCAAGCTCGTAGACAGCGGACACCATGATATCTTAGTCATAGGTGGGCAGCAGGTGGGAAAATATGAATGGAAGATAGAAAGTGTATCCGAGGACTGGAAAAACTTTTTAAACCAGGGAGAACTCATGACCGCAACTATATCAATTACATTGTCTGAATATGTAATAGAAAGCACCAAAAAGAAAGAAACCACTAAGGCCACGAAAACAAAAACTTATTTGGCTACCCCAAAAGTGTCAGTGGGCAGCCTGGTAGTGGGAGGTACCTATAAAGTAAATGTATTACTGACAGGTTATTACACTTCCATGGAAGCGAAAAATTTACAAGCCACGAACCGAACCGGAAAGGTCTATCCCGGTACTTACAATATCTTTAATCTGGCCAACGGAATGGTAAATGTAACAAAAGTAAAAGGTTCCCCCGGATCCTGGATTAACCCAAGTAAAAATAAATAGGAGGTATCTATGTATGAAGTAACAGAAATTGAAGCATCGGAGGATATAAACGAAGAGGAAATAAATAGCTTGAGGATTCTTTACCAGACCCCGGCAGGCACCATTCCCATGGAAAGGGAAAAAGGGATAGACCTGTCATTTTTAAGCATGCCGGTCGAGGTTGCCAAGAATATGTTTTCCGTAGAGGTAATCAAAAAGACCAGGCTTTACATGGATTTAGAAGTAACAGGCATTTTGTTCACTTCCGATGAAGCCGGTAAAATAACCGCAAAGGTGGTGGTAAGCCGTGGCGAGTGATATCCAGAAACTCTATAATTTACAGGACATCAGCTTCATTGATGGAATAACCGCAGACACAGTATTGGAAGAAATGGTTAACGATTATCAGGGGCGGTATTACGAGCTGACCGGGGAATATGAAACCCTGGGGGAACTGGACAAATACCGGATACTGATGAATGCAGCGTCCCTAAAAATTTACCAGGCATTCCAGTATATCGAAAAGACAGGTAAAATGAACTTGTTAAAATATGCTACCGGTGATTATCTATTGCATTTAGGGGCAACCAGGGGCGTAGAAATTAACGAGGAAAAGGCGGCAACATGTCAGGTCAAATTCATTTTAAGCGAATTACAGATGGGTACAATTGCAATCCCGAAAGGTGCACAGGTCACGGCAGGTGATGGCGTTTATTTTGAAACCGGAGAATATGCGGAGATACATCCCGGCACACAAGATATCACGGTTAACGCAATATGCCAGGTAACCGGTACGGTAGGAAATGGTTATGTGACAGGTCAATTAAATGTCCTGGTAGAACCGATTCCTTATATAGAAAATGTCATGAATGTAACTGTTTCAAGTGGAGGAGAGAACATCATGTCAGACGATGATTACCGACAGAAAATATTCTTAGCCCCCAGCTCCTATTCAACCGCAGGGCCGGAGGATGCATATGTGTTCTGGACCAGGCAATATAGCGCCTTAATATCCGATGTAAAAGTAATCACGCCAGCGGATGATACAGTACAGGTAATTATCTTACTAAAAGACGGTGAAATACCGGATACCGGATTCCTGGAAACAATGGAGGATTATTTGAAAGACAACAACATAAAGCCGCTAACTGAAAAGGTAACCGTAACAGCCCCTACCGTGATCAGCTATGACATAACAGGTTCTTATTACATCAACAGCAGTGATAAAAATAATGTCACAGCGATACAAAGTGCAGTAAATGCCGCAGTCAATGAGTTTATTGAGTGGCAGAAAGAGAAGATAGGCAGGGATATCAACCCGTTTCACTTACAATATTTACTTATGAAAGCCGGAGTAAAACGAATGGAACTCACTTCTCCCGCATTTGCAAATGTTGACGATACTTCCATAGCGATAGAAGGTTCCGCAAACATAACTTATGGAGGGATTGAAGATGACTAATCTTTATGAAAGCGAACTGGTCAGTATACTTCCGGATTATTTAAAAAAGGATAACCATGTTAAGGCTTTTTGCTATGCCGTTGATAAGCAGGTAAAAAAGATGCTGGATAAATGTAAAAGCTTAGAGATATGGTCTAATCTTCCAGAAGCAGATGAAATATTATTGGATTACCTTGCTGTAGAACTCCGGACACAGTATTATTCGCCAGACCTCAATATAGAAGTAAAACGAAATTTAATAACAAATACATTAATCTGGTACCAGAAGGCCGGAACGGTTGCGGCCGTGAATGAATTAGTAACTGCTGTATTCGGGGGCAAAGTAAGTGAATGGTATGAATATGATGGGTTACCGCATCATTTTAAAATCGTTACAGACAATCCAAATATAAATGGCGATTCCCTTCAGGAGTTCAATAACATTATAAGTATGCTAAAGAGGAAAACCGCTATTTTAGATACCATAGAAATCGCTTTAAGTGCTGCAATGAATACCTATAATGGATTTTCACTGCATACCGGTGACTATATTACATTAAGACAGGAGGGATAAAGATTGAGTTTTAGTACAATACTGTTTACAGAAAAAGGTCGTGCCCTGCAGGCGAAAGCTTTAGCAGGTACGGCCTTGAATTTTACCAAACTGGCAATGGGGTCCGGTTCCCTAGGTGGGCAAAATCAAATCACATTAACCGGACTAATTGAGCCAAAAGTTACCTTAAATATCACTCAAATAAAGCGTGATACAAACTATGCTACGATTAAAGGAACCTTTAATAATCAGGATATCAGTACCGGATTTTACTGGAGGGAATTAGGTTTATTTGCTCAAGACCCGGATATTGGGGAAATACTTTATTGTTATGGCAATGCCGGGACTTTAGCTGAATACATACCGCCACAAACCTCTGAGATAATTGAAAAGGTAGTAAGCATATCGGCAATAATAGGGGATGCCACGAATGTAACCGCAACAATAGATGAATCATTAATATTTGCAACTAAGCCAGAGCTTGATTTAGTTAGTCAAAAAGCAGACCAGGCTTTTCAGTCAGCCAGTAATGGTAAGACATTAATTAAAAATTCCATTACTGGCATAGACCAGGAAGTAACCATACCAACAGAGGCTACCTTTGCACAGCTGGCCGATGCCATAAGCCAGATACAGACGGGGGTAGATACCGAAGATGCTACAGCAACAGCAGAACAAATACTGGCAGGTATGACAGCATATGTAAAAGGGGTAAAAGTAACCGGTACCATGGCAAAACATACGACTGATGAGTACGGAAATGGTTTTTACAGCTTGCCTGATATTTATATAGTGCCGCCTAAGGGCTACTGGAATGGAACAGCTGCTACAATGACGAATGAACCAAATATAAAATCTGAAAACATTAAAGCAGGTGTTAGCATACTTGGGGTAGCTGGTAAATCCACCGTAGTAGATACAGCGGATGCAGTACTCTACCCAGAACATCTTTTATCTGGTGATAGTGGCTATGACGATGGAGTGAAAAAAGCTGGTACTATGGTGAATAGAGGAGCTGCAATAATCACACCCGGGACATCTAACCAGGCAATACCACAGGGGTATCATAACGGTGGCGGTTATGTACCTGGTGACACAGCTTTAATATCAGCCAACATATTGTCTGGAAAAAATATATTTGGTGTTGCAGGGAGTGTAGTTACTGGAAAGAGATATGCGACAGGAACAGCAACGTCAGCAGCAGTAGGTGATGGTAAGCGATTCTATTATAAGTATGGTTCTTCTGTTAGTTCAAGTATGTATTTTTATTTTGTTACAGTGTCGGGTCTAAGTTTTAAACCCAGCATAGTATACCTTACTAAGGAAACATTTATGGTTGCGACAACTGGAACTTATCCATATTATGCAGTTACATATGACTATGTACTTGGTGATACTGGGTTTTATGATTATGCATACTTTACAGAAGGTGGATTTTCTGTACCAACTATTTATTCCAGCTTTGATGTTACTTGGTATGCATGGGAATAAGAAAGGAGTTTATAATGCAAACATTAGTAATTTATGATAGCACAGGAAAAATTTATTATCAGGTAAGCGGTGATGTCGCAGAGCCCACGGGAATACCATTTCTGTGGGTTGAAATACCGGAGGGGAAATACATAAAAAGTATAGATACGTCTGTAACACCGAATGAACCTATCTATGGAGACAGCCCTATTAATGTGACACAGGATTTATACGAAAAATTAGCAGCACTTGAAACGGCGGTGAATACTAAGTTAACCGAAAATATAGAATTGAATTTAATGGTATTAGAAGCTATGGCAGAAACCTACGAAACTGTGCTGCCATTTTTACCTTAAGGAGAACAGCATGGAAAAAGTATATTATTTGTTAGTGAAATCCAATAAAAGAACAATCAAACAGGTACCAAAGGAACATCAGGAGGCCGTCAGAGCATTATTGGTAGCTGACGGAATAACGGTATGATAAGTAAGCTATTTCAGACATTATTGCTTATAAAACCATTATGGAGAGGTGGTGAAAATATCATGGTAGACGTATACGTAGCATTAATCATACATAAACTGCGTAAGATCGAACAGGTACCGGCGCACCTGCGTCCGGCAGTCACGGCAGAGCTTACCGCTCTCGGCCTGGATGGAAACGGCGATCCCATTCAGGAATAATGCGATTAAGGGCGATGAATTATCCTGGTAAGGGGCGTGTAAAAGCGTCCCTACTAATACAAAAAATATGAGAAAGAAGGAAGATAACGTGAACAAAATTAAAACATTATTTATAACATTCTTTTCGGCTTTGGCCGGATGGTTGGGAATACTTGCAATACCAATGTCTATATTGGTCATCTGTAATACAATCGATTACGGAACCGGACTGGCAGCAGGACCAAAAAGAGGACAGAAAATTAACAGCTATAAAAGCTTCAGGGGAATTGCCAAAAAGATTTGTATGTGGCTCCTGGTTGCCGTAGGAGCAATGGTAGACTGGCTTATTACATATGCAGGACAGACAGTAGGAGTAAAACTTCCAGGAAGTTTTTTAATAGCCTGTATCGTGGCTGTATGGCTTATAGCCAATGAAATTATAAGCATATTAGAAAACATGGTGGATATCGGAGTCGCGATACCACCCTTTTTATTGCCTATCGTTAAAAATATCAAAAAGCAAGTAGAAGACAAAGCACCAAAGGAGGAATAATAATGTTAATAGCAGTAGATAGTGGACACGGAATGGAGACGGCGGGTAAGCGGACTCCTGCCATACCAGCGGCCTGGTTTGGTAAAAAGAAGGGTGATATCATACATGAAAAGGAATTTAACAAACCAACTGCTGAATACTTAATTACAGCACTCAAACGCTGCGGCTTTAATACTTTAAATGTCAGCCCCGGAACAACCGATATACCGCTGACTGAGCGTTGGAGGACTGCCAATGAAGCGAAGGCGGATCTATTTATCTCCAAGCATTATAATGCTTCAACGGGTAACTGGGGCAGCGCACACGGAATTGAAACTATCATTTCCCAATATGCAAGTGCGGACAGTAAGAAACTTGCAGGTTTTGTACAGGCGGAACTGGTACAGGCACATAAGAGAACCGACAGGGGAGTTAGGACAGACATTGTACAGTCTAATATTAACATTGCCGTACTGCATAATACCAACATGCCGGCCATTCTTACGGAATCCGGATTTATGGACAACCTTGCAGAGGCTAAGACTATGCTTGATCCGGAATTCCAGAGAGCGGATGCTGAGGCAACCTGCAGGGGAATCTGTAAGTACTTTGAAGTGGAATACGTTCCGGTAATAGCGGAATATGTACCAGTAAAAAATATAACGCGGGAATCCTCAGACAAGGATGTTATTTGGCTCCAAGGAAAGCTTAACAAAATTAATTCTAATTATCAGATATCGGTTGATGGAAAGTACGGCAGAAAGACCAGAATAGCGGTTCTGATGTATTGGGAAGCGCGTGGATGGGACCAAGACAAGTCTACTGGGTGGACGGTAGGGGCCGGGACGATATCGGCACTGGCAAAATTATAATTGACATATTATGTAATAAGATATAGAATTTAATTGCATAAGGCTGATTAAATATTTGAGGGAATGGAACCGTATCTGTTAATAGCAGTGCGGTTCTTTTTTATTAAAAAAATAAGCCCGGGACTAAATTTCCCGGACTATGGTTTATTCATTATATTCTTTAACTTCAAAGCTTGAAATCTTATCGAATGAAATATATTCTTTTACACTTAAGTAAGGAGCGATACTTGTTGTTTTATTGAAAACATAGTAAGTTTTACCGGTTCCGTTTGATCTATCATCATACCAAGCCAGGAAATCATCTAAGTCCTTTATTGACAAATCATGGCTCTTAAGTCCGCCATTAGTCATTGTTAATGTTAGAGTTGAATAATTACCTTCATGTCCAGGGCCAGTGGTTTCTTCTGTTGGTGTAGCAGAAGCTTCGTTGGAATTTGAGCTCTCAGCAGCAGATACAACGGCACTTACAACATAGTAATAAGTTGTATCTGGTTCTACATCTGAATCCGTAAAAGTAACGGCTGAACTGGTTGCAATGGTTTCATAAGGTCCACCTGCAGTTGTAGAACGCTTTATATTGTAACTTGTGGCTTCTTCGACCGCATCCCATGATAAATTTATTTCATAGTTTCCTGAGGTTGCAATTAAATTTGTAGGTTGATAATAGTCAACCAAATATCCTGTGGCATCAATATCTATTGCATCTAAATTTATAACGTTAATATCAGCAGAATATAATTCTACTGTATGTATACCATCATCTAACCCTGTAAATTCAAATAATAAACACTGAGTAATTCGTGAATTTGTCTTATAGGAATAATCATATGTTTTTCCATCAATAACACATTTAGCGTTTGCAGTAATGTATTCTGTAGGACCTGAAACCCCAATAATTCTCACTTCAGTTCCTTTAAATTTAAATACAATTTTTGTTCCTGATGGATAAGATATATCGCCAAGTGTCATAACTGTATTATTATAGTATCCTGATGTAGTAGAAATTACTCGATTCCATTGAGAACCAACATATTCTATTAGCTCATTACTATCATCATATCTTTGCCAACCTGTTTCTGGTTCTGTTAATTGATTCTTAACTGTTGCGGCCTGAGCATTAACGGGTGATAAAAACAAAAAAGACATAATAAATAACATTGTAAAAACACTTATTTTTTTAAATGTACTCATCTTTTGTATCCCTCCATAATTTTGATAATAAAATTATAGCTAATTGGGTATTAAATAAACAGACTATTATTGTGAAAATATTAGAGGTAAAATATAAGATTGGTATAATTAGCCATTTAACTAGGAGTAATTTCACATAATAATACTCCATGCAATCAGGGTAGAAAGCATGGATCGCATTTTGGATGCTATACTGTGAGTTGTTCAGTGAAATTTAATATATACTTATCATGCTCTGTTATCATCCTATATACCTTGTCCACCCTGTGAACATGACACTGCATATGATACTTATCCGCTTTCGTGTACTTATGACGTGTGACAATCATATTAGATATAGGCATGTCCTTCCAATAAATTTGCCACCAATGACCTGTATTTTTGGATCGTACTTCGATTAAACCGTTATTATAGCTGAAATGAGAAAAGTAATCGGATTGAAATAAAGATAATTCTTTGTTAGAAAACATGTAGAAACCTCCATTAAAAAAGAAAAAGATAAGTAGAATTATTTACATTGCTTAATGTAACATATTATTACAATTATTGCAAGATATTAAAAAGTACTTTAGATCGCCAGGTACTCTTTAATATCTCTTTTTACTCTTTTTATTATCTTGCGACCGGATAGAATAGTCGTGGGGGAAGTAAGGGATGCGGCAGCAATTGACATGCTCCAGGCTATGAATAGCGGACACGATGGCTCGTTGTCAACAGGACATGCTAATTCAACAGTAGATATGTTAAACCGTTTGGAAACCCTGGTCCTGATGGGTGCGGATGTTCCCTTAATGGCAGTAAGAAAACAGATAGCCTCCGCAATTGATATTATTGTGCATTTAGGCAGGCTGAGGGATAAAAGCAGAAAGGTTCTTGAAATATCGGAAGTATTGGACTGTATTGATGGGGAAATCGAAGTAAATAAGCTTTATGTATTTAAGGAATCCGGTGAAAATGAAAATGGAAAAGTATTAGGTGGACTGCAAAAGACAAATAATGAATTAATTAATTTATCAAAATTAAGTAAAGCGGGGATTTTGTGATAAAAGATTATAATAAATACAAATATACAAAAAAGGAATGGCTTACATATTTTATGCAGGGAGCTATGATAGGAGCAGGTCTTGGATTTTTATTTTATGCTAATTTATTTGGAATCCTTTTACTATTCCCTTATGGATTGATTCATGTCCATAATAAAAAAAAACAATTAGTGGAAAAAAGAAAATGGCAGCTGAATTTAGAGTTCCGGGATGGGTTAGCAAGCCTGTCAGCAGCCTTAAATGCCGGTTATTCAATTGAAAATGCTTTTATCCAGGCTGTTTTGGATTTAAAACTAATGTATTCACCGGAATCCATGATCGTGTCTGAATTCGAAAGAATAGTCAATCAAATATTTATGAATAAAACTGTTGAAGAAGTATTAAAAGGTTTTGCGGCTCGGAGCAATGTTGAAGATATAGTAAATTTTGCTGAGGTATTTATAACAGCAAAAAGAACCGGTGGTGATATTATAAAAATAATCCGTACCACCGGAAATTCCATAAGTGATAAGATTGAGGTAAAAAGGGAAATCATTACTTTGATTACCGGTATTAAGTTTGAGGTTAATATTATGAGCATGATACCATTCTTTATTATTATATATTTAAGGGTATTTTCGTCTGGATTTTTAGATCCCCTGTACCACAACCTGTTTGGTTTTGCTTTCATGACATTAGTCTTGGTAATGTACTATGGTGTTTTCTGTCTGACACAGAAAATTATGAGTATTGAAGTATAAGTTAGGCAAGGGTTAAAGATAATGGATATTAATTTGAAATAAAGAGCGATTTCAAGCCCTGATTTCAGAAGTATCACATCTGCAGGCAGATGTGATATGCCATGGGATAGTATGAATAAATCCTTGAGTAAGCACAAGGTGCGCAGAGGGGAGTATAGATGATTTTATTGAATATAATAGTATTTTTGATCTTTGTACTACTTTGGTTTATTACTAAAAAATATGAAATAGATATTGTCAGCAGCCTGGATGTGAAAAAATATCCTTTAAAAGTTCTGTTTCCCCTTGGATTTTTCATTATGGACAGGCTGCAGCTTAACAAAAAGAAGGCATCGGACAATTTAGATGAACCATTGAAGGCTTTGTATGTCGGGGAACAAGTGGATTATATCAAAAGACTGTATCTGTGCAATAAAGTGGTAATGGCAGTTCTAATTATTTTTGCAGGTAATTTCTTCGCAATGATAAGTAATTTACAAGACGTTAATAATAAACAGATATTAGATGGAAAGTATCTTCAAAGACCTGGATACGATGAGGGAACTAAATCCGTTGAGCTGCAGGTGAATATCGCTGATAAGGATTTAACGGTTTTAGAGGAGGATGTACATATTGATGTAGAAGAAAACCGTTATGACAAAGAAGAAATTATCAAGAAGTTCCAATATGCAAAAGATTATATCGACTCACACATACTAAATAAAAATGAATCCCCGGAAAAAATACAGTCAGACCTTAATTTTATTTCTAAGATACCAAAAACCGGAATATCGGTTACGTGGGCAACAGAGAACAATAAATTAATAGATACAAAAGGGAAAATACAGAATGAAGATATAAAGGAAGGGGTACTAGTCTGGGTAACGGCAGTACTTACCTATTATGATCACACGGAGGAATATACCAGATATTTTAAAGTCTTACCTAAAGAATACACCAAAGAAGAATTAGTAAGAAAAAGTCTGACAGATGCCCTTACGGTTGCTGACGAACAGTCGAAAACAGAGGACAGACTGGCACTTCCTGATTTAATCCAGCAACAGCAGGTAACCTGGGCAGAGAAAACGGATAACACCGGATGGATGTTTCTGGTTTCGGGAGTTGTATTAGCAATCATCCTGTATATATTAATGGATCGCGATATATACGGTAAAGTAGAAAAAAGAAACAGGGAAATGCTGCTCGATTATCCTGAAATTATTAATAAATTTACCCTTTTAGTAGGTGCAGGTATGTCATTATCCAATGCATGGTGCAAACTATCAAAAGATTATAAGGATAAAGGTGTAAAAAAGCGGTATGCCTATGAGGAAATGGTCATAACCTATGGGGAATTAATGGTAGGGACTTCGGAGACAACCGCTTATGAAAGATTTGGGCGAAGGGTAAAATTAATCCCCTATCTCAGATTCAGTTCATTATTGGCACAAAATGTTAAAAAAGGGTCAGCCGGGTTATTAAGCCAATTGGAATTAGAGGCCTCAGAAGCATTTGAGGAAAGAAAAGAACTGGCAAAAAGAATAGGAGAAGAAGCAAGAACTAAGCTGTTGGGACCTATGATGTTTATGCTGATAATTGTACTGGCTGTCATTATGGTTCCTGCATTTTTGTCCTTTCAGATATAGTACATGAAGTTGATATTTATTAATTTGGACGTCGAAAGGAGGTTAATCGGGTTAAATGGCAATAACAGGTACATAGTAGGTGTTAGAATTGATTAAAAAAACCTTATAAAAATCAGGAAAGGCAGGTATTACAATGAATAAAATTAAAGATTTCATAAAAGAAGAAGAAGGAATTGCAGTGGTTGAAATTGTACTCATCCTAGTATTATTAATTGGTTTAGTTGTTTTATTTAGAGACAATATTATAAAAATCGTTAATGATATAATGGCTAAACTTACAACGCAGGTAGGTTCATTTAATACACCTTAACTCCCATATGCGTGTCCCGGCATGCATACAAATCAAGAAGATAAAAAATATTTTTACAGTTTTAACTTTAATACTATGCCAGTAAACCTGGCAGATGGGAGCTGATTTATGATAAGGGAAAAGGAGGGATCCATTACAGTATTTTTAAGCCTTATATTATTGTTAATTCTGGCCATTACCATGACAACGGTTGAAGCAGCTAGAGTAACGGGGGCGCAGGTATATACGGAACGGGCCCTGCAGACAGCCATGGATTCCATATTGGGTGAATATTACCTGCCTTTGTTTAATGAATATCATCTGTTTGGGCTGGACAGCGGTTATGGTACGGACAGTATGGATACGGATAGAATATCAGATAAATTAAAAGATTATATGGGATATACTTTTGATCCGGGTAAAGGATTAGAGACGTTAGAAGGTAAGTCTTATGAATTCTTTAATATATATGGTATTAATACAACCAATATTAATATTAATAAGAATAATACCCTAATGGATTTTGATGGAGAATTATTTGTAAATCAAGCAGTTTCCTATATGGAATATAAAGAGTCAGGGGATGGGATGGAAAGCTTTTTGCCCAAACTTTCCAATACCCAGGAGACGAAAAAGGCTCAAACTGTATTGGAACAAAAGCAGGAAACCGAAGGATGCTTATATGAAATTGATGAACGAATATTAAGTTTAATGAAATTGATTGACGGGATAACGATTAATGAAAAAGGTGTAAAATTAAAGAACGATGGCAAAATAGACATTCAGGAAAATTTTGTAAAAAAATTATTAATATTACCGGTAACAAAAGAAAATTCAGGAATACAAAATGAATTGGTATTTAGCTCCCTGACAGGTCATTATGTTAACCCAGGTCAATTAATAGACTCAGCTATGGAAGACATAAATTCTCTTAATGAAAATGTTATAAAAAAAGAATCAGCCAATGAAACCTATCAATGCTTAAAATCCATTGACCAAAGAGGGATTAAAGATCCTGACGAATTAGAGTCTCTTAGAAAATCCATATCAGATGCAAAAAAGAAATCAGATAGTTATAAGAAGGCAGAAAAAGTGCTAATAAGTTCCCTGAATAATCATTTTAAAACTCTGAATAATTTAGTGGAGGGAACACTGTCTGCCATTTTGAGTGCACAAAAGGTAATTGATGAATTAATACCAATACAGGGAGAAGCAAGTTTAAAGATACAGGATTATGAACAATTCTTATCAGAAAACCGGGAACAATTAAATAATGACTTTTATCAGGGATTATTAGATGATTTATCCCTTATGGAAAAGTATAAAGGCGCTGATGGTAATGGCAGCCGTTCAGTTAATCAATATGACTTTAAAGGTATGAAAGACACCCTTAAAATTGATGAAACTATATTATTAAAAATAAAACCAGATACTCTAAAGACAGCAACAACGAATCAGGAGTCCTGGAATAATCTTAAAGAAACGCTTACCAATATCAGAAGTATGCTTGGGTCATATAGCTATGAAAAGCTTCAATTTGATTATAGCACTTTGGTAAAGCCGGTAGAAAGTGATACCTTCTTTTCGGGTATAAAATCCTTGCTTGAGGAAGGATTAATGGGATTAATGATTGAAGATTTGGATAAAGTTTCGGACAAGAAGTTAAATGGTGTCGAATTACCTTCCGGTACGCATCACATACAGTCAGGTGAGGAACCTATGGATATTATTACTTCAATTTCTAAAATTAATCTTATGGGTGGAGGGGACGTATGCTCCGGAATGATGGATGATTTTAGTAAAGGTATTGATTTTAAGGAAGCGGCAGTTAGCGGGGCGGAGGGTGCAGGTAAATTTATGTTACTGCAGGAATACCTGTCAGAGCATTTTGAAAGGTATGATGAGGCAGGTTTATCTAATGAAATGAAAGCTTTGGATTATGAACTGGAGTACATAGTTATGGGCAAAAGCTCCGATTACGAGAATTTAAAAGCAATCCTTATGCGTATTTTATTAATTCGCACTGTAATGAATATGATTACTTTAATGAGCGATAGGAAAAGCAAGGAAGAAGCTCGAGTTTTGGCAATCAGCTTTGTTGGTTTTACAGGGTTTCCAGCATTAGTGGAAATAACAAAAATGATTATTTTAACAGTTTGGGCCTTTGCAGAATCCCTGGTTGATATATCTGTTTTAGTACAGGGAAAAAACATACCGCTGTTAAAAAAAGGCAGTGATGTTCAGATTGAGCTTAATGAGATATTATATTTAAATAAGACACTAATAAGATCCAAGGCTGATAACAGGAAGGAGAATAAAACAGTAATCGATTTAAGCTATGATGATTATTTGAAACTGTTCTTATATATGGAAAGTCAAGAGAATAAAAGCTTCAGGGCCATGGATTTAATTCAGGAAACAATTCAATTAAAATATGAAAACACTTTTTTTATAAAAAATTGTATCTTTGGCTTTCAGGCAGAGGCTGAATTCGAAATGGATTCTAAGTTTATAAAACTGCCTTTTATGAAACAAATGTTAAATAATAAAGATTATAATTATTATTTTCAATGTTCTTTAGAAAATGCATATTAAATATGTTATGAAGCAATTCTATTTAATCACGTATCAGTCTAATTAGAATGGATTGGGATATCCGTTCTTATCTATTAATATCTATTAAAACTAATCAAACAATTTCTCTCTCCAAGAAAAACATCATCCAAAATATTTTTCTGGAACGGATATCCCAATCCATTCTAAATGGCCGATTTAATTTAGTATTGTAATGAGGATAAGCCATGCGAATAAATAACAGATTTCTTAAAGTGACCCGTGGGTCTTTAACAATTGAGGCTGCACTGGTATTACCAGTCTTTATATATATAATAATTGCATTTGTATATTTCTTACAGATTATCGGAATACAGGAAAACCTTCAGAATGCGATTACTGAAACGGGTTTTTTTGCTGCTAAATACGCCTATGTGTATGATTACATTAATGAATATGGGCAAGAGGATGAATCGCAAAATGAAAATAATGATTCAGAAAAAGATAATTCAGTAGAAAATAATCATGAAACGGAAGATGAACCAGAGGAATTTATAGGGAATACAAGCGGTAAGGTTGGATCGGGTATAGAAGAAGTTATTGCGAAAGGGATTGACAGTTCATATTATAAAGTTAAAATGCAGGATTATATTGATATATACAAAATAAACCACTCCTGCATAGAGAATGGTTTTAATGGTGTACATACATACTTATCCAGCTTTATGAAAGAGGATGATGCCATTGATATTATAGTAACCTATAATATTAAGTTACCGCTGTTATTTATTAATATAGATCCGATACCTGTAATGCAACGTGTTCGAATGAGGGGATGGAATGGCTATGAAGTTGCAGCAAAAAATTCTCCTGCCGATACAACGGATGAGAATCCGGAAATGGTATATATCACGCAAACAGGTACTGTATATCATTTATATAAGGATTGTACCTACTTGAATTTATCCATTAAAGAGGCAGGAGTTGATCAAATTGCGAACTTACGGAATAGTTCCGGCGGAAAATATAAAAAATGCAGTTTATGTGGTGACCGTGTTAATGCATCAGGCCAAGTGTATATTACGGATACGGGTGATAGATATCATTGGGATTTGAATTGCAGCGGTCTGAAACGAAGCATTATTACCATTCCTAAATCTGACGTGGGAGACCGGAGTTTATGTTCCAGGTGCGCAGCAAGGGAGAAATAGTCGGCCGACGCAAAACCGGCCCCCAAAAATAAGTTGGCAAAAGAAGAAAGGCATGGTGTGAGAATGCTTCAATGGAAGTCTTTTATAACCATAAGCATTTGTATTTGGTTAATATTATGTTGTTTACAGGATATTAAGAAGAAAAAAATAAATGTATTATTAATTGCAATTGGATTGTTATTCATACTAACCTTCTCTTTTTTAGCAGGAGAGGTTAGTATTTGGAGCAGACTTGCCGGATTAAGCCTGGGAATTCTATTACTCAGCTTAAATCCGATTACCAGGGGGCAAATTGGGTTAGGAGATGGGCTGATAGTAAGCATTATGGGAATCGGGCTGGGTTTCAATGCCGTTGCCTTTATCTTAGCGTATGGGTTATTTGGATCAGCAGTATTTTCTATAGGGTTAATTCTGTTTCGCAAAGTTAACCGAAAAGCTACGATTCCTTTTGCTCCATTTATTCTCCTTGGATATTTGGGGGTACTTTTTATTTGATGAAGAAAACTGTAAAAGGGAGTTATACCGTGGAAGCGGCACTGGTATTTCCGATTGTTTTATTTACCATTATTGGATTGATTTATTTGGGCTTTTATATGCATGACAAAGATAAAATAGAAGGAGTTATAAATGAAACTTTAATAAAAGGCAGGAACTTATTGCAAAATGAAACGGATATGAATACCGGCTTCATTAACTATGAGGCATATTATAAAAGGGGTATGTTATATTCATTACAGGATAATCTGCAGGAGAAAAAAGATAAAATTTATAATTATATTCAAAAAAAGATAAGCAAAGGATTATTTATTGCGGATATTAATACAATTGATCTAGAGGTCAGCCATACCCAAATAAGTATCGAAGTAAAGGCGGAAATGGAACTTCCCTTTCTGGGTATTCAACCGTTTTTTGCGGGAAGTGGTACGTTAGTCACTGGGATTAATTCAGTATCAATTCAGAAAAATACGGAATTTATTCGTATTTTTGATATATTCTCAAGTGTAGCCGAGAAAATTCCGGTTATAAATGAGACTCTACAAAAATTGCAGCAGATACTAAATAAAATAAATTAGTATGATATATAACGGTATAAGGTGAAAACAGGTAAAACGTTATTTTTCACCATCCTGATTTGTATGCGTGTCAGGACATGCAGGAGGGTTTTAGGAGGTGGGTTATGTTACAAGCTGAGTATGTTAGGGACATGTACAATAATTATATGGTTTTAAAAGGAATGGAAGGAAAAGTATCTGCTTATGGAACTAAAATGCTGCTAAATAATACAATTACCGGATTATTAAAAACAGAGCTAAGATGCATTGACCACATGGATTTATTTTATTATGATATTACAGCAAAAAAATCCATTGCCGCTATTTGTGACAATAAGTCATTAAATTATATTGAACTTAGAAAAATATTATCCCAAATAATTGAGATAATTGAAAACAGCGGTGAGTACCTTCTTTCAGAGAATGATTTTATTATCGATCCTTATTATGTGTATATAGACAACACTACTTTAAACCTGGAATTATGTCACCTGGCAGGATGGGAGGATAATATTCAGGAACAATTAAGCAGATTTATGGAATATTTAATGAATAAAGTGGATTATAAGGATGAAGCAGCAGTTGTTTTGATCTATGCCATGTATAAAGAAAGCAAAGAACCAGATTGTACCTTTGAAAGATTAGCAAAGGAATTAAATATAATAAAAAATGAACCGAAAGTAAAAAAAGTTGTAGTTGTAAATGAAGGCTATCATGATGACGAAAAGAAAGTTAAGGATCAAAATTATAACCCTGACTCAAAAAGTATTACAAACAGCAGGCAAAAAGAAAAGAATGCAGGAATTAATTATCGTAATGATTATTCACATAAAGCTAAAAAGAAAACCTCTACAAAAATTTCTGGGAATCAAAATATAAAATTATTGCCAGGGAACCTACAATCTCAATTTGTATATTTAATTAATAAATGGCTGGGAAAAAACAATGATTTTATTCAAAAGAAATGGAATTCCGCTTTACTGGAAGAAGTTGAAAGCGAGCGGGAATTTCATTATTTTGGGCGTAAAACTTATATTTTGGCCAGTCTTACATTGGTTGCCGGAATTATAATCTTCCTGGAAGCCTTACAGTTAAAACTATTACATAATACCTTTGGAACACATATCGAAGCAACGAAGCTACTTTGTTGTATAGTAATAATAGGCTGCAGCATAGCTTATGTTTTAATAAAATTATTTGACCCTAAAAATAAACGAATTGTAATAAGAACGGAGGTAGAATATACAGAACCTGACCAAGATGAAACACAGCTGTTATGGATGAATGCCGGTGATAGTGAACAGGATAAAACCGTGATTTTAACTCAAATAGCACCTCAGAAGCAGTATCATCTTTTAGAAATTAAAAACGATATGAATAAAAAAATTATTGTGAATATATTCCCATTTGTAATTGGGAAATTTAACAAAGATATAAGTTTAGTCATAGAGGATGCTTCCGTAAGCCGCCGCCATGCCGTGCTTACCAGGGAAGGGGAGGATATTTTTCTCACAGATTTAAATTCTACCAATGGTACTTTTATTAACGGTATGAAACTGGCGGAAAATAAGCCATACCGCATTACAGATAAGGATGAAATATCATTTTCGCAAGTAAAATATATTTGGGAAGATTGTTATAATCAACACTTAGAGGAAAAGTAAAAGAATAAATTTATAAGAATATAGAAAAGAGGAGTATCCTCTGACAATGGGATCCTTTTTCTTTTTATTGATATTAGATAATTGCGTAATACCATTATTGTATCTTTATACCATATAACTAATACAATTGCATCGTTGAATCTAGCCAAAAGGCTACTGAAGCACTGAAATTTGTATTAGTTATATGGTATATAATCTTCTCTTCCTGTTTATCCGAATATAAAGTCAGCTTCCCTTGTATTAAAACCGAAAGAATAGTATAATCTACCATAAGGAATCGTATAATCCATCAATTTTATATTATAATAAAGATAATGTGGAGGGAAGTTACGTGAAGAAATATGTAATAGCATTGGATCAGGGAACTACCAGTTCCAGATGTATACTATTCGATAAAAAAGGGCAAAGCTTAAGTATTGCACAGAAAGAATTTGAACAAATTTATCCGATGGCCGGCTGGGTGGAACATAATCCTATGGAAATATGGTTCTCACAAATTAGTGTAGCTACGGAAGCTATGGCTAAAATCGGTGCCAGTGCAGAAGAAATCGCCGCTATCGGTATTACCAATCAGCGGGAGACCACCATTGTATGGAATAAATACACCGGCGAGCCTGTTTATAATGCGATTGTCTGGCAATGCAGAAGAACCTCAGATATGATACAGGAATTTAAGAAATCCGGATTTGATAAAGTCTTACGTAACAAAACCGGATTAATACCTGACGCATACTTTTCCGGAACTAAAATAAAATGGATATTAGATCATGTTAAAGGTGCCAGGGAGGAAGCCAAAGCCGGCAATCTACTGTTTGGTACGGTGGACACCTGGTTAATCTGGAATCTAACCAAAGGCAGGGTATTTGTTACGGATTATACCAATGCCTCAAGGACGATGTTATTCGATATAAAGAAATTAGAATGGGATGAAGAAATATTAAAGGAATTAACGATTCCAAGATCCATGTTACCGGAAGTAAAACCCTCCAGTTATATATTTGGTCATACGGATTCAGGTCATCTTGGCGGAACAATTCCGATTGCAGGAGTTGCGGGAGATCAGCAGGCAGCGTTATTCGGCCAATGTTGTTTTGAACCGGGAGAAGTTAAGAATACTTATGGCACTGGCTGTTTTTTGCTAATGAATACAGGCAGTGAAGCGACCTGGTCCAGACATGGCTTATTAACTACCATTGCGGCCAGCGATAAGGATGGGGTTCAGTACGCTCTGGAAGGCAGCGTTTTTGTTGCAGGGGCGGCAATACAATGGCTTCGTGATGAATTGGGAGTGATAAGTTTAGCAGCCCAGTCGGAAGAGTATGCAATGGCTGTAAATGACAGCTGTGGTGTATATGTAGTTCCTGCTTTTTCCGGACTCGGAGCGCCTTATTGGGATCAATATGCAAGAGGTACGATTGTGGGTATAACAAGAGGTTTTAATAAAAGCCATCTGGTTCGTGCAACCCTGGAGTCTATTGCATACCAGACACATGATGTTCTAAAAGCAATGGAGCAGGATGCAGGGAGTCAATTAAAGTCATTAAAAGTGGACGGTGGAGCCTCTTCAAATAATTTTCTGATGCAGTTTCAGGCAGATATATTGGATACAGTAGTACATAGACCGTCCTGTATTGAAACCACTGCACTGGGAGCCGCATATCTGGCTGGTCTGGCTACAGGATATTGGAAGGATAAAAAGGAAATTAAGGAAAATTGGGCCATATCTAAAAGCTTTACGCCTAATATGCCGGAAGAAAAAAGAATAGAAATCATAAAGGGATGGAAGAAAGCCGTAAAACGCTCCTTTGAGTGGGAAGAATAGTTGTATCCGAGAGGAGTTTAGTGACATCAATATAATGAAAAGGATCATAATTTATGATAACAGACAAAATAAGAGCAAAACTTACCGGAAAGGGATTTCAGGAAACCCAGGTAAATGTTAAGGGAATTTATCTCCTTTATCGTGCCATTGATAGGGAAATCGACTTAATCATTATATATGACAGTCCAACCGGAAATGAATTTAACGCAGACCAATATCAGAATATCAATTTCCAACTTAAAAAGAATTATTCTGATCGAGGTTTTTTATCTATCCGGATACAAACGATTATCTGTACCAATCATGTGGAAATTGTTCGGAATATGGAGTCTTATGATAGGAATGAATGGATCATTGACCTGGTCAGTGGGAAATTAATTATTTATGAAAATCAGAACGCGGATTTTATGGGAATTAGGAGTGATTTAGAAGAAATATTAATTAGTATACAATTATCAGACATTAGCTCAAATAAATTTCCTTATAATGCCAAGTACAATATAGACCATACTTATAATAATATGGATATTCCTTATAGTAATACAAATAATCCTGTAAAACGATCGGTCTGGACCAGATATTTTGCTAAATGTAATACGCTCCTGGTTCTTATTAATGTACTGGTTTTCTTTGTTGTAGAAAGAAATAAAACGTCCGTACAGACCAATATGATTATAGATGCAGGTGCGCTGTATTGGCCGGCGATAAAATACGGCAGCGAATATTATCGTTTATTTACTTACATGTTTTTGCATGGCGGTATAGAACACCTTGCCAACAATATGATTGTATTATTAATTATTGGTGACAATATGGAAAGGGCAGCGGGTAAATGGAAATACCTGATAATCTATTTTGGTTCAGGAGTTATTGCAGGTATTGCATCTATGAGTTATAATATGGTAATTAATACGAATACTGTTTCTATAGGTGCTTCCGGTGCTATATTCGGAGTTGTGGGTGCGATGGCATATATAGTGGTAGTGAACAAGGGGCGCCTTGAAGATCTTAGTACAAGTCAGATCATTTTATTCGTAGCATTCAGCTTATATGGAGGCTTGACCAGTCAGGGAGTGGATAACGCCGCTCATATTGGGGGGTTGCTAGCAGGTGTTGTACTTGCGGCCATACTATATCGCAAACATAAGAAAAGAGAACCGGAAAGGGGTTAAATGCATGAATGTAAATATCTATTACGGTGGAAGGGGACTGATTGAAGACCCAACCATATATGTTATTAATAAATTGACCGAAGTCTTAAAAGAAATACGTGTCAATGTGGTAAGATATAACTTATATGAAGAAAAAAATGCCATTGCCGTATTACCTAAAACCTTAAAAGAAGCAGACGGTGTCATACTGGCAACAACAGTGGAATGGCTGGGAATCGGCGGGTTTATGCAGCAGTTCTTAGATGCCTGCTGGCTATATGCGGATAAGGAACATATAAGCAAATTATATATGCTTCCTGTAGTTATGGCTAATTCGTACGGAGAACGGGAAGCTGAACTGTTTCTGATAAAAGCCTGGGAAATGCTTGGAGGAATATCTTGTAACGGTCTTCGCGCCTTTGTGGAGGACCATGTTGATTTTGAAACAAATTCATCTTATGGACAGATCATTGAGAAACAGGCTGAATCTTTTTATAAGGTGATTAATCAGAAAACAAAGATGATGCCTGCGAGCAATTCGATAATTCGGAATAATATCTTAAAATCCAATTCCAATGATTTGACGCCTCAGGAAAGTGAACAGTTATCCATGTATGTATCAGATGATACTTATGTAAAAAAGCAGAAAGAAGATATTGAAGAGCTGGCACAAATATTTAAAGGAATGCTGGAACCACAGGAAAATGAGTCAAACCAGGAGTTCATACACAATTTAAAAGAAAATTTCCATCCGCTGAATGATTTTAAAGCCAGTTATGTGATTACAATTAGTGACACCATGAAGAACTTGGTTATTGAAGTAAACGGCATGAATCTTAATTGCTTTTATGGAGAAAAGAGCGACGTTGATGTAGCTGCAAAAACCAGCCATGATGTTATCAATAAAATAGTTGGCGGACGTATGACAATTCAAAGAGCGTTTATGTCAGGAGAACTTACGGCAAAGGGGAATTTTAAAATATTACGAACCTTTGATCAGATATTTCAGTTTAATATTATTTAATAAATTTGAAATGTAGGGATTCAAAGGATTAGCTCTAGCGCTAATCCTTTGAGGGAATATAACAGGTATCTGGGTCAAAATTATGTAAGATGTGATTATGTCATAAACAGCAGAATAAGCAGTATGGGGGGAGTTCCCATATTGTTTAAACGGTTGTTATTCAAATAATGGAAGGAGGATAATAAAACTGGTTTTTTCCTCTGAAGAAGTCGCTTCGATCGTGCCATTATGAGCAGCAATGATGTTAGAAGAAATTGCTAGTCCAAGACCGGAACCACCAGGTTTGCAGGTAACAAATGGATTGAAAATTGTGGGCAATTCATCAGCTGGTATCATATTACCGTTATTTTGGACTTCAATTATTAGATGTGATGGTGCAACTTTGCATACTATGTTAATATAACAGCCTCTGTCCGTTGCTTCAAATGCATTTCGAATCAAGTTAGTAAAGACTTGGTTGATCTTAACCCGGTCTAGGGGATAGCTGGCGTAGTAGGGAGTATCAGCTTCTGCTATTGTTAATGACAAGTCAATACCGTTTTGTTCGGCTAGGGGTCGAAAGGTGCTTAATACCGATTTGAGTAAGAGAAGGAAATCTTGCTTTTGTACAGCTATGGCCTCACTATGATTGAATTTACTAACCTCTGTTAATAAAGTTTCTAATCCATTTATATCTTCCGTTAATTGTCCCCAGTATTTAAATGTCCTGACTTCCGGGTGTACTGTTTCAATTAATTGAGCAGTACTTTTGATTAAGGTTAATGGATTTCGAATCTCATGTGAGATTTGTGAGGTCAGTAGCTTACATTCTTTTATAGTTTTGTTAAAAAAGTAAGCAAAATCATCATTGGAATTTGTTAATTCCGTTAGCTTTTTTTGTTCTTCCTTCGTAAACATTTTGTTCACCTCCTGAGCTAATATTAGCAGAATATAGTGGATTATACAATAAAATCTCGTTTACAAGAAACGACAGTAATCACTTTTAAAATACTTAAAAAGTGTATTAAAATGTAATATTATTTAAACAATATTATATAATATGATTTAGGAGGCAGAAATATGAATAATAATTGTATATTTTGTAAGATTATTGGGAATGAAATTTCTTCGGTTTCGCTGTATGAAGATGATGATTTTAAGGTAATAATGGATATTGCTCCCGCAGTAAAGGGACATGCAGTTTTAATACCCAAGAAACACATTGCCAATCTATTTGAAATGGATGAGGAAACAGCTTCGAAAATTTTTGTAGTGGTCTCAAAAGTGGCGAAAGCCATGAAAGAAGAATTGCAATGTGATGGTCTTAATATCTTACAAAACAATGGAGAAGCAGCAGGACAGACGGTTTTCCACTTTCACATTCATTTAATACCAAGGTACTATAATGATTCTGTTCAGATCACCTGGGCTCGCAACAGTTATGCAGCAGGAGAAGCAGAAACAATTGCGGAAGCAATTAGTAAAAGAATTCCATAATAAGTCCTAAAACGCTATATCGGCTGTATTTACCGATATAGCGTTTACACCTCTCGGACTACTAAAGCAAACATAATTGGATATACATACTGCAGTAAAACTTATTACGAATGGGCATATTTTTAAATTTTACTTATCATATCTACGAATTTTAGTTTTGTCGTGGCACCCTCTTACCTGAGAATTTTACAAGGAAACTTCTTTAATCAGTTGAACTATAGTCTCGATGGAGTTATTTAATTTGCTTTTGCCCATAGTTTCAATATAAGTTTTTTTATTATCATAAACGGTATCAATTGCTTTTTGTAAAGATTCCGCATTCAGGACTTCTTCCTTAAGAACATAACTATAGCCCTGGCGCTCAAATGACTCTGCATTTAAAATCTGATCGCCGCGGCTGGAGGCAGCAGATAAAGGAATCAGGATATTGGGTTTCCTTAAAGCTAATAATTCGCAGATTGCATTAGCACCGGCCCTTGAAATTACGATGTCTGCAGCATCTAATAAATCACTTAATTCTTTCTTTATATATTCAAACTGGACGTAACCGGGAGTTTTATTTAAGCTTTCATCTAATTTATCTTTTCCGCATAAATGAACGACTTGATACTTTTCTAATAAAGCAGGCAGGATGGTTCGGACTGCTTCATTCACAACCACAGATCCCGTACTGCCGCCCACGACTAATAGGACCGGTTTGTTACGGCTAAATCCGCAAAAGTCCAGACCCAGTATTTTATTACCGGAAAACAACTCCTGCCTGATTGGGGTTCCAGTTAAAACAGCTTTCCCTTCCGGAAGGTATTTTACGGTTTCCGGAAAGTTTGCGCATATTTTTTTAGCTGAAGGGATGCTTAACTTATTGGCTAAACCCGGAGTCATATCGGATTCGTGGATAATTACCGGAATACCTTTTCTTTTAGCTGCCATAACAACAGGAACAGAAACGAAGCCGCCTTTTGAAAATACTGCATCAGGCTTTAATTTTTTTATTAATTTTAAAGCTTCAAAAAAACCTTTGATTACCTTAAAGGGATCACTGAAATTCTTTGGGTCAAAATATCGTCTTAATTTACCGGAGGAAATGCCATAGTAAGGAATATTAAGCTCCTCGATTAATTTTCTCTCAATCCCTTCATAGGATCCGATGTAATGAACATCATAACCTTCTCTCTTAAGTGCAGGAAGCAGGGCTATATTGGGAGTAACATGTCCGGCAGTTCCACCACCGGTTAAGACAATACGCTTCATTCTTATTTCCTCCATTCCTTTAATGCTTTGGTCAACTGATCAGGACAGGATGTAGATTTATAACCACATTTTGTTCCTTCTAATTTTGTAATTACTTCATCGATGGACATACCTGCTACTAATTTGGAAATACCTGCAGCATTACCGGAACAGCCTCCTTTAAAATTAACATTTTTAATTATATTATCTTCTACCTCAAAACTAATTTCAGTGCAGCATACACCGGAAGTTTTATATACCATAATTTTTCTGTCCTTTCTTTATGTGAGCGATCCCAGAAACGCCCACCGTCTATATTTACTGATATTTTAGGTGCCGTCGATTCTGCAGCCAAAATATTTTCAATAGCCTGATTTGTTTCATGGAGTTCTCTATGTATTCTTAAATTTATTATTTATAAACCTGTATAACCCAAGTCCTTTTTTATTATAACATTTTTTAGAGACGGTGCAAGAATGAATTTATGACATAAATCATTTTAAAGAATAACGATTGTGGTTGCCCAGGGGTATTAAGGCAAATAAGTGGCAGTATATGGCAAACACATTAGCTTGTCAAAATTTATATAATATAGTAGAATAATGTTGAAAGATAGTGTTTAAATAAAAAACAAAGGTTTAAAATACTCCCGGAACGAGGTAATGAATGAAAAATGATAAAAAATTTAAAGGTATCTAAGAAATTATGGCTAATGATAATACCGGCTGTTGTTGCATTGGTTCTGCTACTCTTATTATTTATAGACCGGTCTGTAGATATAAGCCAAATTTCAAAAAAAGCATTATATGACGAAGTTTTTGTAAATACATCTTTAATTTTAAATGCGGACAGGGATTTTTACCAGGCTTCCTTATCAGAAAAAGAGATATTTCTAAGTGGTGATACCTTAACCGCTGATAAAAAGACTGCTTTAGTTGCTGATTATAATGAAAATCTTAACCAAACATTAGAAAGGATTACGACTGCACTCGATAATCTGAAAGAGAATAAAGAGCTATTCAATAAATTCGCCCATCCGGGAACGAAGCTTACCTTAGCACAGCTTGAGGAAAAATTTACAGCAGATTTTGGAGCCTGGAGGGATGCTTATCATATTGAAGATGGTACAGGTGATATACAGGTTCAGTCAGACGCGTTTGATACAGCAAGGGAAGAAATTAATATTATGACGGAACTGTTAGAGGAGTATGGTAAGGAAGTATCTTCTGATATTCAAAAGGATGTAATGACCAGCATTATCATATTAGTACCTGTAATAACCGTTATTATACTGTTACTGTTTATAATCGCCATTATCATAATTAAATATTTAAGAAAACATATCATAAATATAACACAGGATATGAACCGGATATCAAATAATGATCTTTCTTTTGAACCCCATCAATTAGTAAGCAGGGACGAACTTGGAACGTTGTCTGCTTCAGTTAACACCATGATTCAATCCCTGCACAATATTGTCACACTGATTAAGAATACCTCCTTGGAACTGGAAAACACCTCATCCTCCATGAGTACCGGAGCAATCGAAGTTACGGACTCCATTAATGAGATTGCCGGAACAGTTGGAGAAATTGCTAAAAGTGCTGGTCAGCAGGCAGTTGATACAGAAAATGTTGCGAAGGAAATTGATTTATTAGGAGAAGTCATTAACCAAAATACAAAAAGCTACAAGGAATTATCCAAAGCAAGTCATAAGATTGACCAGGTTACCGGTGATGGATTGTCAGTTGTTACTAAGCTGGCTGAAATTACAGAAAGTAATCAGGTGTCATTTCATGCTATTTTTGATGTGATAGATAAAACCAGTGAAAGCGCCTCGAAAATAGGAGAAGCCAGCGGTTTGATTACGGAAATTGCCCATAAAACCAATTTACTTGCTTTAAATGCTGCGATTGAAGCCGCCAGGGCCGGCGAAGCAGGAAAAGGTTTTGCAGTAGTAGCGGATGAAATCCGTCAATTGGCTGAGCAGTCAACAAAATCAACCAATGTAATTGACAGTATGTTAGAGGATTTAAAAAATAATGTCCAGAAGGCTGATTCTAAGAGCAGCGAAGTAAAAACAGCTGTTAAACTGCAATCGGAACGTGTTAGTGAAACAAAAGAAAAATATATATCAATTATTAATAATATTAAAACCATTAACCAGGAAATCAATTCCCTTGATGCCGTAAGTCATGAAATGGAACAAAGCCGTTCAAGAATCGTTGATATTGTGCATACCTTATCAGCAATCGCTGAGGAGAATGCTGCCAGTACTGAAGAAACTTCTGCATCAACACAAGAAATTCTTGCCACCATGACAGTTATAAATGAAGTAAGTGATGATGTTAAAGGTATGTCGCAAAAATTAAAAGTACTGATACAGAATTTTAAAATAAATGAATGACCTTGCGCGATTATACCAATTCAGCTATAATACAGGAATAAAGTTGGAATAAAAACATTGTTATATAAGGAGAATGAGGAGTATGGATAAAATTGGTATTATAGGCGCGATGGAAGAAGAAGTAAATCAGTTAAAGGATAAGATGGCAAAGGTGCAGGTAAAGAGTAAAGCTGCTATGGATTTTTATTCCGGTAAACTTGAGGGGAAGGACGTAGTTATAGTACGGTCCGGAATCGGTAAGGTTAATGCTGCTATTTGTACACAGATATTAATGGATGAGTTTAATATCGATATTGTCATTAATACAGGGATAGCAGGGTCCCTTAAAGCCGAAATTAATATAGGGGATATGGTTATCTCAACAGATACTTTACAGCATGATATGGATGCAACCGGCTTCGGATATGAATACGGTGTTATACCCAGAATGGAAACCTCTGTATTTAAAGCAGATACAAAACTTACAAAAAAGGCCTCTGAAATCTGCAGTCAGGTTAATCCCGACATATCCGTATTTCTTGGCAGAATTGTAAGCGGGGATCAATTTATCGGTAATAAAGATAAAAAGACCTGGATAGCAAGACAATTTGAAGGATACTGTACGGAGATGGAGGGAGCTGCAATTGCGCAGACCGCTTATCTTAATAAGGTTCCTTTTTTAATTGTACGTGCCATATCAGATAAGGCAGATGACAGTGCCCATATGGATTATGGCAAATTCGAAGCAGAAGCAATTGCCCATGCAGTTAAATTTATTACAGCTCTCGTTAAGGAACTATAAAAAGCCCATACTTAAATTATAGTCCGGAGTGGCTATATAGTAAGACAACTTTTGGTAGACAAAAGCAGACAGATTAACACACATTGTTCTATAATTATATGAAAAATCTTAAAAATAATGATGAAGCCTAAAAGGTCATGCCTTTGCTTGACCGGATTTGTCAATCGATTTTAAGGTTCCCTCTCTTTTCAAATGGAAAGTTATTCGATATAATAACTGTAAATTAATGGGAAGAAAGGGGACTTTTTTGTGGTACAAGAGTTATTTGACAAAAATATTTTTTCGTACATATTGTTGGCTCTTTGCGCATGCGGGATATTGTTGAAATTAATATTAAATTTGGTTTACTTACGGCTAATTAAAGCATCGGATAATATGGCAAAGTCAAAGAATAAATTGACTCAAATGATGAAAAAAAAGTTTGAAACCTACTATATGCTTAAAATAGGTGTGAATAATGTGGATATCTTTGTGGATAAGTATGTATTTCGGCATAGGATTTGTGGAATTCTTTTATCAACATGGGAAAACATCGGTGGACAAATTTTAATGTTATGTCTTTTAGTCGGTTCAATCAGCACGATTATAGGATTGATTTATGAATGTGGAAAACAGCAGATTTTAAGTACATTTTCTGTGGGTATTTTAACAAGTGGGTTGTTGATATTTTTAGAAGGTCTAATCAACCTGTCCGGCAGAAAAGAATTAATCCGGCTTAATATGAAGGATTATTTGGAAAATATTTTAAAAGTAAGGTTAGAACAGGAACAGGTTCAGCCGGAATTAATCGAACAATACAAAAAAGAATATCTCAGGGAGGAAGCTGCCCAGGCAATGAATAGTTCTGAACTTATGGCAGCAGCAAGCGAGAAATCCGGAAAACTGACCAGAAAAGAAAAGAAGGACAAGCATTCAGGATTAAAAGTCCAGAAACTGAGACAAAAGAGACAGCAAAAGGAAGCTCTCCGGTCAGAAAAAATAAATAAAAAAATGGAAAAGAAAGTTGCTGAAATAAGAAAAAAAGAAGAAAAGCAGCTGGTCAAAGAAAAAAAGAAAATGCTTAAGGTTCAAAGCAGGCAGAAAGCCCGTGAGGAAGAAGAACGTATTAAGAAAGAAACAAAACTTGCATTAGAAAGAAAAAGGGAGGCAGAACGAGCTGAGATAGAACGCATCAAAGCGGAAGTAAAGGCAAACGAAGAGCATAAAAAGGAAGAAAAACGCAGGCAGGAAGAGCTCAAAAAAACCTTGTTATTAGAAAAGAAAGCATTAAAAGATGAAAAGAACAAGACTCAGCCGATAGAATATAAAACCATAGCCCAGGAAAGAAAAGAAAATTTAAAAAGAGAAGTCAGAGAGCGCAGAAACTTAAAATCCCAAGAGGATGAAAAAGATATTATATTATATAGCAGGCAGGATGATAAAATTGCCATTGCTTTAATGGATGAAAAACCCATGGAAGTAAAAACCTTCGCGGAGAGTGTAGCAGAAGAAAAGCCTATTGTTCCAACATTTAATACAGAAAAATTCAAAGCAGAAAAAGTGATAGTTGAAAAAGCCCATGTTGAGAAACCAAAGGTCGAAAAGGCCCAGGTATTCAAAACAAGTACTGCACCGGAAGCAAGGGTACAGGAATTAAGAACAGGCGCTGCACCGGATGATAAGGCCCAGGGTATAAGATCAAGCGCAGTTTCGGAAGAAAAGACCCAGATAAACAAAACAAATAGCATCCCTGAAGAGAAAGTAAAACCTGTGATAAATAGAAAATCAAGACCGGCGGTTTCCGAAGATGAGAAATTGATTGAGGATATCTTGAAGGAATTCTTAGCATAAAATTATGCAGCTAGCAGCATCTCCTGAGAGCAATGTTTATGGGCTATGCTAAAAACCTGTGATTTCATGCGGGAGTTTTTTGGTTTTGCGTCACAAAACATTTCGCAGTACCGGCAACTGAATAGATACAAATATAATATATCAGTAATACAAGAAATATATTGATAAACAAGCACCACTTTGGTAGAATAAAAAGGAATATGAAATAATAACCCTATAATTGACTATTAAAGGAGTGCATGAAATGAGCAAAAATGTAACGTTTGATTATTCAGCAGCAAAAGGGTTTATTGCCGAATCTGAAATTAAGATGATAGAAAAAATTGCAGAAAATGCAAAGGCAGAGCTACTGAATAAAACAGGAGCTGGAAATGATTTTTTAGGATGGATTGATTTACCGGTAGATTATGACAAAGAAGAAATTAAACGTATTCAAGCAGCGGCAGAAAAGATTAAGAAAGATTCCGAAGTATTATTAGTAATTGGAATTGGTGGATCTTATTTAGGTGCCAGGGCAGCGATCGAGTTTTTAAGACACAGTTTTTATAATTCCGTTTCAAAGGAAATCAGAAAAACACCTGAAATTTATTATGTAGGCAACAATATCAGCAGCATCTATATCAGCCACTTGATTGAAGTTATCGGTGACAGGGATTTCTCTATTAACATGATTAGTAAATCCGGTACGACAACGGAACCTGCAATCGCATTCCGCGTATTTAAAAAGATGTTAAATGAAAAGTACGGCAAGGAGGAAGCAGCAAAGAGAATCTATGCTACAACCGATAAGTCAAGAGGAGCCTTGAAGAACCTGGCCATGGAAGAAGGGTATGAAAGCTTTGTCGTTCCGGATGATGTAGGCGGACGTTATTCTGTATTAACAGCAGTCGGTTTACTTCCTATTGCAGCAAGCGGTGCTGATATAACCAAGTTAATGGAAGGCGCACAGAGCATGAGGGAACATTGTCTTAACAATTCCTTTGCTTCCAATGACTCCATGTTATATGCGGCCGTTAGAAACATTCTGTTAAGAAAAGGTAAGAATATCGAAATCGTCGCTAACTATGAACCCTCCCTTCATTATGTTTCTGAATGGTGGAAACAATTGTATGGAGAAAGCGAAGGAAAGGATCAAAAAGGTATTTTTCCTGCCGCAGTTGACTTAACAACAGATCTTCATTCCATGGGACAATTTATCCAGGACGGTCAAAGAACTATGTTCGAAACCGTTATTAACCTTGAAAAAGCTTCTCATGAAATTATTATGGAAGAGGAAGACATAGATCTTGACGGACTTAATTATTTAGCCGGTAAGAGTGTGGATTTTATTAATAAAAGCGCAATGAACGGAACCAGATTGGCTCATACCGATGGTAATGTCCCTAACTTAATTGTTAATCTTCCGGAACAGAATGAATTTTTCTTAGGAGAATTATTCTATTTCTTTGAATTTGCATGCGGAGTCAGCGGTTATATGCTTGGAGTTAATCCCTTTGACCAGCCGGGTGTAGAAAGCTATAAAAAGAATATGTTTGCACTTCTTGGCAAGCCGGGATTTGAGAAACAAAGAGAAGAATTATTAAAGAGATTATAGAAACATAAGACTGTCTTAACTAAAAGTTTTTACTGTTAAAGTTACGGGAAAGAATTTTGAAGTATTAATTTTCTTACGTGTATTATAACAGGACAACTTTTAGGTTTAAGGACGGTCTTTAATTTATGTATAATTGTATATAAGTTATGGAATATTTAAAGGTTAGCCGTAATATTACTTTTAGCTAATCTAAAGTTTTCTGAAAATGCTGGTAATCCGGTTCTGTTTTCCAGAATCCGCCCCAGGTAAACCCTCTTTTAGTAAAAGCTTTGTAACATAAATCGTCTTCTTTTATATAATAGGGACAATTAAGTGTGCGGTCAGCATATTCACTTCCTTCAACCGGCAATATAACCGTTTCGTCCTTATTATATTGGATATAAGGATTATATAAGGGATTGATATCAATTGCCAATCCAAGTGCATGCTTGGATAAATGGGTGGAACCAGGTACGGAGCGGTAATTAAAGGAGGAAGTATTATCAGCCGCCATGGAAGCATTATCGTTGGCATTATATTCATCCACCAGTACCATCCGCTCTATGGGATACTTCTTATCATATAATTCTGCAAAGATATCTACAATATCAGAAGCAATCGCTTTATTAACAATCAGCTCTCCAATATGTGTTTCCTTATCAAAACCATAATAAAGAATTCTCACATATCTTAAGTCACCAAAAGGTACCGTACAATCCTCTTTGTAGGATTTTCCGATAATTCTTGCCTTAATGTCATCGTTAATATCTTCATAGTAAAAACAGTTATCCATTATTGCAGCTCCCGGTTCCTTTATGTCTATAATCGTACCTGCAGATAATTGACGCAATGCTTCCCTGGTCTGAGGAACGGCAATTGTTTCTTTACTTGAGTCCCTGCCGGCGGAAGCTGTTTTATCTGATACAGCGGCTGCCGTGTCTGTAGGTAAAATATCCCTATCAGAGTTTTTATTTTTACCGGATATATCTGAGTTTATGCTGTCTGAATCAGAAGCATAAGGTTCAGGACTAAATCCATTATTATCTGACTTACTAATAACATTGGCCATAAACAGAATCAGAAGGATAAGAAAAAGTAATATAAGAAGGTTTAATTTTCTCTTCATAATAACAGCACCAGTTTACTTAACCTTCCTCAATCACATGAATTTCCAAATAATCAAAATCAATGCGGTCAATAAAGTTATCCTGCGTAAACCTTGTTTTATCATGTCTCTTAAAATCTGCAATGGTGGAATCCAACCAGATAGGTTTTGATAAATCAAACTGGTAACAGATTTCATCAATAGCAGAAAAAATTTTTTGAGTACGGCTTAAATCTATTGTATCATTGCAGATAACGGTATCGCGAAGCATGCGGTTATCTTTAAATATCTTAGCCCATAATCGGAACATAGTATTCTCCATTCATTAAATGAGTACTCTCACTTTAAACAACAGTATGTTTAGTGCAGACTGAAAAGTTACAATCATTGTTTCATTTTCTTCTCGATTATTATAGCATAAGAATATTGTGGCTGTATAGTTTTTTAAAGAGCATTTTGATTACAATTATTTTTATTTTTAACTTAATTATTAAAAAAAAGTGTATTTTTTATATAGATTCGATGTGCAATCTGATTTTAATCATCAGAAATTAATAATATATCAGAAAAATTAATTACCATTGTATTAGCCGCAAGTTTAGGAGTCGGAGTTATGTTCTCCTTTATACCTCTTGTCATATATCAAGGAAGCATCTGCTTATTTGCCGGATTCTTAAGTAATATTTTAGTGGGAGAATTACTTACCCAGGTCTGTATGGTTGGTTTCACCCTGATCATCTGCGTGGGTTTAAATCTTATGACTGATATTAAATTTAAAACAGTAAATATGCTGCCATCCCTTTTTATTCCGGTTATTTATTATGGCATCCGCATGCTCTTTAAGTTTTAGCATAATTTATATGAAATATGGCAAAAATAAATGCATCAAGAGTACTTACGGAAACTAATTCGGCTATTCAAGATATTTTAGGTGCTGATTATGGGCTGAGAACATTTTCTGTCTATCCTATGTATGTTTTTATTTGCAATCTTTGTTAAAAGATTTTACTTCGCTACGCTCAGACGGTCTGCGTAAAAACATACATAGGATAGACAGAAAATGGAGATATAATTTTATCGTAGCACCTAAAATATCAGTAAAATCAGGCTGTGGAGTTTTCGAAAGCACTCATTAAGTGAAAGGAGCATTCGTAATGATTGGATTCCAACCAAACGAAGCAGAGATACAGGAATTTGGTTTTATGCCAACAGGCCGGACTTCAAAACCAGGAGAGAAAGAAGTGCCGTCCGTAAAACCTGATATAGAGATAACCACGCCAAATCCTTCTAATGTACCAAGCCCTCAGCCAGAGACCATAGAAAACAGCCCTTCGCCGGAAATATCCCCAATACCGCCGGAAAGCCCGGATCCTGGTACAACTCCGGAAATAGCCCCGATTCAACCGGTCGAATTTTTTTATTGAATAGGACGTCCTATTCAATAAAAAACCCTCCGGGAGGATGCACATGACGCGCAAGAGAAATTTGTCACTGAGGTGACAGCGCGTCAGCGCTAGAGTCTGGCAAGCCAGACTCTTTCTTAAATATCATAGAATTAAATACCTGATTATAAGATACGCAGAAGGAGTTCTGTATTTTAACTCCTGATCTGAGTATCTTTTATTTATGGGAAAATAAAATTTTGGCGGGGAGTTTTATTCTTTAATATATCATTTGGAAGCCTTCATGTATCTGTGGGACATAAGGGTTACTTAAATTGGATGTATATGCATTTAATATTGGAATACCTTGCATTTACAGTCAAGATAATATAATATTAATTTTAAATAAAGGTTATTAATCATCAATCAAAAGGAGTGTTATTATGGAAGGGCAGGAACGCCGTGATAAATTAATTGAGTTATTGCATAATGTCAAAGACCCGATCTCCGGAACAGAACTGGCTAAAAAACTTGGAGTCAGCAGACAGGTGATTGTTCAGGATATTGCTCTTTTAAGAGCGGTAAATAAGAATATATTATCGACAACGAAAGGTTATATGATTTATCTTCAGGAAAAACAAAAGGTGAACCGGTGCTTTTTAGTGAAGCATACAACCGATGAAATTGAAGATGAATTGTGTACCATTGTAGATAATGGGGGGAAAGTATTAGATGTCATCGTTACACATGAACTTTACGGGGAAATTGCAGCAGATCTGATCATAAAAAACAGACAGGATGTATATGACTTTGTAAAGAAGGCAAAATTAAAAAATACGGTACCTTTAAAAGAATTAACGGATGGAGTCCATCTGCATACGGTGGAAGCAGATTCGGAGAAAATTTTAGATAATATAGAAAATGCACTGAGGGAGAAAAAGTATTTACAGGACATAGATGGGGGAAGGTGAGAAAATAGTCAGGACATTATTTTTTCGCTATTTTGTTATGTATGCGTGCAGAGAACGCATGCGGGAATCAGTAAAATATTTTGACATTTCGTCATGATATTGGTAAAATAATAACGAAAGTAAGATAAACATACAAGATAAGTTAATCTGGCGTATGTTAAAAAGAGGAAGTGCAAGCATGTCATATACTGCTCTTTACAGAAAATTCAGACCAGGCGATTTTAATGATGTAAAAGGTCAGGATCATATCGTAACAACCTTAAAAAACCAGGTAAAAGCGGACAGGATAGGTCATGCCTATTTATTTTGCGGAACAAGGGGAACGGGTAAAACTACAGTAGCCAAAATATTAGGTAAGACGGTTAACTGTGAGCATCCGGTGGATGGTAATCCCTGCAATGAATGCGCTACATGCATATCCATTAACAATCAGACATCAATGAATGTAATTGAGATAGATGCTGCCTCCAATAATGGTGTGGATAATATCCGTGAAATTGTAGACGAGGTTCGTTATTCACCAACGGAGGGCAAATATAAGGTGTATATTATTGATGAGGTTCATATGCTTTCGGCAGGAGCCTTTAATGCCCTGCTTAAGACATTGGAAGAACCACCTTCTTATGTAATCTTTATTTTGGCAACCACTGAGGCGCATAAAATCCCCATAACGATTCTTTCAAGATGCCAGCGCTATGATTTCAGGAGAATTACCATAGACACCATAGCTGACAGGCTGACTGATTTAATACGGCGTGAGGGAGTAGAGGCAGAAGAAAAAGCGGTGCGCTATATTGCCAGAATGGGTGACGGTTCCCTGCGTGATGCCTTAAGCCTTTTAGACCAGTGCATTGCCTTTTATTTTGGGCAAAAACTTACCTTTGATAATGTACTGGAGGTTTTGGGAGCTGTAGATATTGAGGTATTTGCAAGGCTGCTTGACATAATTCTAAAAGGTAATGTGTCTGCTGCCATGTCTTTACTGGAAGAACTCATTATTAAAGGCAAAGAATTAACTCAGTTTACAGTTGATTTTACCTGGTATTTAAGAAACCTGTTATTAGTTAAGACTTCAGAGGATACTTCAGAGGTAATCGAAGTATCAACAGATAATCTGGCAACCTTAAAACAGCAGGCAGAACAAATAGATATTGAAACTTTGATACGATATATACGGATATTTTCTGATTTATCCAATCAGATTAAATATGCTTCCCAGAAAAGAGTTATGGTTGAAGTAGCTTTGATTAAGTTATGTAAACCGCAGATGGAAACAAATTATGAGGACATCATAAACCGTCTCAAGCTAGTTGAAAGTAAGTTAGAGAACGGAATGATAATGTCTTCTGATGCAACTTCTGTAACTTCGGAAAAAGCCGTCCAACGACCGGTTAAAGAGGAGAAAAAGTCCATCATACTCCCTAAAGCAGTGTCAGAAGACTTAAAAGAGATAGCAAAGAACTGGAATAATATTATAGCAGGTACTTCGTTGTTAACGAAAGCCTCCTTAATCAATGCAAGACCCAGTATAGGGAATAATGATACTCTTTTATTAGTATTTACCGAGTCCATGGATAAAGAATTAATAGCCCAGGAAAACCATATGAAAGAATTAAAAGGTGTCATAGCAAAGATCATTAAAAAGGAAGTTGAAATTCAAACAAAACTGTTAACTGAGGGGAAAGAGTCTATCGAGGACATTCCGGATTTAACAAAAATTATAAAAAACATAACGATTGAATACGAGGATTAAAAATCGGAAGGAGAATAAATCATGGCAAAACGTGGTGGATTTCCGGGAGGAGCAATGCCCGGCAATATGAGCAATTTAATGAAACAGGCTCAAAGAATGCAAAAGCAGATGGAAGAGAAAACCAAAGAAATAGAAGAGAAGGAATGGGAAGCTTCCGTTGGAGGAGGCGCGGTTACGGTAAAGGTATCCGGTAAGAAAGAAATTACTTCTGTGGCTTTATCAAAGGATGTTGTAGATCCGGAGGATATCGAGATGCTTCAGGACTTAATTATGGCAGCAGTGAATGAAGCTTTCCGTAAAATGGAAGACGAAACCCAGACTGCTATGGGTTCCATAACCGGAGGCCTTGGCGGTCTCGGCGGAGGATTTCCTTTCTAATGAACTATTACAGCAGCCAGATCAGCAAATTAATTGAAGAATTATCCAGGCTGCCGGGGATTGGAGCTAAGACTGCGCAAAGGCTTGCATTTCATATCATTAATATGCCACAGGATCAGGTTGATAACTTATCCCAGGCAATTACGGCAGCAAAACAAAATGTGAGATACTGTTCCAACTGTTATACTCTGACCGATAGTGAGTTATGTCCTATCTGTGCCAGTAAAAAACGAAACCGGAATGTCATTATGGTAGTTGAGAATCCAAGAGACTTAGCAGCATATGAAAAAACAGGGAGATTCGAGGGGGTATATCATGTGCTTCATGGAGCGATTTCTCCAATGCTTGGAATCGGTCCTGATGATATTAAATTAAAAGAATTAATACAACGCTTACAAGGAGATATAGAGGAAGTCATAATAGCAACGAATTCGAGCCTGGAAGGAGAAACGACTGCAATGTATATCAGCAAACTGATTAAACCTACAGGAATAAAGGTAAGCCGAATTGCAAGTGGCGTACCCGTAGGCGGTGACTTAGAGTACATTGATGAAGTGACATTACTTCGCGCGCTGGAGGGGCGGGTAGAATTGTAGGAAATTTATATAATTTGTCCCGGGGTTACCGAAAAATAGAATCCTTCAACGAGTAAAAACAGTTCTACAATAGGTAAAAATGATTCTTCAAAGCAGGACAAAGCCGTGCCCCTCTTTCTCCTGCTTTTTTGCATAAATAAAAGTAGGATGAAAAGCGGGAGCTGGAAATTGGCTTATTTAATCAGTGACCATAGATGTATTGTAGATAAAAATAGGAAACGGGGAGATATCAAATGAAACAGGAAATAGTACTTGGTAATGTAATGGTTGATTGTGATGATGAAAAAAAATTGCAGAAATTCTATGGTGAATTATTAGGGTGGGAGATGTGTGAATTATTTGGTCGACCGGCTGTTCGAAGTTCAACTGGAGTTGTGTTTTTATTTATTGAAGAACCATATTATATTGGGCCAATATGGCCAGAAGAAAACGGAAAGCAGCAAAAGCAAATGCATTTTGACTTTCAGGTTGACAATGTTTTAGAAATGGTAGAAAAGGCCAGAGCGTTAGGTGCTGTTAAGGCAATAAGCCAATATGGTGGAGATGATTTTGTCACTATGTTTGATCCATCAGGGCACCCCTTCTGTTTGTGCAGAAAATAAGCAAAATGGGAATTGATGGGAGAAATAATATGATAGAAAAACATTAACTTTGCCCGCGATATCATTGGTTTACCGGAAGCAAAACAAGCTGATTTTGCCCCCTACACGACTAATCTATTTATCTCAGCCCTAAGCTGTTCGCTCATTGGAGAAACGAGAAACATCCTTCTGATTAAAGGTACAAAGGTTGCACAAATCTATACTGTGGAAAGTTCAGAAGAGCGATACAATTGTAATTTTGGGCTAAACGACCAATTCAGAAATCAAATAGTAGCCCATGGCTTCGTGGTTGCAGGAACTGACGAAGCCGGTGACACGAGGATACTTGAACTGCCTCAGAACAAATTTTTTATTGCGACACTCTTTCAGCCTCAATTGAGCTCAACGCCAGAAAATCCGCATAAGCTCATCCTTGCTTATTTAAAAAGCGCAGAGAAATTTAGAAAAAGACAAGTGTAATGTCGATAAATTCCAAGCTGCAGGGGATTGCTTATGAGCATACACCAGAGTTTGCAATTCACTTTTTAAAGAATATCGAGGGATGGGAATTGGAACGAACTGATGACGAAAATGATTGAGTATTTAAAAGAGGTAGGTTATACAAAGGCTTCCTTGGCTTCTAGGGCATTACCGTAAAGGAGTGGGGCTGCTGGGAATTTAAAGTCTATGTTATTACGGGAGAGTATATCTTGTATTTAGAGCAAGTTATATATGTTCTGGTTTCACAGCAGCCCCGTTATGAAAAGGTATAAATATATGTTAACAAGGGAGAGGGACTTCCTTGATTGTTAGGATAATTATATATTTCGAATGTGTAGAAAGTTTGATGGAATTTTGAAAAAAGTGTGAACATTATAAAATAAATTGAAATCTTATCATCCTGACAGAATCGAATTTAGTTAAATTAGGTATATCTCTTAAAATAAATTTATTATTTTTTATAAATATAACCTTGCGCTTTATTATAAAGTAATGTATGATATTAGGCGTGTGTTTTATATAAAGCAAGTTAAACATTGGATTTATACATAAAAATCAGTATTTAAAAAAGGGCAAACTTACTGAAAGGTAAGGACGCAAAGCCAAGGGCCTAAGTTACTTCAATACATGGCAGCCGGTTGCATACATAGTTTATAAAGCCCTTTTTTGTTGTCTGAGAAAGGGCTTTTTTATTGCATAGGAAATTCCTCTGAATTTTCAATGCAATAAAAAGCCTTACCGGGCGGGATGCGCATGATGTGCTATAGGTAGATTGTCACTAAAGTGACAGTGCGTCAGCGCCAGAGTCTGGCAAGCCGGATTCTTTCTTGTTGTGTTGTAAAAACAAAAGATAAATGGAGGATTTTGTTTAAATGAAAAGTATCAAAACTAAATTAATTGTCTATTTTTCGTTATTGATATTATTGGTTTCTGTCCTGTTGGGAATTATCTCGATACAAAGTGCTGGTAAATCCATTACGAAGGAAGGAGAAAACGCCCTTGCATCCCTTTCCATGGAAGATTCCAAATTAACGCAAAGCAGAATAGAAACGCAAAAGCGTCTATTGGAAATGATTGCAATAAATGAAGAGATTGTGGATATGAACTGGACAAACCAACAAAAATTGTTAAAAGCACTGGTAAAAGAGACAGACTTTCTAGATATGGCAGTTGTAGGGCCGGATGGTACTGCGAAATACTCAGACGGTACAACCAGTGAATTAGGGGACAGGGATTATATTCAAAAAGCCTTAAACGGTGAAACAAATGTATCGGATGTTCTTATTAGTAAAGTCACCAATGAGCCGGTTATTATGTTAGCAACGCCGATACAAAAAGAAGGAAAAGTTGTTGGAGCCTTAATTGGACGCAGGGATGGTAATGCTTTAAGTGATATAGTTGATGATACGGGATATGGCAAAAATGGTTACGGTTACATAATTAACAGTAAAGGAACTGTAATTGCGCATCCGGATAGAGACAAAGTATTAGATCAATTCAATCCCATTGGGGAAGCAAAAAAAGATTCTGGCTTAACTTCTTTATCCGTATTATTTCAAACAGTTATTGCACAAAAAAATGGTGTTAAATCATATTCCTATGAAGGTAAAAACCTATATGCGGGATTTACTGCCATTGAAGGAACGGATTGGATATTTGTTATTACAGCAGATCAAAATGAAGTGTTATCTGCAATACCGGCAATGCGAAATACTATAGTCATTATAGCTGTTGTTATTTTTTTACTATGTATTGCAATTGTATATATGATTGGAAGTTCTATTACAAAACCAATTATAAATACGGTAAAACATGCAGAAAGAATTGCCGCTTTGGATATTACGGAAAATGTACAACAAAAGTATCTTGATAAAAAGGATGAAATAGGAATTATGTCAAAGGCTTTACAACTTATAACGGACAGCCTTAGAGGAATTATCGGGGATATAAACGGTTCATCAGAGCAATTGGCTGCGGCTTCTGAAGAATTAACAGCCACGACGGAACAATCTGCCACTGCTTCCGAAGAAGTTTCATCAACCGTTGAAGAAATTGCAAGAGGTGCATTAGATCAGGCAAAACACACGGAAGAAGGATCCATAAAAGCAGATGCGCTGGGGCAGACGATTGAGAAAGACCAGAATTATTTAATGGAATTAAATACAGCAACCGAAAAGGTTGCAGAGGTATTAAACGAAGGATTAAAAGAAATTGAATTTCTCTCTACAAAAACAGATGAAAACTATCAGGCATCCAAGGATATAAGAGAAGTAATATTAAAAACAAATGAAAGTTCAAATAAAATAGGCCAGGCCAGCAACGTGATATCCTCCATTGCGGAACAAACGAATCTTTTAGCCTTAAATGCTGCTATAGAAGCTGCCAGGGCAGGCGATGCGGGTAAAGGTTTTGCAGTAGTTGCCGAAGAAATCAGGAGTCTTGCCGAACAATCTGCCGCTTCCACAAAAGATATCGATGATATGGTAAAAGAGTTGCAGACGAATTCTCAGGATGCAGTTAAGACAATCGAAGAGATATCTGCTGTAATTAAAGAACAGACCGATAGTGTAGAGAATAACAAAAAGAGTTATATGGCTATTTCAGAAGCAATTGAAAATGCCAAAGAAGCTGTTGTTAATTTAAATGTGTCCGGACAAGAAATGGAGAAAATGAAAAAGGATATATTAGATACCTTACAAAATCTTTCTGCCATTGCAGAAGAAAATTCAGCATCAACACAGCAGGTTACAGCATCCATAGAGGAACAAACTGCTTCTGTAGAAGATATTGCAAAAGCAAGTGAAGGATTAGCAAGCATGGCTCAGGATCTGCAGCAAATAATTAAAAAGTTTAAAATTTAACAAAAAGCGTAACGAAATGAGACATAAAGAAATAAGATCTTAAGAATAAAATAACGTAAAGGGATAAGATAACATAAAAACAGAGATATTTATTCAAATAAATTTATTATATGAAAATCTGGGGAGATTTTATTATATATTATAAAAGGTAAGACTAAAGAATTATAATATATTCTTTAGTCTTATTTTTTATCTCATAGGAAAGTTCTCCCTATAAGATAAAAACCCTCCGGGGGGATGCGCATGACGTGCAAGAGAAATTTGTCACTGAAGTGACAGCGCGTCAGCGCTAGAGTCTGGCTTGCCAGACTCTTTCTTATTGCATAGGAAATTTCTCTGAATTTTCAATGCAATAAGAAAGCCCTACCGGGCGGGATGTAAAACGCGCGAGAAGAATTAGGCAGGTTATGCCAGACGAGAGAGTTTGCCAAGGCATGCTATTTATTCTTGAACAATAACTTAACCGGATATTTATTTAGGTAAACCTTATTATTATCCATTGACCTTTTCTTCCATATCTAGTAAAATCGAATATAGAAATATTTTGTTGAATAAACATATTACATAACATAGGAGGAAGGATATATGGAAAGTAATATATTATCCGGCGGATTAGAAGACTTAAATAAGTTAAAAGACATCTTGTTGGAATTAAATGGAAATATGGACAATAATGATGTCTTAGTATCAGAAGAATCAAAATTAGAAAAGTCCATAAAAAATAAAGAAAAAGCCGTAGCCGAAGAAATCCTTAGTACTACTAAGAAGCGCAAAGATGAAATAGAAGCCACTTATAATGAGCAGATTGAGAAAACCCGGGCAAGGATGAAGAAAATCCGCGGTAAAAAAGAGAAATCTAAAAGTATTAAGATTTCAGAACGAATAGCAGCAGAGACCGCTCAACTAAAAGAAGAATATAGGCAGATGGTACTGGATATTAAAACCCTGTTAAAGCAAAACAAGGTACCTGCATTCTGTAATACCAAGCTTTTTTATGCCTTATTTCTCCCAACCGGGATAGGAGATATGACAATCATTATTTTGACTTTGATTTTAATCCTGTTAATTATCCCCTGCTTTTTTTATTTTTATGTAATTCCAAAAGAAACTATGGTATACCTCATATTAATTTATTTTATTACGGTAATTTTCTTTGGTGGTATATATATGCTGATCGATAATAATATTAAAGATAAGCATATGGATACAATTAAGCGAATTTTCAGACTCCGTTCCCAAATCAATGAAAATAAAAAGAAAAGAGATAAAATCCGTAAAGGGATATTAAAAGATAAAGATGAAAGTAAGTATGGATTGGATAATTTCAATCAGGAATTATTCGAACTGGAAGAAGAACTAAAATCCATCACGGAACAAAAAAAAGAAGCTCTAAGTATTTTTGAGAATACAACCCGCGTTGTAATCGGGGAAGAAATAAAGGCACAAAGTCAGGATGAATTAATAGCCTTAAAGAAAGAATATGGTGAAGTTTACGTTAAAATTAAGGAAACTGAAGAAAAAATTAAAACTCTGTCTATGGTAATAGCCAATAACTATGAAGCTTATCTGGGCAAAGAAATTATGTCCACTGATAAATTAAATATATTATGTGATATCATGTCCGAGAATGGCTTAAAAACTATTTCTGAAGCAATGACGTACTATAAAGAAGGAAATTATTAAAAAGCAATATAATAAAAACAATATAATAAAAACCCCTGTCCAGGTAAAACAGTATCAAACAGTATCTTTAACCTGAACAGGGTTTTTTATGCAATAGGATAGTATGTCCTATTGCATAAAAAGCTTGCACCTGACGTGCAAGACTCTTTGTCCGTCAATCCTTCACCAGTTTATAAAAGCAGTAGTTAATTCCAGTACAGATATAATCAGCCAAAATCATAACGATATTGAGCCTGGTTGTCTGAAGCAGCATATGATCTAACATCCCTGAGAAATTTACAATGCCTGTAATGAATATATCGCCGACCGGAGGTAAAGCCTTATCAACTCCGGCACCTGGTAATAAAGGACCTTCTCCGAGGGTAATATATCCGATGTGTCCCGATTTCCCAAGGGAAGCATCAATTGCAATTACAAAAGCATCGTTATGGTTCGCATAAATGTAATTCATGGTATCGCCAAGATTTTTTGCATGAACCGGTTGTTCTAAAGTACCATACAATATAATATTATGCTGGAGTTTTGACAATTTATAGCCGACAATGGGTCCTAAACAATCGCCGGTTGCACGATCCGTACCTATACATAAAAATACGATCTGCTTTTTTTTATAATAATTTTTTTGTATTAATTCTTGCAGTGTCTTACTAAAATCATACACGGAATAACGATCTTTCGTATTAAAATAATATAACTTCTTTTCCGCCTCTAGTTCTCTATTCATTATAACCTCCTATTATTACTCGTACACTACAACCATATTCTGTAATAACAAAAGTATTACCTCTAAAAAGTAAAATAGTCAGATTATAGCAATAATTTGCAAGTCAATTTTCACCAGGAATAGAATTTATTCCCAAGTCAGGAAAGAAATTTGAGTATAAAATTATCATAACCTGAAAAGAAAAGACGAATAAGGGAAGATAAAACGAGTAAGATATCTGAATTCTATGTTTTGTTTTGACATAATATTTAGAGGCCTTATGATACGATTGTCGGTAGTTATATTATAGAGACCAAAAGGTGTTTCTATAATCAGATCAGCGGCGGAAAGGCATCGCCTTTTATCGAAACATTTCATCATTGTCTAATAGAGACTGTGGTTAGGAGGGAAATAATTTATGGACAACTCATACAGCAAAGGCGGAAATACAAATAACCAGTCAGAGCCCGGGAACACCATACCGGTCAAGATGCCCAAAAATATAAGACAGGTCGGAAATATCGGTTCCCGTAATAAAGTAATATATGTAGAAGACTATGTTATGACTTATATTAAACAGCTTTCAGATAAGGAACATTCCGGTTGCAGGATAACAGTTTTACTTGGATATTATGTGAGTACAGAAGAGATCAAAAATATATTCATCAAAGGTGCAGTAGAAATGGTGAATACAGATTTTAGCGGGGGAATTACTTTTTCTGACGAAGGGTGGACAAGTATTTATGAAAACATAAAAAAGTATTTCAGTGAGGTGGAGATCGTTGGATGGTCACTGGTTGGACCGGAGTTTTTTATAGAAAGCGGAGAAAAAGTAAGAAAAATCCATGTAGATAATTTTTCAGGACCCGATAAAGTTTTACTCAAAATGGATAGTATGGAAAAGGAAGAAACTTTTTATTTAAATGAAAACAATCAACTGGTGAAACAGTCCGGTTATTACATATATTATGAGAAAAATGAAGAAATGCAGAATTATATGGTGGAAAATAAAGAAGCGGTGAGTGATGAAAAGAATTACAACGACTGCACCACCAGGAAAATCCGGAATGTAATACAGGAAAAGAAAGAGGTGAAGGATGACAGAAGTGTTATCCGGCTGTTATATGCAGCAAGCACCCTTTTGGCAATCATAGTTCTGGTTATTGCTGCAACCATGCTTGATAATTACGACAAAATGAGGAATATGGAAACCACCCTTAATACCATATCACAAAGTCTTACTTTAGTAAAAGATGATGAGAAAGGTACCCCAGAGTACATCCAGACGGGGGACGGGAAACAAACCGGTGATGAAACTCAGGCTGCCGGTCAATCAGGTGAGGATTCTTCACAAGCGGCAAATGCTGATGCAGAGAATGATATCCAGAGAACAGAAGGGAATGCAGCGGATAACGAAGCTGGTTTCGCTGACAATGATTCATCTGTTAAGGATCAGGAAACTACAGAAGTTGAAACGGTGAAAGGAAATATTAATAACAAGCAGGATGCAGAGAATACGCCCGCAGATGAGGCGGATAGTAATCAGTCTGCAGATAATAACAAGCAGACAGACAACCCAGATGCGGATAACCCTGATAATAATATAGATACTGCTAAAGCAGATAATCAGGATACCGGTAAACCAGGAGAGGCCGATAAAGCATCTGAGGATTCGGTGGAAACATCCGCCCCGATAAAATATTATTTAGTCCGTCATGGAGATTCCCTGGCAGGAATCAGCTATGAACTATATAATACGTTCAGCTATATGGACGAAATAAAAGAACTAAATGGAATTGAGGATGAAAATAAAATATATGAAGGGCAAAAATTAATTGTGCCATAGAAGAAAGGGAAATTAAACTGCGGTTTAGGTAATATTTCCTATTTAACAATTTTATTGTAAATTCATAAGTAGCTGTCTGAATGAGCCTGAAATTCAAAGCTCGGGAGGACAGCTTTACTTATATAAAAAAATAAAATAGGGTAGTGCCAATGAGAAGCAAATAAGGTATAATTATCATACATGTATAAAAGGTTACTAATATTGAATGGAATTAGTATAGGTGTCTCTTGAAAACTAATTAGGTTTTTGACGATATTTTAGATGCTGAATATAATCTGAGAAAATTTTCTGTCCATCATACGTGTGTTTTTACTTGCCAGGCATTATGAATGCCTCTATTCGCTATGCTCAGACGGTCTGCGTAAAAACATACATATGACATTACGAAAATGAAGATAAAATTTTATTGCCAGCATCTAAAATATCAATAAATACAGGTTACGGGAGTTTCCGAATGTATACCTATAATAAAAAGGAGAAATCATGGCGATAGAACTAGAAAAACATGAATTAAGAAGCTATGAAATAAGAAAACGTAAGCATAAACAAATAGTTACAGTCATAACTGTTATCTTAGTTTTCGCAGCAATAGGATTTATTTATTTCACAGTTAATTCAATTTTACATAAAAATTATGCAAGCTACCAGGTGATTCATAAAACAGAAAGAAAAGACAGCAATTCTGCCCAATATGACAGCTATGGGACAGGAGTGGTCCGTTATAGCAGAGATGGGGCAATGGCTATGGATGGAGCAGGTAACCTGCTTTGGAATGGTACCTTTGAAATGAAAGATCCCATTGCAGATGTATGTGATAAATATGCTGTGATAAGTGACAGAGGGTATAAAACCCTACAGGTATTTAATGGTGAAGGAGGAATGGCTACGATTAATGTTCCCAATCCTATTATAAAAAGTGAAATTGCGAATCAGGGTGTGGTAGCAGTTTTAATGGATGGGGACGGAGTTAATTATGTAAAAGTCTATAGTGAAGAGGGCAAAGAATTAGTTGGGACCAGAACCGTCAACGCTAATGATGGGTTCCCCATTGATCTTTCGTTATCAAACGACGGAAGAAAATTAGTGACCAGTTACATATCTATCAGCAGTGGTAAGGTCCAAAGTAAAATTACTTTTTATAATTTTGGAGGAGTTGGTCAGAATTATGTAGATCAGGTCGTAGGCGCATTTGATTATGGACAGACTATTTTTCCTAAGATTGAATTTGTCAATAACAATACGGTATGTGCCTTTGGGGATGACAGTTTCAGCCTGTTCTCCATGGATCAGACACCCAAGGAAATCTATAAAGAGACTTTTAAAACAGAAATCAAGAGTATATTTTACAGTGATAAATATGTAGGTTTTGTCCTGAATGACGGAGATGAAAATAATAAATACCGTATTCTCCTTTACGATTTAAAAGGTAAAGTTATATTAAATAAAACCATGAATTATGATTACGATAAAATATTTATATCCGGTGAGGATATAATCCTGCATTCGAACTTAGATTGGATTATAATACGTACCAATGGTAAGGAAAAATTCCATTATACCTTTGAAAATGATATTTCCTATATTTTACCGGTCAATAATATAGATAAATACATAGTTATAGATAATATAAATATGGAAGAAGTTAAACTGAAAGAAGCGAAGAAATAAAAGATGTTGACAGAAAATTTTTTTGTAAACATCAATCTTAAGGAATGAAAACAGGAGGATAGATATGAACTGGTTAGCAATAGTAGTATTAGTAATTTTGGCGGGATATGCCTTCAACGGTCGCAGAAGAGGTTTTATCCGTACCGTATTTACTCTTTTTTCTACGATTATAGCACTGGTACTGACGATGTGGGTCAGTCCGGTTATTAGCAAAGAGCTGCAAAAGAATGATAAGGTCATGGGATTTGTAACAGAAAAGGTTTTGAAAGTAATTCCCTTTACTGATATGGGAAATAAAATAACAGATCAGGTCAATTTTATCAACAAACTTCCATTACCTAAAATAATGAAACATACTCTGATTGAAAATAATACGAAAGATGTATATACAGCTATGGCAGTGGATAATTTTAAAGACTATATCAGTGAGTCCGTAGCCCGAATTATTATTAATGCTGCTGTTTTCCTGGTAATAGTACTCTTTATAACCATTGGTCTGGCACTGCTTTGTGAAACTTTAAATATAATCAGTAAACTTCCCCTGATTAACGGCTTAAATAAAACAGCCGGCTTATTAGCCGGACTATTGCATGGAATTATAGTAATCTGGATAGGATGTATATTCTTAACCATATTAGGCAGTACAGAGTGGGGGAAGACCATCTTTACCCTGATAGAAGAGAGTACATTTTTAAGTACAATATATAATAATAATATGCTCTTAAACTTTATAATGAATTTGGGAAAAATCTTGTTTTAATGAAATAATTTCTTCGTTCTAATTGAATTTCTTTCTTATTAAGTGTATAATTAAACAAGATTTTATTCGAACAAAAAAGTGAAAGAAAAACGTAGTAACTAAAGTGTTTTAGTTAAATTTGGACGGTGCTGGTCCTGTCTTTGCAGGTCTGGGGATTGAAGTAACGAAAACACCATACCTTGGTGAAAACGGTTATATCGCTGTTTAAACCAATTATATTGAAAGAGCAATATATTACTTTGAAATGCAGGGAGTTTCTTTTCATAAGGATTCAATTAAATATTATAACAATGGGAAAATGGCAGGGATATATTTTAAAAATGAAATCGGCGGTTTTGCTGTTCATTTAGTACAAAAGAAATAGTAATACAATAAGAATTGCTTATTTTAATAGCATAAAAGCGTCCATCGCGAGGTCATTATGTTTTTATGGAGGATTATGATGTTTTCAGATGAAAAAAAAGAGTTTGATGCACTTGTTTTTGGTGAATTATTATTAAGATTATCATCTCCGGTCAACGAAAGAATGATATCCGGTGCAGTATTTGAAAAAAGAGCCGGCGGAGCGGAGCTTAATGTGGTATCAGGAATGTCATTAATGGGTCTGCATACAGGAATCATATCAAAACTGCCTAAAAGTGAATTGGGTACATATGTCAGAAATAATGTTCGTTTCTGCGGCGTAAGTGATGAGTGGTTAATTTATGATGAATGTCCTGAGGCAAGACTTGGAATATATTATTATGAACATGGTGTATTCCCCAGAAAACCAACCGTTGTTTATGATAGGAAAAATACTTCCGTCAATACAATCGAGCCAGGAGAAATTCCGGAGGGTATTTTTAATTCCACCAGACTATTTCATACCAGTGGTATAACTTTAGCCCTTTCAGAACAGACCCGTAGTACAGCAGAAACACTGATAAAGAAGTTTAAGGCAGCAGGAGCGTTAATTTCTTTTGATGTGAATTTCAGGGCTAATTTATGGAGTGAAGCTGACGCTAAAAAATATATTGAGCGGATTTTACCATATGTTGATATATTTTTTATTTCAGAAGAAACTTCCAGGCGTACTTTTGGTAAAACCGGTGAGTTAAAAGAAATTTTAAAATCTTTTGCAAGTGAATATAATGTAGGAGTATTGGCTTCAACAGAACGGAAGATTATCAGTCCTAAAAAGCACACGTTTGGTTCAACGATATATAATGCAGAGGAAGATAAGTTTTACAGGGAAGAGCCTTATGAAAATATTGAAGTTATTGATCGAATTGGTAGCGGAGATGCCTATGTATCCGGCGTTTTATTTGGTCTGCTTGCTTACGGAGATTGCAAGAAGGCACTGGAATACGGTAATGCCGCTTGTGCAGTGAAAAATACAGTGATGGGGGACTTACCGTCCACCGATAAAAAGGAAATTGATAAAATTATAGAAGGGCACCAGGGAAACGGCTATCAAAGTGAAATGAACCGTTAGTTTGGATTTAAATTGATCATAATTGAATTATGTTAGGACAAGGGATAATTAGGTGTTATCCTTTGTCTTTTCATTTATTTTAATTAATAGGTAATTGCTAAACTCTATAGTTTTCTGAATTTACCATACAATTAATACGATTTTCATAGCTTCTGTTGCCCTTAGTGCAAGATTCAGCTAGATGATTCATCTTTAAGGTTTCATAAAACTATTTAATTTAACTGGGAAATAAAGTATAATAAAAAAGTAATAAAAAGTTATAAAAAAGGGTTGACATCATATTCATACAGTGATATAATTCATTTTGCTGCTGACGCACTAAACGGTATAAAATGTTAAACCGTTACCGTATATAAGACAGCATAAAACCTGTAATAACAGGCAAACGAACCTTGATAACTGAACAGTAAAACAACCCTGAAAATTCTAATAAAATTTTCATGATGATTCATATGATATAGGAAACTTCTTATAAAGTATGAAATGATCAAAGAACGGTATTGATGC
>JBAVPE010000083.1:0-2724 GCA_049692775.1 Anaerocolumna sp. | reverse complement strand
TTTCCTTATGCAGGTCAATCCCCACATAAAGCAGATTTTCTCTTTTCTGCAATTCTCTCCCTCCAGATCTTGTTTCCAACCAATCAGTTCCCGTACCGGCAACCTCAGATGACAGCGTTAACTCTTATTGAATCCGCAAGGGGGCGACAGCCAATCTACAACAAACCAATAGGTGGATGGACAAGTTATTTCTTTTATTGGTTGTTGATGTTAACTCTGTATGGAAAGTATTGCAAGTCATTTCTGGATTTAGTTTCAGAAAAGAACAGCAGAAAAAAGAATGGAAAAGGGAGCTACAGAAAGAGTATTTCTTCCCCCCTGTAACCCCCGGCAGCCCCAGTTTACCATAGAACCAATTTCCTGTAAATCCTATGGTTCATCATGAACCATAGGGTAGACGGTCTGGCTAAACTTCTGGTGAAACAAGATCTATATACCACTTTCATTTTGCCCTGTGTCGTAAAATATTGCCCCTGTGTGACCTTTAAAACCGATGGTGGAACATATATGCCGATCAGGCGATAAAAAGCCTTGTTGTGCCAATCAGAAAAATATAGTCTTTTCCCGTTGCACCTGATAGCTGTTTGGATTGCTATTGCCTCCTGTTCGTCTTCCGGTTGCTTTTTCAGAAAAATGTCGCATATAGACCTGTTTGTCATATCCTTCAAGTCGCACAATCGCAACCATTTATAAATTCCTGAACTGGCAAATACTCGCCTTATTTTGCTCCCCAAATAGGGATGAACCATGGGGTCGAAAATGATGCAGGTTAAAGGCAGGTGCACCTTACGGCGCTCCTGCCAGCTTACAGCAGCCGGCAATGCCGACTGCATAAGGATTTAATAAAAGTCCTTCACTTTTATTAGGTGGCTGTCAACAAAGCAAAAGTCACCTGTCAGGTGGTCGTAACCTCACTGGAACCAGCCAAGTTCAAAGCTTTTTAAGGTGTCTGTGTAGGTACACCGCATATAATTTCACCAATTATTCTTGCCAATATGCACCGCTTGCCTTTTTAATTTCTTCTCTCTTTTCTCACCAATAAATCCACTGATTTTTAGTAGTTTCTAGTATCGACCTTCTGAAACTCTTCAGGTATCGTATGTTTTCAAAGGAGGGAAGCATTATGACTGTACTGGAATAATGGATATGTTTATTCAGGAACGTATCAACATATTAATTGCTTCATTTCATAAAAATCAGACTTACAACTCTGAGAAGGAACAAATTCTACAGGCTGAAAACTTCATTGAAAATTTTCCAGGCAAGGAAAAGGAGTTGATTGAAAATTATTTAACATCCTTATACATTAATTTACTTTATAAGAAACTTTTCTGTATCAGCATGGATTTATGGATACTATTAAAAATGTAAATTTTTAATAAACTATAATTTTTAAAATAACGACTATATTCTCTATACTTCCAAACTGATATAATTATCCAATTTGAAAGTATAGAGAGTTTATAAACAAAATGAACTTTTTGAACTACCTATTATATCACTTTAGCAATTCATAAACATCTTCATACACTATTGCATTGGGCATATTTTCCGCATAATCAATTATTTTTTTGAGCAATGATTTATCCGTTATTATTTCCAAATATTTCTTTTCTAAATAAACCTCTTTAACTCTAGTTATATACCCTTTTCCTATTTCTTTTCCTCTTAATAATATAAATTCGGCATTATTTACTAACGACAACAGACTGATTTCTCCACTTATTGTAGTAATTTTAACGCAAGTTCCAGTATCTAAAGGAATATCTTCACCATCTACGGTTTCAATTTGACAAATATGGTCATTTCCATCTATATTTAATGAGCATCTTACACCAGACATTATTGATGGTCCTGACACATATTTACTATATAAAATCACGTTTGCTTCAAAAATTAGCATTACATTAACTCCTTTTAATAAACATGTTTAATATTAATTATACTCTTATTAAAGATATCCAACATATCTGGTTCAACAGTTACTGCACCAGACTTTAAAATCCCCACATCTAATGGCATGTGATTTAATTGGTTATAGACATTTTGGGGTATTGTCACTTCGACAATTGCGGCAGTATCTCTCATTATAGGTTGATTAGCTAAATCCAATATTTCATCAAAATTATTACCAAATTGCTTAGCTTCATATGAACGTCCATCTGGTCTACCCCTAAATCCTTCATAATCAAATATATCATCAAATTCCTCAGGTCCAACCGCTCGATATACTTTTACTGGTTCTGCCTCACTTAATCCAGACTGCCCCGCACCCTCTGTTACATCATCCGCTACATTTACTGCCTTATTAACCTTAGCAGGTTCATTCATCTCTTTAATCACATCATCAATAGAAGTTACTGCTTTATTAATAGCCCTGTCTGCCTTAGTTATATCTGAACTTATATCTTCCAGATCATCTATTATACTTACTGCTTTCGCGGCCTTATTTGCCTTTATTACTTTTAATGCTTTATCAACACCTTTGGTTCCTACAACTGCCAGTCCAACTTGTACAACCGCTTCTCCTGCAAAATGCGCCCTTGTATCTGCGGTCCCATTTATTACATCCTCTACTACAACTTTTTTTACGGCTTTGTAAATTGCTTTTCCTGTCTTTACGGGGTGGGCTGCTGCTTTTCCTATATCTTTTACTGTTTTTACAGGGTGTTTAACGGTATTTACAGCTTCGGTTGCCGTATCTTTTAATCCGTCCCATAATCC
>JBAVPE010000082.1:0-4283 GCA_049692775.1 Anaerocolumna sp. | reverse complement strand
TACTATTCACAACTCTGCAAAAATCAGCAGATCTGTGAACCGTAGCTTCGCAATGCACACAAAACGCAAAACCAGCGTTTCGGCGCTGCTATACTCCGGTTTTCTGTGACTTTCGCTTCGCTGCACTTACAAAAAACACGTCGGGTATATCGGCTGTAAATAGTAACTGAAGGTGTGCTTTATAAAATCAGAAAACAATTGTCAAATGTTTTCTTACTATGGTATAGTAATTTTAATACATATTTAAGGATTTTTCTTACATTGAATATCCAGAAAAGAAGATAGATTTTTCTTAGGCAATGCCAGACAAACGCAGGAGTAGTGGTGCTACGCCAAGGCTTGGCTGGTATTGATTAAGGAAAATCAGGTCAGAAATAAGTCAAAGTAAGATGCAATGGGTGTTAAAATGAACTTTCAGGGAATACTAATAGGAATAATTACTTTTCTTATTATAGGAGTCTTTCATCCTATCGTAATAAAATGTGAGTACTATTTTGGGAAAAAGATATGGCCAGCCTTTCTCGCAGCAGGTATATTGGGTATTGTATTATCCCTTATTATAAACTCCCTGCTGTTTTCCTGTATCGCAGGTGTTTTCGGCTTTTCATCCCTTTGGGCTATCCATGAAATAATTGAGCAGGAGGAAAGAGTTAAAAAAGGGTGGTTTCCAAAAAATCCAGCTAAAAAGGATTAAATAACATTCGCTTTTAGCTTGCTTATGAAAGTCAAGGCGTATCAGAATATAGCATTAAACCATGTTTTACACAATAGACATATAGTTTTCCCCTGGATATCACCGGGAATCGGAAAGCCGGGCTTTGCTCCGGGTAAAGTCTGTTTAAAAATACTTTATCACTATTAACATATGCTGCAAAGGAAAGGTAATGCTCCTTGGTCATCGGATGATCAATGGTGATATAGTAATCCATGTCTGTTTCTTCCACCGTGATGTGCGGTGTGGAGAGTTCCTCTTTGGGAAATTCCCGCTCCAATTTCCTGCCACAGCAAAAAATGGAAGCGCTGCCGGTACTGACCAGAACATTTCCGCAGGAGGGACAGACATAAAAACGGACTTTATCAACATTCCCACTATCAGGGTTGTTCGCAGTGATTTCTCCTTCCATCATTTGTACCATGTCGACACCTAAAATTTCGGATAATTCTGCCCAATACGAAAGGTCCGGGCAACCCAGGCCACATTCCCATTTTGAAACTGTCTTGTTTGTTATGCCCAGCGCATCTGCAATATTCTTCTGTGTCAGCCTTTTTTCTTTTCGTAACTTAGTAATTAACCTTCCGATTTTCATACAGTCCATGTTCGTCCCTCCAATCTGTTCCCTGAGTACTCTTGGAAACTCTCATAACAGTTGCACTGGTATTTTGACCTATTATTAAGTAAATAATAGTTCAATTTAGTAGAGCTTCAAATGCTCTGTTAGAATATTATTAGTTTTCAACTATTTCTTTGACAGAGACATTATTTTAAAGGATATTTTTTAGCGATTCATGCTGAAAAACGAAATTACTTCTAAAACACTTCTTGGGCAAATTTAATTTCTGTAAGATTTCTTTCAATGTATTTGCCTTTAGAATCCTTATCTTCAAAAAATCAATCCTCAAAAAACATCTTTAAGCTATATCATTATAATTCAGAAGTCTTTTTATAAACATACTATTCAACTCATCCCAATCCGTATTTCTATCATCTTCCATAGAATCTACTTTTTTCTTAAAGTACGCAAGGTTATTAACAATATATTCATTCAGCTTATCAATCCGCTTCCCTTTTTCAGCTTCCCCCATCTGTATTTTCTTTTCTATAAGTTTTTCTACAGTTGCTTTCATATTATCTTCTAACATTTCATCCACAAGTTCCTGAAATAATACTGGTGGCGGACAAGATTTCTTTTCAATCCATTTGCATGCTAAAATTGGACGCAGTACATAGAAATATTTCTTATATTTCACCATGTCTTCAACCAAATACTCGTAATAATTTTTGTTTGCAGTCCCATAGTAAATCCCCATGCTCGACTCCCAGATTCTACGGCCTGAAGGACTTTTACATTTTCTTTTTCTTCAATCTCTTTAAGTTTCATTTGTACTAAAGATTCTATTGAACCCTCATAATCATTATATTTCATCTTTTATCACCTTCTCGTTTACTGACATTACATACTCCTGAACCTTTGTCATATCTGGTTCATCGGGAAGCCTTGTATATTGTGATGCTTCGTTTAATTTTCTTTCATAATCAGAAACAATCTCATAAAATTCCTTTGTAAATGTTCCATCTTCTTTCTGATAATCTCCTCTTCGAATGCTCAGTAATAATCCATGTTCTGCCTTTCGATATGTATTTATTTCACCCTTTTCAAGAATATCGATTACCATCATGAACAAACGGATCAGATGCATGGCATGTTTATTTAAATGATTATCATCTTTTTTCCTGTTTCGTTTTCCAATTTTGTCATAATCCTTCACGATATTATTCATTTCATTCCAGATATTTTTATAATCCCTCAATGGATAATGTGTAAGATTCGCATCAACAAATATTTCTGTATCCATTTCAGGATTAACGGCCTTATCTGTATATATTTTCATGGAACCATTTTCAAATTTTTCATAATGCTTCATAAAGTCATGCATTGCATTTTTTACAGAATTAAAAATGTGCTTTTCCTTCTCACTTTGTGGATAGGAATCTCGTGCCAAAGCATTCTGTAGCCTTCGAAGCTGCGCATCCGCATAGCCCCCAAAAGACTGTATTGCTCTTTTTGATAGAAACAAATCCGTATGATCGATTAAGCTTTGTCCTATCTCATTTAAATATAGATAATGCTCTGGATTTAATCCCAACAGTTCTAGTGTATTAGGATTACAGCTTAATAGTAACGTTACCATTTTATTGAAAGTATATATGGTAGTATCTGTATAATCATCTACATATTGTTCATATTGTGTCAGTCCTATCAAATCAGATTTACGATTTAGCATTACACCCCGGAGATCAATATCACTGTTTTCATTATTTGTGCCATATGAATAACTCCCCGCTAATCCAAGCAGGATAATATGTTTTCCCAAATGCTCATCTTTCTGTAAAAATTCATATTCAAATCCGTTTAGGATTGATGAAAAACCCATTTATGCCACCTCTTCTCTACATTCTTATCCAAAGGTTGTCCAAAGAAATCAACATACATCGATATTCTATTAAAGATGTTCTACAAGGCATTTCATGTATTATCAAGTAACAAAACATGTTCTTTTTTAACGTTAGCTAAAATACTTGGTGAATGGGTTGTCATGATAAACTGCACATTCGGAAAAATGTAATTTAGATCTTCGACAATACGCTTTTGCCATTCTGGATGTAAATGCATATCAACTTCATCAATCAGTACAATGCCTGGAGTTTCTTCCAAAACATTATCAAGTAATTGTGGATTAAGTACCGCCATCCTATATGCAATATCTGCAACCATACTGATGGTAATTTTTAATCCATCACTCAACATCTTCATTGGAAGTTTTTCTAACTCTCCGTCTTTCTGATAAGTAATCTCAATTTCTTGAGATTTCATTTTATATTCAAAATGCGCCTTACTCTCTGGACTTTTGGCACCTGAGTAACACTTACCCATCGCTTTTTTAACTGCTTCCAATTCTGGGATAATCTTTCCTTCCTGAATCTGAATAGATGTCATTAATTCGAACCATCTCATCATCTGCTTATCATTTGATGCAGAATCCAGACAATCTATATATCCTGTTGTCCTTGAAAATGTAGGGTTTACAGAAACATTTCTCTTCTGTTTCTTTTGCATATATAAGCGGCCGGTACCATAATATGCAATAAGCGGTAGAATTGTCTTCTTATCTCCTTCGCGAACACAATTCTGTAGTTTTTCCCCATACTCCATAACTTTTTGCTTCACTGATATGTGTTCTTCCATTTTTAGCATGAAGACTTCTTTTCCATTCTACTTTTCTTCCATCTAAATCAGCAAATGCCGTAATTTCGACTGGATATTGCTCTTCTGCTTCTATACGGCTTCCTAACTCATACATTTTTCGATGTGCATCGTCATGGGAAATTCTATTAGACGCAATTCCATCAAAACCTACAATATAACTTCCTAAAGCTGTTGATATCGCATCAAGAATAGTTGATTTACCTGCACCATTTACACCAACCAAAATTGAATAATCCTAATTAAATCCTATCTGTAAATCTTCATAACAGCTATAATTTTTCAATGATAATGATTTTA
>JBAVPE010000081.1:0-2629 GCA_049692775.1 Anaerocolumna sp. | reverse complement strand
TTATTACAGTTGAGCCTGTGTACCGCGAGGTGTTTTTTGTAAGTGGAGCGAAGCAAAAGTCACAGAAAACCGGAGAATTGCCGCGCTAAAACGCTGTCTTTGCGTTTTGTGTGCATCGCGAAGCGTGTTATTGTTCACAACACTGCTGCTTTTGGCAGGGGTGTGAACAGTAACAATTCAATTAAAGTTATAGAAAATAAAGCCTTAAGTTGTTGACAAGGAACAAGTGATACGTTATAATACTTTGAATGTATCGTAATATTGATTAAACGGAGGAAGGGTGTTTAAATATGGCAGACAAGAAGAACATATTGACCTATGAGGGATTAAGACTTTTAGAGGAAGAAATCCAGAATTTAAAAGTAAACAAACGTAAAGAAGTCGCACAGAAGATTAAAGAAGCCAGAGAGCAGGGCGATTTATCAGAAAATGCGGAATACGATGCTGCAAAGGATGAACAAAGAGAAATTGAAGCCAGAATTGAAGAAATAGATAAAATTCTTAAAAATGCAGAGGTTGTTGTAGAAGATGAGGTTGAAGTTGACTTCATTAATATCGGCTGCAAAGTTAAAATACTTGACTTAGAGTATAATGATGAGATGGAATATAAAATCGTAGGCTCTACGGAAGCAAATAGTCTCAAAGGCAAGATCTCCAACGAATCACCGGTCGGAAAAGCATTGATTGGTGCACGTATTGGGGATATTGTTAATGTTGAGACTCATTCCGGTGTACTTCAATATAAAATACTTGAGATACAAAAATCGAATTAACTAAAAATGAAGTTAATGGAATGTTAAGGATAGAAAGGAAGAACTATTGTGGCTGAAGAAAAGATACAGGCAGAACAGGATTTGAATGAACTTTTAAAAGTTAAGAGAACTAAATTAACAGAATTAAAAGAAAATGCCAAAGATCCGTTTCAAATCATGAAATATGACGTAACACATCATTCTGCGGATATAAGTGCAGATTTTGATAATTTAGAAGGAAAAACTATATCCATAGCCGGACGGATCATGTCCAAGAGGGTCATGGGAAAGGCTTCTTTCTGTAATATACAAGATGTGAAAGGCAGCATTCAAACTTATGTGAAAAAGGACCTGATTGGTGAGGATGCTTATGCTGATTTTAAGAAATATGATATTGGTGACATTATAGGCATTACCGGCGAAGTTTTTAAAACCCATACAGAAGAAGTATCTGTTAAGGCAAGCCAGGTTGTACTTTTATCAAAAAGTCTGCAGGTTCTTCCGGAAAAATTTCATGGTCTGAAAGACACGGATACCCGTTACAGACAAAGATATATAGATTTAATTGTTAATCCTGAAGTAAAGGATACCTTTATAAAACGTTCCCTGATTATCAGGGAAATCCGTAATTATCTGGATAACAGGAATTTTATTGAAGTAGAAACTCCTGTATTGGTTCCCAATGCCGGCGGTGCGGCAGCAAAACCATTTATGACCCACCATAATGCGCTGGATGAAGATATTCACTTAAGAATATCCTTGGAATTATATTTAAAACGGTTAATTGTAGGCGGTTTAGAGAGAGTTTATGAAATTGGCCGCGTATTCAGAAATGAAGGTTTATCTGTCAGGCATAATCCTGAATTTACCCTGTTGGAATTATATCAGGCATATACCGATTATTACGGTATGATGGATTTAACAGAAGAATTATTCAGGACTGTTGCAAATAAAGTACTTGGAACAACAACTATTTTCTATGATGGAGTTGAAATAGATATAGCTGAACCATTTGAAAGAATGACAATGACAGATGCTGTAAAGAAATATGCAGGGGTTGATTTTAATGAGATAAAAACCGAAGAAGAGGCGAAAGCCCTTGCAAAGGAACGTCACATTAAATATGAAGACAGACATAAGAAGGGTGATATTGTTAATTTATTCTTTGAAGAATATGTAGAAGAAAACTTAGTCCAGCCTACTTTTATCATGGATCATCCGGTTGAGATTTCGCCTTTGGCCAAGAGAAAACCAAATGACCCGGATTTTACGGAACGTTTTGAACTGTTTATAACCAAAAGGGAAATGGCAAATGCATTTTCCGAATTAAATGATCCGATTGACCAGAGAGGCCGTTTTGAAGCCCAGGAAGCACTGCGTGCAGCAGGTGATGATGAAGCTAACAGTATGGACGAAGATTTCTTAAATGCCTTGGAATATGGTATGCCTCCAACAGGCGGTATAGGAATCGGAATTGACCGGTTTGTTATGCTGTTAACAGATTCAGCCGCAATAAGGGACGTGTTATTATTCCCGACGATGAAATCCTTAGACAAGTAGAGGATAAGACTTTCCAGTAAAATCAATGCTTTGCGGCTATACCGCAGACAGAGAATTTAAGCATTTAAGCCAAACTTAAGCCAGTATATGCAGAGATTTGAACATTAAAATTTGTTAAGACATGCAGGATGGACGGGGTTCAGGCAGGAATAAAAAAGCAGGTGTTTCACAACGATGTGAGATACCTGCTTTTTTTGGTGTGCCCAGTGGGCACACGTTCTAACGGGTGAAAGTCCCCAATCCACCCGGCAGTGGGAAGGATACAGCCGAAGCCAAGGGTGTCCATCGTGAGGTGGAATCTGAAGAAAGGATTAGGC
>JBAVPE010000080.1:0-21770 GCA_049692775.1 Anaerocolumna sp. | reverse complement strand
TCAGAGTACTCTCGGAAACTCCCACAGCCTGTATTTACTGATATTTTAGAGGCTGTCGATAAAATTTCACCTCCATTTTTGTGATGTCCTATGTATGTTTTTACGCAGACCGTCTGGGCATAGTGAAGGAAAATTTTTTAACAGAGATTGCAAGTAAAAACATACATAGGATAGACAGAAAATGTTCTCGGATTATATTCAGCATCTAAAATATCTTCAATTGCTACTATTAGTTTCTGTGAGTACTCAATCAGCTTGTACATACTTAGTGTATTATGTATAACAGGTAAATCATGAAGTAACAGCTCACCTCCTCCAAGTAAATTCAATTTTAAAGACGCAGGTTTTACCGGATTTATGTTTATATCACAGACCAGCTTGTCCGTTATCAATCATTTAAGTATTAACTGTTATTGTCCGACGACAGTACAATAATAAAAAGGGCTTTATTTACAATTACAACATGGATTTAACAAAAAGAAAGGATAATTGGATGACAATATATTACATAATCTTCAATTCGCCTTTGTCCCCTCGGACAGGGTATAATAGATATCACTTCCGATCAACAGTGCCAAAAGGGAAACTTGATTTTAAATGGAGAACCATAGGAAACTAATAGTAACAATAGGAGATGTTTTAGATACTGAATATAGGCCATGGACATTTTCTGTTTAGCATAGGTATGTTTTACTTGCCGGCATTTTTAAATGCCTACCGCCACTACACTCAGGCGGTTTGTGTAAAAACATACCTATGATAGACTTTTAAGGCCGCAGTAAATGAGGAACAAAAAATTCCTTCAACTACAAATATTAATGTTAGTAGAGAATCAAATGTAACAACTGGTATGCCTCAAAATATTGTTATTCGATCTAATAGTATGAACAAGGAAAAATATCTGGAAGAAGCAGATCAATATATTAAAAGTTTGTCAAGTGATAAGGATGGTATTGCAGCTACGACTATCAACCTGTATAATAAAAATCAAGTTGATGATATAATTGATATAGAACAACGAAAATTTTTCGATTATTTAATTATGCTATTTTATTATAATATACCTATATTAATACTACTAAGTATATTGATAATAAAAAGAAAAAGAGATCAAATAACTTTAAATTGAAACAACCAAATAATAAACAGGGAACGCTGGTACTTGCCAGGCAGACTTCTGACTTATAACAGGAGCCTGCCGTTTTTATTTTAAAATATCTGTCTGTGGTGTCCGGTTAAATAAAGGATCCCGCAAAAATTTAAGATCAGAACGGGAAAGCCAATAATAATCTGTATTAATAATTCCTTAATGATATATGTATCAAAAGTGACAATCAATAATACAATCGGTAAATAGATTGCTCTCTTAGAAAAATAGTATAAAGGAGTTCCGGCTATTTGATACATTTCACTATTTTTCATATATATATGGGAAATCGCCCTTAATAAGAACCCCATAAATATTGATAAGGTTGTAACTAATGGTAAAACCCCGTAATACTCTGTTTTGGTATAATTAAAGTTAGTGAAGAAGGGTAACAGATAAACACATGCTATAATCGCAGTAGTATAAACGATAAAAGAATATTTATATAAATTAGCAAGACTCCCTGGAGTACTTTTCTTAGTTGGTTCTTTCATTTGTATTTCGGTTATCTTTAACCATGTTAAATTACCGTTTATAAGTTCAACAAGTATGCCTGCCATAATAAATAGTAGGAATATGCAAATCCCAAGACCTGGTTTTAAATAAGCGAATAGTATAGTAAATAATAATACAGTTCCCATTAATATCAATGCAAGTGCAATATAAGATAAGTTGATGAACTTGGTGATTATTTCATAATACCTAAAATCTGTCTGTTTATTTATTTTCTGTACATCTGTTTCTTTCATAGCTTTCACGTATGATATAATATATCAATTCTCCTTGTCTGGTTTGTCTTCTTATTATCATATGATTTAAAAGTTCGATTAGGGTATAATTAACTCAGGCAAATAATTAAATAAAGTGGGATTATCTGTGTATGATCTTATGCTAAAATTCTTATTATTCAATATTGGGACAAAAAAATAAATGAACTGCGTAAGTTAATATAATGATAGAGCAAAAAGAAAATTAATAGCAGCAGTCTGCTTATGCCTGCTTTTTATTGCAGGAAGGGAAGTATATGCATCTTCCATAGCCCAGCAGATTGTAAGATTTACGAACCATGGATTCGTGATTGGAAAGGAGCAATCCGTTGAGCTTAAAGATATGAATAACCCATTGATAAGTTCTGCTATGGAAGGTACTTCAGAAGTGACAACAGAAACTGCATATAATGGTGAAAATGACAGTAGATACACGGATCCGGAAGAAGTTTATCCCTATCTTGATTATAAAGACTATGAAGGAGAAAAAGATACCAGGTACGGTGCTGAATATAGCTGGGTGTCTACTGACACAAAAGTAAAAAAGCAAAAGAAGTATGTATCTCAATCTGTTTATAAAGTAACAAAAATAAGGAATTGGGAGGGGATTCTTCCTAAAAGTTAAGCTTGTTTAAATGACTTAAAGTCATTCGCTTGTTCCTTTGAAGATAGAATGATTGGTTCAACCGTTTCATAACTGTATTGTTTATAGGGAACGATAATATCAGGCAATTCATGTTGAACGTATCCGCAGCCAAGGCACTGAAGTCTTCAGAGAATAAGAATTCCAGATAAAAACAATATGAAACAGAATTATTGGAAAAGTAATAAACCAATTAAAATTACATATTGATTAAGAGGTAAGAAGTTATTTTCTATGAAATGACTTTTCAATAAAATAGTAGCTTACTAAGAAGGGTTTACATCCTGTTGATATGTTCTAACAACAGACAAAAGATATTTTTAAGAACAACAAAGAAGCGGGATAGTGCTTGGAAAGCACCGTCCCGTTTTTTCAATTTATCAATTTAAAATATCGCTTACGTTTCAGCCATGCTCAGATAACCTCGGTTCCGTGCCATCTTGATGGCAGCCATCTTGCTGTTAACACCAAGCTTCTGGTAAATGTTTCTGAAATGGGTTTTTACCGTTCCCTCTGATATGTACAATCGAGCCGCTATTTCTTTTCTGCTCAGACCTACGGCTGCGATGGATAGAATATTGATTTCGCGCTGGGAGAGAGTCGCCGCAGGATGGGAAAGACCCATCACTGCGCTTTCATATCTGCGGCAAAGCGTCAGGATGTGATTCAAAAACGCGTTGCCGGGATTTCCCTGAACAATTATTTTGAGCATCCCCATAATATGGAGTGTGTTTTCCGCAAAGGGTAGCACCAGACTGTCGGCCTGTGCTTCGTCGAGCGCAGCCTCAAGAACTGACGCGCCGTCCTCCGGCCCGTACAAATGGAATCGGGTCGCCGCCTCAAATATTCGGTTATGGATCAGCCCCAAACGGTTGCTGAATACGGAGAAATACTCCTCAAACTGTTCAATGCGGGGCTCAAGCTCGTCGTATTTTCCCAAAGCAAGGAGGGTTTTCCCATACACGATATAATTAAAAGCGATGCCCTGACCGTAGAAGTCGGCCGCCTTAATTTCCCCAATCTGCAGCCATGCGGGAATCTGTTCCGGCTGACCGAGGCAGGCGGACACATACCCCTTGCACAGATCAATGGTCGTGTTGTAGTTGGAGTTGTTCATCTTCTCCACATGACGCTCCAACCCGGTCAGGAGATGAAGCACCTCGGAAACTTTACCTTCCGCCAGACGTAGGCGGATTAAAGTGAATTTTGCGCAGATGACAACGCCGGTCTGCGACATTCCCTCTGCTTTCACAATCGCTTTTCGACAGTTAGACGCAACAATTTCCAAATTTCCTGTTTCCAGCGCGTATTCTGCGGCAGCCAGAGAGTCACAGCCGGTTCCGCAGCCGCTTGAAAATTTGGCATACCCAACGTTTTTAGAAAGCATATCCGCCAATTCTTTCAGACTGCCCTTATCTCTGTAGTAGAGATACAGGTAATGTGGAGAGGCAAAGGTGAATTCGTTGTCCTGAAGGGTGATATAGGAATTCTGACCGTTTAGCAGCCGAATGATTTCCTGATTGTTGGCCCGTATGTCGATCACATGGTTGAACAGCGTAAACTTACGCACAATCAGGATTTCTCCAAGAATCCGGTTCCGGTAGGGTTCCTCCAGACCCTCCTTGTTTTTGTAATACTGCTCCAGTTCATTAAGTCTTTCGTTCCACCCGAGGATTTCATTTTCCTTTCCAAGCAGGATGGAATAGAACATATTCAGCAGGTAGGCGAAAGGATACCGGAACAACAGCTCGCGCGGCACACTGTTAAACATTTCATCTGCGCCCTCAAAATCAAGCCAGTTGTTGCGGATATTTTCAGGATTGTTCAGATGGCCAAGGATATCCTCTGACCGTCCCGCCCGGTTCAGATAACTGTAGGCCGTAAGAAAATCCTGCCGGTTCATCAGCCAGTCTCCCAGCCTGCCATACAAATTCCGCAGCTCATCCTCAGAGAGATGCCGCTTTATCCGTAAGAAGTTTAGCAGCACCGTATGTATTTTATAGATTCCCGTCTTTTCCTCGTAATAGATAAAGGCGTTTTCCATGTCCAGCCGCTTTAAAAGCCGCGGGGAGTCTTCCTGCTGTGTCACAAACGCGGCCTGTTCCGCCGTGAAGTCTTCCATGACCGAAAGCCGCAGCAGAAAACCTTGCGTCTTTTCGTCATAGCGGGCAAACAGAGCCCGCTCGATCATGTTCTCCAGGTTGGTACTCATTCCAATGGGGATACCGTTCTCAAGCCCTAAAAGGATGATATAGGCAAAGGAAATCCATCCGTCAGTATACTGCCATATCATCTGTTGATCCGTATCCGTGATGTCTTCCAACATCATCCGGCAATAGTCCTGAAGCTCGCTTTTCGTAAATTGCAGCAGTTGCTTTGGCAGAAGGCAGCACTGCCCTTTCGAAAGAAGTTCGATGAAGTCTAGTCCGGTGGTATCTCTGGTGACCAACAAGATAGAAAACCCATCCAATTCCTCTTGGGCAAGCCGCAGAAACAGTCTATTCAGCCGCATATTTCTCGCCAGATGGTAATCATCCAGAACCATGAGAAAGGGTACATCGAATTCCGCCGCATCAAGTGTCTGCAAAATCTTACCCATCTGCGGGGCATCCGTGGGGAGTCCCAGTGATTTCAGGATTATTCCCGCCTGTTCGTCTATTTTTATGATATCGTTGGTAAAGCTATCCCAAAAGGCCGTCTCCGAATTCCTGAAATCAGAAAAGGTAAACCAGAATGTGTGGATGCCTTTCTTATCAATAAATCTTTTTACCGCTGTCGTCTTTCCGTATCCCATGGGGGCTTCCAGAATGGTGAGCGGATATTCATAAACAGCAGACAGCACAGTGTCAATCCGATCCCTGTTTAAGATCTTCTTATTTTTCAATCTCTTACCCCCATTACGAAATTATTTTATCTCAGAACATGAATCGTTGAAATCGGGTGCGATGCTACAATCCTGATTCTGTTCTGGCAGTGACGGTTTCTTCTTTTTTCTCATTTGGGGACTCTACACAGGAAATACTTGTGGAGAACCGGGTAAGAGAGTAGGGCAACTTGTCAAGCTACCCTTTTTTTGGAGCTCTTCCAACCGCCCCAGACTGCACAGGACTTTTTGACGAGCCTTGCCGTCTTGCCGTTTGTTCTCGCAGGATTGAAGATATCGGCGCTTTTTACCGCTTGGGTTCCCAACTGTTTTTATTCTCACAAACATTCTCATATTATAGCATACAATACACCGAAAATCCAGTTTTGAGTCCCCAATAGGTCTGATCTGCTGAGAATGAAAGCTCATTCTCAGAAAATGATAGAATAAATACCCCTTTTGGGAGATGTTTTTATCCCGAAATTCTCTTTAAAATGTAATATGACGCAGTACTTATCATTTTTATATATAGAAAGGCAGATGAAAAATGAAAATAACTAACGTCCATGCGACGGATGATTACAAGCTTTTGATCGACTTTGAAGAGGGCAGTCAGGTCAGCTTTAATATACAGCGAATGGTTGAACCATCCCTTTTTTAAGGTTAAGGGATCTGGAAGTATTCAAAGATGTCAAATTTGAGGACAAAGCGGTTTGCTGGGGCTCTCCGGATGGAAAGCCGGAAATCATGCCGCTGCGGATTACCGTGGACAACATTTTATTTTCTCTGCGGTAGATCCGTGTAAAACGAAGGTTCACATGGGATAACACCAAAAAGTGGCTGCACAACCCCTTGGGTATTACGATGGGCAAAATGCAGGATATGGTTAAAACTTTTCCTTACAACAAATTAAGTGATTGGGAATATTTCCGGAAAGCCAGATGTGATGAAAAGGCAATTTATTGGTATGCTGAAGATGTAAAACATAAATATTTTCCCCTGAGTCTCAGTATAGATACTATATTATTTTCCCTCAGGGGATAAGGCTGAAAGAAAATCGCTTTCAACTGAGGACAATAATACAGTAAAATTTCATACTGTCTGTGAATTAGACCAAGGAAACGGTAATACAGTTACCTTCTGTGTGAAAAGTGGTTAGAACTTATTTAATAAGGAGGTGGGTTTATGGATGATTTTCTTGGATCAATTGCGCTTTTTGCATTCAATTTTGCTCCGCAGGGTTATGTCCTGTGTGATGGAAGAACGCTGTCAATAGCTGAAAATAATGCACTTTATAGTCTGATTGGAGATTACTATGGTGGGGATGGTGTAAATAACTTTCAAATTCCGAATATGCTGGGTTTAGAACCGGTACCTAATATGAAATATTATATTTTCTTATGGGGATATTATCCTGGCAGACAGTAACTTTAAAAATCATTAAAATAATAAGAAAGAAGGTATATAAATCTATGGAAGATCAAATGGTAGGTCAAATACAACTATTCGCCTTCGGATATGCGCCTCGAGGATGGTTGTCATGTATAGGAATGCTGGTAGATATTAACCAATATCCAGATTTGTTCTCTGTAATAGGTAATAAGTTTGGGGGAGATGGTGTGACATGTTATGCTGTTCCTAATTTAAAGGGAGCGAGACCTTTGAATGTAGAACCATATTACATGAGTTATTATATTGCAGCGGAAGGATATAATTCTGCTTCACAATGATAATTGTATAAAATAATTAAGTAGAAAGAAGGTATAATTTGGATTGGTATATTGGTTTAATACAGCTGTTTGAATCTGAACAGGCGAATTGTATGCTTTGTGATGGCAGACAATTACCCATATTGCAATATCGGGCGTTGTTTGAACTGATAGGTATTACATATGGCGGTGATAATAGGACTTATTTTATGCTTCCCAATCTGATTGGTGCGGAACCTGATCAGAACTTAAGGTATTATATAGTATTCAATGGTATCTATCCGTTTCGCAATAACAAAATTCTATAGGAAAGGATGTGTATTACAGTGGGTAATGTGGCTTTCAATAAAACGACTACGGCATACTTCTCCGTAAATCCGTTCACAGCGAATAAAACGGTGAATGGGATTACTTCAGCTCTTAATAGATGGGTTGGTTCAGTACCCGGAGGGGTAAATGTAGATCTGGGCAATACATATTGGATTGATAAATGGATTATAAGAAATCTGGGTGTTATAGCACCATGGGATTCTCAATATAATATGACTGATTATAAGTTGCAGGGCAGTAATGTTAATCTTGCGAAAGAAAGTGATTGGACTGATATCTGTAGTATTGCAGATAATATGGATAGCGAAACAGAAAAAGACTTTACTCCAATCAGATTTCAGTATTTTAGAACATATGTAAGCAGTGGACTTGCCTGCAATAAGCTTGTCGCATCCATTATTGATTTTGAGCTTTATGAATATGATAACCCTCCCTATCTTTCTAACCTAACCTTGTCGGATGTAACAATGAATCCGGTATTTAATAAGCAAGTCTTTGATTATTCGGTTCAAGTTCCGCAAAGTTTAAGTCAGATTAGTGTGACACCGACGACCGAGACTATCGGTGCGACGATTACTGTGAATGGAATTAATGTGTCTAATTCTACCTCATTACCAATTATTCTCAATAATTCCGGCAATACGATTATTACAATTGTGGTATATCTGATTGAATTGAATATTAGTGAAACATATACGGTAATTGCAAGTAAAAATTCTGTTTCACCCAATTTAAGCAACTTGATTGTGAATGAGGGCTACCTGATGCCGGACTTTAATAGTAAAATCACTAACTATGAGGCTTATCTTGATGATGGAGTAACCAGCGTAACCATTACACCTACGACCGTGACACCTGATGAAATCATTATCGTAAATGATCAGAAGATCGCGAGCGGACAAACCTCACAGCCAATTGATTTATCCCCTGGCGATAATCAAATTTCGATTCTTGTACAAGATGCTTCGCCTCAGATCATCTATAAAGTAATGATTAATATATAAGAAATAAGCTGCAACAATAACGACAAATAGTAAGTATAATAGGGGGAGCGAACTAAATTATATGAAAAAATTAGAAAAAGTATTATTAACTATTCTATGTATGGTAGTATTCAATGTAATGTTTACTACAACTGTAAAAGCACAAACTATGAACTGGTCGGAGGTTTGTGATGTAACTGAAAGCGATGTAACAAGTACATCCAAGCAGCCATTCCTTGTTTCTGATGATAATGGAATGTATATTGCATGGGCACAATCGAATGGATCCAATACGGCGATCAGAGTTATGATGTTTAATGGAACCACATGGGGCTATATTGATGGTGCCGGATTAAGCTATGATTCAGAAAAAAATGCAACAAACCCATATCTTATTATATATGAAGATACTCTATATATTGCATGGGAAGAGCAACTGGAAACTGCATTTTATTGTACCATTCATGTTATGAAATATAATGGTGGCAATAGTTGGAGCGCTGTTGACGGCGGAGAAAACTCCGGTATCAGTTGTGATAAAGGTCAGAGCTCAGGTAATGTTTTTTTAATGGAACATAGTGGAAGTCTGTATGCAGCATGGGACGAGACTGTCTATTTAAATGCAAATTCTATACCACAATTACATGTAAAAAGGTATCTTGGAGGACAATCTTGGGAATTTGTCGATAATACATTAAATAGTGGAATAAATTATGATACGTATAGTAATGCAGCAACCCCTGTTTTAATTTCTTATGACGACAAATTATATGCGGCATGGCAAGAGCTGAATGCTGGTAAAATATATCAATTCAGAGTTAAATGTTATGATGGAAGCGGGTGGAGTGCTGTTGATGGAGGTGCTGGAATAAATCATGATTCTTCAAAAATAACAGAAACACCAAAGCTGTTTGTTATTCAAAATACGTTATATGCAGCATGGTATGAGAATAAGGCAGCGTTGATCATAAAAAAATATAATGGTGATAATACCTGGACCAAAGTAGATAGTGATATGGATACATCGTTCCATAAAATGGATATGGTAACCTACAATGATAAATTATATTTGTCATGGATTCACAGGACCAATTCTGCAAATATTTCAACCCGTGTGTTTGGTTTCGACGCAACGTCTTATACCAGTCTTGATAATGATACCGGAATTAATACAAATTTAGTAAGTACTTCGAATCCCCCCACATTAGCGGTGTATAATAAAACATTATATACCGCATGGATGGAAGGAAGTACAATAAAGATTAAAGGCATGAAACTTCCTAATAGTCAGATAATTACGTCTACAGGTCTTACAGAAGACAATCTTGATTTGGCTAGCTTAAATCTTACCCTGAATGAGACTAGTTTTAAAGACTCCATCTTGGAAAAGGGCAATTTTACATTAATAAATGCACCTTTCGGCCTCAGTATTGAAAATATTATTTATACCAGCCCTAATCAGTGTACAATTGACCTAGCTTATGAAGGTACGGATTTTGATTCACCTATGGACGGGTTAAGCGTTATTGTTTCGACGAATGAAATCATGGACTGGACAAATCTGACGGATACGAATGCTATGCAAATTATTGCAATTGATGATCCTGAATCAATCATGATTACAGATGACGGCATATGGGAAGGGGAAGAGGATGGAAAAGAAATCATAGTATCAATCAGCGGCGGTACCTTTGCGAATACAATAAGTTCTTCAAATTGGACAGTAGATAATCTTCCTGCCGGAGTCGCTAAGGGAACGGTGGTTAAAGTTGATGCCCATACAGTTAGAATTACTCTTTCTGGCAATGCAACAGTTGATTATGGTACCGATATTACCAATGTATCGGTTTCCTGCCCCGTCACCGATTACGTGGATTCCACTGGAGGTGCAGCACTTACGGCTAACACAGGAGTTACCCTGAGGGCTTATGCGGCAACCCTGGAGCGTATAACAATCACTACGCCGGCAACTAAACTGACGTATACCGTAGGAGACAGCCTGGACCTCAGCGGAATGGTGGTGACTGGTACCTACAGCGATACTACAACAAAGACAGAGACAATAACCGCAGCCAACATAAGTGGATTTGACAGCAGTGTTCCGGCAGCAGGACAGATATTGACCGTAACCGTAGACGGCAAGACTATTACCTACACGGTAACCATCAATGCAGCTCCGAGCAATCATGCACCGACAGCTAAGTCCACTGTGCCGACACAAAGCATGACCGTGGGCAGTAACGCAAGCTTTACCGCCGCCGACATTGCGGAGGACGAGGACGGCGACGCACTGACCGTCACAGACATTGTGACAGTGCCAGATTCAACCTATGTAACAGCAAGCCTGAACGGCGGTGCAGTAACAATCACAGGCGTAGCTACAGGCAGCACCTCTATCACAGTTTCCATCAGCGACGGAAACGGCGGAACAGTCGATGTGACGGTGCCAATTGAGGTAACAGCCGCAGCGGAAGTGGAAATATCAATAACACAAAGTCCAATCAAGACAATCCTGAACGCTATTACCTTCGGACTGTTCTTTGATGATACGATTGATGTCAGCATCAGCTGCATGGATATAGTAGACCACTATGAATATCAGACAGTAGCCGACGGCGATACCTTTGATGAGAACAGTATATGGACACAGGATGACTCGTTCAGTATTGTCCCGGATTTCAAAGGCATGATTTATGCGAGGTCAGTATACGGCAATGGAACCACCTCCGCATGTACCGTCAGGACACTGGTTGTAGACAAAACCAAGCCGACAATTTCCGCAAGCTACAACGTTTCCTCCGGCTCCATTGAGGTTAGCGTAACCGACAGCGGTGCGGGAATTGAGAAAATCACCTATCAGGTTGGCACTGACGCGGAACAGACCATCAATCTGGAGCCTTCCGCGATACTGGATATTACGACACAGCATAGCTTTACCATTAACAGCCTGCCGGACGGAAATTATAATGTGGTGATAAACGCCAGTGACAACTCCGGCAATCCAGCAGCTACAAAAATGGTTCCAGTAGACTATGGCGGCATGGCTCCGACCATTAATACAAACTCACTGGATGATGGCGTGGTGGGTACATCTTATAGCCAGATGCTTGTGGCAACGGGTGCATCCATCTCATGGTCGGTATATAGCGGCGATCTGCCCAATGGCCTGACGCTCAACGCGAACACTGGTCGCATCAGCGGTACACCGACAACGGCAGGCGTATTCGACTTCACCGTAAAGGCAGAGAACAGCGATGGTGACGATACGAAAGTTTTGAGCATTGAAATCAGCACAGTGACGCCTTCCGGTACGGCTCCGACAATCATCACAAACTCCCTGTCGGGTGGCACGGTAGGTTCGCCATATAGCCAGGCTCTTGCAGCCACCGGCGATACACCTATTACATGGTCAATCATTGGCGACCTGCCAAATGACCTGACGCTCAATGGGAGTACCATTTCCGGTACGCCGACAACGAGAGGTACGTTCAGCTTTATTGTTAAGGCAACAAACAGCGACGGGAACGATACAAAGGCATTGAGTATCTACATCAGCCCAGCATCAAGTGGTAACGACGGAGGAAACAACGATGGAGGTTCAAGTGGCAGCAGCAGTTCAACAACACCGACTATTGTACCCGACAAGAAGCCGGATCAGCCGGTCATTGCGGCTTCCCCGCTTACCCCTGCAGTGGATGTAAACGGCAAGGCAACGATAACGGTTCCTTTACAGACAGTTGTGGAGAACATGAACAAGGCAATCGCCGAGGCGGCAAGACAAGGCAGGTTGGCAAACGGCATCGGGGTTTCCCTGGAAATGCAAAACCCGGCCTGTACCAAATCCCTTGGCATTGTGCTAACCCAGCCCGTCCTAAAGCTGCTCACCGATTCAAAAGTACGGCGGTTTGAGGTAGACGGCGGTTTATCTACCTTGGATTTCAATCTGGAAGCCCTTAATCAGATACGAACGCAGAGCACCGGCGATGTGACCGTCACTATCGCCCCGGTAACAGGGCTTTCCGAGGAAGCTAAGACACTCATTGGCACAAGGACGGTGTATAACATCACGCTCAGCTATGTCAAGGATGGTAAGACCGTGAACATTACCAGCCTGAACAAGGGCAGCGTCACACTCACCATCCCGTATACACCGGGCAAAAACGAAGCCGTAGGCTATCTGTTCGGCGTCTATGTGGACGGCAATGATAAGGTGACTCGGATCGACAGCTCCACTTACGATGCAAACAGCAAAAGTGTGATCTTCGACAGTAACCATTTTTCAGTGTACGGCGTTGGTTTTACGGCACCGTCCGCAAAGATTACGGATATCTCCACCCATTGGGGCAAGGAATCCATTGACTATGTGGTTGGCAGAGGACTACTTGTCAGAACTTCGGATACAACCTTCTCACCGGATACCGCCATGACACGGGGAATGCTGGTTACAGCTCTCGGCAGACTGGCAGGAGTGGATACAAAAGTGTACACCACAAACAGCTTTACGGATGTCAATGTGGATAGCGCATATCGTCCGTACATTGAATGGGCATACAAGAAAGGAATTATTCAAGGTATCGGCAGCAATCAATTTGCTCCTGACAGGGCAATTACCCGTGAGGAAATTGCGGTTATTATCGCAAATTTCGCCAAAGCTACCAGCTATACACTGCCTGTTACCCGCGAGGCAACAACCTATGCGGACGCTTCCAGTATCGGCAGCACTTACAAAACAGAGGTTACAGCGATGCAGCAGGCAGGCATCATTAGCGGCAAAGGCAACGGTTATTTTGACCCGAAGGGTTCAGTCACCCGTGCGGAGGTCGCAACTATGCTGCACCGATATATCAAGCTGACCATCGACCCCACCACCGCGCAGGGCTGGGCACTCAACGATGACGGCCAGCGTATGTACTACAGGGATGGCAAAGCCCTCACCGGCTGGCAGACTATAGACGGCAAAGTCTACTGCTTTGACAGCAAAGGCGGCGCTTATGCAAAGGGCTGGAAGCAGGATGACAAGGGTAACTGGTACTATTTCTGGACTGACGGCGCCATCACTGGTTGAGGGTTGCAGAGTGGATGAAAACGGTGCTAAAGAGTGACCTGACCGTTACAACTTGCCAATTGGAATGTTAGTAACAATATGCTACAATGGAAGAAATGGAGTGATTGGCATGAAATCAGGGCATTCTATGCTTAAGGCTCAGTTTGGTATAGATGGCTGAAAAGGTTGTATAGGGAGGTGCGGAAAAAGTGGCTGTTACGGAAAAAGATGAAGAATTAATTGAATAGTCAGGTTCCGGATTGGCAGATTGGTAATTGGGCGCAGGATGTTACAATAGTTTTGCACAATGTATGTTGCTATCAGGATGAGATTGATGCAAATGAACTAATTTTGAAAATAAATTGGGATAGCTGCATTAAAAGCAACATTATTGAAAATACTAAAAGAGATATTGCGTATGCGTATGCTTACATGGGAGATATAGAAAAATCGTATGAGTTCTATAAAAAGTATCTTGATTTGAAGAGGTCCTGAATGAACTTTATCTAAAAGTTGTAGAAGGCACTGCTTTTCGAGATATGGAAGATTTATGCAGAGAATTGGGGGAGGAGTTCGAAGCTTTAGACCTTTGCACGGTCTAAGCAGTACTTTATTTCCGGACAGAATACGAGGGCTAAAAACTAAAACTGTTAGATAGATGTTAGATTGCTAATGTATAGTGATTCAGAGGTGATTGCATGAATATTCAAATATTAGTCGTTGAGGATGATGAGAGTATCAATGATATGGTCAAAAAGTTTCTGATGGCAGAGGGTTACAGCGTGGACGTCTGCTTTGACGGAGATGAAGTATTGGAGCAATTCTACAGCAAGAATTATCAACTTGTAATTCTTGATATTATGTTGCCCGGTACAAACGGACAAGAGCTTTTGAAAGAGTTTCGCAAAATTCACAACACTCCGGTTTTGATGATGACAGCTTTGGACGATGATGATAATCAAATAAGAGCTTTCAATAATGAAGCTGATGATTATGTCACGAAGCCTTTTACTATGCAAATTCTCATAAAGCGGGCAGAGGCTCCCTTACGTCGCAGCGGAGCACTTAAAAAAGAAATATGTGTAGGAAAACTTACGTTATATCCGTTATCCTATAAGGCTGCTTATAATGAGAAGGATATAGGGCTTACACCAAAAGAATTTGATATTTTATTTCTTTTGATACAGAACAAAGGCGATATAATCCCGCATGAAATGCTGCTTACAAAAATATGGGGATATGATTTTGATGGTAACGAGGGAGTTATCCATGCCAGTATGAAAAGATTGCGGGATAAACTTCCGGTCAATATGATTAAGACGGTCAAAGGCGTGGGCTATTGTTTGGAGGAAAGTGAAAATGAAAACGAATAAAGGACTTGGTATATTCGGTAAGATTTTCTTGTATACACTGCTTCTTCTTATGTTAGTAATTATAACCCTCGCCTTATTTTTTGGAGGGCAAGTTAATCTCATATTTGAAAAAAGTCAAACATATTTAATTGAAGCACCTTTAGGGGACTTAAATATCCAAGATGATGGTTCGGGTGTAATAAGTGGTAAAGTATTTGAGCCTGCAAAGGCTCTGTCAGATATGTACATGAGCTTTGTCACTAAAACTATCATTGCACTTGTAATTTTGTTATCTGTCAGTGTTTTGTCGGCGGCACTTTTCGCCCGCAGCATGGCAAATCCAATCAAAAAATTGGCTGCGGATACAACCAAAATGTCAAAATTGGAATTCGTACCAGCTCCCGCAACCCGTCGCGATGAAATAGGACAGCTTTCAAATGACGTTTATAAAATGTACGAAACATTAAAGCTGGAAATAAAACGGGAAAAAGAGCTGGAAGAAAATCAACGATATTTCTTTTCGGCTGTGTCCCATGAACTAAAAACACCAATAGCCGCCGCCAGCAGCATATTAGAAGGTATGTTAGCAAATGTGGTAACCCCCCCGGAATACCCTGAATATTTGAAAAAATGTTTAAATATGATGAACTTGCAAAAAACATTAATATCGGAAATATTGGAAATCATCCGATTGGACGATAAAAAAATAGATCCTGAACTTGAAGGGGTTAATTTGAAATCTGTCATTCAATCTGTTCTGCCGGTTCCTCAAACGCTGGCTGATGCAAAGATGCAGATAATTACAGTTTGTGTCTCTGATACACTTACAAGTATTGTTGACCCAAATTTATTCAGCCGGGCATTATCCAATATCCTTATAAACGCGGTTCAGAATACACCGGAACAAGGACATGTCCGTATATGGTGTGAAGAAAAGAATGACCAGACTATCCGTCTGCATATACTAAACTCGAATGCACATGTAGATGAAAAATTAATGCCAAAACTATATGAACCCTTTTATCGTATAGATAAGGCCCGGAGTAGAAGTCAAAATCGCAGCGGATTGGGATTAACGATTGTAAAGAAATCATTGGATTGCATGAAAATACCTTTTGCGATTGAAAACAACGGCGATGATGTTGTGTTTTGGATGGATTTAACTATAGAGTAATAAAGCAGCAAAAATTCTCGGCAAAAAACTGCCGAGAATTTTTTTTGGAAAAAAATGCGTTTGTTAGATGACTGTAAGATATGGACGTTATTCTTAAGAGGAAGAAAATAACAAACTTGAAGGAGAAAAAATATGAACGATTCAAAAAGAAACAGAAAACCTATAATACTGCTTACCGCTGTCCTAATGCTGCTGCTTAGTGCGTATGGGCAGGGTAACGGCATGTTAACGATTAATAAAACAGCGGTCGATTTTGAAAACAGTATGATGCTCAAATCGGCGGGGGTTGGATTTCAGCTGACACCGGAAATCTCAGAATTGAACGATGACGGAAAAATTTCTTTCAACGTTATACCCGGTTATGGAATTACGCTTCGCTATAATCCTGGAAGTTTATCAGATGTATTAAGAGAAGCACAGCTTAAAGATGATGCTCCGACTCCGGAGGAAATACAAAAAATTGTGTCGGAAAACGCCTCTGCCTTATACTCCATTATGCGTATTCCCTCAAAAGACAACAAGGCCGTTGAAATATTGCAGGAAATAAAAGACACTTATTCCCATGTAGACATTATCACAGTCCGAGAGAATGATACATATTATTTTGCTTACAATGATTATTTTTCCGGCTTTACGCTAAATGAAACTGATAAGGCTGAGGTCGATATCTTCTGATAATTTTTTTAACATTTGTTAGAATGATGTCAGATACGCATGCTATGCTTTAGATACCCAAATGGGATTTTATAAATTTTAAGGAGAGACGCAAATGTACATTATTCAAAACGCACTCATAAATGTCGTGCGAAACAGGGGCAGAAATATTCTGCTCGGAATTATAATTTTTGCTATTATAACCACGACGGTCATTACACTTTGCATCAACAATACAGCAAGCGGAATTATTGATGATTATAAAACACGCTTTGGTAGTGAGGTTACCATTTCACCCGATATGCAAAAGGTTATGAAGTCAGGCACATCGCTTATTCCTCGAATCAGCCCAGAGCAACGCAAATCATTCGCGGAGTCAGAGTACATTAAAGAGTATAAACTCACAGCTAATGCGGGGATTTGCGGTAAAAATATAAAAGCCGTCGATGAGGGTGAAGGCAGCGGCAGCAAAACAACAGGAATTGCAGGCGGCGAATCCGGGTTTATTAATCCAACAATGCAGCTGTTAGGAAATCAGTTTGACGATTTTCAAAAAGGGCTGCGGGAGATTACCGATGGCAAAATGCCGGAAAATGATAACGAATGTATTGTAAGCAGAGAACTTGCCGAATTGAACAATCTATCTGTTGGTGATGTCATAGAGGTAACAGCCAGCTTATATACGGATGATATAGTCATTCGCAATGTTACTTATACGCTCACGGTAACTGGTATATACTTTGATGCCACTGAAGAATACGGGATGTTTGTCAATCCCTATCTGAATAGGCGGAATGAAATATTAACTACATTTGAAACCGTCATAAATGTTGCTGAAGCTGACGAAAACGGCCTTACTGTCGGTTCGCGTTACTTTTTAAAAAATCCTGATTTGCTTGCGGAATTCACAGCTGAGCTAAAAGCCAAAGGGCTAAATGATATATTTAAAGTCACCACGGATGAAAGCAGTTATAACAGAGTTGTTGGTCCTGTAGAAGGTCTTAGGAGCATTTCGATTATATTTATGAGTATTGTCTTGATTCTCGGCAGCATTATTTTGATTCTTTTGACTTCAATTGCAGTCAGGGAACGTAAGTATGAAATCGGTGTGCTCCGTGCAATGGGCATGAAAAAAGACAGAGTCGCCTTAGGGCTTATGTCGGAAATGATTGCCATTACTGTAATATGCCTTGTTATAGGTCTTGTGATAGGCAGTATAATTTCTCAGCCTATTAGCACTGTACTATTACAGGGGCAAATTGAAAGCATGCAGAACAGTATAATGGGCGGTAATGCGCCGGGGTTTATTGACATGACTTCTGTCGGCGGCAGCAATGAACCGCTTTCTAAGCTGGATATATCGCTTACCTTTCATACGATTTTTGAAATTATTGGTATATCCTTGATGCTTGCAGCGATTGCGGGATTAGCTGCTATTACCAAAATTACAAAATATGAACCCATCAAAATATTGATGGAGCGGAATTAAGGAGGACGTTTTCATGAGTGTTTTAACATTAAACAATGTATCTTATAAATATGAGGGTACAAAAAAGTATGTACTGGCAGGAATCAGTGTAGAATTTGAAACCGGAATGGTATATGCTATTGTCGGAAAATCAGGCTCCGGTAAATCTACATTACTTTCACTGATCGCAGGGCTTGATGTGTGTGAGAACGGTGAAATTATGCATAACGGTAAGGATCTGAAAAAAACTGACCGTAATATTTATCGGGCTAAGGGAATCGGCGTCATTTTTCAAGGGTTTAACCTCATTACCAACGCTACTGCGGTGGAGAACATCATTCTCTCCATGAATATCAGCGGTGTCAAGGACAAGAACAAGAAATCATATGCATACGTTCTCTTAGAAAAAGTCGGTATTGACTGCGAAACGGCTGACAGAAAGGTTTTGAAGCTGTCCGGCGGCGAGCAGCAGCGCGTTGGTATAGCTAGAGCGTTGTCGCATAATCCCGATATTATCATAGCAGACGAACCCACGGGCAATCTTGATACAGATACGGAAGATGATGTTTTGAAAATATTAACTTCGCTTGCACATGATGAGGGTAAGTGCGTTATTATAGTCACCCATTCAAAGAAAGTCTCTTCTGTCGCTGATGAGGTATGGAGCATGAAAGGCGGAAATCTAACTATTATTAGTAAACTATTGTAGATGAATTCATCCCGCTGCCATCCGGTTCATTCCAATAGTGGAGGGATTTTATTTTTTTGAAGATTTTTACCAAGAGCGGTTCCTACGCCGATTGACGACAACGCAGCACGGGTGTAAATAGCAGATGCTGAATTAAGTGTTATTTACGCAAGGCAGTACTAGATATTATTCATTATAACGTATATAATAGTTGAAGATACGATTTTAGGAGAGAAACCTGTGGATTATATCGCACTGAAACAGGGATGATTAGTATTCTGAGGTTTCTGCCTGCAGATGCTAGAAAAAAAGAGGATAAGGTGTAAATAATTCGGCAGGAGGTATTAAGGAGATCATATGATGAATAAGATATTGGTTGTTGAAGATGAAGATATTTTACGTGAAGTGATAAGTGATTATCTGATCGAAAATGGATATCAGGTATTAGAGGCAGCAGATGGAGAAAAAGCTTTAGAACTGTTTCAAACAAATTCTATTGATTTAGTTATACTGGACATTGTTCTGCCGAAACTTGACGGCTGGTCGGTATGCCGCAGAATACGGAAAAGCTCCAGTATTCCTATAATCATTTTAACTGCGCGTTCCGATGAGGATGACTCTCTTTTAGGATATGAGCTGGGAGCGGATGATTATCTGGTCAAACCATATAGTCCCCGTGTTTTAATGGCAAAAGTAAAACGATTTCTTGAAAAATACTCTGGTACTATAGATGGCATGACAATATCATCTGGTGGCATTGTCATAAATATGGGATCAAGACTTGTTTATGCAGATGGCATTCCAATTTATTTGACACATACAGAATTTGAAATTCTGGTCTGCTTAATGCAAAATAAAGGGATTGTAATTACTAGAGAGCAACTGATCGCTAAAGTATGGGGTTATGATTTTTATGGTGATGAAAAGACAGTGAACAGTCATATTAGAAATCTGCGTGCTAAGTTGGGCGGTAAAGGCAACTGCATTGTAACGGTTATCCGTTCGGGATATAAATTCGAAGAGGAACAGCAATGAAAAAAAGTATTGTTTTTAAATGGTTTATGTTAACAGCTCTCATATTCTCCACATTGCTTTTATTCATTGGGATCGCGCAAAATTACTTTTTCGAGAAATATTATATTAATGAGAAATCAGATACTCTCAAAACGTATATAAACGAGTACTTGGATATGGCAGCGAAAGAAGGGATGGAAGCAGCATCGGTTGAACTCTATGAGAATAACTATATCTGGATGACAAAACTGGATGAATACGGACGGATCAGCGATGTAGAAAATTACTATATTGAAGTAAAATTAAGGGATTCACAGGATGTTTTACGAATACCAATGTACTCATTTGAAGGGGAATTTTCATCCGATGTGCTCACTTTGTTAAAGGAAGGCGATGAGGTGGCTATTGATACGGTTAATATAGCAGATGAAAGGATACCTTATCAGATACAAGCCGGCTCAATAGGAGTCGTAAATTTAAACATAGCAAACAAGCTGAATGGTCCTCATGCCGATAAGGCTTATAGTCATCTTGAAACAGGTCTATATAGGGGAACAATAGCAAAAGCTGTTATTCAGGAAAAAAGTCCGTACATTTTGTTTCCTTATAATGAACCTTATTTTTTGGAACAAATAAAAGAGTTTCAGGCCGGTCTGTTCGCTGATAATGCAAAACCTCTTCAGCATACAGAAGAGCTTAGTGCAGCAGAAAATTTTACGGAATATAAAATAATCATTAAACCGGTTGTTGAAAATGGGATAACGGGATATATTTTCGCCATGACCTCTCTTCAGCCGGTAGATGAAGCAATATCGGTTATGCGGCAATTCTATCCTTACTTTTTTGTAGTTGCCTTTCTGTGCGTTATATTTTTAGCATTCATTTTTTCTAAATGGATGGCAAAACCGCTGATATCCATTAACCAGATTACAGGGAAAATAGCAAATATGGATTTTACAGAGAAGCTGCCGGTGCGTTCCGCTGACGAAATTGGTCAGCTGTCCAGGAATATCAATTACCTATCAAATCAGATGGAAGCATATATTCGTCAGCTGAAACAGGACCTTGATAAAGAGAAGCAGCTGGAAAACACACGGAAGGAATTTATTGCAGGGGTATCTCATGAGCTGAAAACGCCGCTTGCTGTTATGAAAAGCTGCTTATCTGTTTTAAAAGACGGAATTGCAGCCGAAAAAAAGGAACATTACTTTCAGGCAATGGAAGACGAAATACAACGGACGGACATGCTGGTTGTTAATATGCTGGATCTGGCTAAGTTTGAATCTGGTACCTATAAGCCTGAAATGGCTCCTTTTGAAATAGAAAAATTGATTACTGAAGTATGCAGATCGCTGGCTGGAGAAATACAGGAGAAAAATCTCTCTCTTACATTAAGACTTTGTTCTAAGACGCTGGTAGGACATAAAGGGCTAATCAGCCGTGTTATTATTAATTTTCTTAGTAATGCAATCCGGCATACGGAGAATGGGCATGCAATCATAATTACGATAAAAGACAATGGACAGACATCTGAAATCAGTGTGGAAAATGAAGGGAATTCGATTTCTGAGGAAGACAGAAAAAAGATATGGGACCAATTTTACCGTGTTGAGGCACGAACATCCAAAGCAGGTACGGGTCTTGGACTTTCCATATCCAAGGAAATACTCGAGCTTCATCATGCGGCTTATGGTGTGGAAAATACGAAAGATGGTGTCCGTTTTTTCTTTTCACTGCAGGTTCAACCATAAGCAATAAATAATTAATATCCCCCAGCAAAACGGCTATGAAGAGTACTTCATTGCTGTTTTTTGGTGTGCCCAGTGGGCACACGTTCTAACGGGTGAAAGTCCCCAATCCACCCGGCAGTGGGAAGGATACAGCCGAAGCCAAGGGTGTCCATCGTGAGGTGGAATCTGAAGAAAGGATTAGGC
>JBAVPE010000079.1:0-7624 GCA_049692775.1 Anaerocolumna sp. | reverse complement strand
GCCTAATCCTTTCTTCAGATTCCACCTCACGATGGACACCCTTGGCTTCGGCTGTATCCTTCCCACTGCCGGGTGGATTGGGGACTTTCACCCGTTAGAACGTGTGCCCACTGGGCACACCAAAAAGCCTCATTCCAACAACACGTGCTGGAATGAGCCATACATTACTCTATTTTACTCTGCATATACTTATGGAAGTCAGGATCTTTTGGTATATTCAAATCTATCCCTCGTCTCCTTGACGTAAAGATAAACAGTATCTGAAGAAGTAAAATGTATTCCAACATAGAAAAACGATTATCATATGTATGCCATTCATTTGTTTCATAATCTAATGGATTATTAATACAATATAGATGATTTTTCTTTGTTTTATAGTATTCGACCAACCGTTTTAAACGGTCATCTTCTTGGCTGTTTCCATCAAACAGACATATAAATTGGGTATTATCGGTTACTGCATTATACATACCGTGCATAAATTCTTCAGCTTCAAATCCGCGGACAGGAATTCTACATGTTTCTGAAAATTTCAGAACAAATTCTGGAATCAAAACTTTACATCGTCCACTTGCAAGTATTATCACATCTCTGCATTCGGAAAGCTTCATAGACTGTTCTTCGCACCAGGGAGAAAAATGTCTGATGTTAGACTGGACTTTTTGTACCATATCTTGCATCTTTTTTATGTACGAATCGCGTTCTTTTATACTGGCTTTCTTTTGTAAAGTTGCAATTTCCAGACCAAGCAGCTCTAATGTTACAATGGTTGCTGTATAGCCCTTTGTTGTTGAACCTGCATCTTCGATTCCACATTCCACATAAAGTGTGCCCTGACCATGTCTTGTGATTTCAGTATCATGTTCACCAGTACATGCAATTGTCAGTCCTCCTATTTTGCGCATCAGATCCAAAGCATTAATCACTGCAATGCTTGTACCCTGCTGAGAAATTCCAATCATCAATGTATTATGGCCTTCAATTTTTTCTATGTTTTCAATGAATTCTGTTGGGCACATCGCTATCGCTGGCATCCCCAACATTTTTTCTATTAAAGGTGCCGCTGCGAGTGCACTATGATAAGAAGATCCGGAACCGACTAAATACAATCTCTGTATATCAACATCATCTAACAAATCTATGCTTTCCCTGAAGATTTCCTTGTATTTTTCTAAAATCTCCTCTAATACAACTGGTGTTTCTAATACATATTCATATGCATCTCCATAATAAATTATAGTTTTCACCCTCTTCTATTCATAATGAGTTCCGTAACCAAATGCACCTTCAAGTCCGCAGATTTTTGCTGCAAATTTTGCTGCATCTTCAAGGCTTTCTTTGATTGCCTGTGATTGTGGTATGGATTTTTTAACTCGATCTGTATATCCAATCAAAAATGATGTAATAAGTGAGTCTCCTGCTCCCATGGTATCTACTACTTTATCTAATGGTTCTGCCAGTTGTACATAAAATTCATTGCCATCATATAAAATGCATCCATTAGCGCCTCTTGAGGCTATTGCCATCTTAGCCCCTAAACTGACAATCATTTTGAGGTGTTTTTTAGTTTCTTCATCGGTTCCATCAAATGAACAAAATGCATAATCAATCTTCGGAACGACCTCTTTGTAATAATCTTCTGTTGAATCATCAGAAAAATCGAAAGAAATAGGAACACCAGCTTCTTTAATTTTGCTAAGCTCCTTCTCTGTAAAACAATAGTTCCCAGAATGTACAAGATCAAATTGTTTGATATATTCTAAGTCAAAACGATCCAAAACATAAGGAGTCTCTCCTCTGATTCCACCTTCGTTACAGCCTAAGAAGGTTCTGTCGCCATCGACTAAAGTTACACGTGCCCATCCATTCTCACCATCAAGCTGTCTGCATTTAACTGTTTCAATGCCAAGTTCTTCTAAGACACTCATAACGTATTCTGCATTATAGTCATTCCCAAAATACCCCATATACGCTGACTTTTCCACGCCAAACATTTTCGCATAAGCACATAAATTTACACAGTTTCCACCTGGATACATTGTTTTGATATGTTCATACTGGTCAACTACATTATCTCCAAAGCCTAATATTCTCACATTATGTTTTGACATTATTTCCCTCCTCCTTAATATTCAACAACACCCATGTATCTTCTCATATCCAACGGATGACGTCTCTTATCCTGCAGACCGGTTCTGTATGCAACGCTCATTGCATAGAATAACATCGGGCAGAAATATTCATTAACACTTTCATCAATACAATCAATTCCAAGTTCTTTAGCATCGATCACTTCATATTTTTCTCCATATTTTTCAAGGAACTTCAATGCTCTTTCATCCATTACTCTGGCCGCACCGGTTCCCATCATCAATATGTAGAGATGGTCTTTATCAGTACATTCAAATGGTCCGTGGAAATATTCACCACTATGCAGATAACAGCAATCAATCCACTGCATTTCCTGTAAAGAGCAGATAGAAAAGCCGTAAGCCTGTGAGTAAGAAGCTCCAGAGCCCATAATATAAAGGAATGGTTCCTCAAAATACTTTTCTGCAAACACCCATGTGCGATTCTGAACTTTTTTGACAGCAGCTCTTACTATTGCATCTGCTTTTGAAAGTCCATCTAAAATAGCATTATATTTTTTGTACTCTGGCTCCTGAGCTTTTAAAATCTCGTTTAAAATTCTCATTGTCAAACCCTGTGGTCTGTCTTTTTCATCTGTCTGATCAGACCAGTTATAGACCAGCGGATTCATATCTTCCTTTGCAGAAATTGAGTCCGGATTATGTGTCATTGTAATGATGCTCGCGCCTCTTTCTTTTGCAAATATTGCTGCATTGATTGTTTCTGATGTATTTCCACCATGAGAGCAAAGAATAACTAACGCACCCTTTTTAAGGAATTTAGATGGTGAAACGACCAATTCTTTCGCTGTCAGCCAATGAGAATGCATTGTCACTGATTCTGCGTTAATAAAATAATATCCAGGATAAAGATCAACTAAAGAACCTCCACATGCAGTAAAAAATACATCTCTAATTGTTCCCTGTTCTTCTAATACCTTCTTTGCTAATGATTCAGCTGTGTTCATTTTAATGTTCTCCTTTACGTTAAAATCTCAATTTTAGTTATCTCAATATATTTTTATAATCCTGCTGAAATGATACAGAATACAATTGCAATTATAGTTAATAATAGGAAAATTTTCCAAAAACTTTTCCACCATTTTCCAAAACTAATTCCACAAACTGCAAGACCTGCCACGGTTGTTCCAGCTACTGGACTCATCATATTTGTAATCTGGTTTGCATACTGTAAAGCAGTTACCGATGCTTCTGGATTTACCCCATGAAGGTCACAAAGCGAAGACATAATTGGCATTGTCAACGCGGCTAGTCCTGAAGATGACGGTACAAGCAATGTCAGCAAGGACTGTACAACATACATAACACTTACGAAGACTGCATTATTTGCACCTGCGATAGAATTTGATAATGTATTTAAAATCGTATCAATAACCATACCATCCTGTGCAACAACCAGAATACCATTACAGAAACCAATCAGAATTGCAACGAAAGCAATATCCATAGCACCAGCTGCAAACTCACTTGCGATTTCTTTTTCTTTCAATCCACCAACGATACCCATTACAAGTCCCATGCCAAGGAAGCACATGGACAACTCATTCATATACCACCCGTATTTAATAAGTCCAATAACTACTATAATCATACCTGCCACAAAAACAGCTATAACCAGCTTGTGACGTGTTGTAAATTCCGCATTATCGACTTCAACATTTCCCAGCTCTTGCTTTTTCTTTATATCTGCTTCATACATAATGGATAATTCTGGTCTTTTTTTGATTTTCATAGCTCGTAATGTAACAAATGCAACGACTACAGCCATCATAATCACCCACTGGATCATACGAAATACTAACTGTGGATTACCTTGAATTCCTGCTACGCCCTGTGCCACAAGAACATTAAACGGATTGATTGTTGATGCCGCATATCCCATGGATGCTCCAATACATACAACCATGAATGTAGTAAGCGAGTCATACCCTATCGCAAACATTACCGGCATAATCAGCAGATAAAATGGCACTAACTCATCTGACATTCCGAATGTGCTACCACCAAGACCAAATAAGGTCATGAGTATAGGAATAATCAATATTTCCTTATTACCTAGTCTCTTAACTACTCTCCTGATTCCTAAATTTAGCGCATTGGTTTTTGCCATTATCTGGAACACACCACCAATGATAAAAACAAATGCCAGTACCTCAACAGCTACCTGAATACCTTTTCCCGGAGCTTGCAAAATAGCACTAATTCCCTGTCGTAAACTGTTCCCATCTGCATCAACTTTATCAACTGTTTGGTAAGTGCCTGCTACAGCTACGCTTCTTTCTCCGGTAGATGTTTCTACCGTTGTTCGCTGGAATTCACCACTTGGAATAATCCATGTCATTGCAGCAACTAAAATAATAAGCCCAAAAATCAATGTATATACGTGAGGCATATGCAGTTTAAACTTTTGTTTCATAACTCATCCCATCCCTTCTCTATTTCATCTTGTCGGTTTCGTCATAAACAATACGACCATCCATAATTGTCATGACAACTTTTATTTCTTTCGCATACTTCGTATCAATGTCATTAAAATTTCTATCGAACACTGCTATATCTGCAAGTTTTCCTTTTTCGATTGTTCCAAGCTTTTCTTCCATACCTATATTTTTCTGACCTCCATATGTCCAGGCTTCCAAAATTTCCGGTATTGAAATTGTATTTTCAGGTTGAAATTGCTCGCCACCAGATAAAAATCCCCCGCACGAATGATAAACAGCCTCTGCAACATCCGTAATCACCAACGGTAAATCTGTCGCTCCACTAAGATTCATTCCTGCATCCTTCATTCTTCTGCGATTCCAGTAATTCTTACCTCTTTCACTTCCGATAGTCCGCAAGATGTTATCTTTTACTTCATCGCCCGGATCAAGAGACATGATTTGAAAATACAATTCTGCAGTCGCACCGATACGTCCCAATCGTTCTATATCCTCTACATCAGAAAATTCCAAATCTGTCAGAGCATGTCTGTTCTTTAGTTTTCCATTTTCCATTTGGCATTTTTCATAGATATCAGCGACCTTTGCTACCGCCCGGTCTCCCTGCGCATGTAGTGAATATCGAAATCCTTCCGCATCTGCAGCCAATACATCTTTCTCAATCTCATCATATGGTACTTCCAGCTTGCAGGTAAAATCTTTGTCTTCATAAGGTTCTTTCAAATCTCCCTTATATGCTGCTATTGTTCCATCTGTCATGAGGTTAAATCCGCCAAAACGTATCTTGTCACCAGTAAACAGCTCCCTCATCTTCTTAGCGTATGGAAGATTGATTTTCTCTCCTACCGGCTGAGACATAAAAAAAGTTCTTAGATGTAGTGTATCACTGTCTTCAATTTCTTTTAGATAATCTGTAAACCCATAAAAATCATCAAAGCCCATCTCTTTTACTGTAGTAACACCTTTGACATTAAGCATCTTCATGTAATCCTTGAATTCACCCTCTATGAATTCTCTATCATTCAGATACTCTCTCATGATGCGATAATAGCTTTCCGGGTAACATGTCTCTGGTGTAAAACCATATTCCTTTTTAGCTATCTCATTCATAATGCAAGTGCTTCTGTCTGAGGCAAACAAAATAACTGGTTTTTCGCAAAATTTACTTTCAATCATTTCTGTCGCAGCTGCTTCCTCCAGTAGCTTTGGTTTCCACCCATGTCCCAGAATCACGCCTGCAGGATTCTTTTCTTTTAGGAATTTCTCCACTACAGCTTCACACTCTTCCACTGAAGCCACATTTGTCAAATCAGCACCTACATGGAATACCGCATATCCGGCAAAAAATGTATGTACATCAACAATACCAGGCATTACCAATTCCTTATCGAAACAAATAACTTTTTCTGCATTACTTTTTGCAGATTCTGGGGCACTTCCAAGACCAACATCAACCAGTTTGTTTTCTTTAATACAAAGATAACCTTTTGTCGGCAAAAATGTATGTCCATCAAAAATGTTGTTTGCTTCAATCACCAGTGAATAATTATCATTCATATCTCTTTCCTCCTTATGAGATTATTATAACATCATATAACGTTATGTTCAATACGTAATATGACGTTATTATTTTATTTGTTATTATTTTATAATTATACGTCATGTTTTTGTGCATATTCACTAAATTTAGTCAAAAAAATAAGCATGTCCGCTTTTCACATGCTTATTCATATTATGTCTTAAATTGATATTGTGTAACGACTACCAACTATCGTCTCATAACTAATAAAGGCCGGTATCTGCTTCTGATCTTTCATATAATTGCATAATATCATAACTGGCTCTCCAGTAACCACTTCTAGTTTAGAAGCGATTTCTGATGATGCTGTACCTATACCTATTGTACTTCGGCTGTTAGGGTGTGATTCAAATCCAAATTTTTCTTCTACGTACTTGAAAAGTGAGCCATTTTCCAATTTTTCCGGCTCAAATCCTTTGAATCTATCTGCTGGCAAATATATATCTTCCATTATAATTGGTATGTTATCTGCTAGTAGCAAACGATTTATCCAAATCACAGTTTGATTTGTATCCAGTTCCAGAAATTCTAAAATCCAGTTTTCCGGTTTTATAATCTCTGTTTTCAATACATGAGATGTAGGCACTCTCCCATTCATTTTACATGATTCAGAAAAGCTGACATTACTCTGTTGTTCTATTTTTCTATAAAGCTTAGGTGTCTCAACAAAAGTACCTTTCCCCTGTTGTTTGACCAAATAGCCCTGTTCACAGAGTTCTTCTATTGTTTTTCTGATTGTTATTCTACTTACTTCATACATCGCCGCCAACTCTGGCTCTGTAGGGATTTGATTTCCGGCTTTATATTTGCCACTACGAATCTGTTCCTTAAGTTCCTCCATTAATTGGCGGTATAAAGGTTGTTTTGATTCTTTTGATAATGCCATACCTCTACCCCACTTCTTTTTATATTATTGTAAAAATTTGAATATTTATTCAACCATACCATTTAAATTGTATGCATTATGTACTTATTGTTACAAACTACTAGATTTGTTCTGCGTCGTATTCAAACCATCCCGGTTTTTATTTTTAAATCTTGTGTCAAAGACATCCTTTCAACGATTTAATTTTGACATTTCATTCAATAATCTTTTGAATCGATTGCTTTGTCAAAAAAATAGATCTCCAGGTAATGACCACAAATGAAGTAGCCCAATAATTGGTTTCTCTGTGTGTCTGTGCCAAACAATGATTTCAAGAACGAAATACTCTTAGTTGGGCTGTATATATAACGTTATATGATGTTTTGTTTTTTTTATATTATCACAAAGCACAGTCAAATTCAATAGCTTTGTTTATAATAATCGAGTAGGAGGCGGAAACTAGTTACTGTTCACTCCCCTGCAAAAACAGCAGTGTTGTGAACAATAACACGCTTCGCGATGCACACAAAACGCAAAGACAGCGTTTTGGCGCGGCAATTCTCTGGTTTTCTGTGACTTTCGCTTCGCT
>JBAVPE010000078.1:0-28615 GCA_049692775.1 Anaerocolumna sp. | reverse complement strand
GAAATTGCGTCCTATTGCACAAAAAGCCATCCTGGCAGGAGGCACACTCGCGCGAAAAGAATATGTCGGCTTTGCCGACCGCGCTCGGCGCGAGAGTTTGCTTTAGAAAACTCTTTGTCCTTCGATTTTACAGCCGACACGTTCAATTCCCTGTATTATTTTTTTTGTGTCAACAGAATCATTATAACCGATTTCAATGGAACCGTTTACAAGATCCACATCAATTGTATTTATGCCTTCAATATCATGTAGTACATTCTTTACCTGTGTTTTAATTTGTCCATTTATTAATCCGGATACGTTATAGTGCGCCTTATTCATATAATCACTCCTCTCTTAGCCTGGTGGATTTTTTTATCACTCAAAACATAATTGCATTTCATAAATTTTACAATTCGGTACTGTATTACATGAATAGTATTTGCCCATATGAATAATTCTATAATGGGAATATATCTTAAAACATAGAAAAAAATGTTAAAAATTTAACAAATTTTGGACAAAATCATGGTTGTAAAATGTGATTTTATACAATATAATTGTAATACAGAGTTAATAGGCATAATTAGGATTCAAGGAGATTGAAATGCAGGATTGGATAGTTGATTTTATGGATCAGTTTGGTTATCTGGGAATTATATTATTAGTTGCATTAGAAAATATATTTCCGCCTATACCCTCAGAAGTTATCCTGACGTTCGGCGGATTTATGACAACCTATACAGAACTTAAAGTTTTAGGAGTTATCATTGCTTCTACAGGCGGTTCTTTATTAGGAGCCTGTGTCTTATATGGTGTTGGTAACATTCTTTCAGTGGAAAGATTAGGAATAATTCTAGATGGAAAAACCGGTCGGATTCTGCATTTTAAGAAAGAAGATGTATTTAAAGCTTGTGAATGGTTTAACAGCAAAGGGAAAAGTACGGTATTTATTTGCCGCTGTATTCCAATTGTGCGTAGTTTAATATCCATACCGGCTGGTATGGCTAATATGAAATTCGGATTATTTTTAATACTGACAACTACAGGGTCTTTAATCTGGAATACCGTATTGGTATATTTAGGAGCAGCTGCAAGTTCTTCCTGGGAGAAGATAGTAGAAGGTACAGATGTATACACTAAGATTACAATCGTTATATTAGGAGTAATTGTTATAGTAACCGCTTTTCTGTTTATAAAGAAAAGATTTGGAAAACAATTAAAATAGAAGATCAGGAAAAACAGAGTAAATTATTGTAATTTAGTAAATTCTAATTTCAGGTATAATTAACAATAGTAGTCTTATTGTTATTTGTATATAATAGGGTACTTAAGGTAACTATGAATTACCAAAATGTAATTGGAGGTGAAAATGTGGCTATTGAAATAGTGCAGGCTGTCCGCCAGGCTGAACAGGAGGCTGCCAGGTTAGAAAAAGAGGCATCCTTTCAAGCAGAAGCGATTATTCAAAAGGCGAATGAAGATGCAAAATCATTAATTTCTTCCATGATAAGGGAAATCCTTGTTAAAGCGGAAAAAGATTTAGAACAAGTGCAGCTTCAGGGGTCAGAGCTTACGGTAACTGCTGTACAAAAGGCAGAAAAAGAAATACTTTTGTTGAAAGAAATTGTTAAAAGCAAAGAGCAGGCCGCAATCGATCTTGTTCTTTCTGAAGTAATTTAACCCCAATTGTAACACGGGCAGGATTATTCTTTACAGACCAAAAATCAAAGGAGGTGTTTGCTATATGGCAGTGCTGCAAATGCAGCGTATTTGTATATGTGCCCTTAAAAAAGAACGGAAGCCGATATTAGAATTATTACAGCGCCGCGGAGTTATTGAAATTAACGATGTAATACCTGAGGATAGTGTATTCCACAAATCAGACGTTTCAACGGCAGAAAATGCATTGGAGAAAAACAGGAGTACTGCGAAGGAAGCTCTTGTCATTCTCGAACAATATGTTCCGGAAAAGAAATCTGTTTTAGCTGCATTAAACGGAAGAACGGAAATAGCCGATGAAGTTTATGATGAGTTTAAAACGATATATAGTTCTGTAATACAAACGGCTATCCGTATAAATTCACTGGCTAAAATCATAGCTGAGAATAAAGCGGAAATTCTCAGGCTGCAGGCCCAGGCAGAGTTATTGTCACCATGGATGGGATTTGACATTCCACTGAACTTTTCAGGGACTAAATCCACCAGCGGTTTTATAGGTACTTTGCCTGATATGTGGACGTTAGAGATGATTTATGGAAAGTTAGCTGACCTTTCCCCTCTTAATGTGGAAATAATCAGCGCTTCAAGAGACCAGACCTGTATTTTTATCCTTTGTTTAAAGGGTAAGTCTGAAGCTGTATCGGAAGCTTTAAGGTCGATTGGTTTTTCCTATCCGGGATCCCAGGTTGATAAAGCAGCGAAAGAATATCTGAATGTTTTGCAGGATATGGTTTTAAATGCTGAATCAATCATTACCCAGTCCGAAGAGGAAATTAAATCCTATGGCAGCTTAAAAAGTGATTTATGTTTTCTGCAGGATTATGAAACAATGAGGGCAGACAAATATGAGGTAATAAGCCATTTATTGCAATCCAGTAAGGTTTTTGTATTAACCGGCTATATTCCTAAAGAGAAAGTAAAAGATAGTATAGATATCCTGAATCAGAATTTTGAATTGGCAATTGATCTGTCTGATACAGCAGGGGATGAAGATGTGCCGGTATTGCTTCATAATAATAGTTTCAGCAACCCCCTTGAAAGTACGGTAGAAGCGTTTAGCCCGCCTGGTAAGGATGATGTGGATCCAACCTTTATTATGTCGTTATTTTATTATATGTTATTCGGGCTGATGCTTTCCGATGCCGGATATGGGGTCATCATGGCGTTAGGCTGTACGATAGGCTTAATCAAATTTAAAAATACGTTAGAAGAGGGCATGAGAAGAACCCTGAGGATGTATTTATTCTGCGGTTTAGCAACCGTTTTCTGGGGAGTCATGTTTGGCAGTTATTTTGGTGATTTATTAGATGTAGTAACCCAATCTTTTTTTGGTAATAAAATATCAATACCTGCAATCTGGTTTATCCCGGTAAATGAACCGATGCGTATGCTTGTATTTTCCATGCTGCTTGGAATCATTCATATCTTTGCGGGACTTGGAATGAAGCTCTATCTATGCATACGGAAAAAAGATTATAAATCCATGTTATATGATGTTATCTTTTGGTTATTGTTGCTGACTTGCTCAATTATTATTTTATTATCTACTAAGATGATAGGAGATATATTTGGAATTACGCTATCCATTCCATCAGGTGTTGTTACTAGTTGCGGCCTGATAGCTGTGATAGCTGCCCTGGGTATTGTATTTACAAATGGCCGTGAATCAAGAAACCCATTTAAGAGGTTTTTAAAAGGTGCATATGCATTGTACGGCATTTCCGGGTACTTAAGTGATGTATTATCCTATTCACGTTTATTGGCACTTGGGCTGGCAACCGGAGTAATATGTAATGTTATTAATAAAATGGCCGGCATGACAGCCGGTGGTGTTATAAGTGTGATTCCCTTTTTATTAATAATCATTTTAGGACATACCTTAAATTTAGGTATTAATGCCCTGGGTGCTTATGTGCATACAAATCGTTTGCAATATGTTGAATTTTTCGGAAAGTTTTATGAGGGTGGAGGCCGTATGTTCAATCCTTTCAGTGTTAAAACAAAATATTACAAATTTAAGGAGAAGAGAAACAATGGATAAATATGGAATAGTATTTGCTTTATTAGGAGCAGCGTTAGCAGCGCTTATGGCAGGCGCCGGATCGGCTGTTGCAGTTGGCATGGGAGGACAAGCCGCTGCCGGAGTTGTTACAGAAGACCCTTCTAAATTCGGTAAGGTATTAATTCTGCAGCTTTTACCCGGTACACAAGGTATTTATGGATTACTGATTGCATTTATAACATTATCACAAATCGGTGTATTAGGTGGCAGCAGCGATATTTCACTGGCTAAAGGACTGTTATATCTGGCATCCTGCCTGCCAATGGCTTTAGTAGGTTATTATTCAGCTGTCAGCCAGGCCCGTGCAGCAGTGTCCAGTATTAATTTAGTTGCTAAAAGACCTGAACAATTCGGTAAATCAATGATTTTCCCAGCCATGGTAGAAACCTATGCCATTTTTGCATTACTGATATCTATGTTGGCAGTAAATGGAGTATCCGCATTAAACTTATAACAGTTAGGAGAGTTAAACGATGACTGGATTAGAAAAGATACTAAAGCATATTGAAGAGGATGCCCTTGCTGCTGCGGACCAAAGTCTTACGAAAGCAAAAAGCCAGGCCGGTGAGATTATGGCCAATGCACGTGCAGAAGGCGAAAAAAAATGCACTGATATTGCAGAACATTCTAAACTGGAAGTTCAGTCAGCTTTAAGCCGTGCAGAATCTGCCGCGAATTTACAGGAAAAGAAATTAATATTAAATGCAAAACAAGAAATTATCAGTGAAGTTATAAACCGTGCGAAAGAATCCATAATTATATTACCGGACAAGGAATATTTTGATATTATAATCAAAATGGTCCGAAAGTATGCACTGGCACAAACCGGACAAATCATGTTCTCGTCTTCCGATAATAAACGCTTGCCGGAGCAATTTAATGAAAAGCTTAAAGCTTCCCTCGCAGGAAAAGACGGGGCGGTATTAACAGCGGCGGGAGATACGGTTAATATTGACGGCGGTTTTGTATTGGTATATGGAGATATAGAAATAAACTGTTCCTTTGATGCTTTATTTGCCGCAGCAAAAGAAACCTTGCAGGATAAAGTTTGTGAAGTCCTATTTGAATAGGCCCAGCTGGAAAGGAAGAGTGATAACATGGCTGATAACCAATATATATATGCGGTAGCGCGTATTCGTTCCCTGGAACTTTCATTGCTTGATAAAACTTTTTTTGACCAGCTTATAGCTTGCAAAAGTTATGGAGATTGCAGGCGGCTGCTTTCGGATAAAGGCTGGGGCAGGACCGGTGATGAAACAACAGAACAGCTGTTAATTACGGAACGTGAAAAAACATGGGATACGATCCGCGAACTTGTTGATGATTTATCTGTATTTGATACCTTTTTATACGGAAATGATTTTCATAACTTAAAAGCTGCGATTAAACAGGTATATATGAATCAGGAAGTACCGGGAATTTTTATGTCCCGTGGCACTATGAAACCGGAACTTATTTTAAAAGCCGTACAGGAACATGATTTTTCCCTGTTACCGGTATTTATGCGTTCCTGCGGGGAAGAAGCCTATCAGGTACAGTTTCATACCGGGGATAGCGGGTTATGTGATATTATTATCGATAAAGCAGCACTGGAAGCTATTTATCAGAAAGGTAAAGCTTCCGGTAACGATTTATTGTCAGAATATGCGGAACTTAAAGTAGTTGCGGCGGATATTAAAATTGCCCTACGCAGTTACAGGCTTGGAAAACGCCGTGAATTCCTGGAAAGGGCAATTGCCGGCTGTAAAAGCCTGGACATGGATAAACTGATCGATTCAGCACTTGAAGGAGAAGGGACGATATGCAATTATCTGGAAAACACCCCTTATTCTGATGCCGTACAAGCACTTAAGGAATCACCTTCTGCTTTTGAAAGATGGTGTGATAATCTGATTATCAGACATATCCGGCCGCAGAAGTATAACTCCTTTACCTTATCACCATTGGCTGCATACATTTTAGCCAGGGAAAATGAAATTAAATCAGTCCGTATCTTGTTGTCTGGTAAATCAAATGATTTTCAGGAAGAATCAATAAAGGAAAGGTTAAGGGAAATGTATGTATAAAGTTGCAGTATTAGGTGACCGTGACAGCATTTACGGCTTTGCAGCCTTAGGACTTGATACCTATCCTGTCAGTGACGGTGAGGATGCTGCAAAGAAATTAAAAAGTCTGGCCGAGGGTGAATATGCCGTTATTTATATAACCGAAGCCCTTCAGGTAAAACTGGAAACGGAAATAGACAGATACCGTACCGAAAGACTGCCGGCAATTATACCTATTCCGGGCGTATCCGGTAATACAGGTATGGGTATGTTAAGTGTTAAAAAATCGGTGGAACAGGCAGTTGGTTCCGATATCATCTTCAATCAATAATTTATTTCAGGAATTAAAACATATATTAAGGATACGATTAGATCAATTAACTTTAATTTATATTATAAATAAAGAAGCAGGAGAATAGCAAATGAGTAAAGGCACGATTAAAAAAGTTGCCGGTCCGTTAGTAATTGCTGAGGGTATGCGTGATGCCAATATGTTCGACGTGGTTCGTGTAAGTGAACAAAGATTAATTGGTGAAATCATTGAAATTCACGGTGACCAGGCTTCTATTCAGGTTTATGAGGAAACCTCAGGCTTAGGACCCGGTGAACCGGTTGAATCCACCGGGGCACCCTTAAGTGTAGAACTTGGACCGGGACTCATAGGAAGTATATTTGATGGAATCCAGCGGCCGTTAGTAAGTATCATGAATGCTACCGGTAATAATTTGACCCGCGGTGTTGAAATTCCGTCATTAGAAAGATCTAAAAAGTGGCATTTTTCCCCGATTATACAAACCGGTGATACGGTAGAAGCCGGTGATATCATTGGTACTGTGATTGAAACCGAGATTGTTCTTCATAAAATAATGATCCCCAAAGGTGTTAAAGGCAGGGTAGTTTCTGTTCAGGAAGGTGATTTTACCATTGAAGATGCCGTAGTACAGGTAGAGAATGAAAAAGGTGAAGTAATAAAGGTAACTATGATGCAGAAATGGCCGGTTCGTGTCGGAAGACCTTATAAAGAAAAACTGTCACCGACCATGCCCTTAGTAACAGGACAGCGTGTCATTGATACTTTATTTCCCATTGCCAAAGGCGGTGTGGCATCGGTTCCGGGGCCTTTTGGCAGCGGTAAGACCGTTGTGCAGCATCAGTTGGCTAAATGGGCAGAAGCAGACATTGTGGTATATATCGGCTGCGGCGAGCGTGGTAATGAAATGACCGATGTTTTAAATGAATTTCCTGAATTAAAAGATCCTAAAACAGGACATTCTTTAATGGAGCGGACTGTTTTAATAGCGAACACTTCCGATATGCCGGTTGCAGCCAGGGAAGCCTCCATCTATGTTGGAATTACAATAGCAGAGTATTTCCGTGATATGGGATTCTCTGTTGCACTTATGGCTGACTCAACTTCCAGATGGGCAGAAGCCCTGCGTGAAATGTCCGGCCGTCTGGAAGAAATGCCCGGTGAAGAAGGTTATCCAGCCTATTTAGGAAGCCGGCTTGCCCAGTTTTATGAGAGGGCAGGAAGAGTTATATCCCTTGGCAAAGAGGGCAGGGAAGGCGCTCTATCTGTTATCGGTGCAGTTTCCCCCCCGGGAGGTGATATTTCAGAACCCGTATCCCAGGCAACCCTCCGTATCGTTAAAGTATTCTGGGGATTGGATTCAAACCTGGCTTACAGGCGTCATTTCCCTGCTATCAACTGGCTGACCAGCTATTCCCTGTATGTAGATAACATGGGAAAATGGTTTAATACACAGGTAGATGAAAACTGGATGCCCTCTCGTGCCCGCATCATGCGTTTACTTCATGATGAATCGGAATTGGATGAAATCGTTAAATTAGTTGGTATGGATGCCCTGTCCGCTCCGGACCGTTTAAAACTCGAAGCAGCCCGTTCCATCCGTGAAGACTTTTTACACCAGGATGCCTTTCATGAAGTAGATACCTATACTTCTTTGAACAAACAATTTAAAATGATGGAGTTGGTGCTTAGTTACTTTGATATTGCCTCAGAAGCGTTAAACAAAGGAGCAGAGGTAGACGGACTGGTACAACTGCCGGTTCGTGAAAAAATCGGGCGTTTTAAATATATTTCCAATGATAAAATAGACAAAGAATATGATGACATTTTAAATCAATTAAATCGTGAAACTGATGAATTGACACAGAAGGAGGAATCCTAATGCCAAAAGAATATAGATCCATTAGGGAAGTAGCAGGCCCTCTTATGCTTGTCCATGGTGTTGATGACGTGAAATATAACGAGCTGGCTGAAATCGAACTTGCAAATGGTGAAAAGCGCCGCTGTAAGGTACTTGAAATTGATAAAGGCAATGCACTGGTACAGTTGTTTGAAAGTGCTGCCGGTATTAACTTATCCAACAGCAAGGTAAGATTTTTAGGCCGTAGTATGGAACTTGGCGTATCGGATGACATGTTAAGCCGTGTATTTGACGGACTGGGACGTCCAATCGATAAAGGACCGGATATATTACCGGAAAAACGTATGGATATTAATGGTCTGCCAATGAATCCTGCTGCAAGAAATTATCCCCAGGAATTTATTCAGACCGGGGTATCTGCAATTGACGGATTAAATACCTTAGTCCGTGGTCAAAAGCTCCCTATCTTTTCTGCAAGCGGTCTGCCTCATGCAGAACTGGCTGCCCAGATAGCACGACAGGCCAAGGTCCGTGGTACCAGTGAACCTTTTGCCGTAGTATTTGCCGCTATGGGCATCACTTTTGAGGAAGCTAATTTCTTTACGGAAAGCTTCCGTCAGACCGGTGCAATCGACCGTACGGTTATGTTTGTCAATTTGGCCAATGATCCTGCGGTAGAGCGTATCGCCACCCCCCGTATGGCACTGACAGCAGCTGAGTACCTGGCATTTGAAAAGGACATGCATGTCCTTGTAATCTTAACAGATATTACAAACTATGCCGATTCCTTACGTGAGGTTTCTGCTGCACGTAAAGAAGTACCGGGACGGCGCGGTTATCCGGGTTATATGTATACGGACTTAGCTTCTTTATATGAACGCGCAGGACGCCAGAAAGGCAAGGCCGGAAGTATTACCATGATTCCTATCTTAACCATGCCGGAAGATGATAAAACCCATCCTATTCCTGACCTCACCGGATATATTACGGAAGGACAGATTATTTTAAGCCGCGAGTTATACCGGCAAAGTGTTGCACCTCCGATTGATGTATTACCATCCCTTTCCCGTCTTAAGGACAAAGGTATTGGCGCAGGGAAAACCCGTGCAGATCATGCCAATACCATGAACCAATTATTTGCGGCTTATGCAAGGGGAAAAGAAGCAAAAGAATTAATGGTGGTATTAGGAGAGGCAGCTTTAACAGATATTGATAAATTATATGCCAAGTTTGCCGATGCATTTGAACAGGAATATGTATCCCAGGGATATCAGACCAATAGAAATATTGAAGAAACCTTAGACCTTGGCTGGAAATTATTATCCATACTTCCGCGAACAGAGCTTAAGAGAATTAAGGATGAATTCCTGGATCAATATTATGGTAAGTAGACATTACAAATATGATTTGCAGAAAACCATGCACATTGCTGTAATGGAAGCTGAAATTATGAGGGTTTTGGAAGGAGGTGCTTATCATGGCTAAGGCACATATTAACCCGACACGTATGGAACTTACCAGGCTTAAGAAGAAATTAACAACTGCGGTCCGTGGCCATAAACTCTTAAAAGATAAACGGGATGAGCTGATGCGTCAATTCCTTGACCTGGTACGCGAAAACAAGACATTACGTGAAAAAGTTGAAAAAATGATAATTGCTGCGAATAAAAACTTGTGTTTAGCCCGTGCAGGGATGGAGGACGAAGTGTTAAATGTTGCATTAATGGCACCCAAACAAGAGGTTTATCTGGATGCCCATACCCGTAATGTAATGAGTGTGGACATACCGGTTTTTGAATATAAAACAAAGACACCGGATGTCAATGACATTTATCCTTATGGATTTGCATTTACTTCCAGTGACTTAGACGGTGCCATAAAATCCCTGCAGGATATCCTTCCTGAAATGTTACGGTTGGCAGAATGCGAAAAAGCATGTCAGTTAATGGCTGCAGAAATTGAAAAAACCAGAAGACGTGTTAACGCCCTGGAACATGTCATGATACCGGAAATGCAGGAAAATATTAAATATATTAAGATGAAACTGGATGAGAATGAAAGAAGTACCCAGATACGTCTCATGAAAGTAAAGGATATGATGTTAGAGCAGGCTCATCATTATAGCGAACATGCAGATGATTAAACAATGGGGCAGTTAAGGCTTTAATCTTATAAGTAAAAAATAACCGGAATGTTCTTTCAGGCAATATAGGTGAAGGAACATTCCGGTTATTTTTTATTAATATACAACTTAATTATAGTGAGTTATTGTTTTTTGTTACCTATGAGATAATTAGAATGTCTTATCTTTAGCTATAAAAGATTCGCAGTCTGTATCTTCGGATTTAGATGAAACAGACTCAACTCTTCCTACTGAGATTTTGTCAAGAGTACAATAATCGTCTTTGCCTGCATGATATCTGCACTCAGAAACAATACACTGAATACTTGGATTACTATCCATTTTAATTCCTCCTTTCATTTTAAGAGTAAACTCTCAAAGTTTCCAAGAGTACTCTATAACATGGTTTAGCATGTGCGATTATAAACAATTTATGCATTTTAAGCGAATATTTAAAATACATAAAACTTTACAAATTTAGAGAAATTATTAATATTATTAGAAATGAATGTTTGAAAACAATTTAAAATTATTTCTATTTTATTAAAAACGAACAAATCATTCGATATTGTTGACGTTTTTAAAAATAAATTATATTATTGTTACACAAGCAAACAAAATAGATAATTAACAAACAATTTATAACATAAAGGAGTGGTTGCTGTTATGCTTGCTGCCGAAAGACATACTAAAATTATTCAGATGATAAGTGAAACAGGAATTGTTCAGGTTGAAGAACTGGCCAAAGTATTAGATGTCAGTCTGATGACTATACGCAGGGATTTGGAAAAGCTAAGACAGGACGGAATAATTGAACGGTGTCATGGCGGAGCAATTATCAAAAAAGAAGTTTCATATACGGAAAAGCGGACTTTACAAATTGATGAAAAAATTAAAATTGCGGATAAATGTGCAGGTTTTGTTAAAAAGGGGGATGCGGTCTTTTTAGATGCCGGAACGACAACCTATGAAATAGCAAAACGAATTCAAAATATACCTGCTATTACAGTTATTACAAATGATCTGGAAATAGCCCGTGTTTTAATGGAATCCGATGCTCGTATCATGGTATGCGGCGGAAATGTTCAAAAATCGACCGGCAGTATGGTGGGAGCTTTCGCCAATCAAATGATGGAGGATATCCGGACAGAAATTGCTTTTTTAGGTGCCATGTCTATTGATGATAAATTCAATGTTTTAACACCCACATTGAATAAAGCAGTTTTAAAACGTACAATTTGCAAAAATTCCATCCGGGCCTACCTTGCAGTAGATGATACAAAATTTGGAAGACAGGCATTAATGAGGATTAATCATTTATCGGATTATACAGGTGTTGTAACGAATAAGGTTTTAAGTACAGAGGAAGAATTAAAAGTGAAACAGATGAAAATAAATATGATCGTTGTATAGGAGGAGTTAATATGCCCCAATGTGTAATTATTGCAGATGATTTAACAGGTGCAAATGCAACCGGTGTACTGCTGAAAAAAAATAATTATAATACGTATACAGTTATGAATACAGAAAGGCTTGAATTAAGTGAGATATCGGAAAGTGACTGTATCGTGTATCCTACTGACAGCAGGGCAGCAGATCCCTCTATTGCTTATAATAGGGTATTTAATGTGGCTAACTTACTGAAAAATGAGAAGGTACTTGTTTATTCTAAAAGAATTGATAGTACGTTAAGAGGTAATCTGGGCAGTGAAACAGATGCACTGTTAGATTCGTTAAATAATGGGGCCCTAGCCATGGTAGTGCCCTGTTTCCCTCAGGCTAACCGTATTCTGGTGGGTGGATATATGCTTGTCAATACTATCCCATTACATAAAACGGAGGCTGCCATAGATCCGAAAACTCCGGTTAATACATCCCTTGCACGGGATATAATCAGTAACCAGTCTGCTTATCCGGTAGCTTCCCTATTTATAAAGGATATTATGCTGGGGAAAAAACATCTTGCAGACCAGATTATAAAATTTAAGGAAGAAGGTTATCGTATTATAGTATTTGACTGTATTTCCCAGGAGGATCTGGATATGATAGCGGATGGTGTTATTGAAAGCGGCGTTAAGTTTATTGCAGTAGACCCGGGCAGTTTTACTGCTACCATTACCAGAAAACTAATTGCTCCAAGAGAGCAGAATAGTAAATATAAAGTAATAGCTACGGTAGGAAGTGTAAATGCGGTTGCGAAAACTCAGTTAGATGAATTATTCCTGGCGCAAAAAGTATTACAGGTATATGTAAATACAAAAGAATTGGTTGAAAGTGCAGTGAGAAGACGTCAGGAAATCGAAAGAGTAGTGCAGGAAATACTTGCGAATTGTGAGGAGTATGAAATCTGTACCGCAATCGGTGATGGCATTCTACCACAGAATCGGTTAAATTTATCTGAATATGCTGAAGTTTTACAGTGCACTTCGGAAGAGGTATGTAATTTAATCAATGATTCCCTTGCAGAAATAACTTACCTCCTACTCAGTAAAAACCCGGATTTTAAAGGTTTATATACCAGCGGGGGTGACATAACAGTTGCTGTAAGCAGAAGATTTAAAACCGCAAGTATCCGATTGTTGGATGAAGTAGTACCCTTAGCGGCTTATGGTGAGTTTATAGCCGGTGAGTTTGACGGGCTCAAAGTGATTACCAAAGGAGGCATGGCTGGAGATAAAAATGCAATGAACCTATGTATCCGTTATTTAAAAGAAAAACTTTATATATAAGGCATTTATTATAACAGCCAGAAAATGAATAAAAAGGAGATGTTACACATGTTAAAACCATTGATCGCAGTTCCTTTAGGGGATCCTGCAGGAATAGGACCGGAAATTGTAGTAAAATCAATAGCCGGCAAGCAGGTATTTGAGGCCGCGCGCTGTGTAGTGATTGGAGATAAGAAAATTGTAGAAAATGCCATCCGGTTTACTGGGATTCCAATAAAAGTAAATACTATAAACCATCCGGGGGAAGGAGTGTATGAAAAAGGAATTCTGAATTTAATTGATCTTGATAATGTAGACATGGAGGAATTTAAAATTGGAGAAGTAAGTGGTATGTGCGGAAAAGCAGCTTTTGAATATATTGAAAAAAGTATAGGGCTTGCCAATAATAAAGAAGTGGCAGCAGTAGCTACAACTCCGATTAACAAAGAATCATTAAAGGCAGGAAAGATTAATTATATCGGTCACACAGAGATTTTCGGCGCATTAACCGGTACAAAAGATCCGCTTACCATGTTTGAAGTACATGGGATGAGAGTTTTCTTTTTAACACGGCATGTATCTTTAAGACAGGCCTGTGAATTAATTACTAAGGATAGAATTAAAGATTATGTTAAGAGATGTAAGGAGGTGTTAACGAAACTGGGCGTGACGGAAGGAACCATGGCTGTTGCAGGACTGAATCCCCACAGCGGGGAACACGGTTTATTCGGTAACGAAGAGGTGATTCATGTAATACCCGCAGTAGAAGAACTACAGGCGGAGGGCTGCAATGTGGTTGGCCCTATTGGCGCTGATTCTGTTTTCCATTTAGCTCTGAAGGGACGATTTAACAGTGTATTATCCTTATATCATGATCAGGGTCATATAGCAACAAAAACATTGGATTTTGAAAGAACCATAGCAATAACGGGGGGAATGCCGATTCTACGGACTTCAGTAGATCATGGAACGGCATTGGATATAGCAGGAAAAGGCATCGCAAGTGAAATCAGCATGGTGGAAGCTATTCTATTGGGGGTAAAGTATTCTAAAAATTTCATGAATGAATGGGGTAAGTAGATATTGAGCATTCTCGGAAACTAATAGTACAGGAATTTACGGTATATTGATTTTCCTGGGCAAACCAATTATTGCAGTAGCCATTGGGTTAATGATATCCATTTATACATTAACTATTTCCGTTTCACGTAAAGACGTTATCAGTGCGTTAGAAGACAGCATGAAATCTGCCGGTGTTATTATCTTTGTTACTGGCGGCGGCGGTGCTTTAGGGCAGGTTTTAAAAGTTGCCGGTGTTGGTGATTATATTGCGAATGGAATTGCAGCAACGTCTATTCCGGTTATACTTCTACCGTTTATTATCGCAACACTGGTACGTTTCGTACAGGGTTCCGGAACCGTAGCTATGATTACTGCTGCTGGTATAACAAGCCCCGATTGTTGAAGCCGCAGGCGGTAATATGTTATTGGGAGCATTTGCAGCATGTATTGGAGCTTTATTTTTCTCTTATTTTAACGACAGTTTTTATTGGGTGGTGAATCGGTTAAGCGGTATAACAGAAACAAAAGAGCAGATCCGTGTATGGTCCGTAACAACAACAATTGCCTGGGCAGTCGGATTAATTGAATTACTTGTGTTAAATATAGTGATGTAATTTAAAAATCATGTCACTTTGAAGATCACTATAAAATATGATTACAAAAGTGCTGCAGGTCATATACGAATATCTTAATATAAACAGGTACCGCATTCAAAAAAGTTTATCATAAATATACTTATGAATACGGTACCTGTTTTTATGGAATTTAATAATATATAATGGAATTATTATTCTAAGCAGGAACCGTCCCTAAAAACTTTTTCTATGTTATAATCCTGATCCATGATAATAAAGTCAGCCTTTTTACCGACAGCAATGGAACCGATGTCAAGGTCTGCCTTAATTGCCCTTGCAGGAATTAAAGTTGCACTAAGAATAGCATGTTCAACTGGAATCCCAAATTTAATAGCATTTTTAAATGCTTTATAGATTGAGGTGGTAGAACCTGCTATGGTACCGTCTTCTAAAGTCGCTTTTCCTTCCTTTACATATACTTTTTGACCTCCAAGCTCATAGATTCCGTCATCTAAACCTGCAGCACTCATAGAATCTGATATAAGGATCAGTTTATCTGGAGCTACTTTATACATCAGACGGATGACTGCCGGATGTATATGGATTCCGTCACAGATTAATTCTGCATGAACATTGAAATCTGAAACCGCACCAACTAAACCGGGCTGTCTGTGATGTAAACCATTCATAGCATTAAATAAATGGGTAACATGCGTCGCCCCGGCATCAATTGCTTTTGCTGCCAGATCATAATCGCAACTTGTATGGGCTAAGGATATAACCTTACCTTTACTATGCTTTTTAATGAATTCAATGGATCCTGCTAAATTAGGATCCAGGTCAATGATGCGTACATTATCTCCGGATAATTCATTTAATTCCGTATATTTTTCTTCATCAATCGGCATGAGATATCTGACATCATGGGCACCTTTCTTATCTGCACCCAGAAATGGGCCTTCCATGTTAATACCGATGATTCTGCTTCCATTCGTCTGGTTTTCCATTTTTTCTTTTATATGTTGCATAGCTTTTTTATAGATTTCATAATCAATTGTCATTGTTGTTGCCAATATGGATGTAATCCCATTTTTAGCATAGTATCCGCACATCTTCTCAATACCGTCGGATCCGGCAGTGGTAAAATCATAACCTATGCAACCATGGGAGTGAAGTTCTATGAATCCCGGAATAATACGTTTACCCGAACAGTCCCAAGCAGCCGCGGGATCCATTCCGGGCTCACAGGTGGATTGGTTTTTATCGGAGGAAGGATTAATATCGGATTCCTCATTTAATGAGCCTATACGTGACCGGACTGTACTGAAACGTCCGTTTTCTATTTCAAAATCCGCATATTGAAATTTTCCGTCAATAAAGACTTCTGCGTTTTTATATAGCATAACTGCCTCCTATTCAAAACAATATACAACAGTTAAATCGGGATGGAACTGCAGTATGGATGCAGGTACATCCGGAGTTACAGGGCCATGTAAGGCTTTCTCCATAATATCCTTTTTATCCTGACCATTGGTAATTAACAATACTTTTTTGGACTGCATAATTGATTTGATTCCCATAGTAATTGCATTTCTGGGAACTTCATCGATTGTATCGAAGAATCTTGCATTTGCTTTAATTGTAGATTCATCTAAATTAACAATATGGGTAGTTTTTTCAAAAGAAACATCAGGTTCGTTAAAACCGATATGACCATTACGTCCGATTCCTAAAAGTTGTAAATCAATACCGCCCAGTTCGGAAATTAAATGGTCGTATCGAAGGCATTCTTCTTCGTAATCCTTAGCTAAACCATTAGGGACATTCGTATTTTTTCTATCAATATTAATATGAGTGAATAGATTATGATCCATAAAATAACGGTAACTCTGATTATTATCCGGTGATAAACCACAGTATTCATCTAAGTTGACCGTTGTTACTTTGGAGAAATCAATATCACCCTTATGATACCATTCAATTAACTGTTTATAGGTTCCAATGGGAGAAGAACCGGTTGCCAGACCTAATATACAGTTGGGTTTTAATATTACCTGGGCCGAGATAACATTTGCTGTTTTTCTACTTAAATCACTATAATCACTTGCTTTAATTAAATTCATTTTTACACCTGTACCTTTCAATTCTGCTTCGGATGATTTAATAACAGTATATTACTTCTAATTTAAAAATCAAGTTAAAATAAAAATTATTTTCAAATCAAAGTAAGATATGCATAAATATGATGTAATAATCCATTGACAATTATATAAATATTATATATCATTTGAAAAAAGAAAAATGTTTTTAGAAATAAAAGAAAATATATTTTATTTTCGCTTTGAGTCTATTAAAACAAAAAACTAAAATGATTTCTATTGTAATAAAAGGGGAAAAAGGGTAAAATTAAGTAGATAATGTCTAATAACTTAAAAAATCAGGGGAGTTCAAGCTATGATTAAAAACGATGGGATTCTTAAAAGAATAAAAGGTGGATTAATTGTGTCCTGCCAGGCATTAAGTAATGAACCGCTTTATAGCTCCTATATTATGTCTAGAATGGCATATGCAGCAGAGCTTGGAGGTGCCTGTGGAATTCGGGCGAATACTCCTGAAGATATTATTGAAATTAAAAAGACAGTAAAGTTACCCGTAATCGGTCTTTATAAACAGGTACATCCGGCGTGTGAAGTCTATATATCACCTACGGTAGAAGCTATAGATGGACTTGTGGAAAGCAATACAGATATTATAGCATTAGATGCAACAAATCGTTTACGACCGTATGGAATAAGTTTGGATGATTTTTTTAATCAAATACGTAATAAGTATCCCGATATGTTGTTTATGGGAGACTGTTCTACTTACGAAGACGCTATCCATGCTGTAGAGATAGGGTTTGATCTGGTCGGAACTACTTTATGCGGCTATACGGAAGATACAAAAGGGACGTTGCTTCCTAATTTCGAATTAGTGAAACAGCTTGCGGGAGATTTAAATATTCCTGTTATAGCGGAAGGAGGAATATGGACTCCGGAACAGTTAAGAACTGCACTGGATTGCGGCGCATATGCAGCAGTGGTAGGAACAGCGATTACACGTCCCATGGATATAACGAAACGATTCGTAGATGAAATAAATAGTAAAGAGAGTACTTTCGTAAACTAAAATATCAGTAAAAGCAGGCTGTGAGAGTTTCCGGGAGTACTCAAAAGAATAAAAGGAGTATGGTTATGGAAGGAGTTTATACCAGAATAGAGGGCAGTTATGCCAAATTCACCAAATCTGAAAAAATGGTTGCAGATTTTGTTTTTGAAAATCCGCAGAAGGTGCTGTATACCTCTATAACTGATTTGGCAGAAATGTGCGGCGTAGGGGATACAACGGTATTCCGATTCTGTAAAGCTTTAAAGTTGAATGGATATCAGGAATTTAAAATGTTGCTGGCTCAGGATATTGCGGGTAAAAAAGGTGTAAACAATGCAATTGCCGGTACGATTGAACTGGAAGATGATGTAAAAACAGTTTGCAAAAAGACATTGTCTACCAATATAGCAGCTCTGAATGAAACTTTTAATTTACTGGATTTTAACGCAATTATAAAAGCGGTTGACCTGATTTCCGCGGCAAGGAGAATACATTTCTTTGGAATTGGCTCCTCCGGTGTAATTGCTTTGGAAGCAAAGCAAAAATTCATGAGAATACTTCCTAATGTGGAATTTGTAGCTGACTGCCATATGCAGTGTATGGCAGCAGCTCTTCTTGACAGCAGGGATTTAGCAATTATTTTTTCTTATTCCGGTTCCACAAAAGACATGATTGAAGTACACAAACTTGCTAAGCAAAATGCCTGCAAATCAATCTGCATTACAAGATTTGCAAAAACGGCTATGACAAATCAGGCAGATGTCGTTTTATTATGCGGATCGAATGAAGGTCCCCTTGATGGAGGTGCATCATCAACCTCCATAGTACAGCTGTACTTATTAGAAGTTTTGTATATGCAGTATTTTGTAAAGCATTATAACCAATCCAGGGATAACAAGACAAGAACTACGGAAGCTATTTCATCGAAACTGCTGTAGGTAAAAAATAAGCATAGTTTTGCATTATTCTTTACCAATGCAGAAGACGGAGGGGTCATTCAAAATAATAGAGGCTATAGCAAATAGTTTGATTTGCTATAGCCTCTTGTTCATGTAAAAGTAAGATTATCGTATCAAGCAGTTTAATTCATGTTATATAGTTTGTTCCGCACTCCCTATATATAATTTGATTTTATCGATTCTTTTTTTAGTAACACTTTCAATTTTAAAAACCAGATTATCAACTTCTATGGTACGGTCGTCATGATCACTTGGAATTTCTCCCATAGTATCAATCAGTAATCCTGATATTGTCTCATAATTATCCGAGAATATATTTAAATCCAGCTTGTTGTTTAATTCATCAATGGTTAATAAACCGTCTATAAGATACGTTGAATTATCCAGTTTTTTGATTTTAGGTGTTGTAATATCATATTCATCTTCAATATCACCCATTACTTCTTCTACTAAATCTTCCATGGTAACAATACCTGAAAAACCTCCATATTCATCGATTAAAACCGCAATATGGTTCTTAGATAATTGAAGTTCTTTAAATAATTCATAAATATTTTTACTTTCGGGCACCATGTATGGCTTTGTCATAATGGATCTGATATCAATATTACGATAACCAACCTTGACCGCTTCCCTCATAAAATCTTTCAAGTATAAAATACCGATTACATTATCAATGTCATCTTCATAGACCGGGATTCTGGAATATTGTGTTACTAATAACTCATCAATATATTCATCCAAAGGATCTAATATATTGACCGCATATATATTAATTTTAGGAGTCATTACCTCCTTGGCAAGTTTATCATCAAATTCAATAATAGAATTAATCATATCTTTTTCATTTTCATTCAAGATGCCATGGACTTGTCCTTCTTCCACAAGTGACTTGATTTCTTCCCTTGATAAAATATCTTCTGTTACATCCATTTTTGATCCGAATACTTTCATGATTAAATTGGTCGAAGCAGATAATAAGCGGATAAAAGGGGAAGCGGCTTTCGATATCATCAGGATTGGTTTTACAGTAAACATACTAATTGCTTCTGTCTTTTGTAATGCAATTCTTTTTGGTACCAGTTCACCAAATACTAAAGTAAAATAGGATAATATTACGGTAATAAGAATTAAGGAAACTTGATTTCCATATGGAATTTTAAGGCTGCTTAACCATAGTCCTAAAGGTTCGGAGAGTCCGGTGGCGGCAGAAGCACTGGAGAAAAATCCAGCTAATGTAATAGCTACCTGAATTGTTGAGAAGAATTTTGTAGGTTCCACCATTAAGCTTTGAACTAAATCAGCTTTTTTGTTACCTGATTCTGCTAATCGTTTTATCTTGTTTTTATTAACAGAAACCGTTGCCATTTCGGCACATGAAAAGAATGCATTAATTAAGGTTAAAATAATTAGTATTAATATCTGAAATATAATACTATCCCCGTCAGGGTCTGGGTCCATTATAACTTTCCTCCTAAAATTTAATATTAGTATAATATCATAAAAATATTTAATATGCAAGATTGTTAATAAATTAACAAAAATAAATTTATATACGAATGATGTGATTTTAAATTAGTTAATATTAAGAGGAAGAGAAGATTAATTATGGAATAATCAGAGCAGCTGCAAAATAGTATCAATAACTTCTTAGTATACACAATTCTGTCTTAAAGAATGTTCACAGCTATTTTGCAACAGCCCTAAAATAGTTTATAAAACTATGTTCAATATTGCTGTCTGGTATTGACCGGATTTAAAAAGAATTGATTTAAAATTCCATATGCCATAAAGTCAGCCATCTGCATAGCCTGTGCTTCGATAGAATCAAACAAAGCTGTATCAGAAGCATAATTTCCATTAAGCCGGTATACAGCTTCGTCTTCGGTCAGTTTAAGATGGTCATAAATGAGGGAACGGAATTGCCTGGAAGACCAGTGGGGATTTATTTCACTTAAGAATACAGATAGTTCATCTGCATTTTTGTGCCACTTCCTTCTATCTTCATAGGCAGCCTCCGCTTTACTGTTTTTGGTATTGTTTACTAAGCTGGCAGCTATTAAAAGGTGTTCTTTTAATAATGACTCAAAGGTTCCTGCTTTTTCAACATCATAAAAATTCTTCAGCGCATAGGCAAAATCAGCAGGATTACGAAGAAGCCTCTCTGTAACCGGTTCCAGGTCACCAAGATCAGAGGCGGTGCTAATAATAAATGTTCTGGTCCAAAATACATGCTGTTCCCATAACTTACGGAAAATATTGAATACACTGATTTGATTTTTACAGTTGGATAAAATGTTGTTGTTAAATAACATTATAATTTCACCCTTTATTCTTTTTAGTTATTATATGAAAATAGAATGATTCTGATACTAAAATCAGTCAAAAACTAAAGTACAACAGCTTTTCCTTGTTTTGCGACCTGCTCCATCTGGGCTTTTATCGCGTCCTGATTTCCAAGATAATATTTATTTATAACTTTGAAATCAGAGTCAAATTCATAAACTAAGGGTATACCCGTAGGAATATTTACGTCTATAATTTCTACTTCCGAAAGATTTTCCAGATATTTAACCAGGGAACGGATGGAATTACCATGTGCTGCAATCAACACCCTTTTTCCTACCAGCATATCTGTTTTAATTACGTCATTAAAATAGGGTATCACCCGGTCTATAGTATCCTTAAGACTTTCACACAAAGGAAGCTGGTGCTTATCAAATTCCCGGTATTGTAATTGATTCTGGGGATTTTGTTCATCCTCTTCAGATAATCTGGGCGGACGGACATCAAAAGAACGCCTCCAGATCTTAACCTGTTCATCCCCATACTTTATAGCAGTTTCAGATTTATTCAGACCCTGAAGGACTCCGTAATGGCGTTCGTTTAACTTCCAGGATTTAATGACTGGCAGCCAGGCTAAGTCCATTTCGTCCAGGATATAATTTAAGGTATGAATTGCTCTTTTTAAGTAAGAAGTATAACAAATATCAAAATCAAATGAATTTTCTCTTAATAGTTTTCCGGCTTCCATGGTTTCTTCCCTGCCTTTTTTAGAAAGCTCCACATCCTTCCAACCCGTAAACAGATTTAATTTATTCCATTCACTTTCACCATGTCTGATAATAACTAATTTCATATAACAACCTCCTTTTAATGCCTGAGTACTTTCGGAAATGCCCATAGCTTGTTTTTAATGATATTTATATCTTACTGCTTTTATACCTTTCTGGCAAGATTAACCCAAATTCGCTTTTATAATTTTTGAAAGTAATATAATTAATGATAAAATCAAGTTGACCAATGAATTGAATTTGTAATATTTTACAGATAAGAAGCCGAGCATTTAAAACTAAATATTCTATGAATATGCTTTTAGCATCTGGAACATACTTAAGGTGTAAAGATTAATAAATTATATATGAGGTGACCAAATATGCCCAAAGATAGTCAGCCAGATAATAAGAAAGCAAGAATGAAAAAAGCCAATGGACAAACTCCCATAACGCGTGAAAATCAAAATCAGAACAGAAATGCGAAAAAACAATCCACTAAAAACAATGATGTTTAAGGGAGGTTTAAACTTATGGCAAAAGCGGGAATGAGACGTCCGGATCCTAGGGAACCCCATGGAACAGAAGGCAAAGAAAGTATGCATGTTCCTAAAAATGATGTAAAACCAGTACCTGAAATCCAGGGGAAGGCAAAGGCCGGACACGAAAAATCCAATCCCATCAATTATGACGGAAAATAGTAGTTGCTGGTGAGTAAATGGAGTTGTTATAAAATACATGTTTTTGTGCAACTCCATTTTTAAAATTAATACAACCCCTGGTCTTAGGCAATGCTGCTTAAGCCCATTTCTTTACGTTTATTTTCTATTATAATCTGTATAAATCTGAAAGTCCAAGAAATTATTTTACAATAGGTTTTGCTTATTTTCGAAATAGTATACTGTTAGATGAATAAAAGTCAGTTTTTAATCAAATCAGACGCTATCAAAAGTTTTTTTGATTATACTATTGCATTAATTATATCCGAGTATTATAATGGGAATTAAAATAGTAGGAATTAACCTGACAGAAATTGATCTAATGGGAATCAAGGGCTATTTATCAATATAAAATCCATGGAATGGTCTATACAGAAAGGAAAAAGGGTAGAGAGATGTCAAAAAAAATATTAGAAATAAAAAATCTGAAAGTATGTGCAGAAGATAAAATCATATTAAATAACTTAAATTTATCCGTTAATGAAGGGGAGGTACATGTAATTATGGGGCCGAACGGTGCAGGTAAATCCACCTTAGGTTATGCCATTATGGGACATCCGGGATACTTGATAAAGGAAGGAAACATTTTATTTGAAGATGAGGATATCACACAGGAAAAAGCGGATGCCAGGGCCAAGAAAGGCATTTTCTTATCTTTTCAAAATCCGGAAGAATTGTCAGGGGTTACTCTCGAGAATTTTCTTAGAACCTCCAGAACAGCGGTTAGCGGTAAACCATTACGGGTATTGGCCTATAAAAAGGAACTGTTTAAAACGATGGAAACCTTAAATATGGATGAGGATTATGCGAAAAGATATTTGAATGTAGGATTTTCCGGAGGGGAAAAGAAGAAATCAGAAATCCTGCAGATGCTTATGCTGGATCCTAAACTGGCAATCTTAGATGAAACTGATTCCGGATTGGATGTAGATGCCGTAAAAATAGTATCAAAAGGGGTAGAGGCATTTAAGAATAAAAAAAATTCCCTTATTATAATTACCCATAATACAAAAATATTAGAATTTTTACCGGTCGATCAGGTGCATATACTGCAAAACGGTAAAATCATTAAATCAGGAGATGCATCCTTAATCAAGCAGGTAAATAATTTCGGGTTCCAGAAATTCATACCTTCAGAGTTAGAGTGAAAGGGGTAGTCAAAATGGATAGTTCAGATAAAAATAAAACATATGTTAAAGATATAGACCGCACAATCTATGATATCAAAGATCAGACAAAACCTTCCTTTTTAACAGAAAGAGGACTTACCTTCGGAATAGTGAATACAATATCCCTTGAAAAGAATGATCCGAAATGGATGCGTGAATTCAGGCAGAACTCATTAAAAACATATAATAACTTAGAACTTCCGAAGTGGGGTCCGAGTTTAGACGAACTAAATATGGATGATATTGTTACTTATGTACGCCCGGGCACTAAGATGAAAGCATCCTGGGATGATGTGCCCGAGGAAATTAAGAATACGTTTGACCGGCTGGGTATACCAAAGGCGGAGAGGACATCTTTAGCCGGTGTGGGTGCCCAATATGATTCAGAGGTGGTTTATCATAATGTACGGGAAGAAGTTAAAAGCTTAGGTGTTATTTATACGGATATGGAAAGTGCAATGCGTGAACATGAAGCGATGGTCAGAGAACACTTCATGAAACTAGTAACACCGGAAGATCATAAATTTGCAGCACTGCATGGTGCTGTTTGGTCAGGAGGTTCCTTTGTGTATGTACCACCCGGTATATCTGTTGAGATACCATTGCAGTCTTATTTTCGACTCAATGCACCGGGTGCAGGGCAATTTGAACATACTTTAATTATAGTAGACAAAGGTGCCACCCTTCATTTTATAGAAGGCTGCTCCGCTCCAAAATATAACGTAGCCAATCTTCATGCCGGGTGTGTAGAATTATTCATAGGTGAAAATGCCAGGTTAAGGTATTCAACCATCGAGAATTGGTCTAAGAATATGTACAATTTAAACACGAAAAGAGCATTAGTAGAAAAAGGCGGGTCTGTTGAATGGGTTTCAGGTTCCTTTGGTTCCCACGTTTCCTATCTTTATCCTATGAGTATATTAAAAGGAGAATTTTCCAAGATGGAATATACCGGTATCACCTTCGCGGGAAAAGGACAGAATCTGGACACCGGGGTTAAAGTTGTCCACAAAGCACCTCATACCTCCTCCCATATGAATGCTAAATCCATATCAAAAGACGGGGGCTGGTGTACTTTCCGCAGTTCGGTAAAGATAGACAGGGAAGCAAGTTACAGCAAATCCTCCGTATCCTGTGAATCCCTGATGTTAGATGGTAATTCACGTTCTGATACCATACCGGTTATGGATATACGTAATGATGAAGTTGATGTAGGACATGAAGCCAAAATAGGAAGAATCAGTGACGATACCATATTTTATCTGATGAGCCGGGGTATGAATGAAACAGAAGCAAGAGCGATGATTGTTAACGGATTTGCAGAACCTATTGCGAAGGAACTTCCGCTTGAATATGCAGTTGAGATGAATCACTTAATACAGCTGGAGATGGAAGGGAGCATTGGATAGGCTTTTTGGAAATTTAGGCGATGAAGGTATTTCATATGCTGAATATCAGGTTGTGAACATTTTTGCAATATCATAGGTATGTTTTTGCTTGCAATCTTTGTTAAAAGATTTTCCCTCGCTTTGCTCAGACGGTCTGCGTAAAAACATACCTATGATATCACGAAAATGGAGGTGGAATTTTATCGACAGCCTCTAAAATATCAGTAAATACATGCTATGAGAGTTTCCGAGAGTACCCTGATTTGAAAAGGAGGTTGAGTTATGAAGTTAAAATTGAATAATTTGAATAAATTGCCGGTTAGGACCTGGAGTTGGCTGAAGGTCAATGATGCGTCTTTAATGGAGAGTATTCCGGATATGAAAGCGTATACTAAAAATCCGGTTAAATCCAACACAACATTATTGGGTGATATTTCAATAAATAGTGATATTTCTGAGTTGGATATATTTTCTTCCATGGATATATTTCCCTCTATGGATACAGGTATGGGTGCAGAGGCAGTTGATTTTATTAAGGAATGTAAAAACAGCGGTATATCTGTAAGGGTACCATCCGGTATGCGTATAGAAGAGCCGGTTTATTTAGAGTATAATTTGGATGAGGATGATTCTACAGTTGTAGATTTGAATTATATGATAGCAGAAGCTGGCAGTGAGATTACGGTAGTGATGGTTTATCGTTCCAAGGAAGAATGTCCGGGGTTTCATGGAGGGTTAACTTATTTGATGGCAGGGGAAAATGCTGTTATTAATTTTATTCAGATTCAGTTATTAAATGAAAAGGTGATTCATTTAAATAATATTGGTGCGAAGATTTCAGAAGGCGGTATCATTAATTTAGTACAGGGTGAATTAGGCGGCCTGAAAGTAATGACCGGGTTACATGCCGATTTAGTTGGGAATAACAGTAGTATGGATATTAACACGATATTCTTTGGGGATAAAAGCCGTTCTCTCGATTTTAATTATGTAGTGAATCAGTTTGGCAGGCTGTCAAAAAGTGAAATGGTTCTAAATGGGGCATTATTGGATGATAGCCGGAAGGTGTTCCGGGGTACCCTGGATTTTAAGAAAGGAGCGGCAGGCGCTGTGGGACATGAAAGGGAATTTACCCTATTGTTTAGTCCGGGGATTAAAAATGTTTCAGCTCCTTTAATTTTATGCGGGGAAGAAAATGTAGAAGGAAAACATGCTGCCAACAGCGGTAAAATTGATGAGAATAAGTTGTTTTATATGATGTCCAGGGGGCTGGATGAGGTAACTGCCAAAAAGCTGATTATAGAAGCCTGGTTTGAACCAGCCATCGGTAAGATTCCATACACTTCCTTACAGAACGAAATAATAGAATATATGAAAGAGAGGCTAAGCCATGTTAAATCAATTCAGGAATGACTTTCCATTACTTAATCATACAAAAAATGACAAACCTCTTATCTATTTTGATAATGCGGCAACAAGTCAGAAGCCTGTTTCTGTTATACGGGCAGTGGAGGAATATTACCAAAAACATAATGCCAATCCATACCGTGGACTGTATCAATTAAGTGTGGAAGCTACAGATGCTTATGAAGAGGCACGTAATATTACGGCAAATTTTATTCATGCAAAGAGTCCGAAGGAAGTTATATTTACCAGAAATACGACAGAAGCTTTGAATTTGATTGCCTATAGTTATGGTAGGTCAGTCTTGCAGGCTGGTGATGAAATTTTAATATCCATATCTGAACATCACAGCAATATTCTGCCCTGGCAGCAGGTTGCGAAAGAAAAAGGAGCAGTACTTTCCTACTTATATCTAGATAAAAACGGTCATATATTGGAGGAAGATATTGAAAAGAAGATAACGGGACGTACTAAAATAGTTTCTATTTCCCATGTATCCAATGTTCTTGGTACCATACATCCAATTAAGAAAATTATTAAAAAAGCCCATAGTATAGGGGCAGCAGTAGTGATAGACACTGCACAGGGCATTCCTCATTTTCCGGTGGATGTAAAGCAATTGGATGTGGATTTCCTGGCATTTTCCGGACATAAAATGCTGGCGCCGATGGGAATAGGGGTTTTATATGGCAAAGAGGAGCTGTTAAATAATATGCCGCCTTTTCTTACCGGTGGGGAGATGATAGAATATGTTTATGAACAGGAAGCGACCTTTGCACCCTTACCTAATAAATTTGAAGCAGGAACCCCCAATGTAGGAGGTGCGGTTGGATTGGCAGAAGCTATTAAATATCTGGATCAGGTCGGTTATGAAACCATTCAATCTATTGAGGAAAAATTAACAGCTTATGCATTAAAAGAATTGGCAAAGCTTCCTAACATAAAAATTTATGGTGAAACAACGGACGGAAAAGACAGGAGCGGTGTCATTTCCTTTAATGTGGAAGGAGTACATCCACATGATACAGCTTCCATCCTGGATGCAGATGGCATTGCGATAAGGGCGGGACATCATTGTGCGCAGCCTCTTATGAAATATATGGAGGTGCCGGCTACCTGTAGAATTAGTTTTTATTTTTATAATACAATAGAAGAGATTGATCGCTTTATTCATAGTTTAAAGAAAGTCAGGAGGTGGCTGGGTTATGGGGATTGAACAGATTTATACGGAAGTATTGCAGGAACATACGAATTCTAAGCGAAACAAACACCATATCTTAAACCCTACAGTAAAACTTAATGGAGTAAATCCAAGCTGCGGTGATGAAATTGAATTAGAACTGCGCCTGAAAGACGGGGTAATCGATGATGCCGGTTACACAGGAAAGGGTTGTGCCATATCACAGGCTTCCGCATCCATTATGATTGATTTAATTAAAGGTAAAACGTTGGAAGTTGCATTAAATCTTACAGATACTTTTTTGGGAATGATAAAACATGAGATAATAGAAGAAGAAAAACTGGAGATTTTAGAAGATGCGGCAGCACTTAAAGATATCTCACATATGCCTGCCAGAGTTAAATGTGCCGTCCTTGGATGGCACACATTAAAAGATTGTATTAATGCAGATGCAGGAAAATGAAACAGTATGATTACTTTCGAGTTATTGAATGAGCCGGTTTTAAACATAAGGACGGATTTAAGAAGCAATTCCATTCTGAAAAGTCCCGGGGTATAAGACCGGCTCAATTTTTAAATGATATAAAAGTATGATTTAGGTGATGCCGTCGTTTTATCGGCACTTACCAATGAAAGTATATCTGCGAACATTAAGTTGTTCACTATGTAGGAATAAAATAAATGATATCGTTAGATTTACTAAGTATAATTTACTTAAGTTTATGTAGGGTAAAAATAATCCGGTCATTCATAATACTAGTATTTAAAAGGTTATTCACTTAAGGATATCACGGATACCGGACAATTTTCTATTGCTTCCCGGACATCTTGCAAATCACGGGCTGGTACTTCGTCCACATAAACTTCCGCTAATGTTTTATTAGTCATTCGAAATACAGAGGGACAAATATCTGTGCATAAGCCGCATCCAATGCATCCCTTTTTGGCAATTACTGCTTTCATTCTTCAATCCTCCATTTTATATTTGAGTACTCTCGGAAACTCTCACAGCCTGTATTTACTATATTTTAGAGGCTGTCAATAAAATTCCACCTCCATTTTCGTGATGTCATAGGTATGTTTTTACGCAGACCGTCTGAGCATAGCGAAGGAAAGGCAAGTAAAAACATACCTATGATAGACAGAAAAT
>JBAVPE010000077.1:0-41033 GCA_049692775.1 Anaerocolumna sp. | reverse complement strand
CTAAAGCAAACTCTCGCGCCGAGCGCGGTCGGCAAAGCCGACATATTCTTTTCGCGCGAGTGTGCCTCCTGCCAGGATGGCTTTTTGTGCAATAGGACGCAATTTCTTATTGCATAAAAAATCAACGTTTCCACCGTTTGTTCTGACTTGGTATATTTCACCGTTTATTATATAACACGAAATATGGCTTGTCAAATTTCTTTTCTGCAGCAGAACTGTAATTATTTACACGTTTTTTAACTAAACGTCTGAGAATAATGTTTTATTTCTTTAAAATCAACTCTGCATTCCGAAGGTTTATATAGAAAAAAAATAAATTCTATGTTATACTTTCTTTTGAATTAATAACTATTAATATTGATAGTTTCTTGTTGGATACAACCGGCTGATTGTTTTTTATAATATATAGTAATCCTTTCCATAAAAGAGGTGAAAAAATGTTTTTTATTATAGGTATATCTTGCGCAAAAAAAAGACTGGATTTTGTACAAACTATGTTATGTTCCAAATGCAGTCAGTTTGGCCGTTTTGAACTTTTTATGACTTATTCGTATTTAAGCCTTTTTTTTCTGCCTGTTTTTAAGTGGAACAAAAAATTTTATGCAATAACTTCCTGCTGCGGTGTAATTTATAGTATTGGCGCCGAGATTGGGAAAAGAATCCTAAAGGGTGAACCGATTACTCTAACAGAGCAGGATTTGCATCTGATTAATAATGGATTTCAAAATACGAAATCACATCCATGCCTTAATTGCGGATATATCTCAGAGTCTGATTTCCTATATTGTCCAAAATGCGGCAACCGGCTTTAAACAGTTATTAAATGTTTTACTTGAGAATTATTGGATAAACTGAAATATAAAGATGTTTTGCAAATGAATCAAAAAATAATAACAGGCAAACAGTGTGCAGACAGGAGATAAAATGGAACGAAAAACCAAAATCACAAATCCAAGATATCAGCAGATAGCAATGGATATTGCATCAAAGATTGTAGATAAGCATTACAATGTTGGAGATAAAATATATGCCAGGTCATCTGTTGCAAGCCAGTATGGGGTATCTTCCGAAACAGCCAGAAGGGCTATCTGTATTTTATCCGACCTCAGTATTGTTGATACTACAAAAGGCAGCGGGGTTATTATAAAATCTTATGAAAATGCATTAAAATTTGTACGTCAGTATAACAATGTACAAACAATAAATAATCTAAAAAAAGAAATAATGGACAGTGTTGACCGGCAGTCAAAAGAAATTGATTATTTTGAGCAATGTCTTTCAAAACTCATAGATTATACGGACCGCTTTCGGTCTATAAATCCTTTCATCCCTTCCGAATTAGAAATTCTCCCCACTTCCATATATCTAAATAAAACCATTGAAGAGGTGAATTTTTGGCATAATACCAGTGCTACAATTATTGCAATAAAACGAAATGACTCATTAATCATGTCTCCAGGTCCTTATGCGATGTTTTCAGAACATGATATATTATATTTTATCGGTGACGAAAATAGTTACCAGAGAGTAAATAATTTTATGTACCCCCGCTAAATCTGAAAAACAACTAAAATTATTTAATAAGCCGTCCTGATTTGCATACGTGCTGCAGCATATATATATGGGCGTTAAAGTGATATAAACCCCTATGTTAAATTAATTAAATTTAGCGTAGGGCTTTTTTGTCGGATTTGACAAAGTAACAACTTGTATATATAATTGGATTGTCACCAGTAACAACTTAGAGTTATATACGAGTTATTACTTTAATAAAACGGGAGGCTAAATTGTGATTAAATTTGAAAATGTATCAAAAAACTTTAAAGATAAAAATGTTTTAAAAAACATTTCCTTAGAGATAAAAAAAGGACATCTGGTTACTTTTATCGGCGAGAGCGGCTGCGGTAAAACCACTACTTTAAAGATGATAAACCGGTTAATCAAACCAACTTCGGGTCATATATTTATTAACGGGGAAAATATAGAATCAAGGGATATTATAGAACTACGCCGTCAAATGGGTTATGTAATCCAGCAAACCGGTCTGTTCCCGCATATGACAGTAAAAGATAATATTGAAATCATACCTAAGGTATCAAAAACAGATCCTGCAGCAATCAAAAAACGCACCTATGAACTTATGGAAATGGTAGGTCTGCAACCGGAGGAATATTTAGACCGGTATCCTACGGAACTTAGCGGTGGCCAACAGCAAAGAGTCGGGGTTGCCAGGGCCTTTGCAACAGATCCGGAAATCATCTTAATGGATGAACCTTTTTCTGCTCTTGACCCTATTACCAGGGTCAGTCTGCAGGATGAACTGATTAATCTCCAGTCACATTTTAAAAAAACAATTGTCTTTGTAACTCATGATATGGACGAAGCAATTAAACTTGCAGATATGATTTGTATTATGCGGGACGGAGAAATCCTTCAATATGATACTCCTGAAAATATCTTAAAAAATCCCTGTAATGAATTTGTCTCTGAATTTGTCGGAAAAAACCGGATATGGACATCGCCTGAATTTATTAAAGCAGAAGATATTATGATAAGTTCTCCCGTTACCTGTCAAAAGACCATGCCATTACTCCGTTGTATGGAAAAAATGCGTTCTTCCAAAGTAGACAGTCTTATGGTTACTGAAAATCATACAAATCGCTTATTGGGTATAATCAGTGCCAAACAGATCCAGTTCCAGTCTGACCGTGCCCAGGAAGTCAGCAATATAATGACAACCGATTTTCTTAGTGTATCGGCACAAAATAATATAATTGACATCTTAAAAGTAGTTGGGGATAATCAGGTTACAAATATTCCGGTGACAGATAATGATAAAACCCTGCTGGGATTAATCACAAAGAGCAGTCTGGTAACTACCTTAAGTCAGCAATACTTAGAAACTGAGGAGGAGTTACATTCATGAATTTCATAGATTTCATTATACAATTCATAGATTATATTATACAAAATCGCGGTCAAATTATATCACTGACTATCGAACACATTCGACTTACAGCCATAGCGGTTGGATTTTCTATCCTTTTAGGTGTTCCGCTTGGTATTTTAATTAGTTATATTAAAAAATTGAATAAACCTGTATTAGGTATTGCAAATGTTGTCCAGGCTATCCCAAGTATGGCTTTACTGGGTTTTGCAATACCTTTTTTAGGTATCGGTACTTTACCGGCAGTCGTTATGGTAATCTTATATTCTTTACTTCCTATTATAAAAAACACATATACTGGCATTCAAAATATAAATTCACAAACCTTAGAATCTGCCCGGGGAATCGGTCTTACTAAATTACAGGTTTTAACTAAGATCCAGATTCCTTTAGCTCTGCCTGTCATAATGGCCGGTGTCAGAATTTCTGCCGTTACTGCTGTTGGTCTTATGACCATGGCTGCATTTATCGGAGCCGGCGGACTTGGATTTTTAGTCTTCTCCGGAATAAGGACAGTCAATAACAACCAGATCTTAGCCGGTGCTATTCCTGCATGTATCCTTGCATTACTCGTTGATTTCCTGATTGGTCTGATTGAAAAATTAGTTACACCCGTAAGTCTGCAAAAAGAAGGGGTTTTAAAAGAAAAAAGTATAAAGCAAAGAAAAACACATAAAATTATATTATCCCTGACTGCAGTATGTCTTGCTGTCATATTAATAATCTCTGCTGTAACCTCCCTTAATGTATCCCAAAAAACTATTCGTATTGGTAGTAAGGATTTTACCGAACAACATATATTAGCCAATATGTTTTCCGATTTGATCGAAGCAAAAACCGACATTACGGTAGAACGTAAAATTAACCTTGGCGGAACTCAGGTATGTTTTTCTGCTTTAAAATCAGGCGATATTGATATTTATTTTGATTATAGCGGAACTGCTTATGGTGATACACTTAATTACCCGCCTATTTCCGATATGGAGAAAGTATATAGCACTGTCAAATCAGATTTCAAAAAATTGTTTAATATAGATGTTTTAAAACAGATGGCCTTTAATAACACATATGTTTTAGCCGTGAAAAAAGAAACCGCCGAAAAATATAGCCTTAAAACCATCAGTGACTTAGCAGCAGTTGCTCCTGATTTAAGAGCTGGTACAACCTTGGAATTTTTAAATCGTACCGATGGTATTCCCGGATTGACTAAGTATTACAATTTTAGTTTTAAATCACAAACCGGTTTAGATGGCTCTCCAAGGTATGTCGCTTTAATGAATAATGAAACAGATGTTGTAGACGCTTTTTCAACAGATGGTTTATTAAAAAAGTTTAATCTCGTTACCTTAGAAGATGACAAAAACTTCTTTCCTCCATATTATGCACTCCCCTTGGTAAGAGGTGAAATAATTGATACCTATCCTGAATTGGTTCCTATCATTGAAGAACTTGGTGACATACTTACGGATGAAGTCATGGTAGAATTGAATTACAAAGTCGATGAACTCCAAATGGAACCTGCAGTTGCTGCAAAAGAATTCTTAGTGGAAAAAGGATTGATTGCGGATCATAATTAAAGTATTTTATTTTAGGTAATACTATTATGAAATAATTCTAATATTTCCTTAGAATTATTCTAATAAATTACATATTTTCTAAATATTATAACAAAATCATTCCTATAGTTTTAACTTAAACTATATGATTACAGTATTTCATCTTAAAAGGTGTCCTTGATTTATTATAGAGTTTGCTTTATAATGGGCTAATATAAAAATTTCATAGAAAGAAAAGGGAGGTATCATGCATGCTTCATATTAAAACACTCGACGAAGGCCTGGATGTATTTAAAGCTCTTGGTTCAGAAATAAGGATATCCATCATCAAGCTTTTATTAAAAAATAAAGGTATGAATATGAATGAACTGGCCAGCAGTTTAAACATTACCAATGGTGCTCTGACCAGCCACATCAAAAAATTAGAGGATTGTGGGATCGTTACAATAGTCAGTGAGTCGGCCGGTCACGGTAATCAGAAAAAATGCATGGTGCACCTGGATAAAATTTTAGTTGAACTTGACAGTGAAGAACAAAAGAAAAACATTTATGAAACTGATCTTAAAATCGGACATTATTCTGATTATCAGGTTTACCCTACCTGTGGTTTAGCCACCGCAACACAATTAATCGGAGAAGTGGATGATGCCAGATATTTTGCCCATCCAAGTCGTATTGACAGTGACATTTTATGGTTTACACGTGGTTATATTGAATATATGATTCCTAACTTTTTACCAGTTCAACAAAAAATAGATCAGATTACCATATCAGCAGAATTGAGTTCGGAAGCCCCTGGTGTTAATGATATCTGGCCTTCAGATATTTATTTCTATTTGAATGAAACCTGCCTTGGTATGTGGACCAGCCCTGGCGATTTTGGTGATGTTAAAGGTATTTTTACACCGGATTGGTGGTATCCAAATTGGAACCAATACGGTTTACTTAAATTAATTGTTATTAATCACACCGGTACTTTCATAGATGGACTCCAAATTTCTAATGTATCCTTAAAAGATTTAAATTTAGATTTTAGAAGCACCCTAAAATTTAAATTTGCTGTACCGGACGAAGCTGAACATATTGGCGGCTTAACCATCTTCGGCCGTAATTTCGGTAATTATAATCAGGATATTAAAGTACGTATACATTATAGTCCTATCGAAGATACCGCCAGTTCCGTTGGAAATTATATTTAGCATATGCATTACAAAACCCAAAATGTAAAATCCACAAAAAAGAGTTTGCTTTCCCTCGTGCACTTACTTTTTTACAAGCCTCTAATATTTCAAAAATCAAGACGCCGGCTCCATTTTGAGCCAGCGTCTTGACAAAATATAAATTGTGTCATCGGCCGGTGTGGCCTTTTATTAATGATTCATTAATCCAAATTTCTTAAGAGGCCATATCCTAAGTATGGCACGTCCGCCAATATTTTCTTTTGGCACAACTCCAACCTCATCATACCGGCTGTCTAAACTAACATCCCTGTTATCTCCCATTACAAAGAATTCATCATCCCCCAAAGTGAGGGGTTTTTCCGCTATACCGGCATAGGTTATTGGTTCTTTTCCATAATTCTCATCTAATACTTCACCATTTATATAGATATCGCTGCCAATGATTTGAATCGTCTCTCCTGGTAATCCTATAATCCTTTTTACATAATATTCGTCAGAATCCCTGCCGTGTGGGTAAAATACTATAATATCAAAACGTTTCAGTTGACCTAAATGATAACTGATTTTTTCAACCATAAGATGATCCCCATTATGAAGTGTATCTTCCATAGACGGTCCATCTACTATAGTCCTTTGGATAACATAGGTTGGAATCAAATAAATACAGGTGTAAATTATTAAAGAATAGATAATTACATCCAATAATATTGATAAGGCTTTACGTTTACCCTTCTGTTTTTTATCATTGCCCTTCACATCACCAACTTCATTATAGGGTTCTAACCCTTCTGTATTCTCCCGATTTGTACCTTCATTGTTTTCTTCTGTTCTATTTTCTCCGCTCATTTTATAATCTCCCATCAAATTTCTGTTCATTATTGATGCTTTAAAACACCAAAATCATCAAATGGCCATATCCTGACCCAGGCACGTCCTATGATTGAGCTTCTTTTCACGGCTCCTATGCTGGAATCCCTGCTGTCCTTACTATTATTTCTATTATCACCTAAAAGAAAATATTCATCTTTCCCTAAAACAATAGGTTCCTTCGCTATTCCACCATTGGCTATCGGATAATTACCATAATCTTCATTCAAAAGTTGGCCATTAATATATATATCACTGCCTATTATCTGAATCGTTTCTCCCGGCAGTCCAATTACCCTTTTAATATAATAAGTATCTTTATCTTCACTATAAGGCCGAAATACTACGATATCATATCGCTTTGGTTTATCTATTTCATAAGACACCTTCTCCAGTATTAAATGATCTTCATTATGTAGCGTACTTTCCATAGAACTTCCGCTGACTTCAATCTGCTGGCCTACGAATTGATGTATTAATAAGACGGATACGATAACTATTAAAAAGTATATTATCATTTCAAAAATTTCTTTTCCGTAATTCGTATCTTTTTCGTTTGATTCTATAACCCGTCCAGATATTTTATCTTTTTCTTCTAAATTATTTAACTCAGCCTTATCGTCATTGTCTTCCATAAAGATCTCCAATCTGTACATATGGCTGGATTTAACCATTGCACAATATATGATAAAGCACTCCCGCAGGATACCTTATTATATTATGAATATTCCATTATGGAATATTCATAATATATAAAAATATCATACGAAAGTGCTCTTTAGAGCTCATTTCATATCTGTTTCATATATTATACTTCTTTTGTCTCATCATCATTTACTATCTTTACTTTCGACTGGTATAACTCTTCCACTGCAATGGATAGGGGCTTCGTAGAAGTTGCACGAACTAACGGCTCAACACCGCTAATAAGTTGCCTTGCTCTTTTAGCAGTTGCTAATACGATGGAGTATCTGCTATTTACTACAGGCTGTTCACCTGGTTCAACCTCGCTATTTACTATTTTCATTAAATCTGTATATGATGGATGTAACATATAAATTCCTCCTTCAAGCTTAAGCTTCTATAATATATTTTTAACCTTATTCGCTGCAATATACAGCAGTATCTGATTCTTCTTTCGCATTCACCCGATTCGCAATGGTTTCAGGTAATAATGCGGATAACACAAGATGACCGCTGTCTGTCACTATGACGGCTTTTGTCTTCCTGCCGCAGGTTGCATCAATAGCCGTTCCTGCATCCTTGGCATTTTGTACCATTCTCTTAATTGGTGCTGCTTCCGGACTAATGATTCCAATTATTTTATTCGAATTGACTACATTACCAAATCCAATATTGATTAATCGATTCAATTTCTGTACCTCATTCCGGTCAAAATTATATTATTCTATATTCTGAATCTGTTCCCTGATTTTTTCGATTTCAGTTTTTAAATCAATCGCTTTATTCGTTATATTAATGTCACTTGCTTTTGATAATATGGTATTAGCTTCACGATTCATTTCCTGGGCAATAAAGTCTAACTTTCTTCCGATTCCTTCACCGTCTTCCAGTGTGTTTTTCATATTAAGGATATGACTTCTTAACCGTACGGTTTCCTCATCCACGCATATTTTGTCAGCAAAAATTGTAACTTCGGTTGCCAATATGCTTTCATCCAGCTTTGTATCACCTAATAATTCATATACTTTTGCAGTAATTTTCTGCCTGTATTCCGTAACGATTTGAGGAGATCTCTCTTCAATATAATTGATGTAATCAACCATCCCATCCAATTTAGCACACAAGTCCTTCTTTAAATTCAAACCTTCTGCTATTCTGGTTTCCACTAATTGACCTGAAGCTGTTTTTACTGCTTTTTCAACAATCTTCCACAATTCCTGTTCATCAATAGTTTGTTCCTCTAAGGTAAAGATGTCTGGAAATCTTGATAAATTAGATACACGGATATCATTTTCAATTTGGAAGGTTTCACTCATTTCAGCGAGATATTTTAAATATTCTTTTGCAATGTCTTCATTATATTTTACGCAAACGTTATTCTCGGTAAAATCTTCATACGTGATAAATACATCTACCTTACCACGTCCTATATATTGTTTTAAAACATTTCGGATACCTGCTTCAAAAAAGCTTAGTTTCTTTGGCATCTTAATGGAAATATCACAATACCTGTGGTTCACTGCCTTCATTTCAACAATAATCTTACGTTCTTCTCCTACTTCTTCACATCTGCCGAAGCCAGTCATACTTTTTAACATATTCTCACGTTCTTTCAATATAAAGTTTTTATAATGCCATGGCTGTAATAATTCGACTCACTTCGAAATCTTTCACAGGCATTTGAATTAATTATAATTGATATACCACTACAAGTCAAGTCAGCATCATAAAATATGTCAGAAAAATTAGTGCTAAATCATTGCTTCTATTACTATCTGATGTTATACTATTTTGTATTGATTAACTATACTGTGACTATTCAGCCACAATATTCTTATAAAGTGAAATATCTAAAATTTTCCGAAATCTGCAAACTTTGGCATTGTTAACAAAATAATTCGGACAAACCATAATTTAAAATCGTCCACTAATATAAAGGAGAAGTAAAATGGCACTAGACGGATTAGTAATATCCAATGTGGTTTATGAATTGAAAGAAAAACTCATAGACGGCAGGATCAGTAAAATATCTCAGCCGGAGAAAGATGAGTTAGTACTAACCATAAAAAACAACCGGGATAATTATAAATTATTTCTTTCAGCAAATGCAAGTTTGCCATTGGTTTATTTAACGGAAGAAACGAAACAAAATCCCATGACGGCTCCCGGCTTTTGCATGCTGTTACGAAAACATTTAAATAGCGCAAGGATATTAGATATAACCCAACCGGGACTTGAGCGTATCCTTAAATTTAAAATTGAACACCTTAATGAAATGGGTGATTTGTGTGTCAAATATTTGATTTTAGAAGTCATGGGTAAACACAGTAACATTATTTTCATGGATAATGAAAATATGATTATTGACAGCATCAAACATATTTCCCATTTAGTAAGTTCTGTCCGGGAAGTGCTTCCCGGACGGGAATATTTTATCCCCCTGACAGGAGATAAAAAAGACCCTTTAACCATAACTTTTGAAGAATTCAAGGACAACGTCCTTAAAAAGCCTCTTCCCATAGGTAAGGCTATTTATACTTCCCTTACGGGTTTCAGCCCATTAATGGCAAATGAAATTTGTTACCGTGCATCTATTGATTCAGAACTTTCCACTAGTGCCCTGTCTGAATCGGAAGGTCTTCATTTATATAAAAACCTGGAACGTCTGATAACAGATGTAAAAGGACATAACTACAAGCCAAATACTGTTATGGAAGAAGGCCTTCCTGTTGAATTTTCCTGTTTTCCCCTAAGCTGTTATGAGGATCTCGAACAAAAAGAAGCCGATTCCATTTCCGCAGTCCTGGAATCTTTTTATGCTGTTAAAAATACAGTTTCCCGTATCCGGCAAAAATCAGTGGATTTAAGAAAAGTTGTAAGTAATGCAATTGAAAGAAATACGAAAAAGTATGAATTGCAGTTAAAACAGCTAAAAGATACGGAAAAAAGGGACAAATATAAGGTATATGGAGAACTTATCAACACTTATGGTTATAATTTAGAGCCGGGTGCCAAGTCATTAACTGCCCTGAATTATTACACCAATGAAGAAATCACCATTCCATTAGACCCAACCCTCACACCGGCTGAAAATGCAAAACACAATTTTGAAAAATACAATAAATTAAAACGAACTTATGAAGCTTTATCAAATTTTATAGAAGAAACAAAAATAGACCTGGTTCATCTGGATTCTATCCGTACTTCTTTAGATATTGCTTTAGCTGAAGAAGACTTAGTAGAATTAAAGGAAGAATTAATGGAATACGGTTATATAAGGCGACGTTTTACATCCGGTAAACCGGGAGCAAAAAACAAAAAGCAAAAGATTACCAGTAAACCTTTCCATTATATATCATCGGATGGTTATCATATTTATGTAGGTAAAAATAATTATCAGAATGATGAACTAACCTTTAAATCCGCTGTTGGGGCCGACTGGTGGTTTCATGCCAAAAAAATTGCCGGTTCCCATGTAGTTGTACAAACCGGCGGTAATGAACTCCCTGATAAAACCTTCGAAGAGGCAGCAAGACTGGCGGCTTATTATTCCAAAGGAAGAGCTGCCGATAAGGTGGAAATTGATTATACAGAAAAGAAAAATGTAAAAAAACCCGGTGGAGGAAAACCGGGCTTTGTAGTGTATTATACAAATTATTCTATGCTTGTATCTCCGGATATTACCGGAATTGTTCAAATATCTTAAATATAGAAACAGAGTACTCAAGGTATTTAACAGTAGCAATAGAAGATATTTTAGATACTGAATGTTTCCGAGAATACTGAAAGGAGGTTAGTATGATTAAATCAGATTACCATGTTCATTCCCACTTTTCCAGTGATTCGACTGCACTTATGGAAGAAATGGTTGAGAAAGCTATTGATCTTGGCATGAGCAAAATTTGTTTTACCGATCATATGGATTATGATTTCCCGGAAGGTTACGGCTTATCCTTTGTTTTTAATCCAGCGGATTATTTGGGGGAAATAGAAGTAATTGCTGATAGATACCAATCTAAAATTAAGGTTTTAAAGGGAATTGAGCTTGGCTTGCAACCTTATCTTGCCCCCCGATACCAGGAACTTCTTGACCAATATGATTTTGATTTTGCAATTGGTTCTTCCCATCTCATTAATGGGATTGATCCTTACTATCCTGAATATTGGTTAAATAAATCCAACGAAGAAGGGATTGAAGTTTATTTTCAAAGTATTACGGATAATGTGAATGCATTTTCAGGATATCAGGTCTATGGTCATTTGGATTATATCGTACGGTATGCACCGGACAAAAACCACTCTTATACTTATGAAAAATATGCTGATATCATTGATGAAATGCTGAAGACAATTATCAGTCACGGGAAAGGGATTGAAGTGAATACTGCCGGTTATAAGTATGGGCTTGGTTATGCCCATCCACAGACGGATGTATTAAAAAGATATAGGGAATTAGGTGGTGAAATTATCACAATTGGCTCGGATAGCCATAAACCAGAGCACCTGGGATATGACTTTCCTAAGGCAGAACAGCTGCTCATCTCCCTTGGCTTTAAATATTATGTGACTTACGAAAAACAAATGCCAATATTTGAAATGTTAAATAAATAAATTCGATTTAAGAATACTGACAATATGATTTATAATGGGGTTGTTGGAGCTTATTTGCTATTTTGTAACAACCCCCTTTGTAATCAGACTTTACTTCTTAATCCCGAAGTATGGTGCCGCCTCCGACAACATAATCCTTATCATAAAATACCACAGCCTGTCCAGGTGTTACCGCTCTCTGGGGTTCTTCAAAAACACATTCTAACTTATCATTATCTACTTTACGGATGCTACATTTAGAACCTTTATGGCTGTAACGGATTTTAGCCATTACTTCCATTTTACCATTCAAATCTTCTATTGACATAAAATTTAAATTGCCCGCACATAACTTACTGCTATATACCTCATCGCCATTGCCGATTACAACCTCGTTGGTCTCTGGATGAATAGCCCGTACAAATACAGGATGTCCCATAGCAAGATTTAAACCTTTTCTCTGTCCTACCGTATAATGGATAATCCCTTTATGTTTACCGATTACTTTTCCGTCTGCGGTAACAAAGTTACCTTCCTCCGGTTCTCTTCCGGTATATTCAGTTATAAATTTAGCATAATCATTATCCGGTATAAAGCAGATTTCCTGACTGTCCGGTTTATTGGCAACCCTTAAATTAATATTCTTGGCAATCTGCCTGATTTCATCCTTTGTATATTCACCAACCGGCATTAAAGTATGTGCCAGTTGATATTGTGTTAAATTATATAAAGCATAGGTCTGATCCTTTTCAGCTGTTGCAGATTTTTTAAGAGTATATCTGCCGTTACTCAGCCGCACCACTCTGGCATAATGTCCGGTTGCGATATAATCTGCCCCTATGTCCAAAGAACGTTTTAATAAGGATTCCCATTTTACATAACGGTTACAGGCGATACATGGATTAGGAGTATTGCCTTTCACATATTCATCAGCAAAATAATCAATAACAGCATCTTTAAATTCATTCTTAAAATTCATGACATAATAAGGTATATCAAGGGCATATGCTACCCTTCTGGCATCATCAACAGCACTTAAGCCGCAACAGCCACCGCTCTCTTCCTGCATTGCCACGTCTTCATCCTGCCAAATCTGCATCGTAACTCCAATTACATCATAGCCGGTATCTTTAAGTAAATAAGCAGCTACGGAAGAATCCACTCCTCCTGACATACCTACCACTACTTTCTTTCTTTCCAAATACATGCCTCCTAGTAGATTTCTTCTTCTTCCCCTTCACTGATATCTGTCTTCGGTTTCTCTAAACCTTCAATTACGATATTATTCTTAGCAGCATAATCCCATAATGCGGCATGTATTGCTTCTTCTGCTAATAAAGAACAGTGTACTTTTACTGCCGGAAGTCCGTCAAGTGCGTCCATAACAGCTTTATTAGTTATCTGTAAAGCTTCCTGAACATTTTTACCTTTCACTAATTCTGTAGCCATGCTGCTTGTGGCAACAGCTGCACCACAACCAAAGGTTTTAAATTTAACATCCTCAATAATGCCATTCTCATTAATATCCAGATAGATTCTCATGATATCACCGCATTTTGCATTACCTACGGTTCCAACTCCGCTGGCATTCTCTATTTCACCTACATTTCTGGGGTTACTGAAATGATCCATTACTTTTTCACTGTACATTTTTATTCCTCCTTTATCACAATACCATCACCAAAATGTTATGAATATACTATTTAACTCATTAAACTATCTATGATTGCTTTTTACATAATCCTCATATAAAGGTGACATGGAACGGAGCTTATCCACGATTTCCTTTATTTTATCAACCACATAATCTAATTCTTCCTCTGTGTTATCTTCACATAATGTCAGACGCAGGGAACCATGGGCAATTTCATGAGGAAGTCCGATTGCAAGTAATACATGGGAAGGATCCAGTGAACCGGAAGTACAGGCTGACCCGCTGGAAGCACAGATATTTTTCATATCAAGCATGATTAATAAGGATTCTCCTTCAATAAACTGAAAACTGAAATTAACATTATTAGGCAGACGTTTCGACTTATGTCCATTTAAACGCACATAAGGAACTTCTGCTAAGATTCGCTTCATCAGTTTATCCCTTAAGTCAATTTCCTTCTTCTGACGTTCCTCTAAAGTATCCATCGCAATTTCAACCGCTTTTCCAAAACCAACGATAGCCGGTACATTTTCGGTTCCTGCCCTTCTATGTCTTTCCTGCGCACCGCCATGAACAAAAGATTTTAATTTCAAGCCTTTGCGGATATAAAGAAAACCAATGCCTTTCGGGCCATTTAATTTATGACCGCTGGCACTTAACATATCTATATTCAAATCATTTACATCCATAGCAAGCTGACCGAACGCCTGAACAGCATCGGTGTGAAATAATATATTATTTGCTTTTGCGATTTCGCCGATTTCTTTCATTGGCTGTATGGTTCCGATTTCATTATTGGCAAACATTACAGAAATTAAAATAGTAGTAGGGCGGATTGCTTTTTTTAATTCCTCTAATTTTATAACACCATTTTCATCCACATCAATATAGGAAACTTCCATTCCATGTTTCTCTAAATATTCGCAGGTATGCAAAATTGCATGGTGCTCAATTCTTGAGGTTATAATATGATTACCTTTTGATGCATAAGCCTCAGCAGTCGCTTTTAACGCCCAGTTGTCAGCTTCAGTCCCTCCTGCCGTAAAATAGATATCAGGGATTTCTGCTCCAAGTGCTTTTGCTATAATACCTCTTGCTTCGTCAACTGCCTTTTTATTTTGTGTTGCAAGTTCATACACGCTGGAAGGATTGCCGAAACTTTCAGTAAAATATGGGAGCATAGCTTCCACAACTTCCGGACGTGTTTTTGTTGTAGCTGCATTATCTAAATATATCTTTTTTTCCATCGTATCATCTCCTATAATCATATTTCCTATTACCCGCAAGTTGGCTTTTTACGGTTGTCTGTATCCGGGATTCCATGTTCGGACCGGATCTTTTCGCTTTCCTCTATTAATTCAGAGAGCATCATGGTATCTACCGTATTATTTATACTATCACTAATACGCATCCAAACGTATTTTGTTACACACAAATCTGCTCCGGAACAAGAAGATCCGCTTCCGATTATTTCGGCACAATCCACTGGATTTAAATCTCCCTCTAATGCCCTTAATATATCACCAACGGATATATCCTCCGGATTTTTTGCCAGTATATAACCGCCTTGTGCACCTCTTATACTATTTACGATTCCAGCTTTTTTCAATTTTGCAATTAATTGTTCCAGGTAACTGATTGAAATATCCTGGCGCTCTGCTACCTGACTTAAAGCAATTGCTTCTTTATTACCATTCATAGCCAAATCCAGTACTGCCCGTAATCCATATCTACCTTTTGTAGATAGTTTCATCGTACCACCTCTCTTTTATCAATTTCGGGTGTTTAATTCCTACTATTTCATTTCCGAGTAATTTATTTCCTACTAAAACACTGTGTATTCTTGATACATATTATCATTACATTTCTAATTTGTCAATATGATTCTGGAATTGTTTTATGGTCTCCGAATATATTTAATTAAGTTCTATTATTTAAGCGGTGGGGTGAATTTATGACAAAAAATAAAAGTAATTTAATTAAAGGTACGGTTGTTCTGACTCTTGCGGGCTTGGCTACCCGTTTTATCGGATTCTTCTACCGTATATTTTTATCTAACGTAATGGGTGCTGAATTATTGGGTATTTACCAGTTAGTATTCCCTATTTATATGATCTGCTTTACAATATTTGCCTCCGGCATACAGACGGCTATTTCAACTTTAGTTGCGAAGGAATTAGGGAAAAAGCATTATCAAAATATATCAAAGGTATTAAAAACCGGTATCATTATGTCCCTTGGTACCGCCATAGTTTTAGCCTTTCTTGTATATCGCTATTCCAATGTACTTGCAGTAAATATTATAAAGGAACCAAGCTGCGCATCTTCCGTCCGAATGCTTGCATTTGCTTTCCCTTTCTGTGGAGTTACCGCCTGCATCAACGGATATTATTATGGTCTGAAAAAAGCAGCTGTGCCTGCTACAACCCAATTATTTGAACAAATTGTACGTGTGATTTTCGTATATATAATAGCATCTTATGCCGGAAATGGCGATATTAAGGTTACCAGCGAATTAGCAGTATTAGGTATTGTAATTGGCGAAATAGCATCTCATTTATATAATATCGGCTCCCTTTACTGTGCTAAGACCCCAAGGAAATTAGCACAGCTTGCTAAAACCTCCCAATTACCGGCTTATCAAAAAGGTGAAAATATAACAGGCAGACTTTTTAAAATGACCATGCCTTTAACAGCAAATCGGTTATTGATTAGTATTTTACATAGTGTGGAAGCTATACTGATTCCAAATATGCTTAAAAAATATGGTTTAAGCAGTTCGGAAGCGCTAAGTATCTACGGTATTTTAAATGGTATGTCCATGCCCTTTATTATGTTCCCTTCCGCTATAACAAATTCCCTGTCCGTATTATTACTTCCCACGATTTCCGAAGCCCAATCCTCCCGCAATGATGAAATGATTCGAAGAACTACGGCTGTTTCGATAAAATACAGTATGCTGATCGGTATATTAAGTGCCGGAATTTTCATCAGCTTCGGACAGGTATTAGGAAACACGATCTTTCATAACGAACTCGCCGGAAGCCTTCTTATGACCTTAGCCTGGCTTTGCCCATTTCTTTATATCACAACTACATTAAGCAGCATCATCAACGGCTTGGGTTTAGCACATTTAACCTTTACGAATTCGGTCATCGGACTGTCCGTCCGAATATTACTCATTCTTTATCTTGTACCAAAACAGGGCATGAATGGTTACTTATTTAGTCTGTTAATCAGTCAGTTAGTTATCACATCTTTTGACGGCTTCATTGTAATAAAAAGGATAAAACCGCCGTTTGAAGCATCTGATTTAATATTAAAACCCGGATTAATTGTTGCCTTGTCCAGTTATCTGTTTTTCCGGCTCTATGAATACATTGCACCCGGCCCCAGAAATCTGACTGCCCTATTAGGATGTATTTTTTTAATTTGCGTCTTGTACATCGTATTACTTGGCATAACAAAAGCTGTTTCCTTAAAAGATTTTAAGTAAACAGCTTAAATCCATCCTTGCCCTGGTCTTTCACATCATATAATGCTTTATCCGCACAATTTAATAATTGATTATAATTTTTTCCATCTCTGGGATATATGGATACCCCGATACTGCCAGAGACTGATATTTCATACTCTTCTTCCCGATAAACAGAACGCAATGCACGCTGCAGTAAATCTGCTTTAATAAATGCTGTTTCTTTATTCGATATATCCCCAATAAAAATGGCAAACTCATCCCCGCCGATTCGCCCTATGATTTCACCTGCCGTAAAGATCATCTTTACCTGATTAATTACAAAAGATAATATTTTATCACCTTGTAAATGTCCATACCGGTCATTAATACTCTTAAAATCATCAATATCCACAATCATAAAAATATGTTTATCTTCGCTGTGTTTCTGAATAAAATGATCAATCAGGTCCTTTGTCGTACTCTTATTATAGACTCCGGTTAAAGGATCCCTTTTTGCCTTAAATTCTAAAGTTTGTAATTCTTTCTTATGCAGATCAATATTAACAATCTTACCGATAACCCGGGTGGCATGCTTATTATCATCATAGATTGTTTTACCCCTGGTGTGGCACCACACATAATCATTTTTGATATCCCTTATACGAAACTCTGATTCAATCATTTCTTTACCACTGCGTAAAGCCCTGCAATATTCGGAAAATACTCCGGTATCTTCCGGATGGATCATCTTTTCGGCATGTGTTTTGGGATTTGAGAAATAAGGTATGACCGGAACCCTGCCGTATAATTCTTTATACTTATCGGCAAAAGTCATCAGGTCCTCACCGATTTCATATTCAAATAAAATATCGTTGGATATTTCGGCTGCTACCCGGTAACGTTCTTCTTCTAACAATAGCCTTTCCTGCATTAATTTAGAATCCGTAATATCTATCATTACAGCGGATAAGGTGTGATTCCCATTTTTATCTTCAATATAATTACCATTGATTAAAATCCATATGTTGCTGCCATTCCTTGTTATCATCCTGACTTCTTTTTGAATATATTCGCCATTATTAAATCCGTCCCTGAGCGTCTTAAACTTATCCATATCATCCTGATAGACTAAAGTTATAACACTATTTTTAAATTCCTGTTGTATTTCTTCTTTGCTGTAACCTACTATATCATAGTATCCGTTGCTTGCATAAATTATCTCATAATTATGCTCTAAACTGAAATTTACAAAACCTGCATGAATGCTATTTGTAATATGCCGTAACTCTAAGGATGCTTCTTTTACCTTTTTTTCACTAATATGCTTTAACCGTAATATAAAAATAATGACAAGTATACATAGAGTAATTAAAGTTAAACAAAAAATCGCAATATAAGCAGCTTGTGAATACAGAAATGTTTCATTCGGCAGTTTTTCCTGAGCATGTACTATTTTATAAGGATAATATAAGATTAGTAACGTAATAATAACGAATAAGATTGAGTAAAGTCCGTAACGCAAAGCTTTGTGAAAAATACAACATACAGTTCCGTTTTTCACCTGTTTTTCACCTTCTTTAAACACATTAATATTCTTCTATTACTGTTTATCTTCTGTAATATAATACGTTTTATGTAATATAATACTCTGTCAACATTCTGTTAGCATAATTATGACGCCCACTATGTGAACGTCTGAATAAATAACGCTATTTGCTCAAGCGAACATCTTATGCAAGCAACAACAACACCTGTCTGAGGCAGATGCCATATGTTTAAAAAAGCTCTGTGAATCCACACAGAGCTTAAAATTGCATATAAACAGTAATCTAAATTACCTTTGTGCAACCGGCTGTCGTATCTGTTGTAATCAGATTTAGACCCTAAGCTTTGCGTCCTTATCTTTCGATAAGTTTGCCCTTACCAAATATAGGAATATTGTACTACATATTACCATATATTGCAATACTTTTTAACAATTAAAACTATAATATTTACCAGTTTCCATACATTTCATAAGTGATGCATTAAATTTCAATGCCGTTAATGAGTCTTAATATGAACCGTTCATTGATTTCTTTTTAACAATTATAATTATGTTTAAATATGAATTCCTAATTTTTACCATCGTATTCTAATCATACTTATATTCTAATCATATTTAATAACGTTCTTTGCTGCTTCCTCCAGTTTTGTTTTAAATTCACTTAAAACGCTGTCCTTAGCTGCCACCTTCTCATATTCCTGATTTACTTTGTAAACCAGATCCATAACCTCCTCAGATTCATATGCTTCCTTTAAATACTGGGCCGTAACTTTATTAACTTCACCAAAATAGATATACGGACCGCCATTATCATTTTCTTTAATAAAAAACTGATCCATGCCGGGAGCAAGCGTTTCAATATCGGTAAATTTAACATCATAATAGGCATACACAATAAGGGTTCCTTCCTCCAGCCCCTGCTTGGTATAACAGGTTATATTCTTATAAGCTTCAATGTATTGCGTCTTTCTGGCATTATCCTCCATATCCAGAAATTTTATATCGTTTACTAATGGTTTAAAAGAATCAACATCATTTTTAAGCTTAGCATTAAAGTATTCCTCAATTAATTTATTAATCTCTTCATAAGCATCTTTTTCTAATTTATTTACTTCTACCGCTTCAGAAATATAGTTTAAATCTGATTTATCCGATTGTCTTGGTATAATAGTAATAATTGGAAGTTTTTTGGGTTGAGTATTATTATCCTGTGATATATCTGCTGGGTGTTGTTGGTATGCAATTATATTCCTTGTACTGTTTTCTAAATTAGCAGCATATTCACCATATTCTGGTTTCACCGTGAACGCTAACATCCCAATACCTAGTGTAAATATACTTATCACAACAATTACTTTTTTATATTTACGTTTCATAAATATCTCCTTTCATTGTAAACGTACTCCCGAAAACTCCCATAGCCTGCTTTTACCGACATATTAAATGCTGTAATTAAAATTTCATCTCCATTTTCGTAATGCCATAGGTATGTTTTTACACAAATCGCCCGAATGAAGCGAGGGAAGACTTTTAAGAAATTAGCAAATAAAAATTATCTTTAAAACCTCAATTAGTTTCCGAGAATACTCTGTAATTAGGAGCACAATAAATATTTTAAATTCAGTTTAACAGATATTGGAATTAATATCAATAGAAATTAATTGTTTTGTAATATCTTTAATATACACAATTAACATTTTTGTAATATTTTACAAGAAAATTTGTCAAATTACACCATCTTATCTGAATGTTTTACCGTTTATTTCTTAAATATCAAATATACTCATTTGCTTTCCTGCCTGTCTGTCCTCAAACAAACGCATATAATCAAATAACCAGTCAAAAGACCTGACAACATTTTACATCCTAAACCCAACTGACACCATTCGATTCTGACACCTTTTTTACCGATTTTGACTCCAATTTTGACTCCTTTTGACTCCAATTCAGCCCCAAAACTTACGATATTTTACGATAAGAAAAACCACTTCCCAATCGCTACAAACCGCTTAAAATCTAAGGTTTTCAGACTACTTTTTAAAGTTCATAAGGCGTCACCTGATAAACATAATAATTAAGCCAATTCGTATACATTGCATTAGAATGGGCGCGCCATATTAAATTGGGTTTTTGATCATCCATATCATCCGGATAATAATTTTTAGGAACTTGAATATCTAAACCTTTGCCTTTATCCCGTTTATATTCCTTATCAAGTGTAATTCTGTCATATTCCGGATGACCCATTACAAACAACTGTCTGCCTTCGTTTGCTGATACGATAAATACACCGGCTTCATCCGATTCGGCTAATATAATCAAGTTCGGATTGTTTAAGATATCCTCTCTGGATACGGTCGTATGCCTTGAATGGGGGGCATAAAATACATCGTCAAAACCACGGACAAAGGGCTCTTTCCGGTTTAATACCCGATGTAAAAACACCCCAAACATTTTTTCTTCCAGCGGTATTTTATGAATACCAAAATGATAATATAAACCAGCCTGGGCTCCCCAGCATATATGAAGGGTAGAGGTAACATTAGCCTTTGACCAATTCATAATCTCAACTAATTCATCCCAGTAGTTAACCTCTTCAAATTCCATCTGTTCCACCGGCGCACCGGTAATGATCAATCCGTCAAATTTTAGGTTCTTAACCTCTTCATAGGTCTGATAAAACTGATCCAGATGGCTGGCAGCCGTATTCTTTCCTACATAGGATCCAGTTGTTAAAAAAGTGATGTCGACCTGCAGAGGCGTATTGGATAAACAACGCAGTAATTGAACCTCCGTATCTTCCTTAAGAGGCATCAGGTTTAATATTGCAATACGCAGAGGACGTATATCCTGGTGCGTGGCCCTGGTTTCATCCATGATAAATATATTCTCATCTTCTAGTATTTTTTTTGCCGGTAAATCACTTTGTATTTTAATAGGCATATTATCACCATCTTTTCTATAATTTTATTTTTTACTTTTTAATTATTTTTTTATTACTTTTTTATCTTTTTTAATTTTTCTTCTGCGATTACTGAAGTTCCTAATACTTTCATTTTTTATTTTCGGTAAGATTCCTAAGTATTTATCAATAGCAGAGACAAAAAAAGCTACCCTCCTTTACAATATTTCAAGGACGATAGCTTATACGCTTCGTGATACCACCTTAATTTGTCTGCATTTCGCAAGTGCAGACCTCTGCGAGTACAGAATTATTTTCGATACTCTGGTGCTGTAATGGGCACTTCCATCGTAGCCTATACAATAATTGCAATCGGTACGCAGCTCCAAGACCATTTTCAACAATGTATTCTGTGCTTCTTCTCACCGCAGAAGCTCTCTGTAACATATTCCACTACCTACTTTTCTTTTCATAGCCTTTATTATTTATTTTTAATATACAACATTTTAAAAATAAAGTCAATAAATCTTACGGTGCATGCTAAATCTGAATTGAACGTTTTTTATTTTATTAATTCAACAAATTCAGCTTCCGTAATCACCGGAATTCCCAGTTCTTTGGCTTTTTTATTCTTGGATGAATTAGATAAATTATCATTATTAATTAAGTAATCAGTTTTAGCAGATACGGTTCCTGTAACCTTTCCACCCTTTAGCTCAATTACTTCTTTTAATTCATTCCGATTCGCGAAATGTTCCACAGAGCCGGTGATTACAAAGGTCTTATCGGATAATACAAGGTTTTCCTCCATTGCATCTGTCTGTTCAAATTGGATTTCTTTTAATAAGTCGTCTACAATGACCTGATTATTTCCATTCTGGAAAAATTCAAGAAAAGTATCTGCAATTACGCCGCCTATGCCTGGTATTGTTAATAATCTTTCTTTATCTGCATTTCTTAATTCATTAAAATTATTGTAATATTCTTTACACATAAGTTTTGCATTGGATAATCCGATATTTTGTATTCCCAAACTGTACAAAAACTTGGCTGGCGTGGTAACTCTTGCCTTCTCTATGGAAGAAATCAGATTTTTATAGGATTTTTCACCAAATCCCTCCATATTAATTATCTCTTCTTTATAATTTCCTAAATGAAACAAATCAGCTAATTCCTGAATCATTCCTTTAGCAATAAATTTCTCTATGCTTGCTTCGGATAAGCCTTCCATATTCATGGCATCCCGGCTCACAAAATGAGTAAAGGATTTAATTTTTTTAGCCAGACAGTCCGGATTCATACAATATAATGCTTTTACATCGTTTTCCTGCTTAATCAGGGTTGGATGATGACAGACCGGACAGGCTTCCGGTACCTCAATATGACCGCTTCTTGACATATTATCCGCTATCTGCGGAATTATCATATTGGCTTTATACACCTGAATCGAATCTCCGATACCAAGTTCTAAAGCTTCCATTATGCTGATATTGTGGAGGCTGGCCCGGCTTACTGTAGTCCCTTCCAATTCGACAGGATCAAAAACTGCAATCGGATTAATAAGACCGGTTCTGGAGGCACTCCATTCAATTTCTGTTAGCGTAGTTTCACGTATTTCATCCACCCATTTAAGAGCAATGGAATCTCTCGGAAATTTAGCCGTTGATCCGAGTGATTTGCTATAGGCAATATCATTATAAATTAATACCAGCCCGTCAGAGGGAAAATCATTTTTCGTTACATGGTCTGAAAACCATAAAACTGTTTCTTCCAGATTATCTTCGGTAACAGTTTTATTTTCTACTACATCAAATCCTAAGTTTTTCAGCCATAACAATTGCTTTCTTCTGGAGTTATCAAAATCCACATCTCCAGACGTACTGACTAAGTGAAAAGCAAAAAAATGTACTTTCCTTCTTGCTGTTATTTCATTATTTAATTGTCTTACACTTCCGCTGCAGAGATTTCTTGGATTTTTATATTTTGCATCTAAATTTTCGATTTCAGCATTAATTTTTTCAAAATCGGAATATTTAATAACTGCCTCTCCCCGTAGTACTAAATCTCCGGAATACATAATATTAAGAGGTATATTCTTAAATACTTTTGCATTATTCGTTATGACCTCCCCATATTCTCCATTTCCCCTTGTTACAGCACTAAATAGTTTTCCTTCTTTATAAGTTAAGACGATAGTAAGCCCATCTAATTTCCAGGATAACAGGCCAGTCTGTTTATCTAACCATTCTTTTAATATTTCTACCTCTTTCGTTTTATCCAGGGATAACATGGGCTTATCGTGTTTAACTTTAGGTAATTCACTTAAAATCTCATAACCAACATGGAGGGAGGGACTATTAGACAATATAATTCCCGTCTCTTTTTCCAATTTAAGGAGTTCATCATACAGGGCATCATATTCATAATTGCTCATTATCTCCCTGTTTTCCTGATAATATGTCTTCCCCGCTTCATTAAGCAGGTTTACAAGTTCTTTTATTCTTTCCAGTTTATTTACCATATATTATACCCATTGCATAACGTAGACCTTTCTGAGATATTACCACAAATATAAGGAATGAAAGAATCACATCGCGGCAACCTTTCTTTATTTATATTTTCTTTCACGCTTCTCCCACCTAATCGTCACGGGAAAGAGTATGGTAAAATATTATTACTTTCTTCCCCGCAATGAACTTCTTTCAGATTTCTTATAGTTTTTTCCCTGGTTTTTATTTGTATTCTCTCTTCCTCTTAATTGGTCTCTTTTATTATCTGTCTTCGAATAGGATTTATTTAATTTAGATCCTTTCGTATTGCTTTTTTTCTTGAATTCAATTTGATATATTTCTTTTGAGGAATTATCTCTTTTGGGCATATCTTTATTAAATACATCTTTTTTAGGTGTCTCTTTCCTCAATATATCTTTCCCATGTTTATCTTCTCTTAGTATATTTTTTTCCTGCCCTGATTTTCCAGGTGTATCTTTTTCATATCTATTTTTCTTATAAGTATCTTTTCTGAAAGCATCTTTTTTAAAAACATCTTTTTTAAAAGCATCTCTTCTAGGTCTGTCTGCACTACGTGTTTCTGTCTTTTTATATTCTTTTCTTTGATATTCTTTTCTCGGTCTGTCTTTCCTTAGTATATCATTTCTTGATTCACCATTTCTTGATTCACCATTTCTTGATTTATCATTTCTCGATTTATCATTTCTTGGTTTATCATTTCTTAGAGCATCTTTTTCTCGTACCTTTGTTCTTTGTACATCTCTCTTGGATATATCCTTACCAGAAACGGCTTTCTTCAGGGTGTTTTTTCCCGGCTCCTGGTTTACAGGTACCTCTTTTTTAAAGGTACTTTTTTTATATAAATCTCTTTTATAGGTATTTTTCTTTTGCGTATCTTTCTTTGTCCCATCTTTTTTATAAGTAGTTTTATGCTGATTATAACTTGGTTTAGAATGAAATTCTTTCTTGCCTTTATCGGTAACATCCTCCGATGCATCCTCCATAGAATTCCATAAAGTCTCAGTTGTATTCACTGAATCACTGATTAATTCATTCAGTCCGGCAATTTCCTTTTCGGTTACATTACGATAACCGCCAATCTGCATATGGCCTAAATTAATATTCATGACTCTGGTTCTCTTCAGTGTCAATACTTTATAGTCAAAGTATTCGCACATCCTTCTAATCTGCCTGTTTAATCCCTGGGTAAGAATTATTTGGAACGTAAATTTATCCAAGGCTTTAATTTTACATGGTCTGGTAACCGTATCAAGTATTGGTACTCCTTCCGCCAAACCTTGCAGTAACTCAGCCGTAATTACTTTATTTACAGTTACAACATATTCCTTCTCATGGCTATTACCTGCACGTAATATTTTATTTACAATATCTCCATCATTCGTAAGCAGTATCAGTCCTTCTGACTCTTTATCCAACCTACCAATGGGATAGATTCTTTTATTATATTGGATAAAATCAATAATATTATCTTTTTCTCTTTTATCCGTTGTACAAACAATTCCCCTTGGTTTATTAAAAGCAATAAGCGCTAAAGCCTCATCCCTTTTTATAGGTTTTCCTTCTAATAATACGACCTGCCCTTCTTTAACTTTAGACCCCATAACAGCTGTATCACCATCTATCGTAATCTTACCTTCAGAAATATATTTATCTGCTTCTCTTCTGGAACACACTCCGGCATCACTAAGGTATTTGTTAATTCTTATATCATCATCTATTTGTCTGTTTTCAATTAATTTTTTCGTTCTTTTTGCCATATAAGGCTCCTTCTCTGCGCTGTTTACGCCTGTACAAATCATATAATAATAGTCTGTACACTTCTTAAGTATTATAACAGCCCCCATGAAAAAGCACAAGCAAAAGCTTGTCAAAAAAAGCCTATCCCATTTAAGATAGACTTAATTAATATTATTTAAATTCAGTTATTCATTGTTACCGTCTTTGCTGATTCTTCAAGTTTTAAATAAAACTCATCCAAACCGCTATCATTGTTCCTGGCGAGTTGAAGTTTTTCATTTACGTCAAAAATTAAATCCATAACTTCATCTGAATCCCGAACATCATTAAAGTACTTTTCTGTATCTTTATCAACTTCGCCTACATAAATATATGGATTACCTTTTTCATCTGTATTAACATAAAATTCATTCATGGCAGGTGCTAAAGTATCTATACTTGTAAATTTAACTTCATGATAAGCATACACGATAAAAGATCCTTCTTCAGGTCCTTTCTTGGTATAACAGGTTACATTCTTATAAGCTTCAATATACTTTGTCTTTCTTTCGATATCCGCAAGGTCAATTAAACTTACATCATTAACCAATGGCTTAAATTTGTCTATATCTTTGCCTAATTTTGCGTTCAAATAATTTTTTATTAATTTATTAATATTCTTATATGCATCTTTTTCTAAAGGTTCTGATTTAACAACCATTAAATCATCTTGAGTTTGTGGTTCCTCTGCAGGGGTCGGAGTTAGTGCAGTCGATGGAAATATTGCTGCAGATTGTATTTCTGCACTACTAATATCTGCATCTAATCCAGCCCTAAACTTAACGGCATCTTCGTTTGATCCTTCTACTACTGTAGTACTTTTATCGGATGGCCTGGAAATAGAAAAAGTAACTAATCCAATCCCCATAGTGCACATACTTACCATTACTACCAATTTTTTATATTTAAGTTTCATTGTATCTCCTTTATTTCATAAACATAACAACATTTTCATTTCTTTACTAATGATAACAAATTTATGAAAAAAAAGCAAGACTATATTTTTTCTTTTCGTAATATATTTAATAATTATGTAACAATTTATGTTGAATTTTGTCATATTATACTTTTTATAAAACTTTTATAAACTTTAAAAAACTTCTTGCCCATTTCCAACTTTTCATGTACAATATGTCTATGCATCTATAGCTCAGTGGATAGAGCAGAAGCTTCCGAAGCTTCGTGTCGGGGGTTCGAGTCCCTTTAGGTGCATTTTTGTTGCCCAAAATTCAGTAAAGGGACTGTTGCGATCCTAAAATCCATATTACTTAAAAGAACATAAAACAAATCATATTTCAGATCCAGTATCAATAGATTTCGTATTTTGCAACAGTCTTTATTATACCTTCCTATTCAAAAATATCATCTGTTGTCTTTTCATGTAATTTTGTATAGAAGTTAAGTTTATCGCTGCCCTTATCATAAGCTGCCAGTATTACTTCTTTCATGTCAGTTATGCCATGTCTGCTTATTTGACTTTTCAGCCACTTATCATCTTTTCCAGTTGATTTCAGATTTTCACGCATTATCTTTCCATCAATTATGATATTAGCCAAAAGATCATTTTGCTGTGGATTTAAATTCATGTCGGCTGGGGTTGCCGGTCGATTTTTTACTACGGGGATTATACTTATCTTTCCATTCGTCTCCAATAATGCAGTATGAATTTCTTCTAAATCAAAATAACCGCTGGCACGGCACATTGATTGAAATTCATTCACATCTATTTTGGCACGTAATAAATTTTTTTCATATAGTTGTCCATTTTGGTACAGTAATAATGTATGACCTTCAAAAAATCTCCGTAATTTTATTGATTTGCATGTTGAGTATGAAATCATAAAAGATACCACCGCGTAAACTATCATCGCTGTAAGTGGTTTTACAAAGTCTCCCTCAAGGGATGTTGCCATTTCTGCCGCTATGGAACCAATCGTAATGCTGTTAATATAATCAAACATGCTCAGTTCTGACATTTCCCGGTCACCCATTAATTTAGTTAATATAAAAAGTGATACAATAGAGCCTATGGATACTATCACTATTTTTAGTATTTCCATCAAGTTTTCCTCCTAAAGTTAAATAAGTCCCTTGTTAACTCCCACAACCTGTTTTACAGATACTTTAGATACTGAAAATTTATCTCCATTTACGACCCAAAATATCTTCAGAAACCTCGTTTAGTTTCCGAGCGTACCCAAAATATAAATTCTTCTGTAGGTTAGGATATACCAAAGCTGAAAAATTATTTACTTTTTGTATTTTTATTGTTCTCTTAATTTAACGGCAGTTTTAAAAATGAATGAACAAAACAAGATCAAGCCGTGATAGCGGTATCCTTCGATTGCTGCTTAATCACTGCTTAACCTTGTTTATTACTTATATTAAACTTATGTTATATCATCACTAATTCAATTAACTCTTAAATCAACTCCTACTTTTAGGTAATCACCGTCAGAAAATACCCGTTTTAAAATACGCCAGTATATATTGTTCCCAATATAATCCAAACTCGAATTATTTTAAAGCAGAATAATGAAATTAATTCTAAGTATAAAAATCCATAGACTCAATTACTATACTACATTGTGATTGCATTTCGTTCCCTGGAATAAAAATATACATTATCTGATAATACATCTTCATCAGGGACCTGGGTACGGTTTACATCGAAAACCATCTCTCGAAATGTATTTTTATCCATGGAAGCATTTCCTTTTACAACAATAACTTCATGTATACTGCTGGGTAATATGTATAAATCTGAATTCAGTTCTTCAGCCAGGTCTTTCATGACATTAGGGTATAATAGACAACTTGCTCCGTTGATACCTTTTAAATTGGAGATTACATACATGTTATTTGTTTCATGTTGACTTAAACCGTCAAATATAGTGCTATCCTCGCTGTAACTATCACTTTGTGAAAATGTATGCAGTTCATTTTTAAAAATATCCTGAATAACATCATTCATGCTTTTAACTACAGGTGGAAAAAGCGCAGGTGTATTAATTCTTGCAATTTCTTTTAATTCTTCAATATTAATATTCCAAGTATTAATATGTTCATTGGTAATGCGTATTGTTCCAATCCCTTTCTCATTATTTTTGACAAGACAATGAAATGTTATTGCCAAATCCATGAAATGGACATGAGGTACTTCCATTAATAGTTTACGGTTTCTGTCATAATTAATTAATCGATAGATAATATATGGCTTCATTTCGTTAAATTCATAGCGGATGCTTAAGTCATTCTTCTCCCCAACTTCCCTTGTATTCCTGTAAACCTGAATAATTTCATCGACTAAGCCTTCAAAAGGGTCTCCTGTTAAATATCTCTCATAATAAGGATTCAAATAAATATTTGGTGTAATACGTTCACTATCTTTTAAGATAATTAAACCTTCTAATTCGATGGAATTATTTTTTATAACGTGATTAATCTCCACACTGTAACCAGCACCGACGGCTTCTTTTACAGATTTCTGCATCAGTGAAAGAAATTTACCAAATCCAAATACTTCAAATATCTCGTTGTTTGCCATATTCTTCTCCTTTTGGTTTTAGAGTACTCTCGGAAACTAATAAACCTTTTTGAACCTCATTTAGTTTCTATGGGTATTCTTTTATTGTATCGTTATTTAAATTCCTGGATTAAAAAATAGACTTAATAGAGTTCCTTATCAGAATATAGATATGTTTATGATTTATTCCTGAGATACTCAGAATCATTAGAAAGGTATCATCCATAATAATCAAAATAGATGTATCTATAGATCATGTATTCTGCAAAAGCTAAAATGCAGATAATTTTTATGATTTAGTTATTATGAAGTAATAAAAAACGGGTTTTAAAGTGTTGATTTTTAAGGAAATTAATGTCTCCTAATTGAAAAAACAGATAATCTGATAGATTGAATTTTAAGTAGGACACTATTACTTTAGAATTAAATAAAATAACGAATTTTATAAAATAATTTTATCAAAATTACATTTATTAAGCAAGTATTTCTATTTAAAATAATGGAGATTTTTCTTCGTTTTATTTGTTAATTATTACATAATTGATTAATGTGTATAGTCCTCTTGTGCACCCATAATAAGTGTAAGTATTTTCATTCAATTTTTAAACCGGCTGGAGACGTGGCTGCTTATAGCAGTAAAATGAGGCTATTGATAATCGTACTATAATTAAACTTTTTTATTACTGGATTTTGCTGGCGATTGTACGCTAAGTGAAATTGCAACCTGGGCAGGCAAATAAAACATCCACATCGCAATAGTTGAAAATTTGTAAAGTGACATAAACCAATGGCTGTTAATGCTCTGAAAGTCAGATAAATTAAATAATCCGACATTAATATCACATAACAAAAATAAAACCATACCCTGCGCATATAGTATTTGGTTTGTAATTTTTGACTTACATGCAATTACAATAGAATCTGATACATTAAAAACTATGCTGACAAAATAAAAAATTGATATTAGTATTAGCCCTTCCATTTCAATCTTCAACATAATCAAAATTATGATTATCAGGAAAGAAACAATCAAATTTCTGATAAATCTGATTATTATTATTCTGTTAAGTCCTGTTAAATTCATCTGATTCCATATGCTTAAACGAATTAAATATAAGGACTGTACCACGCAAAAAGTAATTAATCCTATCATATAATAATCTAACATCAATATAAACAAATCAGAGATTACTGTAAAAAACAATGCCAATCTTACTATACTGACATCAATCCGCCCCTCCCTCCGGTACGGAAATAATAAAGTAAATAAAAGGCATAGTATGATACCTGAAAATTTTAGATAATTAGAAATAGTATAGGAACCGTTTCCTGTTATGTCTATATATAAATAGTCTGTGTATAGTAATATTTCCGTTAATATAAATAGGATAAATAATATTCTTTTATAAATGGTTTTCATAGATTCATTCCTCATATGATTTCTTCTGACTATACCTTTTGGACTTTTATACTATACCTATTTGTAGAAATAAAGGATCATCAGTTTAAAATGAATGCTGCTTTCCATTATTCTCATAAAGACCACTGGCTACATTATGATTACCCATAATGATTCAGTGGTCTTTTACGCTGTTTATATTATTTTAACTATCTGCTATATCTTCTTTAATAATTGTTCTGCCATATCACCCGGCAGCGGTTTACTATAAAGATAACCTTGGGCTTTATTACATTTAACATGCTTTAAGAATAAAGCCTGCTCCTCTTTTTCGACACCCTCTGCAATAACATCTAAACCCAGTGTCTGTGCCAATGATATAATGGTTTGAAAAATGCTTTGGTCGCTGCTGCTATTAAGTACAGTATCAAGAAAACTCTTATCAATTTTTAGATTATTAACCGGTAATCTCTTTAAATAATTCATAGAAGAATAATCCGTCCCAAAATTATCCAAGGAAAATACTACACCTAATTCCTTCAATTTTTGAATAATTGATATAGAATAATCCATATCCTGTAAAGCAATTGATTCTGTAATTTCTAATACTAAACGGTTGGAATTAATACCGGTCTCATGAATTATATCATTGACCATATTGGCAAATTCCTGATCCCTGAACTGACGTGCCGATATATTAACCGCCATGACCAACTCATCAAATCCTTGATCTTCCCATAGTTTCAGCTGATAACAGGCGCTCTTTAAAACCCAGCAGCCTATTGGCACAACTAATCCGGTTTCCTCCGTTGAAGGGATAAATTCTAATGGTAAAAGTATTCCCCTCTCAGGATGATTCCAACGTATTAAGGCTTCGAATCCAACTATTTTATCATCTGCCAAGTTAATCTGAGGCTGATAATAAACAATGAATTCGTTATTCTCAATTGCTTTTCTGAGTTCTGATTGAATCTGGATCTTATCCATTAACTTCTCATTAATGGAGTTATCAAAATAAAAAAAGGTATTCCTACCGCAGCCTTTGGCCGCATACGTAGCAGAATCAGCATTTTTTATTAATACCTGGGTTGTTTTACCATCCTTAGGTGCCATAGCGATACCAATACTGACAGTAATAAAATATTCTTTCATCGCCAGCACAAAGGGATAATCAAATATTTTTTGGACTTTTTTAATTTTTGTTTCATATTCACCGCTGTCTGTAAGATTCTGTGAAAGAACAGCAAATTCATCTCCGCCTACACGGGCAAGATAATCATTATCATCCATTGTCTGTTTCAGACGGTGGGTTACGTCAATTAATAATTCATCCCCATAGGAATGACCTAATGTATCATTTATATTCTTAAAATTATCAATATCTATGTGCATTATGGCAATTATTTCTTCATTACGCAGTGTAAGCATTACACTGTCTAACATTTCCGTAAAAGATAATCGGTTTGGTAGTTCAGTTAAATAATCTGAATATGCCAGCTTCTGTATCTTATCTTTATTGCGCTTTAGTTCATCATATTTTATACTAAGTTCATTTTTTGCTGTTGATATTTCTTCATAAGCTGACATTAATTCACTATAATTATTATGAATTTTTTGCTTATCCAACAATACTGCCCGTTCACTTTTCGTTTTTCTTTTGACATTTATCAAAAGGATAATCAAAAGTATAATCAAAACAAGTGCCGCTACAATAATAATATTACCAATAACCCAATCTACTATATAAGCTTTCCCTCCATCTGCTAGTGTTTCCAGTTCTATCTTATTATTTTGCATTCATTGCACCCCAAATAATTTAGTCCTTCCGCTTTACCAGTACTAAAAAAAGCTCTGTTTGCTATCTATTATATCAATAAACGATGCATTAGGCAATCTTTTTTTCCTTATTTAATAACTCCTGCCAGGTAAAACTCTTTCGATATTAACGCTGTAAGTCCAATTTTATTACCTGCATTAATACTTACATTACCCTAAATAAAAGAACTATAACAGTAAAGCCACCTCGGACAGCTTACTATCCGGGTGGCAGGAAAACTTAATTTATGAATGGGTTGAGTATACTTTCAATACCCTGTCCATTATTTATTTTTTAAAAATTCATCAATTCCTTTTGCGGCTGCTTTACCGGCACCCATTGCAAGAATAACGGTAGCCGCACCGGTTACGGCATCCCCACCGGCAAAAACACCTGCTTTTGTGGTTTGTCCGGTCTCTTCGTTGGCGGTAATACATCGGTACTTATTCGTATCAAGTCCCTTCGTAGTTGAAGAAATTAAAGGATTTGGACTTGTACCTAAAGACATGATAACCGTATCCACTTCTAAGTCGAATTCAGAACCCGGCTTTTCAAAAGGCCTTCTTCTTCCTGTTGCATCCGGCTCCCCAAGTTCCATTTCAACACAGGTCATACCTTTTACCCATCCATTCTCATTAACGAGAATTTTCGTTGGGTTAGTCAACAGTTTAAAGATAATACCCTCTTCTTTCGCATGATGAACTTCTTCTACCCTGGCCGGAAGTTCTTCTTCACTTCTTCTGTATACGATATATACCTGTGCACCAAGTCTTAATGCCGTTCTCGCTGCATCCATAGCAACATTGCCTCCGCCGACCACTGCAACTTTTTTACCCGCAGCAATCGGTGTATCATAATTCTCATCAAAAGCTTTCATCAGATTACTTCTTGTCAGATATTCATTCGCTGAAAATACACCATTTGCATTTTCACCCGGTATACCCATGAATTTGGGAAGTCCTGCACCGGATCCTACAAAAATTGCATCAAAACCTTCCTCTTCCATCAACTCATCAATTGTGGTAGATTTACCGATGACAACATTAGTTTCAATTTTAACTCCCAAAGCTTTCACATTATCAATCTCTGTCTTCACTACGGTATCTTTTGGCAGTCGGAATTCCGGTATACCATAAACTAAAACTCCGCCAGGTTCATGTAAGGCTTCAAATATGGTTACATCATAACCCATTTTAGCCAAATCACCTGCACAAGTTAAACCGGCAGGACCAGAACCGATAACAGCAACTTTCTTACCGTTTTTAACAGAGGGCGCTTCTGGTTTTATGTTATTTTCCCTGGACCAGTCCGCTACAAAACGTTCTAATTTACCGATGGATACCGGTTCACCTTTAATCCCGCGGATACATCTTTCCTCACACTGGGATTCCTGAGGACATACCCTGCCGCAGACGGCAGGAAGTGCTGAATATAGACTGATTACCTTAGAAGCTGCTTCTATATTGCCAGTTTCTACTTCCTTTATAAATCCGGGTATATCTATGGATACCGGGCAGCCGGTTATACATCTTGCATTATTACACTTTAAACATCTGCCGGCTTCTACCATTGCTTCTTCTTTGTTATATCCTAAACATACTTCTTCAAAGTTATGTGATCTTACTTTTGGATCCTGCTCTCTGACAGGTACTTTTCTTAATACATCCATATCTTAGCTCCTATCTGTTGTGCATAAATGCCTGCCTTAAGGCTTTAACCTTTATGCAAATTAATTATCGCTGCAGCCGCATCCGCCGCCTTTATGGGTCTCACCTTCACGTTCCCTTAACACAGCCCTGCCTTCTACTGTTTTATACATTTGCTGTCTTTTCATGGATTCATCAAAATCAACAAGATGACCGTCAAATTCAGGGCCATCCACACAGGCAAATTTGACCTGATTACCAACTGTTAACCGACAGGCACCGCACATTCCGGTTCCATCTACCATAATGGGATTCATGCTCACAATGGTGCGGATTCCTAATTCTTTGGTAAGGATACACACAAATTTCATCATAATAATTGGCCCGATGGCAATCACTAAGTCATACTGTTTTCCCTGATTATGAACCAGATCTTTTATACAATCGTTGACGTTACCTTTAAAACCATAAGAACCGTCATCAGTTGTAACATAAACATTCTTAGCTGCCTGTTTCATTTCTTCTTCCAATATAATCAGTTCTTCATTTCTGGCTCCTATCACACAGTCTGCATCAAGTCCCAGGTTCTTCATCCACTTAACCTGAGGATATACTGGTGCTGTACCAACACCGCCTGCAACAAATAGAATCCTTTTCTTTTTTAATTCTTCTAAAGATTCGTCCACTAATTCTGACCGGCATCCCAAAGGTCCTGTAAAATCACGGAAACCTTCACCGGCTTCATAACCAGCCATTCTCTTAGTAGAGGTACCAAGTGCCTGGAATACAATGGTTACTGTCCCCGCTTCCCTGTTATAATCACATATCGTTAAGGGAATTCTTTCTCCCTTTTCATCCATCTTAACAATAACAAATTGCCCCGGATAACAAGATTTCGCTACTCTTGGTGCATTAATATCCAACAGATAAATATTAGGTGCCAAAATCTCTTTTTTCAATATCTCGTACATGCCGTTTCCTCCACTTCCTAAACCAGCTATAAACCTTCAATTATTTATAATCATCTTTGGTGACTATTCAGTCACAGCGTTTCTTAATTAACCGATACGTTTATATACCCACCACAAAATATACTATTGCGAGTATTTTGGCGCTGGTTAACTGAATCGTTATCAACTTTCTACATTATAGAATATTATCCTTAAAAAATCCAGTATTTTTATTTGTTAAAGATGAATAATATTCACGATTTCACTCATAACTAACTATGACTTACTTCATAAAATCTTAAGATATTTTACCTTTTTAATTTATATTTACATGTTAAGAAATAACCTGAGGCTGAATTTAAGCTTTTTTGTAGTTCCCTGAATTAAGTAATCATGTATATATAGATGTTTTTAACAAAATAATATATAATAATAGAATAAATTACATATTCAAAGTCAGGAGGATAAAAAATATGTATAACATATTAGTATGTGACGATGATAAAGAAATCGTAGAAGCCATACAGATCTATTTAAGTGCGGAAGGCTATCATATAATAAAAGCATATAACGGAAAGGAAGCCATTGACATTATAAATTCCAGCGAAATTCATCTGGCTTTGCTGGACATTATGATGCCGCAAATGGATGGCATCCGGGTAACCATGAAACTACGGGAAAATAACAGTACCCTTCCCATACTCTTACTGACAGCCAAATCAGAAGACAGCGATAAGGTTCTTGGACTTAACGTAGGTGCGGATGATTATATAACCAAACCTTTTAATCCTTTAGAATTAATCGCCCGGGTAAAGTCTGCCCTTCGTCGTTATACCAAGCTTGGAAGTATTGTATCGGAAGAACAGAATATATATTCTTCAGGCGGGTTAATCGTAAATGATGACCGCAAAGAGGTGTATGTTGACGATGAACTCATCAGACTTACACCGATAGAATATAATTTATTAAAACTTTTAGTTAAAAATAAAGGCAGGGTATTTTCTATTAATGAAATCTATGAACTGATATGGAATGAACCTTCTTATGGTGCTGATAATATCGTTGCTGTCCATATCCGTCATATACGTGAGAAGATTGAAATAAACCCCAAAGAACCAAAGTACTTAAAAGTTGCATGGGGTATCGGTTATAAAGTCGAAAAATACTGAAAGGAGCTGTACAATGAATAAATTGAAAGGATCCTTCCTTATGAAGGCGTTGATACATATCGCACTCTTTCTGTGTGGGCTTAATCTGCTGATCGGGACCTATCATATTTTGACTTATCTTGATTCCTATTCTGCAAGCACGACAGATTTTAAAGAAACCTCTGAGTTTCAAAGTAAATATTTAAAATATGTGGAACGTGTAGCCGTATATACTGATTATCGTGAGAAAGGTTATTCCGGAAGTATAGGATATGATTCTTCATCCCTTGACTTATCCGCATTATTTAAAACTGATAAAGATAAACCAAAATATTCCGATACAGAAGAGCAAAAAGAAGATTTTGATTATTATAATGCTATCTTAAACCAGGCAAACAGTAACTTTTTATATTATGTAAAAAACCTAAAAACAGGCACCATTTACTGTTCTTCCGATTTGGATAAAAAACTGGCAGCTCTGAATGAGAAATATGGCAGCGATGCAATGGACGCTTATCTTGAAAGTGTCAAGACAAATCCTGCTTATTTAATCATTAATACCAAAACAGAACGTTATGCGACCAATGTCAATCGTGATTATCAATACTTAAATGACGAAAACTTAAGCTGGGTCATAGATTACATTAATGGTAATTTCGTAAGTAAATATGATTCACCTGGCGAAGAACGCGGGGAGTATATTATCTGTACCACCATTGTAAACGGTTTTCCAAATCACAGTGATGAATTCGGTACCATGTATAAGCAATTTCAGGAATTACATGATAATTATATGAATTCACTATACCCCGTACCCATATCTTTCCTCCTTTTATTACTATTTTTAAGTATCGCAATTTCATTTACCGGTCATAAAAAGGAAACAGCCGTTATCGCTGTTAATAGTTTTGACCGATGGTATACGGAAATAGGCTTTTTATCTGTGGTCATCGGCATTTTTCTACTATATCAGTCAGCCCTTTACCTCTGTAAACTTTTATATTATGAATTTAATTTAGATATTTATTATATTATTATCGTAGCTTACGGAATTCTTTATCCATTTTGTATGTTCGGATTTCTAAGTCTGATACGGCGGATCAAAGCAAATATTTTATTTCAGAACTCACTGATAGTCCGGTTCTTTCTAAAGCTGCATCTATTTATACGGGATTTTTTTGCACAGCAGAATATTACCTATCGGGTGTTTGCATTAATAACTCTATTTACTGCGATACAATTCCTGGCTTTTTACTTATATAATAATCCGATTTTCCTTGATCGTAGAATCGAATTTTTAATCGTAGCTATACCTGATTATTTATACCTGGCTTTCATTCTTTTAAAAGCAGCTATTGATTATAACATAGTTACACAGGAAACCAAAAAAATTACCGAAGGTAATCTTACACATAAAATACCGGTTGCAGCGATACGTGAACCGGCTTTTACCTTAGCCGAATACATCAACAATATCGGTGACGGCCTTTCTGCCGCAGTTGATGAGAAATTAAAGAGCGAACGGCTTAAAACAGAATTAATAGCCAATGTATCACATGATATAAAGACTCCTCTCACTTCGATAATTAACTATGTAGACTTATTAAAAAAAGAAAATCCGGCTAATGGTAAAGCTGCAGGTTATTTGGATGTTTTATCTACTAAAACCTGGCGTCTTAAGACCTTGATCGAGGATTTGATGGAGGCGTCCAAGGCTTCCTCCGGAGCGATATCCTTAAATTTAGAATATCTTAACCTGGTGGAACTAATCAAGCAGTCCATCGGGGAATTTGAGGATCGTTTCATAAGCCATAATCTGGAAGCCGTATTAAATATGAAAGAAGAACCGATTTATATTCTTGCTGATGGACGGAGTACTTATCGTATTATTGAGAATATCTTCTCTAATGCAAATAAATATGCCTTAAGCGGAACCAGGATTTATGTAGATATTATTACGGATGTCCAGACTGTAACTGTCTTAGTAAAAAATATTTCCGCAAGCAAATTAAACATTAATGCCGATGAATTAATGGAACGCTTTGTCCGGGGTGATTTATCCCGTAATACGGACGGCAGTGGTTTAGGTTTATCTATAGCCAAGAGTCTTGCTGCACTCCAGAACGCCAGTTTTGATATCGAATTGGATGGTGATTTATTTAAAGCCCAATTAAAATTTAAAAGATTTTATAAAAAAGAAAAAAGTGATATTGAGGAGTCAGATGAAACCTGATATTTATCGGGTCCGGACTCTGTTGGAACAGAACATGGATTTTTCAAAAATGCTCCCATATCGTTTCATGAATTTATAAAAATAATCCCTAATATCAAAATAAATAAGAATTATGGAATAACATCCTTATTTATTTAATATTAGGGCATTTTTTTACTTAAAAAATATCATCCAATCTGTCAATAGCCGCTAAATAATTATTTTTATAACGTTCATCAAAGGAAACATCTTCCCCAAACCAATCCGGCAGCTGAAAGGCCGCAGCTTCTGCTTCATCCGGAAATTCTACTTCAACGAAAATAAGTCCATCTAAATCTCCATGGAATTCATCTAATTCAGCTGTATAATTACCTTTAATAGGAATTAAGTATCGAGTTTTCTTAATCAGGTGATTATCAGCCTTATTCCGTAAATGGAGATAAGCCTCCTCACTTAACGGCAATTCAACTTCTTCACAGGTTAAGGCTATATCCTTCTTGTTCCCTTTCATATTCAAACGGGATTTATAAGTTAAATAATATTCTTCATTGCTTTTTCGTATCCTTATTACAGGATTGGTACATAAATACCCCTGCTCAATTTCTTTTTTGGGATATTGCACTAAATCTTTTGGTCTTTTTATAATCTTAAACTTCCGTTCTATTTCCATTTTAACACCCATTGCATATCACATCTGCCTGCAGATGTGATACTGCCATAAATTAAAAGTTCGAAGAACAAATATTTGGCAGACCTTTCTACATTTTAAAATTTTCTTTCAACCTTACAGACATGACGCCGCCCTGGCGGCCTCTCAAATAATATCCTGCGCTTAACTATGCAGAACTTAATCACCGATGTACTAGTGCTTTACCGAATTAAACGTAGATCATATTGATCTTCTATAATCCTATACCCTATTTTTTTATAAACACTATTTGAAATGGGATTCTTTTTATCAACAAACAAAGTGCAGAATTGATTGCCCTTTTCTAACATTTCTTTACTTAAATGATACATGTTTGCTGCTGCATAACCCTTACTCCTGAATTCACTTGGTGTATACACGTAATTCACACATATGCCGTTTATTAACTGCCTGGAGGCTGCTGCCATGGATACAAGCCTGCCCTCCGGATTCTCAAAAACATAAAGCCTGTCTGTTTCGATCATTTTAGCTGCTTTTTGAATCTGGTCTTCATATACAATATCTTCTTCTAAGGCTTCCTTGGCGAATTCAACCATCCACCTTGCAATCTGACCAGCCTCAATTTCCTTTGCCTTTCTGGATATGCCTTCTACCAGCTTTACTGCCGATAAACTCTTTAGTTCCATAATATCCATGGCAAGACGTTCCTTAAATTCACATTGCGGTTTAAGCGTCTTGTAATGCTCTGTAAAATAGCCGCAAATCTCTTTATTCGCATTTAATCCATTGATTTCCAAGTTGTTTTGCAGTATGTAATCTGCCAGCATAGCAACCGCCTCAGACTTAACATAACCGTTAATCCAATGTATCAACAAATTATAAGGCTGTACATTGGCAAATATCAGCAAAGGATCCTGATTATCATCTGCTACCTTGCCGAAAAATAAAGAACCATTTGTCTCAGAATTAATATTATTCATTGCATTAAATAAGATTAGTTGGCTGACTGACTCCTTTTCCAAAAGAATTGATTCGTTCTCCCTGAGAAAATTTCCAACGCCCTCATAGTTTATTACTTTCATGGCGGAATCCTCCAAACACCTGTTAATATAAGTAATACCAGGATATATTATAAAACTTTCTGCCCATTTATAATTAACTGGAATCTTAAATTTAACTTATCTGCCGCTTTTTTACATAAAATCATACGTTCAAGAAATATTTCAAAATAATCCATAACAGATGAAAACTCTGTATCAATCGTAAGGTTAAGGGATATTTTCGTTTTTTCTTCGTTTATTATAGTATTTGACTCTTTCACTGCATAATTTACCCTGTCATGAATATCAAAACTTGCCAGGTCACGGTTTCTGACCCTGGTAAAACGTACATCTGTTTTATCCGCTAAAATCAATGCTGCTGCAACTTCATTAACCGGTACTGCCGTACTTTCATCATGGTTGCCGATTGCAGATATAATAGTTGCAATCTCCTCGGCATCCACGCCTATTTTATCTAAGATACGAAAAGCCATGACAGCGCCGCTTTGGGCATGGTCTACCCGATTAATCACATTACCGATATCATGCATATATCCTGCTATCTGGGCCAGTTCAATTGTCCTTTCCGGATAACCCATGGTGGATAGGATGTATCTGGCTACTTCAGCAACGATACCGACATGGGCAAAACTATGCTCCGTATATCCCAATGCATTTAACGATTCATCTGCTTTCTTTATATAAGTTTTTATCTGAGGGTTCTTTTTAATTTCTTTAAAAGTGATCATAATTAAAACTCCTTATGGTTAATTTTAGTCTTTTATCAGTTTTGTATACCGTGTGGAACCAATTATATTATTAATTTTCTGAGTATTCTCGGAAACTAATAGTAGCAATAAAGATATTTTAGATGCTGAATATAATTGAGAACATTTTCTGTCTATCATAGGTATGTTTTTACTTGCCTTTCCTTCGCTATGCTCAGACGGTCTGCG
>JBAVPE010000076.1:0-7743 GCA_049692775.1 Anaerocolumna sp. | reverse complement strand
TCCCAAGCGAAAGCTGTAAGACCCCTTGAAGACGACAAGGTGGATAGGTTAGAGGTGGAAGTGCAGTAATGCATGGAGCTGACTAATACTAATAGGTCGAGGGCTTGACCAAAGAAGGAAACTTCCTGGATGGTTGAATAAAAACCATTTAGTAAGGGTTGGATGATTTAAATATAGATGGATGAAATTCATGTGTGGTTTTGAGGATATAAGAAAAAAAGTTACCTTATTTTGGGTAGCTTTTTATTGTTTACACCGCATTGTGCCATAAGCTGTGTTAACCCCATACTTCGAAGAAAGGTTGTCTTATGATTTAATTTTGAATCATTGAATTTATCATGGTACAGCGTTAGCACATAAAAATCTATTTATTGACAGGAGCCTGGGGGTATGCTACTATATTGTATGCTTATTATGAAAACAGTATAATTATACGATCAAATATACTTGATTATGGAGGGTTAGTAAATGAAAAAAATTGTTAAATTGCTTGTCATTACAATGTTAATCGCCGTATTTGCAGCGGGTTGTTCAAAAAAGACGGATGACAGTACGGGAACTGCCACAGGAAAAGACACATCGCTGGAGGATATCAAAGCAAAAGGTAAGCTTGTTTTAGGTTTAGACGATGCATTCCCTCCGATGGGATTTAAAGATGATAACCAGGAAACCGTTGGCTTTGATATAGATGTAGCCAGGGAAGTATGTAAGCGTATGGGCGTTGAATTAGTGATTCAGCCTATCAGCTGGGAGGCAAAAGAACTGGAACTTTCAACTAAGAATATTGATTGTATCTGGAATGGTTTGTCTTATAATGAAGATCGTGCAAAAACCATGACTTTAAGTATTCCTTATATGAAAAATACTCAGGTTGCTGTTGTTTTAGCGGATAGTAACCTTAATACCTTAGCAGATCTTGCTGGTAAAACAGTAGTAATCCAAAATGGTTCCACTGCTTCAGATGCAATTGATGCGAATGAAGATTTTAAGAAGTCCTTAAAAGAATTAGTAAAAGTAGATGATAATGTACAAGCGCTCTTAGACCTTAAAGTATCTGGTTCTGATGCGGTTGTTATGGATGAGGTTGTCGCTCGTTATTATACTGAAAAAGAAGCCGGTACTTATAAAATCCTGGATGAAAGCCTGGCAGATGAAGACTATGTGATAGGGTTTAGAAAAGGTGACGAAACCCTGTGTGCGGAAGTTGTAAAATACTTAAAAGAAATGAAGGAGGATGGTACCTTAGCTAAAATCAGTGAAACCTGGTTTGGTAAAGACCTAACTACAGTAGAATAAAAAATCAGGATCTTTGAGCGGTAAAACATTAGTTAAAAGGTAGACTGCCTTAAAGTATATAGTTAAGTTGAGAAAAGCAATGTTGAAAATTAATAAATAAAAGAAAAGCCGGTTCAATATAAAATGCTTATGAAAAGCATAGATATTGGACTGACTTTTTTTAAGTTATACATTTTATTGTAATGATATATTACTTCACTAATGCAGTAAAGTGTGTTATAATATTCAAGTATTTGAATTTACATAAGGAGGAGAAATATGTCTCAGGAAACATTTCTTGACTTACTGAAAATAATGGGGTCAGCATCCCTTGTTACCATAAAAATATTTGTTTTAACTCTGATTTTTGGATTGCCTCTTGGTCTAATTGTTTCATTTGGAAGAATGTCCAAACATATATTGATTAACGGACCTGTCCGTTTTTACCTTTTAATTATGAGAGGTACACCGCTAATACTGCAATTATTTTTCTTTTTTTATTTTCCACACTTTATATTTGGGAATACGCTTCCGAGATTTTGGGCAGCGATTGTAGCTATGTCAATTAATTATGCTGCCTATTTTGCGGAAATTTACCGTTCTGGTATAGAATCTATGCCTAGAGGACAATATGAAGCGGCTAAGGTATTAGGTTTTAGCAAATATCAGACCTTTTTTAAAATAATACTACCTCAGGTTATAAAGCGTATCCTTCCTCCAATGGGCAATGAATTCATGACATTAGTAAAAGATACGGCTTTAGTCAGCGTTATCGGAGTCAGCGAAATATATGAATTGGCAACCGATACTATGTCAAGGGTAAATTCCCTGATACCATTGGTTATGGCGGGAATGTTTTATTTAATCATGAACAGTGCAGTTTCAAAGGGTTGCTCCATAGCAGAAAATAAGATGAGTTACTATCGATAATCGGAGGAAATCAGATGAGTATATTAGAAGTTAATAATTTGGAAAAAAGCTTTGATAACCTCCAGGTGCTTAAAGATATATCCTTAAAGGCTGACAATGGGGAAATCATATCCATAATCGGTTCTTCCGGTTCCGGTAAATCAACACTTTTGCGTTGCCTGAACCGATTGGAAACTGTGGATGCTGGTGAAATTATCATTGATGGTGATATAATGGCAACTATGAAAAATGGAAAAAGTGTATATGCCAATGAGACTGTATCAAAGAAAATCCGTATGAAAACGGGTCTGGTTTTTCAAAATTTCAACCTTTTTCCACATTATAATGTATTACGAAATATAACAGAAGCTCCAATTTTTGCAGCGGGCATATCAAAAGAGGAAGCAGAGAAGACAGCTTTTGAGTTATTGGATAAACTGGGTTTGAAAGAAAAAGCAGAGGCATATCCTTATCAGTTATCAGGCGGTCAGTCACAGCGTGTATCCATTGCCCGGGCACTTGCGTTAAATCCAGAGATTCTGTTTTTTGATGAACCAACTTCAGCTTTGGATCCTGAGTTAACCGGGGAGGTATTAAAGGTAATCAGATCACTTACCAGCCTTAACATGACCATGATTATAGTAACCCACGAAATGGATTTTGCAAGGGAAATTTCGAACCGGATGATTTTTATGGATCAGGGAATTATAGTGGAAGATACGGCACCCACAGAATTATTTAACTCTGCTAATGAAAGAACCAAGGCTTTCCTTGGTAAATTTCATGAAGCTTAGCAGATAATTTTAAGAATAACTAAGGTTTTTTATAAAATTGGATAAAAAGCGTTCTGATTTACTATCCCTGTGGTATGAAATGATCAAATATAAAGAAATCAAAACTATTCCGGCTTTCATTTAAGCTTTCCTGCGTCTTTATCGTCCATGCAAAAGCAGGTATTTTGTATAAATGACGGCAGAGTACGAAAGATAGCATATCACGATGGGCATAATTAAAAGAGATAAAATCAGGTTTGGTTATGAAATTCAGGAGCAGGTTCTGTAGTATAAAATATAACGAGGCACTACCTACTTCTTTATCTTTAATTAAATTACTGGATAATTGGCCCCTCATAATATTAGGGCGCCTGTTCTTATACCAGAGTAAAACCAAAGGATTAAAGGATTCAATGCAGTAAAGACCTTTATAACGGTCCAGAATAGGTGCAGCTATGCTGCAAACAGAGGTATCATGAAGTTCCACTTTAAATTCAACAATCAGGGGAACCTGTCCATTTACCATATCCAGAACAGATTGAAATGCAGGAATTTGCTCTGTGGATTGGTATAAAGTCAGTTCCTGTAACTCTGCAAAGGTGAGGTCACGGACTTTTTTATCTATTCCGCAAACTCTCCGGAGATTATAATCATGAAAAACTACAGGTATTTTATCCTTTGATAGTTGTACATCCATCTCAATTCCATAATTGTGACTGACGGCAAGATGAAATGCAGCCATGGAATTCTCAGGCGTTTCATTTTTATTCTGATGCAGTCCTCTGTGTGCATAATATCTTCCCTGCCAGGGAGTTATTACATGTCGTCCCGTTATCTTGGGCATAATAGCAAGTAAATATAAAACTACAATAGTTGCAATAATCGTTAATAGTATAATAAGCCACATAAAATCCTCCAAAGTAGTCACATCACCGCTTTCTTAATCCCTTTTGGGATATCATTTAAGATATCCGGTTAAGCAGCAGTATAATCATGTCGTATTTACAATTTTAATCATCTGCGTCAAAATGCTCCAGGGCATTTCTTTTTTTTGCTGGTTTTGAATCCCTGTGTTTAACGCAGAGCATAGTACCTAAAGAATGAATTGAAAAAATAAAAGAATAATTTCCTCTGCTGTTTTCAGGTTAGTTGCTTAAAGGAGTTAAAGAAACGCTGTGACGGAATAATCACGTTAATTCTTATTATAGCATGCAGAAGGCAAGGTTACAACGAGGTAGGTTATAATTTACAAAATATTAACTTTATTCCTGTTGTTAAGATATACATATTTATAAACCGGGGTTATGTAATTGTAATATGATAAGCATACGGTTATTGTGTCAGCTGGCATGATTTCTTTCTATAATTCAAATTAAGTAATTTAATTTAGAATATAAACCGTTACAAATCATATATTTAAATTAAATTTATATTGTAAAAGGATGATTGATTTTGGATCAAAATTGCGGCGAACTAATCTATAGTGAAGACTATGCGGACTTACTGATTGAATACCGCAGATTTCCACAGGAACTGGAGGACATTCCTGATAGCTGCTCTAATGTAATCAATGATACCCATGCGGTCGTATATGCACCAATTAATTTATTGCCTGATAACGTTGTTCAATCAATTGGCTTTAATGTTTACCCAACATTGTTTGGATTAGCTGATACAGGGAGTCTTGAAGCATCCGGCATAACAAGATTGCTTAACGTACCTAACTTTAATCTGAGTGGGCAGGGAGTCTTAGTTGGATTTGTAGATACCGGTATTGACTATACACATACTGCATTTCAAAATGCAGATGGAACATCAAGAATAATATCAATTTGGGATCAGACAATACAGACAGGACCTTCACCGGCTACTTATTATTACGGGACAGAATATACCAGGGAAGATATTAATGTCGCTTTGGCAAACGATGATCCAAGGTCCATTGTGCCAAGCGTTGATGAAATAGGACATGGAACATATTTAGCAGGTATTGCAGCCGGTAATCCCAGTTTAGAAAATAATTTTTCGGGAGTAGTACCCTTAGCGGAATTGGTAGTAGTAAAATTAAAGCCGGCGAAGCAGTTTGTAAGAGAATTTTTTCTGGTTCCGGAGAGTGCGGTAAGTTATGAGGAAAATGATATTATGTTCGGTATCAGATACTTAATAAATGCAGCAAAAGAATTAGCCAGACCCATAGCCATATGCATAGGACTTGAGTCTGCTTCAGGCTCCCATGATGGACGTGGTGCCCTAAGCAGTTATCTGACATTAATGGGAGATCAGGCTGGCATAGCAATCGCTATTGCAGCAGGCAATGAAGGCAATACCGGACATCATTTCCGTGGGACTATACAAAATGGAGGTCAGCAGTCTGAAACAATTGAATTACGGGTAGGGGCAGGTCAGCCTGGTTTTACCATGGAATTATGGGGGAGCTCACCAGGAACCTTTTCTATTGATATTTTATCTCCCACTGGAGAATACATCCCCAGGATACCGGCAAGGATTGGGGAAACCAGGGTAATTCGTTTTATATTCGAAGAAACAGTAATCAATATTGATTATGTTTTATTAGAACAGCAAACCGGAGATGAACTGATTCTTTTACGGTTTGTAAATCCAACAGAAGGAATATGGCGGTTTCGTGTGTATTCAGCCGGGGACCTGACGTCAACCTTTAATGTCTGGCTGCCAATTCAAAGCTTTTTAACGAACGAAGTTGCTTTTAATCAGCCGGATCCGGAATACACCGTGACTTCTCCCGGTAATTCCGTTGTTCCTATTGTAGCAACAGCATATGACTATACAAATAATAGTTTATATTTAAATGCCAGCAGGGGATATACCAGAATTGATGCCATAAATCCTAGTCTGGCAGCTCCCGGCGTTAATCTGGTAGTACCGGCACCTGGTAATACTTATACCACAGCATCGGGAACCAGTCTTGCTGCCGCACATACCACCGGGGTAGCGGCAATGCTTTTGGAATGGGGAATTTCAACCGGTTATTATTCTATGTTAGACAGTATTGAAATAAAAAATTTGTTAATCAGGGGGGCCCAAAGAGATCCCAATAATATTTACCCAAATAAGGAATGGGGTTATGGAATTTTAGATGTATATAATACTTTTAATAGTTTAAGAGGAGATTAGTTATGGATTATTATGGGCAGGATGAAATACGGACAAACAGGATTTTCACCTGCGCAATTTTATACATTAGAAAAAACCACCGGCTATGTGAAGTTATCTGCTTTGGCTTGAGTACTCTCATTGCAGGTGGTCTTGACTATGTATTAATTTATCCAGGAGGTAAGTAAATCATATACTTCTCTGTAGTTTTTTTTCACATTAATTGGTTTAAATCCACTGTTCACAAAACAATGCTGTGATTCTCCGAGTGCTTTCATTACATGGGTATCAGCATCCAGAATATGATATTGGAGCGTCATCTTGAATCCGTTAAAGAAAGTTGTTTTAGGTAGGATCATTACTTTATCATTAAATTTAACAGAGGATTTATATTCACAGGATACTAAAAGTACAGGAATTAATATACCGCTTGCTTCCAATTTATCATAGCTCAAACCTATCTGCGCCAGAAAATCAACTCGGGATTCTTCAAACCATCTGATATAATTAGAATGATGAATAACTCCCATCTGGTCTGTTTCGTAATACATGGCCTGCCTTATATATGGCTTTATTGATTCCCCGGTTACCCCGTTGTGGGAGATTGCATTGTTAAAGGCATTGTCATTTGATGTGTCATTGGTTGTCCATTTATTATTAATATCTGCTTTATTCATATCATCTGCTCCTCCGTATCAAGTTCTTATGAAATATAGTAGCATTTACTCTTTTAGAATTCAACCATATGTTTTATGAAATAACATGCAATAAATTTAAAGTATTTAGGTTGATGAAACTCTATATAGAAAATCAGTTCTTATATCAATATAGAAGTATAAAAATTTTTTAAATTTTACTTGAAATATGTTTCAGGATAGGTTATAATATCATTCGTGGCTGACGAACTGCTTGTCTTTAAAGTCATAACATATGGTGGGCTATCGCCAAACGGTAAGGCACTGGACTCTGACTCCAGCATCTCAAGGTTCGAATCCTTGTAGCCCAGTTATCGCAGTAAAACAGCGGTTTTCTGCATGTTTCAGATTTTCATTAATGAAGACAAGGTACTGGATTAAAAATTTAGGTAGTCCAGTGCCTTTTTTTTGCGTTGAAAGGACGGTAAATATGAAGAAAATTGCTATGAATATACATACTTTTCAAGGGTTATTACAACGATATAACCGCGGAATAACTGGCGGTTCCCTGTGTATCCCCTGAAAGGCGATAATGATAATATCAACATTACCATTGCAACGCTCATGGCATGAACAATTGAAGAAGAAAAATTGCCTGCGAAAGAGAAGTACTATATTAGAAACGGCAATATTGACTTAATCCCCTGTAATATTCTTATAAACCCGGTACTTTTTACTGCAATCGGTCAAAAGACCCATTTACAGTATTAGTACTTTATATATATAGTGAAATTATGATATAGTAGATAAGAATCTGATTTAAAATAAGTTAGAAGTTGAATTAACTATACTGAGAGTACTCACTTACAGTACTCTCGGAAACTAATAGCAGCAATAGAAGATATTTTAGATGCTGAATATAATCTGAGAACATTTTCTGTCTATCATAGGTATGTTTTTACTTGCCTTTCCTTCGCTATGCTCAGACGGTCTGCGTAAAAACATACCTATGACATCAC
>JBAVPE010000075.1:0-74787 GCA_049692775.1 Anaerocolumna sp. | reverse complement strand
GATATTTGCGCCAGGGCAAGACGGCGGAATGAGGCGTAGCGGTTCCTACGCCGATTGACGACAACGCAGCACGGGTGTAAATAGCAGATGCTGAATTAAGTGTTATTTACGCAAGGCAGTACTAGTTATAGTATATATATTCATCCTTCGGGGCTTTTGTCTTCTTGATTACAGCATCTTTAAGTAAAGGTACTTCTGAGCCTTCATATATACATTTTGATATGGTCGCAGTAACCGTAATCCATTGATCTTCCTTTAGTTCACTCCTCATATCACTTTCGCACATAATTCCATAACCGACCAAATCAGCAGCACAGCAAACCCTAAAATTTCTACCGGCTAAAACTGGTCTTCTTTCAAATCATCCATAGAATATACCTGTGCCAAAAACTGATATTTTTCACCTGCGAAATCATCAGGATGGTCATATAAATCCATAAACCAATTAGCAAAAGTATCGTCATCTATTACATAGCAGCCATTCACTTCGTTCGTATGATAGGCCTCTGATGCATCCTTTTTTTTCTCTATATCCTGGCTTTCCTGATTATCTTGGGAATCCTGTGTATCTTGTAAATATTCGTCTACATTAGAGTACTGGGTATCATTAGAAGATTCCTGGTTGTTATCCTCCGCTGCAGAATAAGAATTCTGTTACTCTTTTTTTTTAAGAAATTCCAAAAAAGAGTAACATTTCTATTATAAAGTAAAGCTTATCTAAATTTCTTCATGTTCGATTAAAGCATTCACCTGTTTTCTTAATTTAATAAACTCATCTGTATCCTTTAAGGACAAGTTTCTGTTATATGGCAGTAAAATCGGAATCTCTGCCTTAACAATACCTGGTCTTGAGGTCAATACATAAATCTTACCGGATAAGAATATGGCCTCTTCAATATCATGGGTCACAAAGATTACAGTTGGCTTCTCTTCCTGCCAGATTTGACGCATTAAAAGCTGCATGTCTGCCCTGGTCTTAGGATCAAGGGCACTAAAAGGTTCATCCATCAGTAATACTTCCGGACTGTTAGCAAGTGCACGTGCAATTGCCACCCTCTGTTTCATACCACCGGATAATTCACGTGGTAAACTATCCTTAAACTTTTCAAGTTTGATTACTTTCAGATAACGGTCAACGATTTCTTCCTGCTGTTCCTTCGGCATCTTTCGAAGCTTTAAACCAAATTTGATGTTATTTCCTACTGTCATCCACGGAAACAGGGTATAAGATTGAAATACCATTCCTCTGTCTGCTCCGGGACCAATAATATTACGGTCATGGATTACTATCTGTCCCTCTGTTGCCGTATCAAGACCTGCTATCATACGAAGTAAGGTAGATTTACCACATCCGGATGGTCCTACAATCGATACAAATTCATTTTCCAGCACATTTATATTAACATCCTTCATTGCTGTCACAATACCCTTAGCAGAAGGATAGACCTTCTGTAAATTTCTTACACAGATGGTGCTGCTGGCAAGATTTGCTTCTATATGCCCATCCCGAACCGGAAGATTATTTTTATTTTTCCTGAATAGTCCCATATTATCTTCCTCCTTCTGCCCAAGAGAATAATTTTTTGTTCAGTAATGCAAAGACACGGTCTGTAATCAATCCCAAAAGCCCAATCAGTATAATTCCTCCAAAAATTGCATCCGTCTTTAAAAAACGCTGTGATTTTAGGATAGTGTAACCAAGCCCGGTATTCGCTGCCACTAACTCTGCACTTACCAAATAGGTCCAGGCCCATCCAATCATCATTCGAAGCGTTTCCATTAATCGAGGCATCATTGCCGGGATTAAAATTTTAAAAATCGTGCTTTTTGTTCCGGTACCTAAGGTATAGCCTGCACTAATCAGATCCTCCGGCACCGACATTGCATCATCTGCGACCATAAGTACCAATTGAAAAAAAGTACCGATAAAAATGACTGTGATTTTTGCACTTTCCTCGATACCTACCCATACCATAATAAGCGGAACAAATGCAGGTACCGGCATGTATCTGATAAACTCACATAAAGGGCGGATTATTGCTTCCCACTTCTTAAAGGTTCCGACCAGAATGCCAATTGGAATCCCCAGGATCACTGCATATGCGAAACCCAGTGTTATTCGGTAAATACTGATTTTGGTATTTATCCATAGTGTCCCGTTTTTAATAGATTCAAGGTAGTAAGTCACCACACTTACGGGCTTTGGTAAGAAAATTTCCTTGATTACACCACTTCCGCTTGCAATGGTCCAGATTACCAATACCGCAAGAAAAGACAGGGCAGCAAACAGAATATATTTCTTTTTACTGATTTCTTTTCTTATCTTAATCTTAATCATTATTTTGCCCCTTTAATATAAGTGTCATCCAGTATCTTACTTACATCCTCCGGTATTTCGGTAATCATATTTGTTTCAAGGAGAAATTCTGCTGATTCCTGTAAAGTATGGTTTATGTAAGTAAAATCATCACCCTTTTTAAAAGTTCTTTCGTTCATTTCCTTATCAAAAATTGTGACACCGTCCAGCATAACCATATAATCATCATATTCCAATTCTGCACCTTCACATATTGCCTGGATGAAATCCTTATCTTTCGCTTTTAGTTTTTCAACTCCGTCAAACCATGAATTAACAATTTTTTGCACTGCCTCAGAACTGCTGTCTAATACTTCCTGCCTTACTGCAAGTGTATCCGGGATCAAACCAGGTTCTTCCCTGGTACTGTATAAAAGTGTTCCGCCGGCTTCCATTGCTGTAGAAAGTGTCGGTTCCCAGAGGACTGCTGCATCTACATTTCCAGCAATAAAGGCAGGACCTGCATCATTAATTGTCATATTCGTAAAATTTATATCCTCTAATGTCATTCCGTTATCCTTTAAGATTTTCAACAGAAACATATGCTCAAGGGTTCCTACTTCTGTAGCTACTGTTTTGCCCTTTAAATCTTCAATAGACGAAATTCCATCCTGCACAACGAGTCCATCAGCACCGTAAGAATTATCATTTACAAGTACTATCTTAAAATCAACCCCCTCATTTAGTGGTGCAATTGCATCAGAACCGGCAATACAGATTCCATCTAATTGTCCGGAGTAGAACGCTGTTAAAGAATCACTATATACCGGGAAGAAAGAAAGCTCCACATTTACCCCGTTGTCTTCAAAAATTCCAGTTCCTTTCATACCGTACCATGCATACCATCCACTCATCGGACTGACACCTAAAATAAACGGATTTTCTTCGGTACCCCTGGCTGCGCTGCTTTCACCTGCAGAAGTACTGCTTTCTGTCGTATTAGTATGACTGCTTACAGAATTGCTGCTGCCACAGCCGGATAATATTCCAACTGCCATTGCTCCTGCTAATAATATACGTAAGATTTTTTTTGATTTTTTCATAATAACACCATCCTCCCTGCAAATATGATTATATAATAGCTTCCACACTTCTTTCGCCTGTACGGGCACGTACCGCATTTTTTACCGGTAATACAAATATTTTACCATCACCTGCATGATTCGTCTTATTTACTTCAACCACTATATCAATCAACCTCTGTACATCTTCATCACGGATATACATATCAATCATTCTCTTCGCAAACAACCTGTACTTTACAGACCCTTCTTCATCTCCATCATACTGAACCGGACGTTTGCCACGGCCGATAATTTCACTGATTGACATGGAATGAAATCCTGCTTTGTCCAGTGCTTCCTTTGTAGGAAAGTACATCTTGGGTCTTAAAATTATCATAACTTCTTTCATACATGCACCTCCAGTCTATAGTTCGTCTTTTCCGCTGCTAATTGTTACTGACCTGTCAACCTCACTAATAAAGATTTTTCCATCTCCATAGGAACCCTTCTTATCGGCTTTCGCAGCATCAACAATAATTTTAACCACTTTTTCTTCGTCCTCATCATCGATCACCAGCATTAGCATAACCTTGGGAATTTCATCATAATAAATATCCCCTACTTTTAAACCTTTCTGTTTTCCTCTTCCTAAAATGCTCATCTTACTCGCGGCCGCAAAACCGTTCAGCAATAAAGCATCTAATACATCCTCTGCTTTTTCCGGCCTTACAATTGCTTTAATCATTTTCATTGTTCCATCCTCCTGTTCCTACTCTGTTATTTCAAAAGTTCCAGCTGCTGTTACATTCTTTGCATCCTTTACTGCATATGCTTCACATAAGAAGCCCTGCACCCTTCTGCCATCCGAAAGTATTATAGTTCCGATACAAAGGGGCTGTTTCACCTGCCTCATAAACTTTCCATACTGGGATACCGGAAGTTCATATAAGTCTACTTCAATCGCTGCTCCGGCTGTCTTATTATATATCATTCCCGGCTTTACCGGACTTGTATTCAACTCATACAGTTCATATCCGGGAATTGTTTTGGTCCGTTCTAAATATCTTGCTCCCAGTTCTGTAAGCTGGCTTTCCAACGGATAATTTTTCTTATGAAGTCCACATACCGCAATGGGGACTGCTTCTGTCTGCAAGAACTGTTCTGCCATTCCAAGTATCAGGCTCTCCGCTTCTGCCAATGCAAAAATAGTAATACCAAAGGGAAGTTCTTTGTCTGTCATATTTTCCGGTACTGCGATGGCACACAGGTCCAGCAGATTACAATGATTGGTATAAAGTCCCATCTTACTGTTTGCTGCAATTGGATCCTTCCTGACTTCCTCTCTGGTAAATGTTCCGCCGGCCGTAGGCATAATTAATACCGCATCTTTTAATACCTGTTTTGCCTGTGCACGGTAGCCCTGCAGCTTATGCATTGCTTCAAACATCTTTACCGCCGTATGCTCTGCCCTTGCTCCAGAACGCAAAATTGTCTCTGTAACCGGAAATATCTTACCCGGATGAGCTTCAACAAATCCGCCCAAATCTTTCCACCTTTCTGCTACCCAGGGTCCTTCATATAAAATTGATGCTGCCTCAGAGAACATGGAATAATCTATATATTCCACTTTAATTCCACAAGTTTTGATTCGTTCTACTGCCTGGTTCCATTTTTCTTCATATATCCCTGCATAGGTTCCATAAAATTCCAAGCCTGACTTTACAAGACATATTTTATTCGGTAATTCATACTCTGGCGTCTCATAGCTGCGTGACCAGCAGCACCCCTTATCTTCTCCCCTGGCTTCCAGGTTAACCTCCTTGGCATCCATAAGATTGTTGGCAAATACCGTTACGCAGTCAAGACTTGCACAAGCCGGAACGACTCCCCTGGTAGACCATGCACCAAGTGCCGGTTTATACCCTACCAGGCAGTTTAACGCTGCCGGAACACGTCCCGAACCGGCTGTATCTGTCCCCAAAGAAAACGCTGCCATACCAAGTGCGGCCGCAACTGCAGAACCTGAACTGGAACCACCGCTGATAAATTCCCGATTCCATGCATTATGCACTTCCCCATAAGGGCTTCTGGTTCCTACCAGCCCTGTTGCAAACTGATCCATATTAGTCTTTCCTACCGGTATTGCACCTGCTGCGATTAATTTATCTACCACCGCTGCATTCTCCTTTGGAAGGTACTCATATTCCTTACAGGCCGCTGTTGTAAATACCTCTTCCAAATCAATATTATCCTTGATTGCAAACGGAATTCCCCATAATGGATATTTTTCACTGTAGTCAGGTAATCTATCAATATATCTTTTCATCCGTTCCAGCGATGGCTTTACAATCCAGATATTATAATCTTCCTTGTCCGCTGCCCGTCTTACAATCTCTTCCGCCAATTCATAGGGTGTCAGTTCTCCGCTTTTATAACTGTTTTTTAACCAAATTAATGTTAACCTTTCCGGAAAATATTTCATAATTACCTCCATTCTTTCGCATTATGAGCATTTTGAAAAATCTTTTATTCTTACATACCCGGTGCTGCAAAGTGGCATCCCAGATCTCCTGTTTATACCCTGATACATACCGCAAGTTGTCCTGAATTCACCTGTTCACCCGGTTCTAAGCACACCTTTTCGACTACCCCGCTGAATTCTGATTCAATGGGAAACTCCATCTTCATACTTTCTAAAACAACTAACGTATCTCCAACCTTAACCCGCTGACCTTCTTTCACTAAAATCTTCCATACGCTCCCCGGAAGTATCGTTCTTGCTGCTTCACAGCCGCCTGGAATCTCTTCTTTCACAATTGCCGGTGCATCCTGTGTCTCGGAATCAAACTCATCTAAGCCTTTATCCTTCCACATCTGACGCTCTGCTTCAAAAGCTGCTTCCTGATGTTCCTTAAAGGTTTGAATAGCCGCCTTATTTTCTTCTAAAAACCTTCTATATTCTCCCGGATTAAAAGTTGTCTCCTCTATTTTAATTTGATATTTTCCCCTTAAGAAATCTTCTCTATACTGCAAAATTTCTTCTGCACTCACCGGATAGAACTTAATCTGATCAAAGAAATCCAAAAGCCATGGCTTACCAGGCTTAAAATACTCTGTTTCTTTCATCGGATTCCACATCTGAATGGTTCTTCCTACAAACTGATATCCTCCAGGCCCTTCCATTCCGTATACGCAAAGGTATGCGCCGCCGATTCCCACCGCATTTTCCGGTGTCCATGGTCTTGCCGGATTATACTTTGTAGTTACCATTCTATGCCTTGGATCTACCGGCGTAGCAACTGGTGCCCCTAAGTATACATCCCCCAGTCCAAGCACCAGATAATTCGCATCAAATACCAGCTTTTTTACTTCCTCAATACTGTCCAGCCCATTCATTCTTCGGATGAATTCCGGATTACTTGGACACCAGGGTGCATTTTGCCTGACAGTCTGCTGATACCTTTTTGCTGCCAGCTGAGTCTGCGGATCATCCCAGGACAAAGGAAGCCTGATGATCCTGGAGGGCACAGTTACATTGGATAGCTCCGGTAATTCTGCATTTACCATTAATACAGTACTGACCATTTCCTGAACAGATATTTTTTCAATATCAAAATGAATCTGTAAGGACCGGATACCGGGAGTTAAATCTATAATCGGAAGATTCTTCTTTTGCAGTTCCTGCATCAAAACATGTACACGGAAACGAAGCCCAAGGTCCAGCTCCATCTCACCATATTCCACAAGGATGTTCTCTTCTCCTGCAAGACGGATTAAGATTTCCGTGTCATCCAAATTCTCCTTTGCCAGGATTGCATAATTACAATCCAGCACTACAGGTTTTGGAAGTGTTACTGTTTTGTATGAATTCTTCAGGGTTGCCTCCTCGGCTTCCCGGATTGCCTTTGCCTGCTCTAAGTCAATCAGCTGAAAACGGACCTTATCTCCCGGATGCAGCTGCCCCAACTTCCAGAGTTCGCCTTTGGCTGTTGTTACGGTGCATACAAATCCTCCAAGGCTAGGTCCATCCGGTCCTAACAATGTAGATTGGTCACCTGTCAGATCCAAAGTTCCGATTGCATACGCATTATCATGTATATTGGAGGGATGAAGCCCTGCTTCACCGCCGTCTTTACGTACCCACTGGGGAATCGGTCCATTCAGGCGTACACCGGTTCTTGCACTGTTAAAGTTTACTTCATAGTCAGAGGTCACTAATGTTTTCAAATACTCTGGTTTTAAATATTCCGCAGTAGGCTGCGGTCCGGGTATTACACCAATTGTCCAGGTATTTGTCAACTGTGGACGGTATTTTTCCGGCATTGACTCAATCGTATCAATTACACAATGGTCAGTAACCCTTAATACGTCTCCCGTATGAAGTGCCCTTCCATTATGTCCGCCAAACTTTCCATCGATGAAGGTGGAACTGCTTCCCATAATCTTTGGTATATCAAATCCACCGGCTACCAGTAAGTAAGTCCTCATTCCCACCTTACAATCCTTGAACTTAAGTACTGACAGGGCCGGGGCATGTACGACCTGATACATGCCAATTTCCACTCCATCCAGTGTGGCATCCATATCCGCACCGGTAATGCAAAAACTTATGGTGGTACGAAAACGGTAGCTGCCTCCCTTTAAGGTCATCTCAAGACCAGGTGAGTCTTTCGGATTTCCAAGAATACTGTTACCAATTCTAAAGTTGTAGCTGTCCATTGGTCCGCACGGCGGAACACCGACATACCAATAACCAATCATACCCGGATAATCCTGCACCGTTGTCTGAACACCGCCATCTAATACTTCAAGTGCATTTTCCTGCGGTGTAAAAGAATTCAGCATTCCAGTATAAAGCTTTCCCTCTTTATATGCTTTCGTTTCAAGAAGTGCCCTTAAATACTGCATGTTTGAAGTAACACCATAAATTCTTGAATTCGTAAGTGCCCGAAGCATTTTTACAATTGCTTCTGTGCGGTTTCTTCCATGTACAATCAGCTTTACTAACATCGGATCGTAAAGTGACGTAACTTCTATTCCTTTTTGGAGCCAAGTTTCCACCCTTGCCGCCTTATCAAAAATAACCCCATCAATTCTTCCTGTACTTGGCCGAAAACCATTGATACAATCTTCCGCATACAAACGGACTTCAATGGAACATCCCTGTGGTTTTTCCACAAGCGAAGGAAGGTCCGTAAGTTCATCGGCCGCTTCCCTCACCATCCACTCTACCAGGTCAATACCAAGAACTTCTTCTGTAATTCCATGTTCTACCTGAAGCCTTGTATTCACTTCCATGAAGTAGAACTCCTTTTTCTGTTCATCATACAAGAATTCGACAGTTCCGGCACTCCGGTAAGCGGCGGCAGCGGCAAGCCGCTCTGCTGCTTTAAACATCTTCTTCCGAATCACCTCAGGAAGATTTGGCGCCGGACTTTCTTCAACGACTTTTTGGTTTCTTCTCTGGATGGAACAATCCCTTTCACCAAGGGCTGCTATTTCACCAAACTTATTACCAAATATCTGTACTTCCACATGACGTGCACGGGTAATATACTTTTCCAGAAATACACCTGCATTATTAAAGTTGGCTGCTGCAAGATGACAAACTGCTTCATATGCCTGTCTTAATTCCACCGTGGAATTACAAATTCTCATTCCTATTCCACCGCCCCCGGCGGTACTCTTTAAAATTACCGGATATCCGATTTTTTCTGCTTCCAAAACGCTTTCTTCCACACCGGTTAAAAGTCCGGTTCCCGGCAATAAAGGTACTTCCGCTTTAACAGCAAGCTCTCTTGCGGAATGCTTTAATCCAAACAGTTCAATCTGCCCTGCCTCCGGTCCGATGAACTTAATACCCTGTGTTTCGCATTCTCTGGCAAATTCGGTATTTTCACTTAAGAACCCATATCCCGGATGAATAGCCTGTGCACCTGTATCAAGAGCTGCCTTTATAATTTTTTGCGCATCAAGGTAGGTTTCCTTCGCTGTGCCTTCTCCAAGGTAAACCGCTTCATCCGCATTTTCTACATGCAGGCTGTCCTGATCTGCTTTGGAGTACACGGCTGCGCTTTTGATTCCCATCTTCTTTAAGGTACGTTCAATCCGAACAGCAATTGCACCTCGATTCGCTATCAGTACTTTCTCAAACATCTAAATCACCTCATTGTCTTATTTCTGTTCATCCCAAATTAATACCCTTACCGGTGTGGGATTGTAAGCATTGCAGGGATTATTTAATTGAGGACAGTTGCTGATTAATACCATTATATGTTCTAATGCTTTCATCTCTACGTATTTACCCGGTGCAGAGACACCATCCTCAAATTTTAATCCGCCCTCTTTCGTTACCGGGACATTCATAAAGAAATTGATATTCGGTGCAAGATCACGCTTGCCAAAGTTATAAGTATTCTCTGCCAATTGAAGCATAAAGCTGTCTCTGCAATTGTGCATATCAGCCTTCTCTCTTGCATAACGTGTTGTGTTACTCTGTGAGGAGCATGCTCCACCTAAAGTATCATGACGTCCTGTGAGGTCTGCTGTAATCTCAAGCAGTGGTTTTCCGGATTCTGCCCGCAAGATACTTCCTGTGGTTAAGTAAATGTTCTGCTGCTTTACGATTGTAGTAACCGCCCCGTAATGATCTTCTGGATTGGTCATGTCGTAAAAGGTAGTATCTACTGCCTGATTACCGCAAAGATCAAAGATTCGTAAACTCTGCCCAGGCATAAGTTCGTGCATCCAACCCTTTCCTGCTTCTATTACTTCATCATAAATTGCATCTTCTATTTTTAATTCGCTTTCCTTTTTAATAAATCCGAACATAAATTTACCTCCATATAATTTCTAATCTATTATTTTCTATCTTCCAAGTAAATTGTAATAATCCCATGTGTTTTCGAACGCCCGGTAGTTTTCTGTTCTATGATTCAGACATTCATCTGCTAAATCAACTTCCGGTGCATTATAAACCTCAATCGTAACCGGTACCGCCGGATATTCCTTTGCCGGATTCAATGGGTTTGGTGTATTCGATACGATAAAAATGATATCCATCTCCGTGCGGAGTGTTACCGTCGCACCTTCCTTGCAGTGTTCCTGCTCATAATGCATGCTTCCATCCTCCTCTACATATACTTTGGAAAACAGATTTACACAGGGAACTAAATCTCTCGTACCCATATTATTCCCAATTAATTCCATTTTAAAATTCTCTTCCCCGGATCTTAACCAATTGTTTCTCTGTTCCTGATAGGTGATCTTGCCGTATTTTTCGTCTGTCATACTTCTGGTTGTATAGCCCGAAATCGTATCATGCCATCCAAGACTATCTTCCACAATACTAACCAGTACTCTTCCGTTATCACTCATCAGTACATTTCCTCTTGTCAGATGGGAGGTATACTGCGCCTTTAAACTGTCCGGCATATTATATCTTTCTGAAGGATCTGACATATTATAAAGAAGCATAGATATATTTGCATCCTTTCCCAGTGCTTTAAAATGAATGTACTTTCCCCTTCCAATGTTTCCTGACCATTTTTCTCCTGACTTTAACGTTTTACTCCAAATTTTCATCATACTATTTTCCACCTTTTCTGATATAAGTATAAAAAAGAAAAAATGCAAAGACACCCTTCTGCGTCTTTGCATTTTTTCTTTTTTATTTGTTTTATACACGCATTGTAGCATTCCATAAGCATGTAATCAATTGAACTAAATATGAATTTTTTTTATAAATATAGAACTTTTATAGAACCCCCTCACTCTCGATTCTATAAAAGTCCAACTTTATCCAGTGCCACTCTCAGCTGGGTTCTTGTATTAATTTCCATCTTGGCAAAGATATGGTATACATGCTTTTTCACAGCAGAAATGCTGATATTCATCCTGTCACTAATATCTGCGTTGGACATTCCCTCCAAAATTTTAGTTAACAGTATTTATTTTGTAAACATTTTAGAGGGTTCAACAATAGATCCGATAACTTTTTTTTCTAAATAAAAGGCTGAGATATCAGCAACTGCACTATAAGCTATTCCGCCCTCTGCCACCGCTTTCGCTGATTCATCGCGAGAGTACAGCTTAATAGTCGCAAGCATGGCTTCTGTATCTGCTGCATCTACCTCAAGATGCTTGGAAATAATGCTTACTGCTTCCTCATGGGTAGCTTCATCCTTTAAATATTCTTCACTGTCCCCTGACTGATGCCAAGCTTATCTCCTATCTCCTGATTGGAATAACCATCCAAAATCAGATATGCTATCTCCAGTTCCCGCTCCGATAATTTCACTTTCATGTCAGTAGTCTTTTTCTTTGGCTGTATTTTACCTGCATCCATACAGCCAATTATATTCTTCTCAAAATGTTCTAAAAAGACATGCAAAAATTCCATTTCATGATCAGAAATATCCGGCTCGCCTGCGCTCCTCAATAAATTCAGCAATACTCTTACCCGGCCATCCCACATAATTATCAGACCACAGCCAAGATCCAGTTCCTGTGGTTTAATAAACCCCTGATACATCTTTGAATTCATACGGTTCTTATCATTTAACAAATCGCTGTCCCGATAGGCTATGGACTTAGAAAAGTGATACAGAAAGGTCAGATAATCTACTGCATAATACGTTTCTATATATTCACACTGCTTTTCTCCGCTGACATTTTCAAAAACTGAATTCACTTTATCCACTGTTCCATCTTCCTGAATCACTACGAAGTATCCTTGCGTATATGGAATAAAAAGTTTCATCAGTTTCAGACATTTTCCACCAAATTGCCTGATATCTTCCTGATAATAGATTTCTAATAATACGTCATTAAATAATTTCCACTCTTTATCCGTCATTGTTAAACCCATTCCTTAAAAATTGCAAATATAGAGAGTACAAAAAAAATTGAAATTACTTTAGCGGGTTTCTTATTCATAAGGCATTTCCCCCAAACCTGTTATAAAATATTTACTTCTAAGTTTTTACTATTACGGCTTATCCTTATTGATATTATACTATGATAATTTGATAATATCCACCATATATTCACATTATAAAACAATAGCTATCAGAGCTTTTATCAATGCTTTCTTCCCTTGCGCCGTATAGCCTATCCCAGGTTAAAGCGGTGTTGAATACTACCTTAAGCTAAAAGATGAACTTTTGTGTTTTCATGACGCCGATAGGGCAATAAGAAAGACTCTGGCGCTGACGCGCTGTCACCTCAGTGACAAATTTCCCTTGCGCGTCATGTACATCCTCCCGGAGGGTTTTTTATTGAATAGGACGCAATTTCCTATTCAATAAAAAAGAAATGGAAAAGAAAATTTTCTTTTTCATTTCTTTTTTTATGATGTAACCAATTACATACAATAATAATAGACATCAAGTGCCAGATTTAATTGATTCGTTTTATTGTATTATTGATTTATTTCTTAATCACCTGAACCTTATACTCTCTGTCATTTATCATTCCCTGATAGGTTCCGACAGGTTCACTTATATTAAGTTCCTGATCCTTTTCAGACCACACCATCTTCGTTATGGTATAGTCGCCATCTTCATAACGATAGCTGTTGCCTTCATCTTCATAAAGTTCAAATCCGGCATCCTTACCCGCATAAACCCGTATCTCAACCGGTGCTCCCGGTATCTCATCCACATACTTCATAAACTCTGTCATCGGAAGAATACTTCCCGCTTTCACATAGAGAGGGATAATATCAATCGGTGCCTCTGCCGTAATCGTCTGTCCGCCTTCATAATACTCATTTGTCCAGAAATCATACCAGCCTGTTCCCTTCGGAAGATATACTTCCCTTGTTTTCGCAGAATCTTCAATTGGTTTTGAATTCTTATCATAATACATCGGTGCAGTCACCGGACAAACCATCAGGCTGCTGCCTAATAAGAACTGGTCGGCTAATTCCCTGGCTCTTGCATCCTCCGCAAAATCAAATGCCAGCATTCTCAGCATGGTGTAATCATCCTTCCATACCCTTGCAGCAATGGAATAGATATAAGGCATCAACTGGTATCTTAAATGATTCACTTTAATCAAAGCCTCATAAAAAGGATTTCCCTCTTCACCAAAATACCATAATTCTCTTCTGAAGTCCGTACCATGACTTCTGAACACCGGTAAAAAACATCCATACTGGAACCACCTTGTAAATAATTCCCGATACCCAAAATCGTCATATCCCTTATCATAATCTCCCTCCCAGAACCACTGAACTCCCTTTTTAACAAAGAACGCACCGATATCCAGGGTCCAGTAAGGAATACCGCTGGCGCAGAAATTAAGGCCTGCTGTTATCTGTCTTTTATATGTTGTCCAAGTCGCTGAAATATCTCCCGACCACAGAATGGCACCATATCTTTGCTGACCGGTATATCCGTTACGTGTAAGGTTGACAACACGCTTTTCGTTTGTAACCTCCCGCTGCCCTTCATACATAGTCCTTGCATGGAATAATCCGTAGGAATTGGTGAGCTGTGCAGGGATATACTGACTGCAGGTATCATAAAATTCCTGATACATGGTAATCGGTTCGGGTTTACTCAAATGATTCCATTCCGGTGTAAAAGGTTCGCTTGAATCACACCACCAGGCATCGGTTCCATGACTGAATAAACCTTCCCTGACCTGCTTCCAGTAGAATTTTCTTCCTTTTTCCTTGTAGGGATCATAAATACTACTAGCCTGAAGAAGCAGCTTCTCTTCTTCAAACTCTTTATAATTATCACAATCTTTACTCATATTCGGCCAGATGGAAACCATCAGATTTGCATGGTTATCATGCAATTCATCCAACATAGCCGTGGGATCGGCAAATCTTTCTTTATCAAAGGTTTTCTGTCCCCACAGCTCGCCTTCCCAGGAACACCAATCCAGGACAACACAGTCCAGACCGATATTCCTTTTACGATATTCTTTTACGACATCATTTAATTCCTTCGCAGTTTCATAACGTTCCTGTGACTGGATAAAGCCAAATGCCCATTTAGGCAGCATTACCGCTTTTCCTGTCAGATAGCGGTAACCCCGGATGACTCCATCCATAGTTCCACCATGTATAAAATAGTAATCCATCTCATAATCAGCTTCCGTATAAAGATAAGAACCAAAATTGGTATCATTAAAAATCATAGGACTATACGTATCCATTAATATCCCATAACCTAAACTGGATATCAGGAAAGGAATTGCAATTTTCTTGTTTGCCTGATGCAAAAAGGCTGTTGTACCGCGTAAATTCAGATATCCTTCTTCATTTTGTCCAAGCCCGTATAATGCTTCTTCCTCCTGCCATTCTAAATACAGCCTGGTTTTGTAAAGCTTCTGGTCAAAAACCTTTGCCGCTTCCCTCACGACTTCCTTAATCCCGTCCGGTGTGACAACACGGTCAATCTTTGTATTATCATCTACCACGGTCTTAAAGGAATCAAATTCTTCTAAATTTTTACTTTCATAATCCCGTTCCTTCAGAAGTAGTTTATGATTCTGATCGTAGTATTGAATAGATGCCGTATTTTTATTAATTAATAAAGAAAGCTTGTCGGTACAGAGTAATATTTCACTCTCTGTTTCACTATATTTCCATTGATCATAAACGCCCTTACATAATATCCCCGGTTTTTCCTGGTTGGAAAAGGTGTCTTTGAGAGTATAAACCACACGTATGACCTCCGGAGATTTTGGTTCCAGTTTTATTGTACCATTATCAGAATACAAAAGGAGTGCATCCTGAATACGTTCCACTCTTGTGATTTTTTTATCCGGTCTTTTATTTACTACTAACATCTATACCTCCATTAAGCCATTTGTCACAAAATATTTCTACCGGTTTTACGAAAAATCACCTCTGCTTATATAACACCTTTTTGCAGCATTACATTTGCATAGAGTGCCTTTTCGCTTGTTGCAATAATAGCGTATGCAGTCTTTGCATTTTCATAGAATGCAAAACGCTCGATATTACCTACTGCTTTTGCACCTCTTGAATCATATTTTGCCACGATTTCCTTATAAGTATCCCAGATAGGGGTCTCAACAGGATCACCGGGCATTACTTCCATCAGATTAACCGGTTGCTCCACGTAGGTATCAAGTGGAAACAGATTCAGGATAGCCTCCAGTATTTCCGGTACCCCATGACCGTCACAACGTATTACAACCGCATTCTTACCCATGGATTCAGCTGGAAAATTACCATCTGAAATAACCAGTCTGTCACTATGGCCCATCTCGCATAATACCTTTAATAATTCAGGTGATAAAATTTTGGGTATTCCTTTTAACATATTTCCTCCATTTTGATGCTATATAGCACCCTTCATTTTCTTTAATCGTTTCTATACTTTCACTTACTTCTATAATATAAAACATATTTCTGCTTATAGTCCTATTATAACAAATCAGGCATTTTATATTATATAAACTTTTGACATTTTTACATTAAATATGTCGGCTTCCCGCATATTTTTATTGACTGGTTTATACCTTTTTGCTATCATGAAACTGAGGTGATTTTATGAAAATAACTTATAATGATCTTAATTTAAAGTTTTCTATGGATTATATCAACTTTTATTCGCTTCATATAGCATATGAGCGTTTTTTACGTTCGATTCCAAGTCACAGCCACAGTGATAACAGCTACGAAATTCATTATATTCCTTATGGACAGGGAAAGGTTAAAATCGATCAGGTGATCTATCCTGTTTCACCAAATACTTTATTTGTAACCGGACCGAATATCGAACATGAACAGATTCCGGATAAGGATGACCCTATGACAGAATACTGTATCTATCTGAAACTTGAGAAAAAGAATCAGGATAAAAGAACAGAAAAACAAAATTCATATCTGCAAATCTTTGAAAATACAAAATCCTGGTATGGCCAGGATAATCAGAATATCCATCCACTGATGCAGCAGATTTTCCTGGAGCTTGAACATAAATACACCGGTTATATGAAGCAGGTAGAAACTTTACTTGAACAGCTTGTAATCCAGCTGATCCGTAATTATGAGAATAACCAGCAATCACAAAGTCAGATAAAATTCTTTGATTTAGCTTATAACAAGTATTTTATTATTGAAGAATATTTCTTATATGAATACAAAAATCTGTCCCTGAATGCCTTGGCTGCCCGTCTCGGCTTAAGCCCCAGACAAACAGAGCGCCTCTTGAAACGGCATTACGGTAAAACATTCCTCCGGAAAAAGACGGAGGCTAAAATGTCTGCCGCTTCTATCCTATTAATGGATTCACAAAAACGTATCACCGATATTGCGCTGGAGCTTGGTTATTCCTCCATAGAACATTTTACAAATGCCTTTAAAAGATATTATCATAAATCCGCGCGGGAATACCGTAAAACTAATTTAACTAAATTTTCTGATATAGAAAGTAATTAAATGAAATATCAAATGATTTAAATTTTTTATCCTTTTACCGCTCCGGCAGTCATGCCCGAGACAATATATTTCTGACCTAATAAATAGATTACAATAACAGGCATACTAGTCATCACAATATCAGCACATACTAAATTCCAGTCTTTAAAATACATGCCAAAAAAGTTATAGATAGATAAAGTCATCGGCCATTTTGATGAACTGCTTAAAAAGTAAAGCGGAGAAATAAATTCATTCCAGTTATTTAAAAATGATAATACTATAACGGTTGCTACAGCCGGTTTTATAAGCGGAAAAATAATAGTAGCAAATAAACGTATTGCACTGCACCCGTCGATAATACCTGCTTCATCAAGATCAACCGGAATTTTTGCTATAAAACCATAAATAAGAAATACCGAAAAGGGAATCTGCATCGCAGCATATAATAATATTATCCCTAAACGGGTATTGTGCAGGTGCAAAAACATCATTACATTAATTAATGCGACATAATTTACCGGCATCGTAATACCAAGCACAATAAAAAGATAAATAAATTTTGTAAGTTTATTACGGTTCCTGGATAGTACATAAGCTGCCATAGCTGAGAGTGTACAACAAATTAATACACTTCCAACCGTATATAAGCTACTATTAAGAAAAGATTGAAGCAGCTTTCCTTTTTCAAATACGATAGAAAAATTCTCCCACTGAAAGGGAAAACCGGGTAACTTAAGATTCATATCAGAGGCCTCTTGACTTGTTTTTAAAGAATTAAACAAAATCAGCAACAAGGGTGCTAATGAAATTAGGGATATAATCCAAGCTATCAAATTGCTAACAAATACTTTTACTGATTTTTTTTTCATTACTCAATCACCTCGTCCTTTGTCATTATTCTTATCATAAATATTCCAATTACAACCATAAATAAAAACATAACAGAAGAAAGTGCTGTTCCAACCGCATATTGACCTGTACCAAATTTTTTAAATACTGCCGTGTACAATACTTCTGTGGTTGTCTTACCGGGTCCGCCATTTGTCAATGCATAAATTATGTCAAACACCTTAAGCCCATAGATAATATTTAATACTGTTGTTGTTGCCAATGTTGGAAGTAATAACGGGAATGTGATATAACGAAACTTTTGGAGACCATTGGCACCATCAATACTGGCCGCCTCATAATACGTTCCTGAAATGGAATGAATACCGGCAATCAGAATTGTCATAATATAACCTACTCCCCTCCATATATCAACTGCCATTACGGAACCAAAGGCTAACTTTGATGTAACCAGCCATTTGCCTGCCAAGACTCCAAGACCGACTGATCGTAATAAGGTATTCAGCAGACCGCCGGACGGATCAAGGATAGACTTAAATATCATACCAATGATTAAGGTTGATAAGACAGCAGGCATGAATATAACTCCCCTATGAAAATTTAAAAACTTAATTGATTTCGTAAGTAATATTGCTAAAATAAGACCAATCACATTTTTTAATATTGTTGTTACAAACGTGAATTGCAAAGTATTCATTAAAATTATCATATAATTTTCATCAGCCGAAAAAATTAATTTAAAGTTATCAAGCCCTATAAATTTTAACTTATCCGAATAAGCTGACCAATCCGTAAATGAAAATCCAATTCCAATTATGCTTGGAATCACAAATAATACCAAATATAAAATAAGGGCACCGTATGTAAAATAAATTGGATAAATTTTCTTCCTATTCATATCCATTTCCTCCTGTTCCATAAATGAGACCGTCTTATAAAATGATTAAGACGGTCTCAGCACTAACTGTTACTTGTTTGTCCAAGCGGAATCTTTTGCCGCTGTTGCCTGTTCAGCCCTGGTTTTATCAACGGTTGCAAGAACCTCGTCCGGTGTCATATCCCCTAACAGCATTGCTGAAATACTAGTTCCCATATCAGTCCACTGTGGAGTTATATACTTTACGGCTGTCTGGAGTACAGTACCTTGCATTGGATATCTGTTATAAAATTCATTAATTGTATCTGTATATTTTGATGGTGCATTGCTATATGGCAATTTATTGAATTTAGAAACATTCTCGGTCAGATAAGCTAAGCTTTTGTCTGCAGCCATGTATGCTAAGTATTTTTTGCAGGCTTCCGCGTTCTTTGTACCGGAATAAATAAATCTGGATGGTCCGCATGGATTTACGTTTAAGGTCTGGTTGTCTGCTAATGGCATTACAAAATATCCAATATTATCTGCACTAAAACCTGAGTCCGCCTTATTTACTTCTGCGCCAAAACCCTGATTCGCAACTGTCATTACATATTCACCTGATGCAATGTTCTTTGCTGAATCGGCATAGGTATTTGACATGTAATTATCACCCCAATATCCTTTATCAGCCATATCTTTTATTTGGCTTAAGATTAATTTCATGGTATCATTCTGAGCTAATGTTGTTTCATTATTATTTAATTTGTCTACAGTTCCCGGATTAAGCACTTCAGCCTGTACTGCTGTTTCTGGAAACCATAATGTATGATGCCAACCATCAGATACACATTCGTAAATCGGGGTTTTTCCTGCTGCTAATATAGCATCACAAACTTCCGTGAATTCTTTGTAATTAGTTGGAATTGATAATCCCAAATCATTAAATATCTGTTTGTTATATGCAACCGCCCACACAGCTGATACATCCTGTATCGGTTCTCCATATAATTTACCGTTAACCTGTAATTCTGCTGCTGCTAATCCATCAACATTTCCAGCCCAGCTTTCATGGCTTAAATCTACAGCATTTTTTTCAACATTATACTGTGTCTGTATATCATATTTACCACTTTGTGTAGCATATATATCAGTACATTCTCCGGTATTTAGTTTCGTCATTAACAAACTGTCATATTGGTCAGATGGTACAATCTGATAATCAACTTTTATTCCTGTTTCTTCAGTAAATTTTTTGCCCAATTCAACCTCAGCGTCCTGAATCCAATCCTGGCTAGCCATAAATGATATTGTTATATCTTCTTTTTGAGTATCATCTGATGCTGCCGCCTCCTTACTGGAATCAGTTTGATTACTTGCTGATCCAGTTGTTTCTTCTTTTGTCCCCTTTGCCCCACATGCCATTAATGACAATGACATTGTTACCGCTAACCCTAAAGCTAATAATTTTTTCCACACTCTCATAAAAACCTACCTTTCTTCTTGGTAAATAATTTAGCAGGATGCCAATTATGATAAAAAGCCGCTTTCACTTTAAATTATTGACATTCGAATGCTATGTTATTATTATAGAAGGTGTACTCTTTTATTGGAATGTATATTTCATGCCTCATACATGTAATAATTTTACCCGGTACATCAGCAAAGGAGTGGATAATTTAACGAAATGAAGAAAAAAAAATCAAGAAGTATTCAATCTACCCTGTTTTTTACTTACTTTTATTTACTATTTTCTGTTTTAAGTATTTTTATGATATTTTTCTCCATATCCGAATCGAAGAAAATTAAGAATAATGCTGTCCGGTTAATGACACAAAATGTAAATACAATCTCTTCCTATATAGATGAAGAAGCTAAAAATCTCGAAACAGTAGCACAAAATATTGCATATTCTAATTTGATTAAAGAGCGCTTTTCCAATTACATTAATTCCGCAGAAAACACGGTATTTATCGATCAGAATAAGGCTTATAGTAATATACAGAATACGAAAATACTTATCGATATGCTGACCGCAATGATAGGTCCCAAACAGCCAGTAGTTCAGATTTATCTTTATTCCCTTGATAAAGGAACCTTTGGAGTAGGTCTGGATACCTCTAAAACCAAAGCTTCTGCCAGTGATTTTCCCTGGTATACATCCTTTATGTCAACGGATCATTATAAACTTCTGTCCTGCGATAAAGATGAAAGACTTGAAAATTTCTACTCGTATGAAAATGGTGCGACCTTTATTTCATTATATGAGATGTATTATAATAATTACAATATACCTCAGGGAATTATCGAAGTAAAAAACCCTATTTCCTTTTTAACAAAGAAAATCAGCAATATTGTAAAATCATATGATGAAACTTTTTATATTTTTGATCAGGATAATAAATGCATCTACCCAAACTTTTCAAAATCAGGGTACTGCGATTATCTTGCAGCTAATTCACTGGAAAGTAATTCCGGTAATTCCAATAATGTTATAACCGGAAAATATGACAAGAACACTTATTTTTTTCACAAAAAATCTGAAAATACCGGGTTTACTGTTGCCATAGCCGTAAAAGATTACAACCTGTTTAAACCCGCCTACGATTATATCAAGGCCAATGCTATCATACTTACAGTAATTACATTAGCAATGTTACTGCTTTCCTATATCGCCGCCCATATCATAACGACACCCATTACCAAAATTTTCAGACAGGTGCAATCCTTCAAATTGGATAAGTCAGATTCCAATAAGAATATTTTTCCTGATATTGATACTCCTATTATCGAATTTAATACACTCTATTCTGCACTTATAACCATGCAAAAAAGGGCAATACAGTCAATGGAGCGTGAGATAACCTTGCAGAATCAGGAAATGCAATCACGCATGCTCGCTTTACAGTCCCAGATGAATCCGCATTTTTTATATAACTCCTTATCAACCATACAATCCATGGCTGACGAACATATGAATAATGAAATTCATCTTATGTGCCAAAATATTTCAAGTATACTTCGCTATATCTCATCTGATAAGGAGTTATTAGTTCCTCTTAAACTTGAAATGAAAAATACGATTGATTACCTGCAATGTATGAAAGTAAGATATTATGATGATTTGAATTATGAAATCACAATACCCGACGAAATGTTGAATATAAAAATTCCTAAACTTTGTTTACAGCTTATCGTAGAGAACTCCATTAAATTTACGACAAAAGCTGTTAAACCACCATGGAAAATTTTCATTAATGGGACACTGACAAATACTTACTGGGAACTGGCGATTTCTGACAACGGAACCGGATTCAGCCAGTCAGAGATTGATGATCTTAATAAAAAAATTGATACAATAAACAAGACAGGCCTATTACCTAACTTAGAGATACGTGGTATGGGACTTATGAATATATATATACGTTTTAAATTATTATATAAGGGGAGCCATATCTTCCGTATCAGCAATCTTGCAAAAGGAGGGGCACTTTTAACAATTGGAGGAAAAATAGATGAGTAATGAAAGAATTTTTTCTGTTATAGTTGTAGAAGACGAAAAATTAATAGCGAAAAACATTGCGAAAAATATTGAATTAATAAATAGTAACTTCAAGGTAATCGGCATTGAAAGCAATGGGGAAGATGCATTGAATTTTATTAAACAGCAGACTCCTAACGTTATTTTTACCGATATACAAATGCCCGTTATGGATGGTATTGAACTAATCAAACAAATTTCAGAATATAATAATTATATTAAATGTATTGTTTTAAGTGGTCATGATGATTTTGCCTATGCAAAATCTGCTATCGAATACGGAGTATTTGCTTATCTCTTAAAACCAGTAAACTTAGATGAATTATCAAACATTTTGAAGAGATTGGAACTCACATTTCTTTCCACTCACGAAATGTTTGCTTCTGCCCAGAAATCCCCGTCCTATAATTCAGAAGAAATAGCGGTTCTTGTTAAAAAATATATAGAACAGAATTATCAGCATCCGATTGATCTCAATATTATCGCAGACAACTTTTCATTTTCACCATCTTATTTAACAAAAATATTTGTAAAATATACAAATATAACACCTTCTAAATATATCTTGAATTACCGGATCAACATTGCCAAACAACTGCTTGGAGATTTTTCCCTGACGATTAACATTGTTGCTAACATGGTCGGTTATACGGATCCTTTCCACTTTAGTAAATCTTTTAAACAGGTAGCAGGAATAAGTCCTGCCAGTTACAGGGAGGAATTAATTAAAAAAGGGACTGTTATGAAATAGCTGATTTTTCTTTTGAAAGGATTGGGTGTACATTTGGCTGCTTTTAATAAGTGTTCAGCCAGCCGGCGTTAAATGTATCGTGATACACCCACCCCTGTTATTGGAGTTTAGGCTATTTTATATAAACCTCAGCCTTTGAATAAATTCCTTGCAACTAATAATTATTTAAAAGCCATGCCTTTGCACTAAAATCACCATTTAAATTACCGTATTCTCTCATGATTTTATAATCCTTCAGGAAATCTAAGTTGATTTCTTTTGAATTCTCGAATCTATGGACAATTACCAGTGATTTATTTTCTAATACCCTAATAATGACCTGTTCCCCCTGGGGTCTATTATAACTTTTAACACTGGATTCATATTTTACCGTTTTTCCATTTTTAATTATATCCGATATTTCTTTATAAAATTCAATTCCTTCATCAATGATTCCCCACTGGGAATCTGTCAGGTCATAAATATCTCCGCTAATACACATTCTCCCCAAAAAGGTATTAATTATTGAATAATATATTCTGTTTTCGCTATCTTCTGCACGCATCACCGCCCAGATCTGGCTTTGTGACGGCTTTATTACCCTATGCATATTGGCTGCAATTACCGGAATCGAGGTAGTTTCATGTGCATCCGAAAAACTTGCCTGGGATACCAGCTCCATCATGGAAGGTTCTAACCTATGTCCTCCGCTGGAACAATTTTCTATTACAATATCAGGTATTTCCTGTTTAATTTTTTTGAAAAATTCCTGACTGGCGGCTACTCTTTGTCTTAATCCCTCACCCAGGCTTTCGGCACCGTCGCAGCCAATACCGATCGTATCGTTATAATCAACCTTTATATATCCAAATCCGCATTCTTTTAAAGTATCTATCACTGATTTACTCAAATAATCCACAACCCAGGGATCGGACATATCCCAAAACCTCTTATCTCCTACCGTTAATATAACTCCATCTTTTTTAAGTAAATGCTCTGAATCGTTGCAATGTTTTGAAAGCATTCCCACCGATTCAAATTCAAACCAGAGGCCGGGAATCATTCCACATTGTTTTATATAATCGGCGGCTTCTTTCAAACCACCGGGAAATTTTTCTAAATTTACATCCCAGTCACCGATACTGGCCCACCAGCCTTCATTTTTACCATACCAGCCGGAGTCAATCACTAAATATTTGATGCCTTTGTCTTTTAATTTAACGCAGATTTTCTTTACATTTTCAAAACTCGGGTTACCCCAGGTAGTGCAATATTCGTTAAATATAATGCCCATATCCTGATCCATTTTCGATATATCCGGATTCTGGGCTTTCACTAACTTATTGCATACCTCATAAAGAGAATTTCCTTGTGCAATCACCGCTTTCGGTGTAGTGAACTTTTCGCCCTTTATTATGTTTTTATACCAATGCCCAAAATCCCGGTCCGCAATACCGCCAACGAGGGATAATGTATCATCATTCCTGCACAGGACCTCCATTTGCCAGGAGGACGGAATATATAGCTGAACCGCAGTTAACTCACTTGTTTCACTGTTTTCCAATACAATAAACGGAAAATATTTTCTTACCGGCATGGAGCCTAAGTTTCCAAACTTTTCAACACGCATGCCACATCGGTTCCAGGAAGGTTCCAAGTGTAATTCTTCAATTGTTTCCGTCCTGAGTTTTCCCTCGGCACTCCAAAAAGATTGTAATCTGTGGATTTTATCAGCCTTAATGTTACTAATCGCAAAAGATGACAGCATTTCTAACGTAGCAGCCCCATCATCCTGATTTTCGAAAGTCGTGCTAACCTCAACGGTATCGTCACCTTTTTTCATATTAAGTGTTATAACATGGTTTTTAGAATTTTTATAAATGATTGCATTTTCATTTTCTGAAACTTTTACAAGTCCGGTAGTAGATTTACTGCCGCATAAGGTTAACCCATTTGAAAAACCTCCGTTATGATCATCACCTCTTAATTTTAATTCCACGTAATACTCCATACTTTTTATCTCCTTGTTCGAATTAATAATAGTATAAATTATTATAATAGTAAAAATAGTTATAAACGTAATAATAGCTATATACGTAATAATAGTTATAATGGCAATAATTATATGCCGCAAAAAAACTATAATACCCCCACCTAAAACAGTTAATTAAGAATGGCTTTACGGTACGCTGACGGAGTTATCTTTATGTATTTCATAAATTCACGATTATAATAGCTGATATTATTAAATCCGCATAACGTAGCAATTTCAGTAACTTTTTTTGAGGTATTGCTTAAATATTCGCAGCTTTTCATAATCCGGTACCGGTTTAAATAACTAAAAGGTGAAAACCCTGTCAGCTTCTTGAACAGCCGGCAGAACTGCCCTTCGCTAAGATGCGATAAGGAAGCAAGTTTACTTAAAGTAATCGTATCATTTATGGAATCAAAACCTTTTGGTTGGATGAAGCCGAACCGGAGGTACATCCCCAACAGTTTGACAATCTTCGGTTTTTCATAGGAAATGGTGCCAAAACAGCTTTACTCTATCCCTATTATTACTCTAAAATTTTTTATGATGGCCTCAAATCCGAAGGGGAAGAAGATATCATATCCCTTACCCGGGCTACTTATCCGGGCAGCCAGCGTTTAGGCGCCGTAGTCTGGAACGGTGACATTCCGTCCACCTTTACTGCCCTCCGGCAAAGCGTTACCAGCGGCCTATCCATGTCAATGTGCGGGATTCCATGGTGGAACAGTGATATAGGCGGATTCCATTCCGGTGATATTGAAAGTGATTATTTCCGTGAACTTATTGTCAGGTGGTTTCAGTTTGGCCTGTTTAGCCCCGTTATGCGTCTTCACGGTGCAAGGAATCGAATGAGTAATCAAGTGGACCGTTATCCGGAAGTAAAAGAAAAAAGCGGAGGGGATAACGAAATCTGGAGCTTTGGAGAGCGGAATTATCCTATTTTAAAAAACATTATTGAGCTGCGTGAACGCCTGAAACCTTATATCATAAAATATATGGATATCGCCAGCAACACAGGCTCTCCCATCATGCGCCCCATGTTTTTTGATTTTTATGATGATGATAACTGCTATACTCTTGATGATCAGTATATGTTCGGTGAAGATATACTTTTTGCTCCTATCTTAGAACAGGGTGTAGCAGGGCGTCCGGTATATTTACCCCGGGGAAGCTGGATAAATGTCAATGACCGGCAATCCTATGAAGGTGGTAAAGCAGTACATGCAAAAGCCGCTTCTGCTTCAATCTCTTCATCGCCTATGGTAGCTTTTGCATAATTTGCCAGATTCCTCATCATTTCTTTGGCTGGTGTTTCCGGCAGCCAACCCATCCACTGGTCTGTATCCAAAAGTCTTCCCTGGCTCCATTATATACTGACCCGAATTCTCCGACCCACAACGGAACATTATGCTTCCTTGTAAACTTCGTTCCCTCATGGGATAAAAAAGTGGAAAGCTGTCTTCGACCTATATTCAGCATCTAAAATATCGTCAAAAACCTTATTCCGTTGTGAAGGGCGAAGCAGGCAGTCCTTCCCGGTTATACAGATTGGCTCCTTCCGGATTGTCTGCCCATGCATACCTCACATAGATGGGATCCGGAACCTGGTCATGCCAAACCACGACACAGTCCCCCTCAATCTCTGCGTCTGCCCGGAAGAATACCTTATCTGCACCGGCTATGGCAAAATGTCCCGGTTTGTCCCCGTCTTTGGTTATCAATCCGCTGCCCGTATCACAAAAGGATATAATAATCCGGTTTCCGTCCCTTTTTGCGGACCTATAAAGGGGGCAAGTTACCACTTCTTCCCCATAAGCAACTTTCTGTGCTGCCAGTGCCAACCGGTTGCCTACATCCTTTTTATTGACCGGATGAATATCATTCCATTCTCCAATATCAATCGTGACCCAGAAGAATATCTCTTACAATTAATTTTTCGGCAGCCTCACTTATTTCTATAACCATATCATATGGTCCGCCTGCGTCTCCTGTTTCTAATACTACCTGCCACTGCCCATCTGCACCCACAATGGCAGGGGCAAACTGTTTCATTAAAACAGACCGTAATAGTCTCACCTGCCGGGGCCCCGCCCCATATTTTTACCTGTGTATTTCTTTGCAATACCATACCGTCACTAATCAGGCGGGGCAATTTGATTTTTAACTTATTTTGTATCATTTAAACTCCTTCTTCATTTATAAAACTCTTACTAAATTCTAACCTATTCTACTAATAAAGTTGCGCAAATGAGTCATAGATACGGTTTCTTTTTAACCGTTCCCCTGTACTGAGTTTTTGTGCATCTGCAATCTCATAGACTCCAAAAGTATCATACAACCTGGATGACGGATCAACTTCCACATAGGTACACCAAGGCAGCCAATGATACTGGCTTCGCAGCGTCTGGCTGGTAAAGTTAGCACTTTCGTGTCCCAGTCCGGGCATGATATAACCAATACTGCCGTCCACATCATTGGATTGTCTGGTATTCTTATGAATGAATTCAGCAAAATCGAGATAATGCTCATCGCAGGTAATCAAATACAGCCTGTAATAGGTGTATGAACAGGCAGCCATATACACATCTGCCCCGCCTCCGATCGTAATGATACTCTGTCAGCTGATGGAATATTTATTAAACGGATGTTTCGGCCAAGGGGTGTGAACCGGAAAAGTCCAGGCATAGATCCAGGTCTCGGTATAGTCGGCCGCACCGATTGCACCTTCCAGCCATTTTGGCACACCGGTCAGATCGTACAGGGCCAGGAAGCCAAACAGGGCATAGATTCCGGCTTCTTTATCCTGAATGTCTGAATTATCGCAGGTGCCTCCCCGGTATTCCAGGTTTTGGTAAGCGTTAACGTAAGACCATTCACCGGCCTTCATTGCTGCGGTTTTATATTTTTCCCCGCCGGATACCAGGCTGCTGCCCTACAAACCCAAACTTGAAAGATACACTGGAGATATCCATGTCCGGCAGCTGACAGGCAAAAGGTAAACCATATGAATCTCCGTATTGTCTTGTGTATTTGGTAAATATCTTCATACAGTTGTGAAAATAAAGTTCGTTGTCTACCTCGAATAATTTATCACGCAATCGGCTATAAGTCACCCTCCAGAGATCTTTCATCATCGGCTGGTAACTTCCGTAATGGCCGAAATTTACCGCCACGGCGTAATTTTGCTCAAAGCCGGCTTCTACCGGATGATTGATGCGTTGGAAGGAATATATCCTGTCGGTTATGTCAAGTCCATCATAGCGGTTTCTTCCGGGAATCTGTCCATCACAGCCGGGTATACATAATCAATGGAAAGACCGTCCATCTTTGTCTTACTATCCGTACGTACTGCAAAACCATAATACAAATAGTTCAGGGTTTTATTCTCCGGTCTGCTCATTCCAATGGCACCAACCGTAAATTTCGGATCCACATTACTTTCAGACCTCATAATGTCCAATGACCGCATGGTTACGTCTGGGTCCCAACGTGATAGGGCTGCTGTTTCTCCGGACGCAATATTCTGCATTGCAAACAATGGCAAAGCATAACAGGTTTCCATGCGCCAGAAATATTCTGCATCCAGATCTTTGCCAAAGGAGTAATCAGGCGCGAATTCATTTTGTTTATACCAAACACCGGGAGCGAAACAATTATAGTCATATGTGTTGTCCGATTCTGCCGTCACAAAAGATATCTTACTGGAAAAACCATGGTCATCCCCCGCCTTTAGCACCTTAACGTTACGGCTCACCTTGAATCCATCGCCCGTTATTTCATATACATCTGCAAAAGAAAATTCTGAGCCCGATGGAACAGTTAATATCCCTTTTGCGATGATTTTATCATCAGATACGGTTATATCGCTGTAAGCTTTGTCGTAAAACTCACTAATGGCAAATGCCGTTTTCACCGTCACAAACATCGGACGTTTGTTGTAATATAGTAGTTCATTATTTTTTTGAACTTCAAGACCGCCCTCCTTAAAGATAAGGTTATAGTCGCCGTATACCAATTTCATAGGTATTCCTCCTCGTATATTATGAGTACTCCCGGAAACTCTCACAGCCTGTATTTACTGATATTTTAGAGGCTGAATTTCACCTCCATTTTTCCGGTTGTTCCTTTACGAATTCTGCTTTATCTCCAAATACCATTCCATAGGGAGCCTCTGATATGTAGGGATCCACTGCGGCATATCTTCTCCGGTGGAATCTTTTCCGTTCGGATTTCCGGAACGTATGAAGTTTGCCCAGTAGTTGCACATTTGGCGGGCAAGATCATAATGTTTGCCTACAAACGGCCTCCAGCATTTTGCTAATGTCTCAAAAAAAGAACCAGAGATCCACGGAGTGGAAGGAGCCTGGGTTATCCCATCCCGGTATTTCGGCATCAAAATTATAATAATACATCGGAACTTTGGTACCGGTATCTGCCAATGGTATACTGTAAAACTCGGTGGATGTATGCCCCAAAAGCACCGGAACCAGGATACGTTAGTCTTTCCGTTGCCGGACAACCATTCATAACGGTTCCGGCTTAATATCCCTTATTATCTTGCTCCCCGAATACGTTCAGGCTGAAATCCCCTGTCAGTTTTAGGGTAAATACGCTGTATTTCAAAATTATATAATGCATTTGCTGATAAAGAAATTTCTAAATCCATAACGTTGTCTATGAGTTCAAATCGCTCTGTTTTTACTTGAGGTTTCGCACATTCCGATAATAGTCCTATTTGTTCTTTCTTAAGATTTGCCGGTGTTCCCATATCAATCCACACCTTAAGGGGGTTGCAGGTATGTTCATCCACAAGTTTAGTAACCAGCAGGTAATCACCATTCTCCAAGTCAATTGACAATCTCAGCGAAATATCCTTATCCCCGTTTCCTTCCACGGGATTCCAGGCGATACCATGAATATTGCCCTCCTTGTCCTTTGTAATTATAAAATGTTCACTGCGCGCAATGGCATCCGCTCCTAAATTCCGAAAGAAAGAAAATGCCCAATAGGTAGGTTTTGGAATCATTCCATTCGTTAATAAGCCAAAGCAACCGGAAAACGGAGTAAATGCTGCCCCTGCCTCTTCAAAAACATCTCCGAAGGTCCAATAGGAATAAGATGCACAAACATCTCCCAATTCACTTAATAATCGTGCGATATAGGCTGCATTAAGATTAGTATCGTGAATTGGATTACGTGGAGTATAAGAGGTATTGAATTCCGTAAGATGCATTTCCATACCTGCATACCCAGGAAAACTATCTATAATCCGGCGGCTTTCCTTTAACTCATCCATAAACGCTTCTGGTTTTCTTAAGTTTTGATAATCATAATGCCCGTCTTTTTCCGGTATTTCCGTTGCATAAGCATGCCTTGTAACAAAATCTAACGGAATTTTATTTTTTGAGCAATACTCCAGAAAACTATTTAGCCAGCGTTCATCATCAACTCCACAAATTGCGGGTCCCCCTACACGTATGCGTAAATCACAGTCTTTTACCGCCTTGCTTGTTACTGCATATAACTTAAAGTACTCCTCCCTATCCGCATCTTTCCAAAAACCCGGAAGATTCGGTTCATTCCACACTTCAAAAGGCCAGGTAATAACTTCCTCCCTTCCGTAACGGGTAATCCAGTGATTTATTGTAGCTTTTATCAGGTCAGCCCATTTATTATAATCAGTTGGCGGTGTAACATTCCCTTTCCAATAAAACACAGTCTGTCTTCCTGAAGCTAATTTTTCCGGCATAAAACCTAATTCTACAAAAGGCTTGAGCCCCATAGACTGATAATCATCGAATACCATGTCTAAATATGTAAAATTATATTCCGCCTTTTCTACCCCATTTTCTTCATATGTGTGATAAATGGCCATATCATCACAGAATAATCCGTGTCCGCGGATATGCGAAAATTGGATGTCCTCCTGAACCTTTTTCAACTGATTATGGTATTCATTCCGTAATGCAAGATTCATACGGCCTGTTCCGATACAGAACGCCGCATTATTATTGAATATAACCCTGTCTTCACGATTCACTTTATAATCATATTTTTTTACCATTAATACCCTCCACTAATATAATTTTTGTGCCTTACTGCTATTTTTTTAGCTTCCAGATAAGGTATACCTTCTCATTACTGTACGATTACAGGCTAAGTTTAACTTCTTCCCCGGCAGCTAATGATACCTTTGTTTTTCTTCCCAGATATAAAATTTCCGTACTTAACTGCTGTTTTGCCTTTATAAAACACTTTGTTAATTGCCCTCCATGCCATTCTAAAGCTATTTCTGCACCGCCCCGGACACACAATCCTTTTATGCTTCCATCCGCCCAGACAGCAGGAAGTGCCGGCAGCAGCACGATTCTCTCCGAGGTACTTTGTACCAGCATTTCGGCTATGGCGGCAGTAGCTCCAAAGTTACCGTCAATCTGGAACGGCGGATGGTTATCAAATAGATTAGGCAGGGTGGATTTTGAGAATAACTGTTCCAGGTTTGCGTAAGCGGATTCTCCATCCCATAGTTTTGCATAAAGGTTGATAATCCACGCCCGGCTCCAGCCAGTATGTCCCCCGCCATTTGCTAATCTGTACTCCAGTGTCACCCTGGCCGCCTCTGCAAATTCCGGTGTAGCGTCTTTCGTTATCTGTGAAGATGGATGAAGGCCATATAGATGGGAGATATGCCGGTGTCCAGGTTCAATTTCATCATAATCCTCCGCCCATTCCATAATATTGCCTTTCTTGCCAATCTGGGTTGGGACAAGCCTTTCCATTGCCGCCTTAATCTGCAGGTCCAGCTCATCTTCAACTCCCAAAATCTCAGCCGCCTTCAGGCACTGACTGAATAAATCCCTCAATATCTGGTTATCCATGGTAACTCCAATTGTATTAGCACCTTGTACACCACTCGGAAGAATAAAGGTGTTTTCCGGTGATATCGAAGGGCAGGTCTTTAGGAACCCTTTATCTTCTATTAAGAAATCAAGGAAAAACAAAGCTGCCTCCCTCATGACAGGAAACACATTTTCTAAAAACTTCTGATCTTTTGTGTATTCATAATGCATCCACTGATGTGTGCAAAGCCATGCAGCACCCATTACCCAATAGGAAGACGGTATCCATTGATCCTGAACCGCAGTATCCCCCCACATATCCGTATTATGATGGGCAACAAAACCTCTGCAGCCGTACATTTTCTTTGCTGTCACCCTGCCGTTTGGAACCATTCTTTCTATTAAATCAAACAACGGCATATGACATTCTGACAAATTACATACTTCTGCCGGCCAGTAGTTCATTTCCGTATTAATATTAATGGTATATTTGGAATCCCAGGCAGGCAGCATATCCTTATTCCATATTCCCTGCAGATTAGCCGGAAGAGTTCCCTCCCTGCTGCACGCTATTAGAAGATACCGCCCGAAATCAAAATATAATTTGGATATTCCTTTATCAACCTCTCCGCCCTTCGCTCTTTCCAGACGTTCCCCCGTGGAAAGCTTCTCATAAGCTTTGGTACCCTCCAGTTCAAAGGATACCCTGTCATATAAATTCTTATAATCTTTTACATGCCGGTTTTTGAGTTCCTCATAAGTATAAGCAGCAGCTGACAGAATCCCGTCTAACTTCTGTTTTAAATTTTGAAAACGAAAAGTTGTTCCTGCCGTAAATAATAAAGTTACGGCATCAGCATTATTAACGATGAGATGTTCTCCGATTACTTCACAGGTTCCTCCCTCTGTTTTCGCCTTTAACATCATGGCAAAACTAAGTCCTCCCTGTCCAAGATTTCCGTCAATCATAATGGTATCTTCCGACACCCCAAAAGCGCAATCATAATACTTCTCTCTCGTCAGTAAGGCAGAAAAGGAAATTTTTTCATTCCCTGCAGCTGCCAGGCGTACCACCATAACATCATCAGCCGCAGACAGGAAGGTTTCCCTTTCATATGCAGCACCATCTACCATAACCTTCATCCTATGGACTGCATCCCCCAGGGAAAGGCTTCTTTCATATCCGGTTTCTTCACCGTTCATCCCTTTGAATTTAATAAACAAATCACCCAGGGACTGATACGGCCTCTGGCCCTGGGGAGTGCCAGATAAGGCATAAACCATCAATTCCTCCGCTTCCGGAATCTGTCCGTTTAAAATCAGTTCCCGGATTTTTGGCAGATTCTTTAATGCATCCGGATTATTACGGTCAACATATCGGCCATACCACATACTATCCTCATTCAATTGAATATGCTCGGTTTTAATGGATCCGAATACCATAGCTCCCAAACGCCCATTTCCTAGAGGCAGTGCCTCTTCCCATAGTTCTGCCGGTTTTTTATACCATAACTTACTCATAATCTTCTCCTCTGATATAGTCAATGCAAATTTTATTCAAATCCTGTAAAGTTTTTTTCTGTTATCTGGGATACTTTCTTATTAAACTAAAAACACCTCCCTTTTAAGTTATATTAGAGTTACCACACACTAATCTAACTTAAAAGGAAAGTCATTGTGATGTTCCCCATTTATAACTTCTTTATTAATTTATAATCATTACCTGCCGGAGTTCAGTTCTTATAATATGTTATACAATAAATCAATTCCGGCGGATACTCACGAAACATATACTGTCGTGGATACTTTTGCTAAATCCCTGTTTAAATCTTTTTCTTCCGATAAATCCAGTACCGGAAATCCATCAATGTCAAAGTGTACACGGCGAATACCGGAACTTCTTGGTTCGCCGATTCCAAACCTTGCATGATAAGCATTCCAGATAACTCCATCATCATCGGTTACATAGGAATTGTGACCGGGACCATAATCACCTGGGACACTCCTGGAGGTTAAAAAAGGATAATTTTCTTTCGTCCAACTGGCCGTTTCTAATAAATCGGCGTCCTTACCGGCACTTAAAAGACCTACAACATAAGTCTCATCAATCAGTGCACTTGCAAAAGTTACAAATATTTTCTTATCGGTTATTAAAGAAAAGGGTCCTTCATCAACAAAGATATGATTATTTGCCCATCCATATTCCGGTTTTGAGAGAAGAACCGGATCAGTAATCAGTTTCCAGGGTTCTGCCGGATTAACTTTCGCGATATAAAGCCAGGAGCCCTGATCAACCGGAGTAAATTGCCTTTGGGCCCATATGACATAGACGCTTTCCTTAAGTTCAAAACATGTCATATCAAGGGTGATTCCATCCTCATATAAATAGCTGCCATCTTTCTTTAATACTCTGACCGGCATACTCCAGTCTGCCGCATTAACCGGGTTTCCACCTCTTTTCAGCTTCATGACATGGCATTGCTCCTTGTGAAATTCACCCGGTGTTCCGGCATGGAATATATACAAATCATCTCCTACAATATGAAATTCCGGTGCCCAGAGTAAGTTTCCAAGATGTTCATACATAGTAGTATCAAGTATTTTTATTTCTTCCGCTTTAAGTAAATCAGGAATATTATATGCTTCACGTATATAGAGTGAATGATTATTATCTGCATCATTAGTGGCAATAAAATAGTACTTACCATTCCATTTGCCAATACATGGATCTGCACGGTTGATGGCAATCGGATTGACAAAATTATCCTGATGAACCATACCGGTAATTTTATAAGCTCCTGCTTTTTTCCAGTCAATTACAGTAGTATCCCAATCAATATTCTTGAATGCTTTTGTTCCGTCGCTGTAAATTGCAACTGCTTTCACCTGCTTTAAGTCAGTTTCGGATGCAGCCTTAACTTTGACCGGAACTTCTATTCTAATATTGGCAGGAACCGTAAGCTTGCATACCAGCCGATGTGCTATTTCCTTTGTTATTGAGATAACATTACGTGGTACGATGCCTTCGATATCCGCTGATATGAAATTTAAGAAAAATGCTTCTGTCCTCTCCGGGGCGGATACATTAGCTAAACTTGTGATATCATCAATCTTATTCTGATAATAGTTCCCATCTATATCACTCCATCGGATCTTGTACTTCTTTTGAATTGCATCATATGAACAATCTATATCGTTAACATAAGTGTCTCCTTTCAGATCAATCAATCCGACCTCTTTATAATGCAAAAGATCTGGTGATGTAAATAAAAGAGCATGTCCCTTACTTTGAATGTCTTGGGTACCGTCTGCTTCCGTACGAATAGCAAGAACTCCAAAGGTATTATCTGCTATATGGAAAACATAAGGATTCTTAAGGCTTTTCGCATTCAAAGTGCCGTCCTGATTCTCCGTCGCTTTTGCAAATAAAACACCGGAATTGTGATTAAGTTCCTGAAAATGATCTCCATCTTCACTATAAGCAAGATGCATGCTATATGCCAGTTTTGGTGCATAAACTTTTTCATCCATCGGTAATCTGGTATAACAAAGTACGTAATAAATATCTTGTTTCATTTCTGCCAGGGTCATAATATCTCCTTCACTGATTACGTTAATTATTTCACGTTTATTGTCTTTGTATTTAGATATAACTAACTTTAAAATTTATAAACTTCATCCTAAGTGAATTATAAGATATTGACACAATGCATACAATGATATATCTAATTGATTAATTGATATATTCTAAGGTTATCAATACTACTGCTTTAGCAAATGATTTGAAATAAATTAAAAGAACTAAATTCCTTTTTTAACTGCCTATTTTATAGGATCTATTTATATTACAAACAATTCTCAAGTTTATCAAATCAGGCAAATACTAAACATATTGTCTGCGCTTCCATATTACATCTACTATTCCACTTTGAACTTATTAACCTCCTGTACAAGTATTTCTGCATTCTGATTTAGCAATCCTGCCGCCTTATTCAGTATTTCTACCGATTCCAGCTGTTCATTCGAGGTCTGGTTAACCGTACTCGCAGAAGCTGCAATCTCTTCCAATACTGCTGATATATTCTCAATTGCCCTCAGTGTACTTATCCTTGCTTCTTCGATATTTCCTACATTCCGGGTTATATAGTTTAAGTTTATCATCAGTTTTTCTACGCTGTCGTTTATGTTATGATAGGAGTCCGTTGTATTCTTTACGGCACTTCCCTGTAGTTTCAGTGCATTCTCTGCTGTCTTGGCCGTAACTGCCGCCTTCTTCGTATCTCCTTGTATACTTTCTATAATTTCCCTGATGTCATTTACCGATCCCTGTGACTGTTCTGCAAGCTTTCTGATTTCACTTGCTACAACTGCAAAACCTTTCCCGTATTCCCCCGCCCTTGCTGCTTCAATGGAAGCATTTAAGGAAAGCAGGTTCGTCTGGTCTGCGATCTCATTAATTACGTTTATTATTTTGCTGATGGATAAGGATTTCTCATCCAGTTTCTCTATATCCTTGATAATATCTGTTGCAATCTCATTGGTTGACTGTGACTGACTGTTCAGGTCTTCAGTAACCAAGGTACCTTCCTTAATGTTTCGTTTCGTCTTATCTGCAATCTGGCTGATTTCCCTGGTGTTTTCACTGACCAGGACAATTTTTGGTGATAAATTATCCATCTGAATCAGGCATTCCTCAGCATCATTCGCCTGCTGGGAGATTCCCTGTTCAATTTCATGCACCGCAGTTGAAATATCTTTTGATGACTTTAAGAATACTTCCGAGGTATTCGTAACATTCACCGAAGATGAAGATACTTCCGTACTTAATCCATTCACCTGACGTACCAGGTCTTTCATATTGATAAATGTATTTTGGATCTCTTCAATCAATATATGGAACTCATCCCGGCGTTTGGAATCAAACTTAACCGTCAGGTCACCTTTTGCCGCTTCCTTTAAACGTAAGATGATACCTTTGATTGTTGTATCAATCCCCTGGGATATGGTAAATATTTTCTTCATATGTACGCCCCCAATTTTTTTCAATTGTAATAAAATACCTTCCTTTAATATATCAGGTTAAGTCTTGCCGTGAAACATTTCACGAATGAGCATTCTCCACAATAACCTTCATAAAAACTTTTTTTTAATTCAGGTATTAAAGCTGCTCCAATACGTATATATTCTGATACTATTTTTTCATATTTCTGCAAATCTACCATTTGTTCTTCAGAAAAATGAATCAGATCGCTTGAGGTCCATAACAATACTTTTCCTTTGCTTTCCTCATCTTCGCTTCCATCAGCATTGACACGGGTTGCAAAAATACTAAAAATTCCTTCTTCCGTTCTGTATATAAACGAATTTTTTACCCCTTGGGGACGGATCGTATTATCCCCAGCAATAACTGCTTTTGCAAAAAGAATCCCATAATTCTGATTCAAAGCACGATAATGGATATCATCCCTGCTTACTGCTATATGGATACTGTTTCCAAGATAAGAAGTATAAATATCCGGTTCTGCCATTCTTGTATACACCGCTATTTTCATAAAAACCTCCCTCAAGTAAAGTGAAAAGCTCCAAATATGACACTTTCGAATCATACATGGAGCTTTTCGCAAGTTCATTAATACCAAGTTACAAGATAATATATTTCTTTATCGTAACTATATAATGATGCATTAACAATCATAGTATTTAATTTACTTTGTTGCAGCTGCCCTTGCATCCAGGACTTTCTGGTAAGTAGCCTTATCAGCTGCAACTAAGTCTGCCCAGCCAAGACCATCAAGCTGAGTTTTCATATCTTCCCACATACCCTTAAATTCATCTTCGCTGGTTGCAAAGACCATTCTCCAGGAGGTATCACATATTAAAGTAGCGCACTGACTACGAATTAATGCAATATCGGTACTGTCACTCGGTAAAATGATATTAACGTTAGGTACTGGTACTAACTGTCCAGTTCCTTCCAGATATGTCACCTGGTTAGATGCACCATATTTAGCACTCCACTCATTCGTCGTGGCAGTCTTGTTTGCTTCAAGGTAAGATGACCAATAATTTGAATTATATGGCTCACCTGTGTTCGTGTCGGTAGATACGGCTGCTAAAGGCCACTGATTAATCTTGCTGTTACCATCGTCAAATCCGCCGCCGCCCCATTCATCCGGAACTGTACGATTCTCCATCAGGCCATACAGACCATTATCAGTAAGTGTATATTTGCCGTCATCCCCCTTCGTATAACTCCAGTCCGGAATACCGTTATTCAAGTATTCACTTCCTTCAGGACTCATTAACCAATCCAGGAATTCAATCGCCCTGGCCCTATCATTACCTTCCATATGGGCACCTATGGAAATTGCCCTTCCATCTCCAAAATAGGGGTCTGAAGGCTGGTAGAAATTCATATCTTCAACAGGTGTATAGATATAATAATTTTTCTCCTGGGCACGTTCCGGAGTATTCCAGAAGCCTCTCTGCCAGTTATACCAGAATAATAATACCTGCTTGTTCTTCATCTTTGTACAAGCGGTATCCCAATTCTGAGTACCTGAGTCAGGATCAATTAAACCTTTTTGATTTGCTTCATAGAAGAAGTGTAACATCGTATAATATGCCCCATCATCATCTGTAACTTCTTTCATATCTCCTGAATTACCAAGCATAACAGAACCTCTTACTTCGTAACCATACATCTTAGTAAGCTGGGTTGCATTCTCCATGGTAATCTGGGTTCCGCCTTTATCCCAATCCGGCCATAAAGAAATAGCATAGTTAGGATCACCAGCATCATTAGTAGGATGTGCCGTCTGAATCTGCTCCAATACATTCATTAAGTCATCCATATTCTTCATTTCAGGAGCTCCTATTTCCGTATAATAATCCCAAGGGAGCATAGGACTGATAGCTACTGTGTCATCACTAAAAGTAGTAGGGGAAGTATTGGTTACCTCGCAAGGCATACCATAAATCTTACCATCCGTATTTCCTTCCAGACCGGCATTGAACGTTTTATACTGATCATAAAACTGGCTTAAATTAGAACTGCTTTGTACCTCACTGCTGATATCCGCAATCAGTCCTGCCTTAATACAATCCTGAAGAGGTGAATTATCAAGCAAAATGATATCACCCAACTTTCCTGCTGCCGTACGTGTCTGATAAAGAGCTTCACCATCACCGGAAGCCTGGGGAGCGATCATATTCAACTCAAGATTGAATTTATCCTTAATAACTTTTGCAAACCATCCGCTCTGTGTACCCTGATAATTTGCTGCGACATCATAAAACTCCAGGGTAAGTAGATCTGTGTGATCAATTGCTCCCGACGTAGAACCAGAATCTGTAGTACCTTCTGTTGTACTAGTCGTATCCGTATCTTGGGTGTCAGTTGATTTAACATCTGTTTTCTTGCCGGAACATCCGGACAGAGTGAAAGAAAACGTTAAAACTACGGCTAACATCAATGAAACAATTTTCCTCTTTTTCATAAATTAGTCCTCCATTCTTTATAATATATAAAAGATGTTATTTCATCCTTCTATATCCTATCCTTTTACCGCTCCAATCATGATACCCTTAACAAAGTATCTCTGGAAAATCGGATATATTAATAAAATTGGTGCAACTACAAGAATCGTTACCGTCATACGTATCGATGTTGCAGTCTGTACGGTTGCAACACTTTGTGCTACAGCTGAACTACTCGAAGAATTAACAAGTTGTTTTAAGGAGCTCGCCTGATTAATATACTGATACAGAATAAACTGTAAGCTGTACAATTTGCTATTTGTCATAAGTAATAAAGTATCCTGAAAGGCGTTCCATTGTCCTACCGCGGCAAAAATGGCTACGGTTGCCATAATTGGTTTAATAACCGGCATAATAACACGGAAAAACACCTTCATCGTACCTGCCCCGTCAATCTCTGCTGCTTGCTGCAATTCCTTTGGTATAGACTCTACAAAGGTCTTGGCAAGAATAATATAAAATGGAGATACAATCGTCGGTAAAACATATCCCCAGAAATTATTCGTCAGATGTAAATTCCGCATCGTTAAAAACCAAGGTATAATACCCGCATTAAAATACATTGTAACAATTACAAAACGATACCAGAATTTCCGGTGCCATAAAGTCTCCCTTGTAAACATAAAACCTAAGAAGGCTGTTGCTATAACCGTCAGGGCTGTACCAATTACTGTCCTGCCGACAGATATCATGGCAGCATTTGACAAGCCCGGTATTTTCAATGCTTTTATATAATTTTGGATATGGAGTCCATGTGGCAGGAAAATAATCAAACCTTTTTGACTCAATACATTAGAGCTTATGGTATTAATAAAAATATAATAAAACGGATAGACGCAGATAAAGGCAAAAGCAGCAAAAAATGCATAGGTTATTACACTGATTAAGGTATCTCCAGCACTTTGCCTTTGGCGTATCTTTTTTTTCACAATTCCCATAATGATTCCTCCTATTTATAAAAAGCTTTCGCCCCTTACCAGTTTTGACATTCCATTTGCCAGGCAAAGAAGTATTAAACTGACGCCGCTTTTCAATATACTTAATGCTGTGGCAACCGAATAACTGCCGCTTCCCATTGCCAGATTAAAAACATACAGGTCCAAAACCTGAATGGATTCTTTGTTAAAAGCATTCTGGAATACATAATACTGTTCCATACCATTAGAAAGGAAACTTGCGATTGCTAACATCAGTAATACGAAATACGTAGGTAATATACTAGGAATGGTTATATAACGAATTCTCTGCATCCTTGTAGCACCATCTACCTTAGCCGCTTCGAATAATTCTTCATCAATACTTGTAATCGCCGCTATATACATGATGGCAGCCCATCCCAGGTTTTTCCAGGTAAGCCATAGCCATTGTGTTATCCAAACATGATGTGACGCCTGCAGGAACTGGACCGGTTTATCAAGTATCCCCATAGATACCAATACATGATTTACCACACCTGTGTTGTTGAATATATTAAAAGCAACAGAATATACCAAAACCCAACTTATGAAATTAGGAATCGTGGTTACCGTCTGAACCACTTTTCGAAAAGGCATACACTTAATTTCATTTAGGAATACCGCAAAAATCATTGGAAGCCAGGAAGTTCCAACTGTTAATCCGCTCATGGCCAACGTATTTGCAAGTACATTCAGTACCTGCTTCGTCTTTACAGGATTTGCTACCAGCGATTTAAACCACTTTAATCCCACAAAATTATCCATGGTCATTGGCTGCGGTGGTCTATAATCAAAAAAAGCATATACCCACCCATATAACGGATAGTAGGCAAAAACAGCAATCAATACAATAAACGGAAGAATATAAAGAAATTCTTTATATGATCTTAGCTTCTTTTTATTTTGAAATAGATTCATCACGTTTCTCCTTTATTTTGAAATAATCCATATTAAATATCATGAATCACCCTGTTATTATTCAATTATTTTTAATATTTTGTGCATTTTTACGGGGATCAATTGAAATAACCTGATTTTCTGTTAACTTCATAAACGGACCCGGTAAACGTAACTCATCCGTGTTAACATTTCCATAAAAATCACTTTTTATTATGGATTTTGCTTTTACCATACGTATTTCTTCTGAATTCAGTATATATCTTCCTATTTCAGGGGAACGCGGTGAAAATACGGGAAGTTCATCTATTTTATGTATTTCCATCGTAAAATTTTCTGTATCTACAAGGATATCAAAATAACCCTCCTGGCCTTGCATATCAAATCCATAAAATTCCTGCCATGCCTGTAAATCCAGGCATACTGCTGGTGCGGGATAAAGAATCCGCAAATATCCGCCCGGCATATTCAAAAACAAGTTACCTTCAGATTCATTATGGTGGGTAGGCATCTTTATAGCGGCTTCTTTGCAATCATAGAAAACATTATTCCATATTTTTGCATCCCGTGACGTACCACCGCGTTTATCACCAACAACACGGAACGCTACTGACTTGGCGTAATAACCGGCGCTGCGGCATTTCCCGATAAAATTGTTCACAATGCATATATGGTCTGTACCTTCCCCATAAACAGCGTAACCATTCACCACATCAGATTCTTCCATCTTATACCAACCTGAAGAGCCTGGTTCTTTTGGTATTGCATCCGGATCAAAACGCCCCTCAATATTCCAGAAGATATTATTATCAATAAGATTTATATCATCACGGCTGCATTCAATAAATATTGCTTCTCTTTGTTGCAATCCATCCAAAAAAAGATTCTGTGTAATACGGTTATTTTCATTCCCCATATCCATCCACAGATGATCTGCCCGGACCGTCCTGGTAAATATATTACGCCGGATAAGGCTGTTCGTACAGTCATGTACTTTAATTCCGCCTGCTTCCCAGGATAACTCCATTTTTTGCCATCCGGTGCCCTGAATTAAATTATCTTCGATTAATAAGTCTTTTGCAAACATACCTGCAATTCCACATACTCCCGCATCATAAATCTTACAGCGGCGGATAACAGCAGCTCCGACAATCTGATTATCGATCCGGGAGTGATGCCAGCATTCATTGCCTATATCAATACCCACTCCATTTGACCAGTCTATTGTACAATCTTCAATAATCCAATGGTGACCCCGATAACAGGATATCGCACCTCTTTGGGGAACAGGGGCTCCTGTAGCTGCATATGCACAAGTCAGCCCCTTTACTTTAATATAGGATAAAAACGGTGTTTCCGGAGCAAAGCACTGTTCACGACAGGTTAATTCTATCATATGATTCATAGGATCTTCATCATTTTCCAACCTAAAATGTACGGTCTGCCCATTTGCTTCCACCCAGTAGGAACCCGGATAATCTCCCAACTGATTGTAAAGTGCCACCTGATAAAGAGGTTTTCCATCACAAAAAACCATACCACGGCGATTCAGATAAGTCGACATATCCGTTTTATCATATTCGATAAACAACCGGTCATGCAGGATATTTACAGCGCAAAAAGGATTATATCCCCTGAATTCATCAGGATTTAGCTTTATTTCCCATACCTGGGCAAAACTCACTTCCCTCTTCATACCCGGGGAGAACCGCATTAAATTCCAACCTTTACTCCTTTTAAAATGCTTTGCCAGAACAGCCGCATTTATGATTACTTCCTCTTCACGGTAAGCTTCATAGCAAATCATCTTATCAATTCCGTCACCACCCCTGGCAGGATGAACACATTCACGGTAAACCCCTCCATGGATCCACACACACGTACCAGGCAATGCAATGGATGCTGCTGCATTAATTGTCTTGAATGGTAATTCAAGAGTTCCATCATTTTCATCAGACGCAGCATAATGATTTCTATCCACATGAAGTTCCCGGTCATATTTCTGCTCTTTTTCCCATAAATGAAAACAGTTTCCATCTGGTAGATGTAAAGTCATATCTTGATCCATTATCTCCTCCCTTTCACCTCTGGTAACAAGAAATTCATATTTTATGAATTTTAACTATATTTTGAAAACAATATGCTATTAATTTAGATATTTTTTTGTAAATTTTCAACTTGAACTTTGCAATATAGCTTAATATGTTGAATAAATTAATTATAAAATAATATTTATTATGAAACAATGATATATAGTCAGCTTAATATGAACTATTTTAATAGATAAATGATGTTTTTTCATATGAATATGATGTATTGTCATATTTTTATAGTTTTCCCTTGCATTTAAGTTTTTTATTGTCCAATTTTCATCACAAAATGTAATATACGGTTTCTTGCCTTGGAAACTTTTACTCTAATTTAAACAAAAAAAGTGTAAAAGTCCAGGAAACTTTCACACCATGATTTATGCTTTAAATTTCATAAAAACAGCATTTTATATCATTTACTTTTTTTCATCATCCAAACTGTATAATTGATAAGGGCTTTTACGGAATTGATTCGGAGTTACTCCTGCGATTTTCTTAAATTGCCGGAAAAAATGTTCAATATTACGATATCCGCATAAAGTTACAATTTCCGCAATTGTATAATGCTCATATATTAAATACTTCTTGGCCAGATTAATACGGCTGTTAATGACATCATCCATACAGGTAACACCAAAAGTATTTTTATAAATATCTTCAAGATAACCGACACTGATATTAAGTCTTTCAGCCATTTTTGAAACCGTCCACTCCTTATTTGGGTTCCGGTATATCTCCATTTTTAAATCATTCAGATTTTTAACTAAAGGAGATACTGCTTTATAATTATATGATTCCAGCAACTTGTTAAATAAAATTCTTAATAAATTATCAATAGAGATATCTTTAAAATTATTATTTAAAATATGTTCTGTCACAAGCAATTGGTACAATTTATGACAATAGGATGGATCGTGAATAATAAACGGCACCCCACAGGGAATTGGTGTAGTAGTAACATAAGTTTCATCTGTATAAAAACGGATCCAGTCATTTGCATATCTTTCCCCACAGGCACGGTAATAAATTTTCTGTTTTGGTTTATATAGTATTGCACAATTCGGAGGGTATTCCCTAAAATCATTATCAACAAAGAATATTGCCGGTGTATGGGTTAATAATAACAACCAACAGTCATGCCCTTCTGGTATATCAAATACAAAGTCATCTAAATGGGACGCATCGTATTCTACATAATCTATAAGAATCATCATTTTCCTCCATATTATTTTATATGCGATTAAATTCTGTTATTTCGGAATATTGTTTTTTGCTTATTTTTCCACTTTCAATCATTAGTAAATCATTCGTTTTGAAATGACACACCACTGACCACTATCTGATTTCTGCGATAACCGTTTGATTTAACTCTTTATGCCAGGTTGTTGTTGCTATATATCTTAAATAACTTTGCACCATGATTCAAAACTTCAGTTTTATAAACCTGACCGTTTCCCTTTTGGATTTCTCCATACCATAATTCTTCCAGGACATAACCGGAAAATGATTCCATTTCGACTTCTTCCGCTGCTATTGAAATTCTTCGCACTTCATCACTCAGGTTGAAAACTGCAAGATAAAAAATATCCCCTTTTGTATCCCCAGAAAACCATATTGCCTGCTGTTTATCCCTCATAATCTGCTTAGCTCCTGTGGAATCGGTCAGAAGCTTTCACCTGTTCCTCATTTACTGTGGTATCGTAATAATCATAACTGTTCCATCCCATAGGCGGTGTTAACGAGAACTTATTTTTGTCCATTCTATTTCCTCCTGATAGTAAATTTAAATTAATTATTGCACAGATTAACAAAAGGTAAAGCTTTTTTATAAGCATTCCGGATGATAATTTCATCTCTTCTCAATTATCTGGCCTCTCTATATATCCTGTTCATATATTCTGATGGCGCACGAAATTGAAAGCAGCCAGTATTAATTTGAGTATGAGGGCATTTCCAAGGTCTAATGTAATGGTACGTTGCAATCCATTTAAATCCTCTTTCATTTAAATCTATGTCTTATATTATAAACTAATTAACAATATCCGTCTATTCTATATTAAACCAAAAATATCCCGAACAGTTACTTTTCTTTCTTTATCCCGTTTTCCCTGGGTATTATCGGTAATTCCACTACAAAGGTAGTTCCCTTGTCTGGTATACTATCGAAAAAAATTGTTCCGTCAGACAAATCTATAATCTTTTTTACCAGAACCAGGCCTAATCCATTTCCTTCTTTCGACCTTGATTTATCTCCTTTATAAAACCGTTCAAAAATATGGGGTTTATCTTCTTCCGATATGCCAATACCCTGGTTTTTTATATGAAATATAACTGCATCTTGATTTTTATACAACCTTATTGCAATAATACCATTCTGGTTTGAGAATTTAATCGCATTCTGTATTAAATTCAACCATACCTGCGAAAGTAAATTCTTATCTCCATTAAACATAATCGCTTCCAATTCAATATCAAATACCATGCTTTTTTTTGACCATTGTATTTCTAACAAAAGAATGATTTTTCTAATCTGCTCATCAAGGGAATATAAAACAGATTGATCCCTGATTGCTTTACTGTCAAGCTCAGACAGCCTTAGTAAATTAGTGGACAGCACAGCTAAGCGTTCACTCTCATTTACAATAATTCCGCTGTATTCCTTTAACTGTTCTTCTGTCAGGCTATTGTCAGCGATTAATTTTGCATAACCCAGTATTGATGTAATTGGTGTCTTATATTCATGGGAAACATTTGATACAAAATCCTTACGAAGAATATCAATATTTTTTAATTCCTTCGTCATGAGATTAAAATCAGCTGTTAATTGTCCTATTTCATCCATACTGTTATTACTTATCGTAACATCGAAATTTCCTTTCGCAACTTCCCTGGAAGCTTCCGATAACCCTTTAATCGGTTTAACAATATATCTTACTGTAAAGAGAATTAAAACCGTACCAACCAATTCGCTCATTAAAAAGGTGAATCCCATTAGCAAACGGAGTCTTTGTACTTCCTCCATATACTCAACTTTCATATAATCCAACTCATTCTTAAGCTTATCTAATAAGTGGTTGTTATAAAGGATACGGATAACCGCAAAGAACGTCAGGGTATTCAACAGCCACCAGATGCTGAGAAAACAAATGGCAAATTTAGCATAAATCGAACGAAAGTAAAATCTCTTTTTCATACCAGCCTTTCTGCCTTATAACCAAGACCACGGACAGTAATAATCTTAAATTCCTCAAAGTTATCAAATTTATCACGCAGCCGTTTTATATGGACATCGACAGTACGGATATCGGTTTCATTATCCAAACCCCAGATTTCATCCAGGAGGTCCTGTCTTGTAAAAATCTTCTTTGGATAACTTAAAAGCTTAAAAAGAATCAGAAATTCCTTCTTGGGTAATAATAATTCTTCCGATTTTGTCTTAACGGTAAGCATATCATAATCAATGACGACATCTCCCAGAACGATCCTGTGATCATTGGTAATTCTGGCACGCCTTAACAAGGCCGATGTCCTCAGCAGCATTTCATCAAAATCAATAGGTTTTACCATATAGTCATCCGTACCGGCACGAAAACCTACTTTCTTATCTTCAAAGCTATCCTTGGCTGTAACCATCAGTATGGGGAAATTATAATTCGAATCCCTCAATTCCCTGGTCAACGTGAAACCATCCATATTCGGCATCATAATATCGGCTATCATGAGATCTATTTGCTCTTTATCAAGAATCTCTAAAGCTTCAACCCCATCGGCTGCGGATAGCACCTTATATCCGTCACGTAACAGATACGTCCTCATAAGTTTTCTGATATTGTCATTATCATCTACAATTAGAATTTGAAACATTCTAAACCTCCTTACCATTAAAACCAATCCGAAAAATTTTGCAATTATTACTGTTATTTTGTACTTAAATATATTTTTTATAAGCTCCTTAAAGCATCAATGGGATTAAGTCTGCTCGCTTTACTTGCAGGCATATATCCAAAAACAATACCTACCGCTGATGAAAAGCCAAGTGCCAGAAAGACAGTTGATGTTGTCAGTGTAAAATGAATACCGATAAGAATGGCTGCTATATATGCCAGTATACAGCCAAGGATCAATCCGATAATTCCTCCGATGACGGATAAAAATATGGACTCCAGAATAAACTGAAGCTGGATTCTGCCCGGTGTTGCCCCCAAGGCTTTACGAAGTCCGATTTCTGTGGTCCGTTCCGTTATGGATACCAACATCATGTTCATAATCCCAATACCGCCGACTACCAGGGAAATTGCAGCAATACCTGCAAGCAGCAGGGACATCATGGACATCATTTGCTGGAAGCTGTCGATCATATCTCCCATATTAAAAACCGCGTAGGCATCCTCATCATAGTTAAATGCACTGTTTAGCACCCCTTTAAGATTTATAACGGTTTCATCCGCTGTGTTTGTATCCTTCAGATAGACATCCAGACTGGCAATATTCTTAACTCCCAGACTGTGAAGAGCAGTCGTATAAGGTATCATTACCACATTATTATTTGAACCAGAACCAAATCCGTTGGATTTTGCAAGGGTACCAATTATGGTATAGGTGGTTCCGTTAACCATTAATTTCTTTCCTATCGGATTGACACCATAAAATAATTCCTTAACAATATCTTCCCCGATTATAGCTACCTGATTCATACTGTCAATATCAAGCAGGTTAATTGGCCTTCCTGATTGTAAGAGACTGGTATCCTTGTTAAAATAAACTTCATTTTTTCCCTGAACTGTGATATCCTCCATCACCTTACCTTTGGAAACAACACTGGTAATGCCGGAAATGGTGGGTGATACCCCATCAATATTATCCACTTCAGAAATTGCTTCGATATCCTGGCTGCTCAGCCCCTGTTTCAGTGTCGTACCTACTGCGGTGATTGAAATTTTATTTACACCAAGGGAATCAATCTGATCACTGATACTGTTCGTAGCACCTTGTACTATCGTAATTAATGCGATTATGGATGCAACTCCTATTACGATACCAAGCATGGTCAGAAAGGAACGGAGTTTATTATGAATGATATTTTCCCAGGACATTTTTATACTTTCCAGTAACATATTAATTCACCCCCTCTTCCGAAAGCCGGCCGTCTAAAATGTTTACCACACGTTTTGCCCTGCTGGCAATACTGCGGTCATGTGTAATTATTATGATGGTTCTACCATCTTTATTTAAATCCTCAAATAACTTTATTACCTGTATACCGGTCTTTTGATCCAAAGCTCCGGTGGGTTCATCGGCAAGTAAAATGCTAGGCTCCGTTATTAGTGCCCTGGCAATTGCAACACGTTGCTGCTGTCCTCCGGAAAGCTGGGAGGGCAGGTTATTGATTTTATCTCCCAGACCCACTTTCTCAAGCATTTCCATTGCACGTTCCTTACGTACAGAAAGCTTCACATTGCTGTAAATAAGAGGCAGTTCAACATTCTTTAAAGCAGAAAGGCGGGGTAACAATTGAAAGCTCTGGAATACAAATCCAATTTCCTTATTTCTGACTGCTGCCAGCTCTGTCTCATCCAACTCTTCGATATCCTTACCGGAGAGAAGATATTTTCCGGAGGTCGGTACATCCAGACAGCCTATGATATTCATCATGGTTGATTTACCGGAACCGGAAGGTCCAAGGATTGATAGAAACTCCCCGGAATGAACCGTCAAATTAATGTCATGGAGAATTTCCAGTTCATCCTCTCCCATATAATAACTTTTATAAATATTTTTCATGTCAAGAATTTCTGTCATGTTTTAAAGCCCTCCATTCCCCGTGCCAAAAGCCATATTATTTGCTGAAGATGAGGCCGTATCCTCATAATAAACGGTATCACCACTATTTATTCCATTTACTATTTCAACTGAGGTCCCGTCATTTATTCCGGTATCAATATCTGCCTTTACAATTTTTCCGTTCCTATCCTTTAAATATACATAAGGGTGGTTAATCTCATCAAACTGGATAACGGACACCGGTAAAGTTACAACATTGTTTACGGAAAAGCTCCGGAGCTTTACCTCTGCAGACATACCAACTTTAATCGCATCATCCTTCTCCAGATCAACAACCGCAGTAAAGTAAGTTACACCATTTACAACAAGGCCTTCCTTAGAAATGCTTTCAATGGTTCCTTTGATTTCCTTGTCAATAGCACCGATATAAACCGTTTCTTCATTTCCGACTCCTAGGTCTGAAACATTGTATTCATCGACTTTAACGTTAATTTGCAGGTTGCCGTAGTCAACGACTTCCATTAAAGAAATTCCTGCCATAACCTGTTCATTTTCTTCAATATTAATCTGGGCTACCTCGCCGTCAATCCCGGCCTTAATCTTATCCTCGGTGGTCGTAGTAAAAAGAACATCGCCTTTCTCTACCTTCTCTCCTTCCTTCACCTTGATTTCTGATATCTGCATTACTTTTTCCGACATTACGGTTTGCCGGTTCTTTGCATCTATATTTCCTGAAAAGGAATAATAGGTATCGATATCCCCTGTTTTAGCCTCGACACTTTTATACATATCCGATTTTGGCCTTAAAGTGAAAAAGGCTGCTGCTATTAATATAAGCATTGTTATAATAACGATATGATTTTTTGTTTTAGATTTTCTTTTTGTGCTCATTTACTTACCTCCAAATGTTTTAGTAAACATATAATAGTACAGTAATATGAACTGAATATGAACTCATGCCAGTGCATTCACCCGGGTTTGTAAAGTAAGCAGCGGGATCCCCTACCCTGAATGTTTTTGGCAGACAACCCGGGCTTTGAAACGGCAAGGGAAATCGTTGAAATGCGGATGATTGTCAAAAGCTATGTTTCGACATCCGTTGCCAGACTCTGGCGTTGACGCGCTGTCACTTCAGTGACAAATTTTTCTTGCACGTCATGCGCATCCCGCCCGGCAGGGCTTTTTTATTGCATAGGAAATTCAGAGGAATTTCCTATGCAATAAAAAATCAGGGCGGTTTAATTTAACCGCCCCGATAATATGAACCAGAGAATATGATATATCTGCATTATCATTATTGTGATATCATTTCAGAAATAATTTCGACTCCATATGCTTTCATATGAATCGTATCGCCGCTTGAATAGGTATGCCCTGACAGCAGATCTTTTCCGGCAGCCGGAGCTTTCACTTGAACCGTCTTATCATTATGATTTAGTAAAAACCATAACCTTGTACCGTCCTTTTCCCTTACAGTCACTTCCAGACCGGAGGATACCCTATCATCGTTCATTTCTATCAGCGGACTGACGCCGGCTTCCATACATACATCCTTTATGAAAGCACTGTAAAAATGTATATCCGATCTTGTTGCAACATAATATGCCTTACCTTTACCATATTCATTACATGTCAGTACAGGCATACCCTGGTAAAAATCTTCTTCATATACCGCAATACTACCTGCACCTTCCGGGTGCAATAAATCACATAGCATCCCTGCCGGATATTGTTTTCCCTTGTATAAGAAATGATTCAATTTGTCTTGAGGCAAGGAATCTATTTCTTCTACCCATATGCCTAAAAGCTTTCTAAGTTCCCCTGGATATCCACCTACCGTCACATAATCATTTTCATTTACATAACCACTGAAAAAAGTAGTAACTAATGTGCCGCTGCAGTTAACATATTCCTCCAGTGCCTCTGCCACTCCGGGCTTTATCATATATAACAACGGAGCTACAATAATATTATATTTTGTAAAATCATCCTTACATGCAATCAAATCGACCGGTATATGATTCTGATGAAACGCTTCATAATAATGGTAAATTTCATCCAGATATTTCAAATTTTGATTCGGACCTGCTGAATATTCCACCGCCCACCAGTTATCCCAGTCAAAAATTATAGCTGCTTTCGTTTGAAACCTGCTTCCGATTACACTGTCCCCCAGTTGGACCAGTTCCTTCCCGAGTTCACTTGCTTCACGGAATACACGCGTATTTTCGTTACCTACATGATCTATAACCGCCCCATGATATTTTTCACATGCACCGGGGCTCCTTCTCATCTGAAAATACATCACCGTATCCACTCCATGGGCTACTGCCTGGTAACTCCATAAACGTAATACGCCAGGACGTTTTAAACTATTATTCGGCAGCCAATTAGATACACTAGGGGTTTGTTCCATCAGTGCAAAAGGTTTCCCCTGTTTCAGACTTCTCATCAAATCATGCTTCATCGCAATATATGCAGGTGACTCTTCATTTCCCGGATAATTATCATAGGAAATAAAGTCCATATATTCTCCCCATTTCTGGTAATCAAGAAATTTATAAGTGCCCATCAGATTTGTAGTTATCATTGCATCCGGTATATGTTTTTTAATAGCAGCAGATTCAGCTTTGTAATTCTCCAGGAGGGAATCACTGCAAAATCTTGCATAATCAAGGGAAATTCCCTGGAACATTGTCCGGTTTTCCCCAAATTCTTCACTCAAAGCGTTGGGAATTACAATTTCATCCCAATCGTAGAAGGTATGCCCCCAAAAAGGGGTATTCCATTCATGATTTAGCATTTCCAGTTTTTTGTATTTTCTTCGAAGCCAAGTCCGAAATGCTTTTTCACAATTTTCACAGTAGCATCTTCCGCCATATTCATTATTTACATGCCATGCAATTATATTTTTTTGCCCTTGATAGCGCTTGGCAAGTTTTTCAGCTAAAAGCGCTGAATATTTCTGATAGGCAGGACTATTGGGGCAGGAATTATGCCTTCCTCCGAATTTGCGTCTCATACCGTTCCATTCCGTTCGAAGTACATCCGGATAATTTTTTGCCATCCAGGCCGGATGTACCGCAGTGGAAGTTCCCATACAGATATTCATACCCTCTTTTGTTACTTTTTCAACTATTTGATCCAGCCCGGAAAAATCGTAGGTCTCCTCATCTTTTTGAATGCTTGCCCAGTTAAATACATTAATTGTAACAATGTCAATATCTGCAAGCTTCAATAAACGCATATCTTCATCCCATACTTCAGGAGTCCATTGCTCCGGATTATAATCGCCGCCATACGGTATCTTCTTCATATCTTTTACCCATCCTTTTAAATTTTTATGTATAGTAATAACTGTACTTCTTATATATAACAAATTTTATTCCCTGGATTATACAATCAGGATTTTATCTATTTATTGTCCTAATGGCTGCAGGTTTACAGACGACATCTGGAATCCTTGACCATTTGTGCATGAAAGGTTCGATGCCTTAATTGAAATACGCTGCAACCCCGCTGAGTCAATTCGGAACCTGCCGGCCATCCTCTTATCACATTTTGAGTACTCTCAGAACTATAATTTACTTAGTCCAATCTGGTATTAACTCTTCTTTATTTCACCTTAAATTGTCAGTAGGAGTCCCCCCATAATAGCGCTTCCACGCCCTTCTGAATACCTGGGGAGAGTTATACCCCACCAAATCAGCAACTTCCGTTACTCTTTTATTTTGATCCATCAATTCTTTTGCATGTTTCAAACGCAATGCTTCTATATATTTAGAAAAGTTCTCTCCTGTTGCCCGTTTAAACAATTTTGACAGATACACTTCCGTAATACAAAATTCTTCCCCAACAGAAGTCAAGGATAGTTGAGGATCATTATAATTTCCATTAATATATTCCTTGATTTTTTCAATGATAACCAGATTTTGTAAGGATATATAATCCTCATCCTGGATACCCAGTTCATGAACTTCCATTTCTAAATACTGCTTCGCACGGGCATACCATTGTACCTTATGGACTCCAAAAACATTTTGTGGAATATTCAAGGCTCTCTGGGCATGCATAAAAGCTTTCGGCAGTTTCAATGCATCATCAACCATATCTCCGCCGACAGAAATACTATAAAAGATATTCTGCGCAATGATCCCCATGACATTCGTAACCAGTCTTTCTGCTCTCTCCCTGACCCGCTTGGCTGAGAGATCATCCGAGGCCAGAAGTATAATCATTCTTTCAAAATCAATATGGTAAATATCCTGTATTTCAGGAAAATCCTGCTGTCTGATCATATTATCGAGGAATACCTTCTGCGCACTGATATCCTCCAGCTGTGCATCCATATTTATATCATTGCACGTTACTATCAGAATGACATAAAAGGCGGCTTCCTTTCTGATACCAATCTTATCTAAAACTTCTTTAATTGTTACCTCACTGCTGCACTCTCCTGTTAAGAGTTTACAAAACGCTTCCGTACGCATGACAGATATCTGCTGCTGCATTTTTTCCATTAAAGACGTATTATGCTCTACAAGCCTTTTTATTTCGTATACGAAATCCTCCATATGCACTTTTTTCTCTTGATGCCCTAAAATATCACTGGCTTCAATAATTGGTTTTGAGAGTTTCCTGGCAATTAATAAAACAAGCATACTTCCTACGATTGCAGAAAGAATCAAAAGGCAAAGCATGAACGCCCTGAACCCATTCGTAACACTAAGTACCCTGGAGGCAGGAATTCCTTCCAGACACAACCAGTCTCTATCCTTGCTTCGGTAATAAGTCACAAACATTTTCCTGCCATCAATATTCAGACTGGTATATCCGCTGTCCGACTTAAAAATCGAGCTGTCTATCTGCTTAATATCGTAATTTGCCGGATTATTACTCAGAAGCACCTGTCCGTTTTTATCCAGCATATAGACAAACCCATCCTCCTGATACTCCAGCGGAGAAAAAAACTGCAGCATTCTATCTTTACTGACATAAAAAATAATCCGGTTATTACTTTTTTCGAAATTCGTACCGGTTTGATATCGGTTATATACCAGAACTTCATTCGTCATCCCATTCGCGGTCATAATCCCATACCGATAGGTTAAATTAGCTTTCTGCTCCAGGTACTCCTTTCTGAATTGCTGATATGACAGACCCTTCAGATAAAAACTGCTCCCATAATACCGTTCAAAATATAATACATTGGTAAAATTGTCTATCAGGGTATCACTCAACACAGAATACAATTGTATATCCAGAATATCATTATTTCCAACCTTCATGGTTGCTAAGTCTTTTTGTGCTTTTATCATATATGAGATTTTGCTTTTCATGGAACGAGAATCTACATTATAATAATTAACGATATTTACGTTATCATTGAGATAAAAAGCGATCTGATCCATATTGTCAAAAAGCAGTTCAATTTTTTGAACGCTGTTTTCAAGAATCCCAAGATTGCGTTCGTAGGTCTGATCTTTAATTTTTAAGTTTAAACCGGAGTACATAATTAAAAGAATCAGAAATGGAATTATTAAGATCATGAACATATTTCCTAAAAACTTTATAAAAACAGTATGTTTTCTAACATTGGTAAAACGGAATTTTAAATTCATATTAACCTCACCCCTATCATTATACCATTTCCCGTAATATAATTCATGAGGAAGAATTTCACAAAAATATCAGTAAATCAAAGATATCTTTGTAAACAGCATACCGCAATCCATGGTAATTCCATGGATTGCGGTTTTTTCTTCTTATGTCTGTATTAATGATGCTGCACAACATCATCATTAATATTGAGGAAAGATTCTTGAAATAAGCAGTACTTTGCAATCATCGCAATTCTTCCGCGTGTAAATTAAGTAATTCTTCTCCATTATGCTTATTCCCTTAATAATTTACACTAACATCCATGGCATAAATCATCTTCGGACAGATGATTTACTGCCTCACACTACTTCTTTGCATCATAAGTTTTCTGTATCAGTTCGATCATTTTACCATATCCAAGATTATCCAAATCAGTCAGGTAACTATCCCAGTCTTTGTCCAGATTACGTTTTCCGGTTATGAATTCTACAATAGCAATCTTAGCGTAATCACCGACTGATGTTGATAATTGTGTAAAGGTTGCGCTGTCATCACCTGCATAAATCAATGTTGGTATTACATCAACATCCGCTGCATAAGGTTTTAATTTCATAGTATCTTCATAAAGCCTGGATTCAAAGTTGGCAGGATCCATAATATCACCGTCTGTCTGTACAAGAACCTTCCAATCCGGTTCCATACCTCTGTAAGTCCCCCACCATGCATCAACTACCTGGGCGGGTGTTTCGTAGATAAGGAATTTATATTTTGCAGGTGTTACACCATCCATACCTTTCGCACCTTCTTCCGCATCGTCCCATTGTTTTCCCTTTACACCTACCTGTCCTTTTAATGTCCATTCGGCTGAACTAAAGAGATCCGCTAACTGAATTGCAATTTCAGGATTCTTGCAGGCATCTGTAATAGTGAAATTGGAACCGCTTACTGAAATTGATTTTGCATAGGGTATTGCCTGATATCCTTCCGGTCCTTTCAGCGGCAGCATCATTGCATATTTATGATAACGTTCCACATTGTTTATATCAAAAAGCATTCCTACGTGACCGGCTCCTGAAGTTCCCAGGATTTCTATGTCCGGATTGTTGCCAATTGCGGTAAGCTGAGAATTATCCTGGGTAAAGGCAGCCGGATCTATCAATCCATTCTCATACAGATCATTCATATATCGTAACCCTTCCCTGATATAATCCTGATCCAGAATGGAATTGATTTTGTCATCTTTCAGATAATAATAGTCTGTGTTAAAATATCCAAAAGCATTCAACAGGAAAAAATAAGGTTCAGCATTCCAGGAATTAATACAGCCGGACAGAGGTATCTCATCCGCAATTCCATTTCCGTTCGGATCATTATTCTTAAATGCTAGCAGAGCATTCTTAAATTCTTCTGTTGTTGTTGGCATAGCCATTCCCACTGCATCCAGCCATTCCTGATTTATCCAATACTTCATAGGGCTGTTTACGTGACCTACGCCACCCGAATCAACAGTAGGAATTCCATATATATTACCATCCGAGCTTGTCATATCTAACTTCCAGTTAGGATGCTCTTCCAATCTTTGCTTGATATTCGGACAATACTTCTCAATCAAATCATTTATTGGAGTTAAAATGTGTTCTTGAACACCATATCTCTCCAGATCCTGAGGTTTCAGGACTGGACCCATAATAACTTCAGGGTATTCCCCGCTGGCCAGCAGCAGATTTAACTTTTCAGGGGCATCCAGGCCTGGAACCAGTGTTAATTCAAAGTCAATATTAGTAGCTTTTTGCAGTTCCTGGAAAACGACATTTTGATTTATATCACTGACATCGCTGTTTTGTACCATAAATACAGATAGTTTTACAGGTTCCTTTAACGGAAAACTTACGTCCTCTGTTGTTGTTGATTGTTGTGTGTCTGAAGCTGTTGTATCATTGTTATCATTCGATGACTTGCCGGAATTTCCACATGCACTAAGTGAAAAAATCATCACTGCCGATAATATTACGGCTACTACTTTTTTAATTCTCATACCTTCTCCTCCTAGTTTAATTAATTTAGCTTGGGCTAATCTATGTAACAGTATTATAACACTGCTGTTACCTCTTTATTAATATAACCCCAATCCCCCTGATGCCGTTTCGTGACATCTCAAATACAAATAGCCTGTATGAATTGCTTTTTAATTCGCACTAACCCTTTACCGAACCAATCATCACACCTTTAATAAAGTATTTCTGCATAAATGGATATATAATTAGCAAGGGCAGACTGGATACGATGATCAGGGAGTACTTCAATAATTCTGAAAGATACTGTTGATGAAGCTGGGAATTGATGTCCGTACCCACCATACTGGTCAGATCGACGGTATTCTGTATCAGAATATCCCTTAGGACAATCTGTAAAGGATACTTGGCGGCATCACTTAAATAAATTAATGCACTATAATAGGAATTCCAAATACCTAACGCAAAATTTAATGCCATAACAGCAATGATAGGTTTGGATAAAGCAAGTACTACTTTAGTAAAATACTGTAGATAACTGCCTCCGTCCAAACTGGTCGCCTCAAATAATTCTTCCGGTATTGTAGACTGGATAAACGTCTTACCTACAATTACCAGCCAGACACTAACTGCTCCCGGCAGGACAATCGCCCATATGGTATTACGCATGTGCAGATCCCTTAACCATAAATACATTGGTATGGTACCGCCTCCAATAAACATGGTGACCATAAAAAATGTAGTCAGGAATTTACGCATTGGAAATTCTTTTCTTGATAATACAAAAGATGCAATGAGCGTAACTGCAGTACCTATCACTGTCCCTGCGCCTGTATAAATAATTGTATTCAGATATCCTCTCCAAACCCTGGCATTGTGAAAAACAGCCTGATATCCCTGCAGACCCGGATCGACAGGCAGTAAGAAAACACGCCCTTGTATCAATGCTTCCGGACTGGAAAAGGAACAACTGACCACATACACCAACGGATAGAGCACACATATTGTAAAAGCTAACAAGAACAGATAAACAAGGCATAGATAAACTCTGTCTCCCCTTGATATTTTAATGCGGTTCTGTTTATGTACTTTTTTATTTTTTCCCATCATAATACCCTCCTAAAACAGACTCGTTTCACTAACTTTGTTCGCTATCTTATTTACAAGCAATAACATAATGCAGTTAACTAAGGCATTAAATAAACCAACTGCTGTCGAAAAACTGAATTGTGCCTGTTCGATACCTGTTTTATATACATATGTGGCAATAATTTCTGAAACATTATAATTGGCCGGATTCTGTAATAAATATACTTTTTCAAAGCCAATACTTAAAATATTTCCTGCACTTAAGATCAAGGTAATAACAATCGTAGGTGTAATACACGGCAAATCCACATGCAGCACTTTCTGGAATCTGCTGGCACCGTCAATTGCTGCCGCTTCATACAGGGATAGATCCACACTGGCCAGAGCGGCAATATAGAGAATAGAACTATAACCTGCCCCCTGCCATATTCCCGATATAATGTAGGAAGGTTTGAAAAAGCCTGCCAGCCCGGTAAAGTTGACGGATTCGAATCCAAGTTTATTAATAAATGTGTTAATAACTCCATACCGGTAAGAAAACATCTGAAAAATAATACTGACTACTACTACTGTTGAAATAAAAAATGGAGCAAAAGAGATTGTTTGTAATACTTTTTTCATCTTAGCATTCCGGATTTCATTAAACGCCAATGCCAGTATGATAGGAAACGGAAAACTGAAAACCATACTTTGCAGGCTTAAGACAATCGTGTTTTTTAAAATTGTCGGAAATATCGGTATACTAAAGAGCTGTCTGAAATATTTAAGTCCTGCCCACGGACTTCCTATTATCCCTTTTCTTATGCTGTAATCCTTAAATGCCAAAAGAATACCGGACATAGGCACATAATTAAAAATCAAAACAAAGAGAAAGGGAATCAGGGCTAAAAGATATAATTGTTTATACCTTTTATTCTTTTGATATTTTCTCTTTAAACCACTAAGCTGGTTCATAGTATTACTCCTCCATATCGTTTAAAATCTGTACCTGCGTTCTCCTTTCAGTAACAATATAAATGGTTTTCGGCCAATAGGAAAGAGGCTCTTTCTGCTGCGCCTGCAAAAAAATTCCATGGAACTATTTTTAACCTCAATAAAATATAGTTCCCTTTCTATGGGCAGAAAATACTGTTACGGGAAATAACCGACTGCTAATAAACACCTAAAAACGATAAGGTCGGTGAGACTCTTGCATCCAATATGTGTATGCTTAATTCTGATGTACTTATTTCTTCGACAGGTATGATTTTTTTATGTCCGACGATAGTTCCTTCATATATAGTTTTTAAAGTCCCGTCCTGTCCTGCTTGTACCATAAACCTCTCAATCCGCTGGCTTAGCCGGATATTTTCTTTCAGAACAATATGCTTAATATTAACCTTTTCATCCCATTTAAGATGAATGATGCACTCCGTAATACCATCTTCTGTCCTAAAACAAGTGTCGTATTGATCTGTCCTGACGTTTTCTATCCCAAAACCGGTCATGACAGGATTAACTTCCAGTTTTGCAGTGTCCATTAAATTCTTCTCATATGTCTTCTTCAGATAATCACCGATTTCATGTAATCTTCTGACATCATTCTCATGGAATAATCCATCTTTATTTGGAGGGATATTTAACAGGAAAGTGGCATTTCCTCCTACCGAATTCTCATATATATGAATTAATTTGGATAAAGGCTTTACTTTATCATCTTCATATTCATGGTAAAACCATCCCGGACGGATCGAAGTATTTACTTCCGCCGGATACCAGATTAAATCTTCTTCCTTCTCAAGAATTTCACGGCTGCCCAGATCAACATCATGCGCCGATATATTCCTCCGTCTGAAACAATCATCATCCTGTTTCTGGCTGTTTTCAGCAATCTTTTCCGTGTCCCTTGCCCTTTCCGGAACAACACTCCATTCGGAAGGTCTCGTATCCCCTGCTTCATTTCCGCACCAGCGGACATCCGGTCCGCACACGGAGATACAGGCATTCGGCTGTAACCGTCGTATCACCTCATAATAACGGTTCCAGTCATAAATCTGTTTCTTACCGTTCGGGTCCTCACCGCAAGCACCGTCAAACCATACACTAAAAACTTCTCCATAATTACTTAACAGTTCTTCTAACTGATGCACAAAAAAGTCGTCATATACTTTTCCCTGCCCGTAAGTCTTATTATTCCGATCCCAGGGTGATAGATAGACACCAAATGAAATACCGGCTTCCTTACATGCTTCGGATACTTCCTTTACAATATCCCCTTTACTATCTTTATATGGACTCGAGGCTACCGTGTGATCCGTATATTTACTTGGCCATAAACAAAAACCGTCATGATGCTTACAGGTCAGTATCAGACCTTTCATACCTGCAGCTTTGATAGATTCTACCCACTGCCATGCATTAAACTTCTTTGGATTAAAGATAGCCGGATCTTCGGTTCCATCTCCCCATTCCTTATCCGTAAATGTATTTACAGTAAAATGCACAAAACTATAGAATTCCACCTCTTGGTACCTTAACTGTCTTTCACTTGGTACGATCTGTACCAAACGACTATCAATTTCTCCCATACCTTCTCCTTTCTTCAATCAGAGTACTCTCGGAAACTCTCACAACCTATTTTTACTGATATTTTAGATGCTATTAATAAAAAATTTTCTCCATTTTCGTGATAGTATAGGTATGTTTTTACGCAGACCGTCCGAGCAAAGCAGAGAGAGGCATTCTTAATGCCCGGCAAGTAAAAACATACCTATACTAGACAGAAAATGTCTATAACCTTTATTCAGCATCTAAAATATCTTCAAAACCTAAATTAGTTTCCGAGTGTACTTCAATCTCCATTCCCAAACAGAATCAAAATTGGATTTCATAATGTTTTGTCTCTGTTATTTAATCATAAAGGATTCCAGCGAATCCATAAAGAGGCTATCTTAGGCTTTCCTTATTCAAAAAGGTTCCATGGAACCTTTTTTACTGCATTGCAACAAAAAGCCTACTATACTTTCTTCCTATTGTTTCACCTTACAATAGCTTTTCTCCCTGTTCCCTCCAGATCAGAAGCTTCCCGGTATAGTTCTCTAACAACTTCATCGCTTCTTTGACCTCTGCTATTTCTTGTTCCCCTACCGCTAAGATAACATCCTTTTCCCTAAGACCTATGTTCCACCATTTACTTCCACTCGTTACCTCTTTGATGAAAACACCTGTCTCCTTATACATTCCCGTTGCAGATACTTCTCCTAAACCTTCAAGACGTTTTAATCTCATTCCTTCGAATTCATATACATTGTCATCTTTCATAAACCTAGGGTTAATTTCATAATTATTATGGATAGGCGATGCTGCCTTTTCTTTTAACCTTCCGTCAGTTACACCGCAATCTGTATAATCAACCGGTTTGATCTGTAATTTCTGCAGTACCTCTTCATTCAAAACCCTAAAGTCTCCGGAAGCTGCATCCGCAAACAGAAGCTCCGCACAAACTGAATGTGCATCCATACCGGATTTCTCCTGCAATACAGAAGCCGCCGTTAAAAACCCCTTATGATACAATATATTGTAATCAAATAATTCTCCCCAGGCTTTTAAATTGATGTCTTCATATGGACGGAAAATAATATTTTTTGTAAACACATCCCTGCTGTTATCAAACCATACATGAGGATGAAAGGTATTATTAATAAGTATGTTATTCGTAACCTCCCTGCATACTCCTTCCCGGTTTTTGATTCCCCCCTTAAGGCATAAATTCTCTGCAATCAGATAATTAGAAGAACCATCATCCAGATCAATATCCCATCCATTTGCACATTCAAAGATATTATTCCTTATAATTACCGTTTGCCTGGCATCCAGTAATGGCAGTTCCGGGTTGTCTTTTAGTTTTCTCTCCATTTCGCAATATCTCGGATCCCAAAATCTGTCTCTTCCCCAGGAATTAAATGCTCCATGGTCCTGTGTTTCTAAAACTGTATTAAAGACTACGTTTTTTTCAATCCTATGTCCGCCCCAGGTTCCGTCACATATGTTAATTCCAGCCCGCGGCACATCATAAATTGTATTATGATACAGATATATTTCTTCACAGATCGACAGGCTGATTCCTGCACTTTGCTTTTCGACCCTACCATTCCTAACTAACAAATTTCCCCGGGCTATACACTTACTGGGATAGTTCTGTGTCTTTGGTCCCGGTGTCCAGTCAATGTTTTCTTCCTCGTTAAAAATGCCCTCATATCCGAACAAAGGACTTCTCACTGCCTTGAGGTCTCCGGCAAACAGGATGGAGTTTGCTCCTGCCTCTGCTATTTCGCAATTTTTTATTTCGGCATATCTGTTATAGTTACTGACCATAACAGCATTTCCTCCTACGTCTATTATGCTGCAGCCATCAATACAGATATTCTCCGTTCCTTCCAGAAATATTGCTCCGCCCCGGTAAATGCACCAGTCACTTCTTAAAATAGGTTCCATTGGCTCCATGAATGTCCTCATTGCATGCCTGAAATTTAAATTTCTGAATTCTAAATATTTTACCGGATTATCCTGGGTTCCCTGAACCGTAATTAAATTCTTTAAACATACAACCTCATATATGGCATCTGTTAACTCTTCTTCGTTTTCCGGCATATAATATAAAAATTCTTTCGAATCATAATACCACTCACCGGGACTGTCAAGCTCTTCCAAAATATTCTCGATAAATCGAATGGACCCATGCATATCAGATGGCCTGTTATTCTGCCAGCCTCCTAGATATGTTAACTCATTCTCATCCGTCTTTCCGGTAATCCGATAATGAAAATCCCCCCATAAGGCTTCATGCATGGCATGAATAAAGCCGCCTTTGGGATCTGAATATTTTTTTACCCGCTCAGGTGCAATACAATCCTTCGCATATCCTTGAAAATATTTAACATTTTCATTATAATCAGGATATCTGGCCATAACTCTTTTTCTGCCGTTAATAAATAACTGATCAAATGCAAGTCCTTCTGGTACGGTGGTTTTGTAAATGCCGTCTTTATCGTATTTCCAGTCAGGATAAATACAGACTCCGCCGCTGATCATAACATTACCGATCCCCTGATAAACAACATGGCAGGTTTCGCTGCCGGAATCCTCCTTAGAAAACCGGACCGGTTCCTCTATGTAATAGGTTCCTTCCCCGATATTGACCGTAATATTGTCTGTACGGTTTTTCTCATAATGTCTCACAAGTTCCATTGCTTTCTGAATTGTCTTAACCGGTGCATCACAGCTTCCGGCTGCGAAATCATCACCCTTCGTTGAAACAAATAACTCCATCGTTTTCCTCCGCTATAACCTTACCTTACAGTTTAACAATTGCTTTTTTTAAATTCAGGGCTTCTGCGTTTATTACCGCTTCTCCCTCCACGGAAAAGATTGCCTGCAGCCTTCCATTGAATGCTCTTCTGTAGTTTTGTTTTGCATTTTCATGGCTGGACGGGTCCCCATTTCCTATACCCAGCAAAGTCACATTATCGGGACAAGAAAATGTCACCATATTATCAGCATCCTCAACCATATGCTTATTTCCATCGACGATTTGGACGTTTACTACCACCGTCCTGGTTCCGTCTTTTTCCGGATAAGCATAATCTGCTTCAGCGATAATTTCCTCCGGATATTCAAAGCCGGATAACTCGGACCGCATAGCTTCTTTTCCGTTTTTATAACCTATCGCTGACAAACCCTCGGTTTTTTGAACATCCTCCCAGATAAGAAGACCGTTCTTTTCGACCTCTAGTATGCCAAAACTTCTATTTCCGGCAAAAAGTTCCACCTTATCGCAGTTAGTCAGGCACCAGACCATATTACCGTCTGCACAGAGATACAGTACATCTTCCTTACTCCACCAGGCTTTGTAATAATAATAGGCATCTTTCGGAAATCCGCAGAGATCCATAATACCAAACTGGGATGCTACCGCCGGCCAGGAATAAGGAGAGGGTTCCCCATGATAGTCAAAGCCTGTCCAGATAAAAGTACCTGCGATATACTCTCTGTCTGCAGCAACTTTCCACTCCTTCTCCCCCGCTCTGTAGCTGCCTTTGTTTTTATCCGTAAGGCTCATGTGGCATTTATCATCTTCTGTTACCCGGCAGCCCCTGGTAGAAGAAAAGGAACAATCTTCCGTACAGATAAGTGGTTTATCAGGATAAGCTTCATGGAAAGCATCCCATATTTCTGAAAAATAATTAAATCCGAAGACATCCACGCTGGGAGCAATTACCCCCTGCTTTACCGGGTCACCGACAGTCTGCCCCAATTTTCCTGCTTCCCACATACAAACAGCCACCGTGACCGGTCTGGTTCCATCCAGTCTTCTCACGTGATTTCTCATTGTATTCGCTATTTTTCTGCCTTGGTCAGTAAATTGTATATTTACTTCTTCATTACCAAGGGCCCAAATAAAAATACTGGGATGATTTCTGGCAGAGAGAACCATCTCTTCCAGCTGCAACAGATCTTCTGTAGAACTGGACAGCAGCCGGTTCTCATCCATAACCAACATTCCCAACCGGTCACACGCCTGCAGAATTTCATCGGTAGCAGGATTATGGGCAGAACGGTATGCATTACAGCCCATTTCCTTCAGTTTTTGTATGCGGTAATACTGCATTCCATCCGGTAAGGCAGCACCCAGGCCTGCGTGGTCCTGATGACAGCATACACCTTTAATTTTCACATTCTTTCCATTTAGGAAAAAGCCTTTGTCCTGATCGAAATACATGTCCCTGATACCGAATTCGGTTATCACCTTATCTCCGTTTGACAAATAGGTATGCAGAGTATACATATTTGGTGTATCGATATCCCACAATAGAGGCTTTCTGATTGTAACGAAGTGATCTGTCACTTTACTTTCCTTGCAGGCTATACTGACTGAAATTTCCTCCAGGTCATATTCCATACCGTCAGGATCAACAATTTTATGGCTAATTGCTACCTCTGCTTTTAAATCTGAATTATTTGCAACTTTAGTTTCAATCGTCAATTCAGTTTGATCTAGCTCCAAATCAACCTTGCTCTTAACGAATACACCATAATGACCAACGGAAACCAAAGGTGTTGTTATGAGCCATACATGTCTGTATATACCTCCGCCTTCATAAAACCACCCTTCGGCTGTTCTTGAGTCAACTCTGACAGCAACGGCGTTTTCGTCATTATCATATAAAAAGTCAGTAATATCATAAATGACACCTGTATATCCGCTTACATGTTTTCCAACCAGGAAATCATTCACATAAATCTCACTATCACGGAAAATACCGTCAAATTTAATATATACCCGCTTTCCTTTACTGCTTACTTTAAATTTCTTCCTGTACCAGGCAATATTTCCATCAAGAGAACCTCTTGCTATGTGTAAATTACCTATATAATCCATAGCAGGAATGGAGTTACCCGTTCCCCACTTCTCTTTGGAATGGGTAACATATCCGCCAATCATAAAATCATGAGGCAGATTAACCTTGTCCCAGCCCGTATCATCCAGAGCCTTACTGGCTCCGTTCTGATTATGTGTCCCGGCTTTTAAAAATCCCCAGATTGCCTTATCGGCCTGTATATCTCCTAAATAAAATTTCCAATCCTTATCAAAGGATATGATTTCCCTCATAATACCCAATGTATGTTCTATTCATAAAATGAATAATCATACTTCTCCTTCCTATACAGACATAATACTTGCTTTAATAAGATTTTTCTAACGTGAATTCTACCCCTAACTCCCATCTGCGTGCCCCGCACGCCTACAAATCAGGATGGTAAAAAATAACGTTTTACTTATTTTTCACCTTATGTTCCTCTGTCAGTAACAATATAACCTATTCCAGACACATACAAAAGAGGCTTTTCATTCCTGGTCGGCAAGAAAAATTCCCTGGAACTTTTTTTACCCCGGAATAATAAAGTTCTCTTTCTATGGACTTGAGGTATTTACTTCCGCCTGGTTGCTTCATTGCACCTTGCAGTTTTCCGGTGAGATAAAAAAGCTTAAGTTAAATTCTTTTTCATTCAATTGATATTCCTTAGATAATAACGGGCCGCAGCTTGTTGAACCGATTCCTGACTGTTTATAATCGACACATAGAATAGAAAACCCGGATTTTTCCAACTCGTAATTGTGTGCTTTTTTGGCTAATTCCTCTACAGCGTATTCTGATGCATTGAACGAAAAGTCCTCTTCGGATTCAACTTTTAAGCATATAGCACCATTCCCGATCTTTACATATGCACAACCAAAATGAGAAGAATTTTCCTGGGGTTTAATATAATCTTCATGCATTTCCCAGATTTTGTTTTTAAAAATTCCTTTATAAGAAGCCCTATGTTTATCGGCGTAACTTTCATAGCTTCCATAACCATAATATTCTACCTCTGAAAATGCATTGTCCATAAACAGCCTCAATCCAAAGCGGGGCAGATAAGGACGTTTATCGGCTACCTTAACCTTACTGTGAATTTTAACCTGACCGCTGCCGTATACATAGATTTTGTTTATCAAATCAAACGTATTATGATAAGCATACCAGCCTAACGCTAAATGGCTGGTTATTTCTATGCAATTACCGCTTTTTATTACATTCACGGAGTATACTTTCGTAATCAGCTCATTTAGATGAAACTTGCTCCAATCGTTTTTAACGGCACAGTCATTATCCGTCGGGGCACGGAAAGCGTTAAATTCCATTGGTTTTTCGATCAATTTTCTGCCGCCGAATTCCATCTTACTGAACAATCCCTTTCGCTTATCAAGGCAATAAGTAAAATTCTGACCGGTAATTTCAATCAACTGCCTGCCTTCCTTAAAATCAATGGGAAATTCTGATACAACAGGGGTAAATTCCCTTTTTGTTTCACTGATGGCAAATTGATCAAAGCCAACTTCAAATCCGCTTTTTGACCAGGCAGTATCATTTTTCTGGGTAAAAATAAATCTTACATATAAGCTTTCGCCTGATAATCCTGCCAATTCAGGTATTGTATTTAATTTTTTTGATTTTGCCGGTACATTTAAATCCAGTACACCGGAAATGATTATTTTACCCTTTTCTGTTACTTCATACCTGCACTTAAGTGTCTCGGACAGTTCCGTAAAGTCATTTGTATTAAAGAACTCATACACACCTTTCTCAATATAAATTGGGGTTATCCGTATGGGACGATAAACATTTTTTACTTCCTTTAAGCCGGTGTGAGGCGTTCTGTCCGGATACACCAGGCCGTCAATGCAAAAGTTTCCGTCATGGAGCGGCTCGTTATTGTCTCCGCCGTAAGCATACTTTGTTTTCCCGTTGTCCGCCTTACCCATGTCAACTCCATGATCGCACCATTCCCAGACAAAGCCGCCGCAAAGCCTGTCATTTGTATAAAATAATTTCCAATACTCTTCTAAATCTCCCGGGCCGTTTCCCATGGAATGACAGTATTCACAAAGTACAAAGGGTCTTTTCTCGTTTTGTTTCGTTAAAAATTCCTTTTCAATCCAATCGGGCGATGAATACATAGTTGAAACGATATCCCGGGTTTCCTCATTGTCTGCCGCTTTTTCTATTCCTTCCAATTCGTGCATGCTTTGATAGTGGACAAGTCTTGTGTCATCCACCGATTTAATATACCTGGCCGCCCTTTCAAATGCTTTACTATAACCGCTTTCATTTCCCATAGACCAGAATATGACCGAGGGGCGGTTGATATCTCTTGCAATCATCAGGTCTATTCTGTCTAATATCGGTTTCTCATACTCTTTAATATTTGCCACTAATGCAATACCCGAATAATCGCCGTTGTTATCTGTGGTATGTGAGGCTTCCACACTGCCATGTGCTTCGATGTCCGCCTCATCTATCACATAAAATCCCAGTTCATCACAAAGCTTGAGAAATATAGGTGCATTTGGGTAATGGGATGTCCTTATGGCATTCATATTATGCTGCTTCATTAAAAGTAAATCTTCCAGCATATTTTCTTTTGAAATGCATGCCCCTGTTACCGGATTACTATCGTGTCTGTTTACTCCTTTAAACTTAACAGCTGCTCCGTTAATCATCACACAGCCGTTCTCCACCTTTATATCCCGAACACCGATTTTCTCTCCTATTGTCTCCTGTTCCGTTTGAAATATAAGTTTGTATAAATAAGGGTTTTCTGCACTCCAAAGTGCAGGTGATTTTACTTCAAAAATCGCCTTTTCCTCCTTAACCGAGGTTTCTAAAAGCAGGTTATCCTTAGCATCAAATAACTTAGCAATAACCGGCGTATTGGTTTTTACCGACAGTTCAATATTTACATTATCTTTTTTCAGGTCATAGTTGGTAACCACACGATAATTACTTATTTTTTCCTTAGGCCTTGATAATAGGTAAACATCCCTTATGATTCCAGACATTCTCCATTTATCCTGACATTCTAAATAGGTACCGTCACACCACTTAAGTACCATAACCGTAATGCTGTTCTCACCATCAACAAGATATTCCGTAATATTAAACTCACTCGTCATATGGGTGACCTGGCTGTACCCTGCAAATTCATTATTTATATATAAATAAAAGCAGCTGTCCACTCCCTCGAAATTCAAAAACCGTTCAAAGCCATCCGATAAATCTGCATGAAACTTCCTTTGATAAAGCCCAACAGGATTTTCATCCGGAACATAGGGAGGGTTATAGGGAATAGGATACCTTATATTCAGATACATCGGTTTATCATAACCGTGTAACTGCCAGTTTGACGGAACTGGAATCGTTTCCGCAAAGTCTGTATTCAGAAAATCTTCTTCCATATCTAAAAAGCTGTTATAATACCGAAAATTCCAGGTACCGTTTAAAAGCTGAAAACAATTTGAGCTTTCTCTTTCTTCAAATGGATCGGCAGTTTTAGAAAACGGTATAAAATAATTTCTGTTAGGTTCTGTGTTTACATGTAATTTTTCCGGGTCTTCATGAAAAAAAATAGTTTGTTTCATTTTTCTCTCCTTCAATTGATTGATTTTTTAGGTAATTGTGAAACTATATAGTTTTTTGAATATACCATGATTTGAGCGTCAAAAGTCCGATATAGTGTTTTGAATGAATACGATTTTCATAGTTTCAGTTGCCTTTTGTGCAATACATTTTCATTTCTGAAAATGGCAGCTCGTAATGCAATATTAACATATTAACATTATAACAATTATTATATATGAGCTATTGAAGTGCAGTCAATAATATGATATTATCCAATATAATAATATGAAACAGGAGGCGGATCACATGAGTTATTCAGTTTATCCAATAAATGCCCTTAACCTTAATCTCCCTTTCCTTGTTTTTGGTATCGGCTACGAGGATAATCAACCACATATTTTGAGAAGGGAAGGATTTCCGATACCTCAAATATTTATTTGTATAAGTGGGGAAGGTACATTAAAGGTCAATGAGAATGTCTTCATAATAAAAAGGGGAGCTTTCTTTTATATAATGCCAAATACTCCCCATGAATATTATGGAACTACGGATAAATGGGAGGTTAAATGGCTTGCTTTTTCCGGAAATCAAATTGATAATACTTTAGCTGAACTTAAATTTGACAGCACAAAAGTAGGTATTCTAAGTAATATGAATAATATAGAATCCCTTTTCAAAAAAATATTTGCTGCCTTGAAATCAGATGATAATTCCGGAAAGCTGATTGCCTCCAGCATATTATATGAAATACTGGCGGATTTTTATACAATGTTACAGAAGAAACAGGAGGATGAATACTCAAAAGAAAACAGCATAATTGACACCATAAAACTTTATATTGATGAACATTATAATCAAAATATGACTATAGAAGAGCTGTCAGCACTTGTTAATATAACGCCCCAGTATTTATGCAAATTATTCAAAAGACATTTAAACCTACGGCCGTTTCAGTATATTGCCATGAAAAGAATTCAACATGCAAAAAAAATGTTGTCAGATAATACCAGATCCGTAAATGACATTGCGCATCTGGTAGGATATAATGATTGCAGTTATTTTTGTGCTATTTTTAAAAAATATGAAATGATTTCACCGACTGAATTCAGGGGTATCTAATTTGAAAATGTGACCCCCAGCGAGTACCGCAAGCTGCTGTCCTCAGATACACGCCAATATAAAGATAGATCTTTCTTGTCTTGTTCTGCTTTTTAAAGTATAATATTCTTTGTATATCATCGAAAAACCACAGTATACATATAGAAACTTAATATTTTTGAAATGAGGAAATAATATGACAAAAGAAGACCTTCTGTCTTGGATTAATAAAAAATCTGATTCTATTTTTATATTAAGCGATTCACTTTGGGATCATCCCGAATTAAATTATCAAGAGCATTTTGCTAAGGAACAAATTTGTAATGCACTGGAGAAAGAGGGGTTTTTCATTACATCTGATATTTCCGGAATTTCCACAGCCTTTACAGGAACTTATGGTTCTGGCAGTCCTGTTATTGGTATCTTAGGTGAGTTCGATGCTTTGGCCGGGTTAAGTCAGAAAGCATGCGTTGCAGAAAAGGTGAAAGATCCATCTATGGAAAACGGTCATGGGTGCGGACACAATCTCCTGGGAGCCGGCTCACTGTTAGCAGCCTTTGCCGTAAAACATTACTTAGAGGAAAACCGGCAGTCAGGAACAATTATTTACTATGGCTGTCCGGCAGAGGAAGGTGGTTCGGGTAAAACTTTCCTTGCCAGGGATGGGGTTTTTTCCCATCTTGATGCAGCTTTATCCTGGCATCCTTCTGATTATAATGCTGTTTCTACCGGCAGTTCCCTTGCCAACATTCAGATTCTCTATAAATTTAATGGAATCAGTGCTCATGCTGCATCCGTACCTCATTTGGGCAGAAGTGCACTGGATGCAGTTGAACTTATGAATGTTGGTTCTAATTTCTTACGGGAACATATTATCCCGGAAGCCAGAATTCACTATGCCATTACGAATAGCGGCGGTACCATGCCGGGAATCGTACAGCCCTACGCGGAAGTTCTTTATATGATCCGTGCTCCCAGGCTAACGGAAGTACGTGAGATAAAAGAACGATTGACGAAAGTAGCCGAAGGTGCGGCACTTATGACCGGTACCACTATGGATGCCCAATTTATCAAATCAAGCTCAAATATTATTCCTAATACTGCTCTTGGTAATCTTCTTTACCTAAATATGAAGCAGATTCCTGTACCCGCTGCCACAGATGAGGAGCTCCAATATGCAGAAAATCTACAGGATTCTATGGATGAAACGGTTAACTCCCTGGATTTTCTTGCCAGGCATTCAGCTCCAGGGCAAAGAGAATATATAAAGCAACATTTCGGACAGAAAATAAACGATTTTCTTGTACCATATGCTCCAATAGATACCTGTCAATCCTATTCAACTGATGTGGGAGACGTAAGCTGGGTCTGTCCCACGGCTCAGATTGCAACTACAACCTGGATTGCTGATTCAGTGGAGCATACCTGGCAGGTTGTGGCGCAGGGTAAAAGTTCCCTGGCACATTCCGGACTGCTTTATGCCGCAAAAGTTCTAGCTTCCACTATCATCGACCTACTGGATAATCCCTCTGTAATTATTACCGCAAAAAAAGAACTGAAGGAAAGACTTCAAGGTGAATCCTATCTATCCCCTATACCGCCGGATGTAAATCCTTCCTTACAAAAATCCTTTAACCATTAAACATTGTTATAAATATAAAATACAAAAAACCTGAAAGACTTTGTATTAATCTTTCAGGTTTTTATGTCAATCGTTAATATAATTATATTTCCAAGTCTCCAATGGAGATTACTGCTCCTGTTTGAAAATATCCGATATTTTCGAATACTGCTTGTGCCACATCTTCAGGGCTGTGTGTTCCGCAAGCTTCTTTGATTACATGAATATAATAATTTCTCTGGTGGGCATCCACTGCAGTAAAATGTACACAGATATCCGTCATGCCACCGCATATAAATAAATGTTCTACCTCTAAACCACGTAATAGAATCTCTAAATCAGTCCCAAAAAAAGCACTATAACGGCGTTTTGGAATCACATATTCACCATCAACCGGTGCAGCAGGTTCCCAGAAGAAAGAATCCTTTTCTAAACAATGTACCGATTCGGCACCATCTAATTCCCGTCCAAAATCCACCAGATTATCTCGATGAAGTTCAATGATATGTACAATTGGTACATTTCCTTTTGAACGGAAAAAATCGGTTACTTTTTTGATATTTTTATGGTAGAATACCCTGCGCGCCTGCTGTTCTTCTCCCTGGTGTACTTTAACAGGTACTTTGGAATCCTGTACATCCACAAGGAGTAATGCACTATTCTCCGGTATTTTCAACCTATACCCCTCCTCCCAGAACATCTGCAACCGTAATATTAGACTCCCTTTGCAGATACTTCATATTTTTTAATGCATACTCATGGGCTTTCCAGCTTGAGCCTGTTACACAATCTGTTACAACATAAAAACGATAATCATTCTGATGTGCATCTACTGCTGTAAAATGCACGCATACATCAGTAAGGCCTCCGATCAAAAATAAGGTTTTTGTCTTCAAACAGCGTAACAATAAGTCTAAATCGGTTCCGATAAAAGCACTATACCTTCTTTTTGCAATCAGATAATCGTTTCCTTCCGGCCTTGTTAAAGGATTATACTCCACCGCTTTTGTACCCTCCAGACAATGGACACTTTCTGTACCATCAAGCTCCCGTCCGAAATCGCTCATATCCGCCCGGTGCACTTCACGAACTTGAATCACGGGAATTTTATGATCCCTGAAGAATTTTATTATTTTAGGGGCATTCTGATAGGTCGAACTGCCTTTCATAATCGGAATACCATCGTCCTGACCACCGTCCTGCAAATCTATTACTAACAATGTACTATTCTCTGGAATTATCATATTATGCTGCTTCCTTTTCTAAATATTATTTATAATGCTGTTTCAACATCCGCTGTTGTAATCAAGGCATCACTCTGTAAATACTGAATCGCTTTTAGTGCCGCATGATGTGCTTCCCAGCCGGAACCACTGACGGCATCTGTCACTACCTTAATATGATAATCATGCTGATGTGCATCTACCGCGGTATAGTGTACACATACGTCCGTAAAACCGCCGACAAGATATAAGGTATCAACTTTCAGGCCCTTTAATAAGATTTCAAGATCTGTTCCAAAAAAACCGCTGTATCTCCTCTTTGTAATTGTATACTCTCCATCGATTGGATAAGTTAATTGATTATAGTCCGTATAAGGAGAACTGTCTAAAAGATGTATGCCCTCGCTGCCATCCAGCTCCCGGCCAAAATCCACCAACTCTTTCCGATGAACTTCCTTTAACTGAATCACGGGCAGCTTCTTGGCACGGAATACCTCCAAAACTCTTTTTACAAAGGGAAGGCTTGCCTTATGCGCACCTGCCGCCGTATTAACATCGTCGCTGCTTGTCAGCCAGCCGCCCGACATATCCCCACCCTGAACATCAACTACGATCAATGCACTATTGTCTGGAATCTCCATTTATACACCCCTTTCATACCGCAGAACTGTATGCAGTACTGCCACAAATAAAAAAGTTGAAAAAATCGTATCGTGGCATCCTTTCAGTTTTAGATTTTCTTTCAACCTTATTTTAGATCTAATTGATGTATCCATTTATGCGAACGGTACCGATAGATACCCATTGGCAACTTGTAAAGTTCTACCACAATAAAAGCGCTATATACCATTACAATGGGAAGTCCCAATAATTCTCCCATAATAAAGGTAAGCGGCAGGCCTATTAACCAAATACCCCCCATATCCATAAGCAATACATATTTGATATCTCCGCCGCTTCTTAGTAAACCCTCAATATTCATCGAATTGTAACAGTGTAAAATCACAAATCCGCCCATTACCATCAGGCACTGTGTCAGGTATAATCCTGTTTCCGTTCCTTGTACCTGATACAGTTTAACAATCGGATTGATTAAGACAAATAACATAACCGATACAAATACACCGACATATAGTGCCAATTTATGAAAGCGGTCCGCACATCTGAGAACTTCTTTTTTATTACCTTTTCCTATTTCATTTCCTATAATTACTGCCGCCGAGCTGGAAAAACTAAGGCTAAAGGTCTGCTCCAGCGTCTGTATGGTACTTATAATACTCATGGCAGCAAGTTGTGCTGTTCCCATATGTCCATATATGACAAAATATAAGGTTGTTCCAATTCCCCAGAAAAACTCATTACCGGCAAGAGGCAGTGCTTTATATAAAAACTTCTTAAACCCGGCAAAATGAAAGGTAAACATCAAAGGTATTGCAGTAATAACCTCGTTTTTTATGATAAGCAGATAAATAATAAGAATCAAAAGCTCAATTCCCCTGGTAATCACGGTACCAAGCGCAGCTCCGGTAACACCGAGCTGCGGCATTCCAAACTTGCCAAATATAAAGATATACGTGGTTAAAATATTTATGATAACTGACATAATTGAGGTGCATAAAATAATCTGTACCCTTGCTATCCCCCTTAACATATAGTTGATAGGATAAATAAAACTCAAAAGCAGGTAGGAAGTAGATGCGACCCTAAGATAGGCTGTACCATGCTTTATAACCTCCGTATCATCCGTAAAAAGTGAAATACATTCCTTGGGGAAAATAAGCGTTATCAAAGTTACCAATATTCCCAGACTGACGGTAATTGTAAAAGTCATCCCCATGGTCCTTCGAATCCCGTCGATATCCTTCTTACCCATATACTGTGATATAAACATAACGCAGGCACAGCAGGTTCCATACAAGACCAGATAAAACAAAGAATAAATTTTATTGGCAACACCAACTGCCGCAATTTCCGCCAGACCAAGCTTACTGACCATAGCCTGTCCGATAAAATTAATACTGGATAACAGCAGGGACTGTATCATCAATGGGAAAACAGTCTTAAATGTCAATCTGTAGAATTCTTTCGTATCCACTGTATTCCCTCCATTTTATAATTTGAGTACTCTCGGAAACTCTCACAACCTGTATTTACTGATATTTTAGAGGCTGTCAATAAAATTCCACCTCCATTTTCGTGATGTCATAGGTATGTTTTTACGCAGACCGTCTGAGCATAGCGAAGGAAAGGCAAGTAAAAACATACCTATGATAGACAGAAAAT
>JBAVPE010000074.1:0-1539 GCA_049692775.1 Anaerocolumna sp. | reverse complement strand
GGCAAGCGCTATGTGGGGCACAGCCCGGCTGGCGGTGCCATGGTCGTCACCTTGCTGATCGGTCTGCTGGCGGTGATCGGCACGGGCCTCGCCCTGTACGCGCTCCATGATCACGCCGGGCCACTGGCCGGCCTGGCCGGACCGGAGCGCACCATCGCGGGTGGCGGCATCAGGCAGTGGAAAGAGATCCACGAGATCCTCGCCAATCTGATGCTGGTGCTGGTCATCGTGCATGTCGCGGGCGTGCTGCTCGCCAGCCATGTCCACCACGAGAATCTGATCAAGGCGATGGTCACCGGTCGCAAGCGCGCGCCCTCAACGTAGCGCGCGCAACACCAAATCCTGATGGATGAGCGCTCCGAGGCACGCTGTGCCGCCCTACATGGGGCGCTTTGTGAAACACACCACAACCCTTCGGCGCGTCAGCAGCCTAGATCACGGCCCGAAGCCACGTGGGCCTGGCCTGCGCGCCGAAACCGAGGAGAGACTCCATGTCTATACGAGCCATCATGCTGCCAGGGGCGGTCGCCGGCCTGCTTGCCGGCTGTGCAAGCGATGCGTTGCAGCCGCCGGCCTATGAGGCGCCGATCAAAGCCTACTACGAGGCCCATGCGAGCGAGAGGAACGGCCGCTGCCTTGCGCCCTACATCGACGGCTTCACCAGGGTCGAGGTGGTCGAGGACAATGCCGAGCAGCTGGTGATCCAGGCCAGCTATCTGTACCGCGACTGGCTGAAGGACCAGGTGGACTCCGAGGACGGAAACCGGATGAGCGAATGCGTGGCCTACAACAGCCGGCGCTTCGTGCTGACCAAGAGCGACGCTGGCCTGCAGGTCGCCGAGATGGGCCCGTCACAACGCGGCGAATGCCGCACGCTGTGGTCGAATGGCGGCCGAAACGGGTGCGACCCCATTTCAGAGGAGCTGTGAGCCGCACCACAGCGTCGCCAGACCGAAGCGCGTTAGATCGTCCTCGCAGGGCTGCAAAGGTCCGAGCACGACGATGGAGGAGACGCGCCATGGTGATCCCGACCACAATGCTCCAGGCGATCCTTGCGACCCTGGTGGCCGCCTGGTCGAGCGACGTTGCGGTGCCGAGCGCCCCTGAGACCGCGATCCGCGCCTACTACGACGCCCACGCCAGCGAGAACAACGGCCACTGCAGGGCGCCCTACATCGAAGGCTTCCACACGGTCGACGTGGTCGAGGACAATGCGGAGCGGGTGGTCGTCGAGACAAGCTATCTCTACCGTGACATGATGAAGGACCGGCAGGCGTGGCGGATCGGCGATGACCGCAGCCCATGCGTGGCCGTCAACAGCCGGCGCTTCGTGCTGATCAGGGACCGGAGTCGTCTGCAGGTGGCCGAGATGAGCCCTCCCCTGCACGGCTGACACCACGCTCGTGGTGGCCGGTTCGCGGCTGCATTGCCAAGCGTGACAGCGCATCGCATCATGGGGCGCGCCGATCTCGGACGCGCCCCGCCACAGCCAGCAAGAAGACAATGACCCATTCCAATCTCCGTACCGGCGGCCAGATC
>JBAVPE010000073.1:0-23102 GCA_049692775.1 Anaerocolumna sp. | reverse complement strand
TGCTGTTTCAAAAACGCAGGCGTAATGGTGTTACGCCGAGGCTTTTGAAATAGTGCTATCGAGAAAATAGAGAAGATTAAATAGCAGAAACTTAGTCACCGATGTACTAGTACGCTGACACTTGGCTGCTTTGTAACATAATAACTAAAAACTTCAAAGCATAAAAACCAATGATTCTTTATTGCAACAACCTCTAATATTTTATATTAAACTCCAAAACAGTCATATAAAAAAGAAAGTCCTGTTTTAGTCTTAAAGATATTCTCTTTTACATTCTTAATACCAGCAATAGATATCTTGTCTTCATTTAAATTCACCAAAAAATCAGCTTCTACTAATATCTGATAATCTAATCCATCTATATTGGCATAAGTGTGATGATGGGCAATTAAATAACATACCCGATTGATAAATTCTTCCTCATAGCCAAGACTTGTAAGTAAATCTGCCGCAACTGCGGGTCCTTCTATCTGCTGGTAATGTCCGGCACTGCTATGGTACTTCTCTTCGCTTACTTTAATCCCGATATCATGTACTACTGCGGTTACTTCTAAGATTTCCCTTGTTTGGTCATCAAGGTCCTCCAGCTCACCGATTGCTTTTCCATAACCATATACTTTGATAAAATGGTTAATTCTTTTTATGTCACCGGAATAATACCGTATCATTGCCTGGATTACAGCTCCTACATCCTTCATATTGCTACCTCAACTACATAAACTATCAAAACAAATTATAATATTTAGTACTAGCTTTTAATTTTTAATAAGTTCATAACCGGAATATTAAAATTAATTGTATTGGCTGTGTAATAATTTTTATCTTCCTTTGAATCTTTTTCCTTATCATCATTTAGAAAAGAATCCAGAAATTTTAAATAATCATCATAAGAAAATATAGAATCCAAATCCTGTGCCAAAGAAGAATCCTCCTGTGTATCATCCTGTGTTATGATATTATTCTTAATTTGTGCTATATTTATCGATGGGGTACTAACTGCACCCGATGCTGAAGCTGAGTTTGTTGTAACGACAGCATTATTGGTATCAACACCCTGATTTACAAAATTCAAAACTTTTTTAACATAATTCTGTGTTTCTTTAAAAGGAGGTATTCCACCATATTTTGCAACATTATTACTTCCTGCATTATAGGCTGCTAATGCTAAACTTGCATTACCATCATATTTATCCATTAATTCGGAAATGTATTTGGCGCCTCCCATAATATTCTGTTCGGCATCAAATGAATCCGTAACTCCAAGGGAAGCGGCCGTAGCAGGCATAAGCTGCATAATACCCTGGGCACCGCATCTTGAAACAGCATTTGTATTAAAATCAGATTCTGTTTTTCCGATTGCCTTTAACAGATCCACTGATACATTATATTTCTCTGACGCTTCCGAAAAAATAGAATCTAAGCTCTTAGCCTCCCCTAAAAAAGAAGAAAATTTACCATTACCGGATACCGCCTTTTTATCTGAATTTACACTATATACATTTTGATTATCTACATTTGTGATTCTATTAACTTCTGACATAATTTTCTCCTTAGAAAATAACAACATTCATGCTACCGAATGTCTTTTGTAAATAAAGCAGCCTTATAACTAATAACACTTAAAAACATTCATTTAGTTTCAGAAGCCGGATTGTTGCTTTTTGTTAGATTTAGTCTGATTATATTATAACTTAACCCTTCACGGAAAATCAAGAAGTATTTATTAATATAGTCTTATTTCCTATATCGGCTGTTTCTCAAAAAAGGAGTATAGGAAAATACTGTATTTCGTCATGATCTGTCCAATTGCTTGATTTCAATATTATTTATCAAAATCAAGGTCAGATTTCACTATTGGGAGGTCAGTATACACTTACACCCATTTCAGGTATATCGAGTTTGGTTATCTTACAATAGGCCGGTAATAATTGTATTTTGGGGTACTGGGAACTCAACTGTCTTACCTTCAAGGCGAACCGATACCGGCAAATCCTGTTCGGTCCTGTTTAAGGCAACAAGTACAATAAAACCATCCGGATTTTTAAGAGCTGTTATTTCTAATTTATCCGTATATTTCGTGAAGGCAATACGTTTTGCATCTTTCTCTATATATTTACTGAAATGTCCGATATAGTCAAAAGAAAGCTTTTGTTCAAAGCTGTCGTTTTGTGTGTTAATCATAATCGGTGCATCACAAAAGTTACCTACATGGTTCGGTCCGCCTTTTTCATCCAGCAGGATATTCCAGTCTATGTATCCAGTCATGCCGGCATTCATATTACCGATAATATCATGGGCATACATTTGGGCATTATTTAACTGTCCGGCATCAAACCTGCTGTATTCCACACAACCTTCCGTGAATATCAGTTCTTTTCCCGGATAAGCATCCCGCGTCAATCCGATTGCTTCAAAATGATCTCCCGTATACCAGTGAAAGGCAATTCCGTCCACCATTTTATCTGTATCCGCGTCAATAGCAGCTTTCGCACGTTCAAACAGTCTTTCTTTATTATGATCCCATATATTTACCTTAATATGGGATAAATTATTTTTAATCAACGCAGGGTATAAGTGATCTCTTAAAAAAACTTTTTCTTCTTCCCCGCTGAAGATGCAGGAATCCCAGGTTTGAACCGCTTCCGGTTCATTTTGTATCGTAATCCGGGTTACCGGAAAACCTTTCTTCCCATACTCTTTGATGTAACGGCATATATATTCAGCCCAGAAATCCATGAATTCGGTCTTTAGTTTGCCGCCGTGATTTCTATCCCCATTTGTTTTCATAAATTCCGGCGGTGACCAGGGCGTTAACATCAAATCAAATGGTTCCCCCCTTTTAGCCCGTCCGGCTCTTAATAACGGAAGGATATACTTTTCATCCCTCTCCAACGTAAAGGAATCCATAGCCAGGTCTTCCGGGTCAGACATTGCCTCATAATTATCAATTGAAAAATCACAGCTGTCTATGTGGGTACGAATCAACCGGTATCGGTTTCCTTCCAAACCAAAATACTTATCCACTACCTTTTCCTGATTTTCTTTTCCTAATTTAGAAAAAGCATAACCTGCAGCTTCTGTCACAGCACCGCCAAAACCGTGAAAAGTCTGGTATTCTATGTCCGGATATAGATTTACGACATTCATGGCTGCACCCTGATCCACACCGAATTCATATTCTTTGCCTGTTGTTTCTTTCTTATTGTTTATATAACTTGTAGTAATTAATTTCATGTTATCCTCCTTATTATATTTGAAATTGTACTCTGGACAAAAATCAAGCGGGACGCTTAATCTTTAGGCCGTCAGAGGTTTGTAAAAAATACTGTAATAGCCTTTATTTCACCATTACGTACTCTTTTTGCCGTCTCACCGCTTAAGAAATTTCCTTCCACTTCAGCCTTGGTATCGGCTATCATTATATTTCTGATTTTTGCTGCGTTTTCTCCATAAGTAGCTTTGCGTTTCGGATTACAGTATGTTACTGTACATTGGGACAATAGCTGAAAGGAAACTTCACCGTTTTCATCGAAAAACCATCCCGGCAGCTTTGGTTCAAAATTAAGTTTTAATTCTCCATTCTCATAACTAAATATCCGGCTGCCCATGAACATCCGGATCCACATGGTTAACAGCTCGGTAGTTGAACCGCTTAGTCTTGCTACGTAACCTCTGCCATGAACCTGACTGTCCGGGTTCTCACTGGAAGCTAAGAAAGATGAATTTTCTAATATACTTCTTCCGTAAACCTCCGGAGGCAGGAATGCGATAAGCGTATTTTGAAGCTCCTCAAAAAATCGTTCATATAATCCTGCCTTTAACATTCCAAGCAGATACTTATATTCCATATGCAGGAATACGCTCTCTCTTTCAAGCCATCCGGGTGTAAATGCCCTGATTCGTCCATTCTCCATGGACAGCCCTTCAATGGGGACTGAGGTTTTATACATTTTCAATTTCTTATCATAAAGTTTACTATTTTTAACATTACTATATAGAATTTCGGCTGCTTCTTTATCATGAACGGTTCCAAGCATTCTGGCCGGTCCCTCTAAAAAGGCCGGTAAAGATCTGATTTCAAAGGCTTTAACAACTGCCTTCTGCATACCATAATGACTGATAACCGGAACTCCGTCTTCCCCGCATACCGGAGAAAATTCCGTGGCATGATACGTAAAGTAAGTGGGTACTATACCCTTACCATAATCGCAGGCCTTCCTGATTCCCGCATCCAGCTTTTCTTCAAATTCCTTAAACATCACAAAAATATCACCGCTGCTTACCTTATGCTGCCTGCCGTTTAAATGAAACCTTGTAACTTCCCTGTACCTTTCCCTTAAAGTACTTACCTTATCCCAATAAACAAAATCATTCCATTCTTTGCTTTTCGATTGTGATAATGTTTCAGATACCTTAATTAAAAAATCATAAATTTCCACGGGAATTATCAGTTCCGGCTTTAAAATAACTGTTTCACAGATAAAAGTAATCATCCGCTTTAATTCAAAAGTCTCCGGCATACCACTTCCCAGTAAACCGGGAAGTCCGTTCATGGCGTCATTCCAGCCAGGCTTTCCGCCTTCCATTTCAATCCCCATTCCATATGGGTCTAAAGTGGCGAATTTATTCAGGGCTAAGGATATCAGTTTTACAATCAGGGTGGTTTCTGCAATCGGTGCCGCCCCATAATCATATTCTTTTGAATCATCCGGTTTTATTTTAAGCCAATTGGTGCCTTTTTTATTAAAATCCTTCCGGCTGCATTTTTCTTCATCTTCAACTAAGGCTCCGTATTGCCTTACTTCATTTTTATGTATCACATACTTTTCACTTCTTTTTACTACACGGGCCGGGCTGTCATAGAACCGGTAGCTGTTATCCCCAAATAATAAATCTATTATTTTATCCGGATAAACCTTTATATAATTCTCAATCAAATCCAGGTTATAGTCCCAATGATCACTCCAATATCCTTCCCCGAAGCCTGCCTCTATATTCTGGGTAGAAAGCTGAAGCAGATTTTCCAGAAATGCATCCTCACTGCCTTTGATTTTTATATGGCAGCGGGCGATACAGTTCGCTATCTGTCCGGGAGTAAAAGCCTTATTTATGACCTCTTTCAGCTTATCCGTATTACCGGCCGTACTGTCCTGAATTAATTTACCTGCTTCTTCCCTATTGTTTATTTTAATTAAAAAAGTCGTTGGCCTAACTTCTAAAGGATTATAGCCATCAATCTGAATCAAATTAAAGAAAGTTTTAATATTAAAATCTCCGATATCTTTATTAAAAAATACATCATTCCTTCTGTTCTGGCTTACATCACGGAAATTGCCATTACCCTGGGAATAATATTCACCTGCTATGGAAAAGAAATTATAATCCCGCTCCGGATCTCCGTGTTTACGGCTGAACAAATGAACTACAGCCTTATTGTTATCTTTGTTAAAAACAAAAGGATACCCTCCCCTGAGGAAATTGTCCAGGTAACACTGCTCCACATATTGGTCAAATAAAGGAACTGCAGTATGGGTCTTCACATCCCCAGTAAGAATATCGGCAGCTTCTTCTGCCTCCTCTTCTTTCCGTCTAAAGAATTCAAAACAGCAGAAATCCTTTTGTTTCCCGTTGATTTGATCAATGGAGGCGGTAAATCCGACAACCGTATTAAGTTCGTACACTTCTCCCGCTGCCAAGTCAAATTCAGCCGGTGTAAACCCGCAGGGAACTTTATTTGCAAAGCATTGGGATTTTCCTAAAACTGCCTCCAGGTTATTCTCTAAAAATCCAACCGGAGTTACCAGGGACGTATCATAATCAAAAATAACCTGGGAATCATAAATAACCGGTAATATTTCACCCTTACTTACGGATAAATAATAATACCCGCCTTCAATATCAGAAACCTCAGCAGAATCATCACTCGAAGCACGGAGCGTATAATAAGGTATTTTATTTTCAATATTCTTAATTTCTGTCCAGCTCTTTAAAAGATTGGACATCTCTTTATAATCCCCGTTCTTAATCCCGTAAGGTATAATCTTTGGCAGCCCATCCAACATGCTGATTTTCTTATCATCTATACTTATATTTTCAATACAGACGTTTCTGATTAAACCTCCGATGTAGTCATTTGGTAAAACATAATACTTAACTGTTATTTTAATACCAATTTTATGATTCATTTCTTCAATCGTAAAACTATTCCTGCGGATATATAAATTTCGGACCGCCTCTTTATCATAGCTGAAAAAAGGTTCAAAAAAATCACCGTCACACTTTATAAAGGTGCGGAAACCCTTAATTGCCGTATTCTCATAAGCCGTATTCGCCGGATTAAATTCCATAATGGCATTACTCTTATTATGTATACCAAAACTATTAATCCCCTGTCCCCGGTTCGTATAAAAAACCCAAAGCGGAATCCCCTTAATTCCAGCCAGCCCCGGCAAAAAACTGGAAAATGCCGGCAGCCTGTCATAATTTTTAATGACATAAGTATTACCCACTAAAAAATATTGACCCATATTAACCTCTTTTCCTCATTTTCGTGATTTATTGTATAAGTTTTTGCACAGACCGTCTGAACGAAATGAAGGAAAAGCAGGCTAAAACTTACATAGTACAGACAGAAAATGATCACCGATGTACTAAAATATATTCAACAACTTTAATTATTTATATCCTGAATTTACAGGAATCCCGAATAACCAGACTCGGAGATAACCTTTGTATGGTACCTTCCACCGGTTCAATATTCTGTAAAATCCGTATTAATTCTATTGCACTTGCATTACCAAGCTCCGTTACCGGACTATGTATTGTAGTAATAGACGGAGAATAATAAGGTGCTAACGTATTATCATCAAAACCCATAACACTTATCTGATCCGGAACTCCTATACCAGCCTCTGTGAGAGCATGGATACAGCCCCATGCCATTTCATCATTAGCACAAAAGAAAGCATCCGGCAGTTCTATTCCTCTTAATATCAGTACCCGCATTTCACTATAAGCTACTGCTTCCTCAAAATACCCCCTTAAAATTATAGATTCATCAATGGGAAGTGCATATTTCGCTAAAACATTAACATATGCTTTATATCTGGATACATCATCATAATTTTCAATACCGTGGATATATCCTATCCGTCTATGGCCCTGCTTAATCAGATATTCCATTGCAAGTGCAGCACCTGCAACATTATCAATGATTACACTGGACATATGATCTCCCGAATATTCACGGTCAATAAATACAATTGGCATCTTTTTCTGTACGATCCTTTCAATGTATTGATCGGATAACAGCTCATTTAATACGATTGCCCCCTCCACACCGGAGCTTATAATCATACTGTATATTTCTTCACTGGTATTCTCGTTACTGACATATATATTTAATAAATATCCCCTCAATCTGCATTGCAGATGGATTGCCTGCATTAACATTTTATAAAAGTCACCTTGAATACTCGGTAAAAATAAACCGATGGTATTTTTCTTAAAAGACTTGAGAAATTTGGCATTCATATTAGGAACATATTTTAACTTTTCTACTGACTCCAAGACTTTTTTGCGTGTCTCTTCACTTACCACCTCCACATTATTTAACACATTAGAGACTGTTGATATAGCTACCCCGGATTCCTTCGCCACATCCTTGATTGTTACCATTTTCTACTCTCCATTCTATTTCCGGGCACTCCCGGAAACTCCCACAGCGTGATTTACAATATCTTAGATGCTCTTTCCAATACTTTCATCCACTTGTTACTATAGTTGGATTATATAACCAAATTAATAAAATTACAATATATAAAATCATTTTTATTAATTTTTTATAGATGTTTCGTTGTATTTTTTATGTATATTGTATATATTGTCGAGTTATATCACTAATTTATTATACATTATGATATTCCACTATAAAACTTCGAGTAAGCTTTATTCTTTATTCCGTAGTGAAAGCTTCTATTTTTTTTCAATCGATACTAAAAACGTTTTTATCGGTTTTTTTATTGTGTTTAATGCTAGAACAAATGTAATATATAACACTTTAAATTGTCATTATTTTATTTTCAAATTAAAAATCTGGTATTTCAAGACATATTTTTCTTGCGGGTATGTATCCCGCAGACATTTTGATATGATGGGACGGAATCTCCCTGGAAGCAAGCCGGAATATAGCGCACTGTCACCTTAAGCGGCACTCTTCCTCTTGCACGTCATGCGGAGCATTTTCGCTTAATAGGATGCAATTTTTTATACTGATTAGGATGTCAAAAGGTCAATTTTGTGTTCTGAATGAATACGAGCGTATATATATTCATAAAATACACATAGAAGGATCTTATGACACCCTAATCTTATACAGCAAAAAACTTTGCCGACTATAAAGTAACGTTAAAAAGTTGCTTTATAATTGGCAAAGAGTCTGTAATAAAAATAATTACGATAAACTATTATTTTTATTTATTATTTAATAGAAATTGTTATTATTATCCTGTTCCTATAAAACATTCCTTTATGGGAATCAACTGTGAAATGCTGCTTTTACTTCATCTACAAGTTTTTTAACCTGTTCGCCGATGCGGTCTAAATCTTCTTCTCTTGGATTGCCCAAGAATTCTACAGGTTCAAGGAACTCCCAACCCATAGCAAGTCTTGTCATTATTTCATCCAATTCCCGCTGTGCACCTCCAGACCAGCCATAGGAACCGAATCGGAATGCTTTCCTTTTGTTCACTTTTTTCTTACCTAATTCTTCAAGTACTGCCGCCATTGGGGGGAACATCTTAAATTCATAGGTTGGCATTGCCAATATAATACCTGTTGATGTCCAGGCAGAAGTTAAAACCGTACCCCAGGAATCCTCAGGGACCTGATGTACATGGACAACAATATCTTCATTTTGAAGTAACTGAACCGCATGGCTTACTGCATCGGCCGTCATACCATACATAGATCCCCATATCAAAGTTATTTCTTCTCTTGCAGGTCCGTTTTGGTAATCTGCATACTTTGAGTATGCATCCATTATCTCTCCTGGATTTCTATATATGAGTCCATGGCCTGGTGCTATCATTGTAATAGGTAATGCCTGGCACTTTGCTACTGCTTTTTTAACCTGCATGGAGAAAAATGCTAAAACATTAGAAAAATAGCGAACTGTGTCATTTTCATATACGGCGAGTTCTTCCGGGGTTAACTCATCTGCATAATTGGTGGTAGTAACTTTACCGAATGAACCAAATGCATCACAGGAAAATAAGGTTCCCGTAAGTGTATCCAGCGTCCCTATGGTATCCGGCCAATGTACATTAGGTATTTCCACAAAATTTAATATATGTCCATTACCCAAATCCAGGGTGTCATTATCTCCGACAACTGTTATATTTTCCGATATGCCATAGAACGCATCCAGTAAATCTTTTGCTTTTTTGCTGCAGACAATTTTAAAATTAGGGTTAATTTGTTTAAATGCTTGAATCCATCCGGAATGATCCGGTTCCGTATGATTAATAATCAGATATTCAATGGATTCAGGAGATATATTTAATTGCTCTATCAGGGCAAACAGAGTATCCGGAACGCCGTCCCATCCACATACGCCATCTACAATAGCTGTTTTTTCGCCTTTAATAATATATGAATTCAGAGATACTCCATTAGGTATTTCCCAGAAGCCTTCAAATAATATATTTTCTACATTAATGGAAAGTTGATAGATTCCATCAGCAATATTTGTAACCTGCATAGTAAAACCTCCTTGTTATATTATTAACATCATTTTATCTTTAATTAAATATTTAGTCAACCTGATTTATCAAAAACTATCTAATTTAATGAAATTTATTTTTATCCTGAAGGAGTAATCTATACATGTTTTCGGCAGTTTCCTGGTGTGGTTGTAACCTTTTTGCAGGGAAAGAACCCTCATGTCATTAAAAAACTCCAGGAAGTACCGCCTGAGTTTTTGGAATTTTCTTCCTTCATGCGTTCGTTTGCCGTGTTTAATAATTTATAATATGTTTACAGAACATTTAAAGAATGTTATAGTAATAAAAACACGTCGAGTATATCGGCTGTGAATAGTAACAATAAAAAGGCTGTTATAACACAATCCGGCATATACGATTCCATATTGCGGCATTTTTATCCTTTTAATGAAGATTCAGTTATAAATTGTTATACTTACGGAAAATATACAAAAAACGAAAGAAGGGATGATATTATGAAGTCTGTCATAATGTTCGAAACCAGCTGGTGCCCATATTGCAAGCAAGCCCATAAATTTATGGATGAATTAATGCATGAGAATCCCAAATATAAAGAATTAGATATCAAGGTCATTGATGAAGAACAAGAGCCGGATGTTGCAAAACAATATAATTATTATTATGTACCAACTTATTACCTGGATTCCAAGAAAGTCCATGAAGGCATCCCACGAAAAGATATTATCCGTATCCTTTTTGAAAATGCCCTTTCTCAGTAACTTCATCACAGACAAGCATTGGATGACGGATTATGATACAAATATCATTATAAACACACAATATTACAAAGGAGATGAAATTATGAGTATACTTACTATAACAAAAGATAATTTTGATTCAGAGGTTATAAATTCCGACAAACCGGTCCTGTTGGATTTTTGGGCTTCCTGGTGTGGTCCCTGTAAGATGGTTTCTCCCGTCGTAGACGAAATTGCGAATGAAAATGAAACCATAAAAGTCGGTAAAATAAATGTGGATGAAGAATCTGAGCTTGCACAAAATTATAAGATAATGTCCATACCAACCCTTTTAGTTATTAAAGACGGAAAAGTTTACAATTCTTCCATCGGGGTACAATCGAAAAAAAATATTCTGGGCTTATTAAAATAAATAGTAACAATTCAGCCGTTCCTTCTGAAAATTATGTTTAAAAATCATATAAAAATGCGGATAATCGCTTAGAACATAGTAAATCAGCCATTATCCGCGTTTTTTACGATTTTCTGATACCACTTTTTACTTCGGGTAATTTTCCTTAGATGGGACTTTTTTAAGTGACCTCATCAGAACAGTTCTTTTAACTTTTTCTTATTAATAACCCTGACTCCCCCTCTGGAAAGCTCTACAATGCCTTCCTGTACAAAATATTTCAACATACGTGATACAACTTCCCTTGCACTTCCAATATATTTGGCAATCTGTTCGTGGGTTAATTCTATGGTATCGGACTGGTTCCTGGAAATCTCATCGGATAAAAAGATGGCCAACCGTTTATCAAAACTCATAAATAATATCTGTTCCATTGCCCACATTACTTCCGAAAAAGAATCGATTACGAGCTTATCCGTAAAGTTTTCCGCATAGATATTCTGTCTGCATAATTGTTGATAAAAATAAGAATCTACAAGTAAAACCTCGCTCTCAACTTCCGCATCCACATGAACGTCAAAAGTGATATTGTCTAAAATGCAGGAAGCAGAAAGTACACATATTTCACCATCTCTTAGGCGGTAAAGAGTTATTTCTTTCCCCTCATCCGATAATATGTAGATTCTCAGTTCTCCTCGTTTAATTAATATAACACCGATACAATCATTATCTCCGCTGTGAATTCTGCTTCCCTTATCATAATGAACAGATAAAGTGTTTTTAATTATGAGGTTTTTCTGCGTTTCATTTAATTTATCCCAAAAGGTTAAAACCTGCGGCATATATTCCACATCATGATTTGATAGCATGGCAATCCTCCTAACTTAGCTAATATGATATATTATAACATGATGAAGATTATTTACAATACCTGGTTATCAATCAATCATGAGCACTTTTTTTGACGTATGGGATGTAATTTCTATACATCAATTAAGAGCCTCTCCGTACTTATAATATGCGCCTTTTTATCTGGAACTATCAAAAGACATCATATTAATTATTAGACAGACTCCCTGCTATTATACTAATCAACTATTTTTCGGATATGCTATAGGATATCTTGAATTCCGTTTACCTTTCAGATAAAATCGGATGCCATAAAAAAGAGAGCTTGCACCAACACAAGGCACCCGCTCTCATTTTCTTATGTATAATTTTATATTTCTGTAAAAGCATCTTTCTCAAGGCCGCAAACGGGGCAGGTCCAATCATCAGGCAGGTCTTCCCATGCAGTGCCAGGTTCAACTCCGTTATCAGGATCCCCTACTTCCGGATCATATACATAACCACAAGGACATTCATATTTCTTCATAATAAAAACCTCCGTTTTAAATTTTTGTGACCATTCATCACTGCGGTTCTGACGAACCGATGCACACAAAATATGCAAAAAGACGTAAATTTGGGTGCCGTTTACTCGAAATTCTACGAATTTCCGGAACTTACTAAATCGTTACGATTCTTTAACATTTTCATGTTTTAAAGACAATAAAATTATAACATAAAAAAGAAATGATAGCAACTGAACTCCTTTAAATAAGATAGAATTTATAATTCTTTAATAAATTAGAAACATCTTTTTACTTCCCCTTTATTGCAGGTATTATATTTAATACATTGATAACAGATTTCATTTTCAAGGGGTTTATCGTCAAAATAATCCCTTAAATTCTGAAGGGTAATTTCCGCTATATTATTTAATGCTTCTTTCGTTAAAAATGCCTGATGTGAAGTTACAATAACATTTGGCATGGAAATTAAACCGGATAATATATCATCCTGGATGATGGAATAGGATTTATCTTCATAAAAGAATTCCGTTTCCTCCTCGTATACGTCCAGTCCGGCACCTCCTACTTTTTCTTCTTTGATGGCATTTAACAAATCTTCACTATTAATCAAGGCACCTCTTGACGTATTAATAATAATAACACCTTTTTTCATCCTGTCAAAGTTTTTCTTATCAATTAAGTGTTGTGTCTCCCTTGTTAATGGACAATGCAAAGAAATGATATCGGATTCCTGACACAATTCTTCAAAGGAAACATATTTGATATCAGAAGCAGTAATTGGGTAGGGGTCATAGGCGATCACATTCAGGCCAAACCCTTTGCAGATATTTACAAAAATCCGCCCGATTTTGCCGGTACCAATTACTCCCATAGTTTTGCCATGCAAATCAAACCCGATTAATCCATTCAGGCTGAAATTGTGTTCTTTGGTCCGGTTATAAGCACGGTGTATCTTTCGGTTTAAAGTTAATAAAAGAGCCATTGCATGCTCCGCAACAGCATAGGGTGAATAGGCCGGCACCCTTACTACATGAATTTTTTCAAATGCAGCCTTAAAATCAATGTTATTATAGCCGGCACAACGCATGCCAATAATTTTCACACCGTTATTATATAAATTATCAATGGTTTTCGCATCAATCGTATCATTAACAAAAGCCACTGCCGCATCATAACCTTTTGCCATAACGGCTGTGTTAGAATTTAATTTGGATTCGAAATAATCTATTTCAAATCCAAACTTTTCTTTATAATAATCAAAATATACCTTATCATATTGTTTTGTATCATAAAAACATATCCTTTTCATAATAACACCATACCTTTCAATTATTATCCCATATACATAAATAGGTCCGAACAGAAAGTTGATACTATTATAGTTTATCAGAATTGCCTTATGTTTATTCAGGCTGAGAGAATTTTTCAATTCTGGCCAGCATATGTTTATTAAAGTTTTCGACTTTTCTGTCATATTCCTCATCCATATATTTAGATGTCAGTAAAAAGTCGGCTGTTGCTTCATTGTTCGCAATTGGGATATCATAAACGGCAGCAATTCTCAGTAACGCCTTAACGTCCGGGTCATGGGGCTGTGATTCTAATGGATCCCAGAAGAATACTACAAAATCAACATTTCCCTCAACAATTCTGGAACCGATCTGCAAATCACCACCTAACGGGCCGCTGTTATAACCTTTAACCGGAAGACCGGTCTCCTCGGAAATAATACGGGCAGTCGTCCCTGTACCGCATAAAAAATGATTTTTTAATATGTCTTTATTTTTTTCCGCCCATTTCACCAGATCCTGTTTCTTGCCATCATGGGCAATTAATGCAATGCTTTTTTTCTTTCCTATCTTAAAATAAATAAAATCGTCTAATAACATATAGCCTCCTCTTAAGCATAAGATTTATCTTATGATAATTATTTTATTAATATTATTATAATTTAACTTTTCGTGATACATACTTTAAAATGTACTAAGATATACTAATCTTAGTTAATTCTATCATAATTGTTTTTCTTCAAAAATGCAATCCTAAACTGTTATTTTCAAAAATAAGAACATGATATTACCCGACTGGATACAAATTATCCAGCACCGGTACATCTAGTAATTAAAAGGTCCAAAAGATTTATTGATTTCCTTATATGCAAATCAGTAAATGAATAAATATTTATTTCCAAATATTGATATATATGTAATTTTTCTTGTTATTACCCTTCATTCATGTTACAATATACTCGTATACAGTAAATCGCAAAATACAGCTTCGTATATTTTACATTATTTACAACATTGCATATCGCAGCCCTGTCTGCGATATTGCCACATATAAAAAGGAGTGGAAGAATCACATTGCTGAACCTTTCGTTATCTATATTAATTTCACTCTCCGTTCATGTCAGAACTTACATATATAAATCACATATGTAAGTTAATACATATTTCTACATGTTTATTTATATGTCTGCATCAACATCCCGAAGTTGCTATTTTACCAATTAAACAAACAGGAGGTTATTATGAACAATAACACTTTTTCAACTATTACACCCGAAGTCCTGGCTTTAACTAATTTGTGTGCTAAGAATAGTGCGATTGATCCCGCCCTTTATACGAAATACGATGTAAAACGTGGTTTGAGGGATGTAAGTGGTAAAGGTGTATTAACCGGTCTGACCGAAATTGCAGAAGTCCGTTCACATATTATCGTTGACGCAGAATACGTTCCCTGTGAAGGCAGACTATTCTACCGCGGTATTGACGTAGAACAAATTGTAGATGGTTTTATTGCTGAAAACAGATATGGCTTTGAAGAAACCACTTATCTTCTTTTATTTGGTGAAATGCCAAATAATGAAGAACTTTTAAATTTCAGGAAACTATTAGGTGAATACCGTTCTTTACCGACTTCCTTTGTCCGGGATATTATTATGAAAGCTCCAAGCCGCGATATGATGAATACCCTTGCAAGAAGTGTATTAACATTATATTCTTATGATGATTTAGCTGATGATATTGCCCTTCCCAATGTAATGAGGCAGTCTTTACAGCTGATATCTTTATTTCCGCTGCTATCCGTTTATGGATACCAGGCCTTCAGGCATTATCACGATGGTCAGAGTCTATATATCCATACTCCGGACCCTTCCCTGTCAACAGCTGAATTAATCCTGCATCTCTTAAGGCCGGACAGTAAGTATACTCCGCTGGAAGCTAAAATTCTGGATGTAGCTTTAGTTTTACACGCAGAACACGGCGGCGGTAACAATTCCAGTTTTACAACCCATGTAGTAACTTCGACAGGTACCGATACCTATTCTTCCGTTGCAGCTTCCTTAGGTTCCTTAAAAGGTCCAAAACACGGCGGTGCCAATATTAAAGTTGTCCAGATGTTTGAGGATATGAAGAAAAACTTAAAAGACTGGGAAGACGAAGAAGAAGTCCGCGGTTACTTAGCAGCCCTGCTTCACAAGGAAGTTTTTGACAAAGCCGGACTTATCTATGGTATGGGCCATGCCGTATATTCCATCTCAGACCCTAGGGCCAATATCTTTAAAGGGTTCGTTAAAAAACTGTCCGAAGAAAAGGGAAGGAATGAGGAATTTAAGTTATATAATTTAGTTGAAAATCTTGCACCGGATGTTATTGCCAAAGAACGCCAGATGTATAAAGGTGTCAGTGCCAATGTAGACTTTTACAGCGGATTTGTTTACAGTATGTTAGATCTCCCCCTTGAATTATATACTCCTATCTTCGCTATTGCCAGAATCTCCGGATGGAGTGCCCACAGAATTGAGGAACTGATTAATGCAGGCAAAATTATCCGCCCTGCTTATAAGAATGTTGCAAAACATAAAGAATACGTTCCGATTCAGGAAAGATAAAATTAAAAAGGCCTATGGAAAAGCGATATTAAAATATCAATATTCCATAGGTCTTTTCAACTTTTTTATAAATTGCAATAATCAACCAATTTTTATTCAATCAAAAATATACTAAAAGTGATACATATTATAATAGAAAATCTTTATAAATCATTATTTATTGGGCTCATAAACAAATTGATTTTTATATGCATCTGCATACTTTTGATAAATACCAGAATTCTCCATTTTATTCTTAACATCACTCTGTTCTAAATTTAAAGAATCTGAATTATCCGATGTAATATCACCTGTAACACTTCGCATATCAGTATCATCAATTAAAACAGCTGTATTTATGCCTGACCTGTATACGAACCATCTTCGCTTCATTCTCTTACATTAAAAATATAATATTCGCCTTCTTCCGGTAGAAAGTCATTTCCGTAAAGTATATAACATGATGAGTCTTCTGAAATACCACCTTCCTTATCCACTTGAACAGTTGTATCAAGTGGCAACTCCCCCTTTATATTGTTAATAACTTTAACATTGTAACGTGTTTCTGGAAAATTTGAACTATAGTCTGTACCTGTCATTTCTTCTCCTTATCCAATAAACACATCGTATTTATACTTCAACATTATCGTAAAAAGCTTGTAAAGAATCTACATTACTTGAGTTTTCTTTAATTCTAAAATAATAAGCTCCATTTAATTTAAATTTGGTGGTTAGCGTAAGATTTCAATCTTACCAGTTTTATAACATAATATTGTATATAAACCTCTATCAGTTCTAATATTTGCTCGTATACTTTCTTCGAAATTATTTGTATAAAACGACTCAAGTTTATAAAAATTAAACTTCATTTTTTTATATTGAAAATATCCCCAATCTTCTATATCATTTTTATAATATCGGATTATAATTATCTTTCTATTCTCAATATTTTTTGTTCCAAGCATCTCAAAATTATTAAATATTTCATTTTTCTTATGATTTTTACTGATTCTTTTTTCGATATCATCTGATATTTTTCCTTCTATTGTTATATCAGAAACAGTTTCATATAAACTTATTCCCAAAAAAATGATGCCTATAATTATTAATATATTTCTATATCTTCTAAACGTTTTATAATCTATCAATACTATTTACCTCTATATTATTTTTATCAATATAGTATCATATTATATAAAAAAAAGTAAGCCCTTTTGAACTATATTTCTTGAATCAAAAGGGCTTAACTAATTCATGCTAATTAATATTGATATCTTATATCATCACTAAGTGATAGAGAATATGTATTCACTCCGTAATCCACTTCTGCAGAAGCTTCAGTATTTATACCTGCATATGTTCCGGTTGATGCCCATGCAGTACCTGGTTGAATTCTTACATTATCATCATCAAACGGATAATAACCCATTAAAGAGTGATTATAAGCTTCATATGTAACAGTATCATTAGCTTGACTACCGGAGGTTTCAATATCGATGTTACTATATGCATTAAAAGTCCAAGCGACACCCCAAGGTAACGAAACAGTAAATGTATCATCATCACTAGATGATGTTGGTCCCCAATCTTCTAATTCATCAGATGAAAAAGGTAATGTATGTGTAACTGTAATATTATTACCAGTACAACCTTTGCCACTATTTGTATACAATTCAACATTATTTTTTAAATAGAAGTAGTCATAAGTATCATCTGAATCTTCTGATAGATTTTGATACATGATATAATCAGCATTTAACTGTGCTCTTAAAATTGAATTTCCCCACTGATCATCCTTATAAAGATAGTCATTTAAGTCATATTCTGAATATACTGTTTCATTGGCACTCAAAATTGCTATGTCACTAGTATTTCCTTTAAGATTATCTTTGCCATTTGCAATTACATCAATATAGGTATCGAGTTTTGGCTCTATTGCATTATCATCATAATCATAACTTTGAAGATGTGCAAAATAGGTAGCAGTTCCATTTTCAATTCCTATGATATTCCATTTGCTTTCTTGAATTGGAGATATGTCACCTCCTTTTGCTGCTTCTTCTTTTGCATCGTAACCATCAATGTCAATATCTAGTTGATTTTCAATGACTTGAATATCCAAATCCTGACCATATAAATATACATTCTCATCATCATCAATTAATTGCTTAGCTTGTTTTTTAACGTTTTCTTTACTACTAAAATCGTTATAATTTACTCCATAAATACGTTCTCCGGTAGACTCATTATCTATATTTGTATAAGGAATAATATTATTTCTATCTAATATATTTACATTAATTTTATCTTTGATAGAATCAAAATAATCTTCATCAATAATTATAATGTTATTTTTTGAATTATCTTGGTTTAATTTATTGATAGAAAATGCAGATGAAGTTGTACCATTTAATATTAGTGATGCAATGACTCCTAAAATTATAGCCCTCTTCATATATAACCCTCCTAATCATTTGTTTTTTATTAATATAATTATCTTCGCCAACGCAATAATTAGCAAATAAAACATGTACATGGTACCCATTTTATTCCCAAAAGTACTGCCTGAATCATTACTTTGGATATCCATTCATCGAGTTTCTACAAAATAATCTCAAAATCATTTCTGTAAATCATTAGAACTTCTTAAGCTTTTTTGCATTTTCCGGAAGTTTAGGCTGATAGGCGATAAAGGTACAGCAGTTATTTGCATCTTTCGTTGTAACCATTATAGCCAACTTAGCAGCTAATTTTAATACCGGATTCTTCAGAGCTACCCTCTCCTTTCACCTTAATTTCTTTTGGTAACTGTATACTATCATATATTTTCTAATTGTGCCGTTAGATGTAGTAACTAGTATAAGCGGAATTAAAAAACTTTCTGTTTGGGACAAACTGCAATACAGTGATTTACTTGTATATCCCACATAATAACATAAAGTTAATTAAATTCACTTATACTAGTACGATTTTTGAAGTGAATGGTAATTTGTTACATATTATTTAGAAATTTACAGTATTTTCTATTATAATCCAGTTAAAGCGGTAATATAAATTTATTAAATATGCTAAACAAACAACAATGCCGTTACGTAAAAGGTATCATCAGAGTGTTCTATATCAAGTAACCCCTGGTATTTTTCTACCGCATTTCTTACATTGGAAAGCCCAATACCATGTTTTTTTTTATCATGATTCGTCGTAATAATATTACCTTTCTCATAAAGAATCTCGTTTTCATACTGGTTTTTTATATCTATAAATAATCTGCCTTTGTCGTAACGTACTACTACCCTTATTTTTCGCTTGTTCTCTGCTAATTTACTGCAGGCTTCTATTGCATTATCCAGCAGGTTTCCTAAGATTACAGTCATGTCAAAGGATTTAACTGATAACTGTTCCGGAACGCTTACTTCCATGATTACCTGTATTCCTTTCCTCTCTGCCTCTTGCAATTTGAAATTCAGGATACTGTCTATCACAACATTACCTGAATGGGCATATTCTTCCTTGACTGCCTTTTCTTCCATTAATTCTGATAAATATTCCATTAATTGCTTACTTTCGTTCTTTTCGGACAATAAGTATAAGATTGATAAGTGATTCTCCCAATCATGCCGGAGGGATTTGTTCGCTGCCAAAGCAGTATCCATAATGGCAAACTGACGCTCATAATAATTGTTTTGCTGCAACAGCATCCTATTCGTCTTTTCTTCCTCTATTTCCATTGATATAAAATCATATAAATAAAATGTGGCAACATTGATCAACAATAACAGAATAATGCATATAAGCACCTGTATTAATGGAAGTCCGGTAGCTGTAAGCAGATTTACTATTATGTATAAGGAAGCTGATGGAATTAAAAATATTGCTAACCAGTATATTGTTGGTACGTTATTGCCTTTCCTTATATTTTTATAATTTTGCAGGATAAGTACTACCATATAAGTAAATAATTGAATACTTACCGTTCCTAAAACAGACGAATAATAATTTCTCGAAAATATAGGTGAATTAATATGTCCGGTCAGCAATACTATGATACTTTCTGAACAAAGCAATATCAGACAAATAAATGATACGGATAGTACCCTCTGTTTCAGGCTAGTTTTATAATTAAACGACAACAGCATAAAAGCGATAAGATTAGCTACCAACGTTATCACAGGTATATTAATCAAAAGATATATTCCGGTAATACATAGATAATACAATAAGTATGTCAAGCATTCTCTGCTTCTGCTTACTTTCTCCCTGGTAAAGAAAATACCCATTAACTTAAATATTATATAGGTCCGAAACAGGTTCATGGCTATATAAACCCCATTATAAAACAAATGCTCCACTTTATTTTCCTTCTTTCTCATATTTTATCTGCAATTCTAAAATTACTCTTCGTCTTTGCTGGCTGATAGGAAGAATAACGCCATTTGACATGGTTAATTCTTTATGTCCAAATACTATAATATGGGCATAATTTACCAAATAAGATTTATGAATATAGAGAAAATGATATTTCTCCACTTCACGTAAAACCTCTTCCAGACTTCCATAGAAGTTAATTTCGGCCTTAGTTGTTATCATTTTAACCTGCCTGTTTTCCGCTTCAAAATATAAAATATCTTTAATCTCTATCTTATATGTATTATGACCATGCTTATAAAAAAAGATTTTTTTAAGCCTCCCTGTAAGTTCCATGGCTTTTTCTATATCCTTAATTATTCTTTCCGGTTCAATCGGTTTATGTAAAAAATGCATAGGCCTTACTTCAAACAATTCCAGATAATAATTATCTTTTCCCGAAATATATACTATCTGCACAATTTCATTTTTCATTTCATCACGTATTTTTTTCCCGACTTGAACACCATTGATATTTTTTAATTCAATATCCAAGAATATCAAATCAAATTCTTCCCCTTTTTTCATATAGTGGCCTAATTCTTCTCCTGAAGTAAATACCTCAACATCAATTTCATCTAAACTGGTTATATTGTAATCCATTATCACTTGTTCAATTTCTGAGCAAATGATATTTTCATCATCACATATAGCAATACGGAACATCCCCTCAGCCCTCTTTCTATAAAGTATAATTATTAATTTTCCCCTACTACTCGTTCAATTTGCCTTGACTAATTTTATTGTAACATATTATTTCCAATATGTGTAATTAAACTATAATAGTTGATATTTTCTAATAAAATAAAAAATACCTCCAAAGGCAGGCGTTAAACTCGTCTAGAAGGTATTTTTGCATTCTGTCAATCCGTATTTTAATGACATTCATAACCTGCCTGTCTAAACTTATATTATAATTCTTCATATTACATTATAACTAACCTTAGCCTTTGGATTATAACATAATATTTATTTATATGCTTTAAGATGTTGTATTTAATACGATTTTTGTAGTGAATTCTATGTAAGCAGTTTTTCGACTGGTACAGATGACAATTTTTTTATTAAAGTATCAAAAGGTTTTAATGAAAGAATAAAGGTTAGAATGATTGCCAAAAGTAAGATCAGAAACATTTCAATGACTGTATTTTTAGTATTATATAAATTTGTCTGGTATTTTAAAAATTTATAGATAATTCCATGCAATAAATAAATACTCATAGTTCTTTGCCCCAGATAGGTAAACCAATGCTTATTTCTGGGGATAACAACGGCAATCAAATAAATTAAAAATGTTGAACATACGTACATTAGCATTCGATACAGCCATCCCCACTGTAATAAATGAGATTTTTCATAGGAGTATTTCATAATCAAAACATCAAAATCAATGTGATCACAATTAAAATATACAACTATAAGTACGATTGCAAGGAATATACCGGAACCTATTTTTATGTATTTTTTTGTAGCAAATTTTAAAAATTTCTCTTTATTAAAGATATAACCCAATATAAAAAACGGTAAGTATGTGATGGTTCTGCCGATAGATCCAAATGCACCTATCACGGTAACATAACCGGCTGATACCGCTACTATGTATGAGATTACAAGAATTCCCTTTATCTTTATTATCCTATTAATAATCAATCTCCAACAGAATAAAGACAGCATAAACCATAAAGTAAAATAAGGCTCCAACAGTTCCAAATTATTTTTCCTGCCGATCACACATAAAAAAATAAAATAGATTATTTGAAATAAAAAATAAGGAATTAATAGTGTCCTCACTAATTTTAATAAATTATTCCTTTTTGAAAAATAAGCAGATATAAATACAAATGAAGGCATATGAAAACTATAAATTGTTATAACCAGAAAATCCATAAAATGATTTTTATAAATAAAAGCTCCGATAAAGTGTCCTATTACCACCAGTAAAATTAATAATCCTTTAAAATTGTCAAAATAACTATCTCTCTGCATGATCGCTCCAAATATAATAGAATTCAAGAAATTTCACTTGATAAAAAACAATGCAAACAGTATTTTAATTAAAGATATTACTAATGTCAATATTAAATTCTACTATTATTGTATAATAAAGTTTCATTTATATAAGCAAATCGCTTTAATTTGCTTTTTATTATATAATAAAATCCGGTTAAATAGGTTAATAAAAGGAAATACCATTACTATGTGCATATTGCTACCCAACAAATGATAAATAACATTATTAATCTTTCTTTTATTATTAATATTAAATCCATACTCCATATTGCCGAACCAAATATAATGAAAAACATTATTTATAGTTTCTGAACGAATTAATGATTTATCGTTTAAAAATTCTTTCATATCATAAAATTTCACTTTTCCTGCATCATTACAGTAATCAATCAGTTTTTTATCAATGGGGTCATCTTTTTCCCCAAGATATAACATGTTGCTATGATCAAAAATATCAGTCTGAATTTTTTTATTTAAAAAAATATTATTTACATTTATCTCATTAAAATTAATTTCAAGAAAGTCAAGGAAAGCTTCCAGACATTTAGCTGTTTTCCGACAATAATTTCTATAACGGCTATATAATCC
>JBAVPE010000072.1:0-44180 GCA_049692775.1 Anaerocolumna sp. | reverse complement strand
CGATAAAATTTCACCTCCATTTTCGTGATGTCATATGTATGTTTTTACGCAGACCGTCTGAGCATAGCGAAGGAAAGGCAAGTAAAAACATACATATGATAGACAGAAAATGTTCTCAGATTATATTCACCATCTAAAATATCTTCTAATGCTACTATTAGTTTCCGAGAGTACTCAGTTTATTTATTTACTGAAATGCTTCCATCCAGGCTTCCTGTGCCGCTGATAACATGTCTGCTGCCAACGCAGTGTCTCCGTCAATGTATAACTGCAGTTGTTCATCGAACTGCCTCATTAATTCTTCTGATGTCGGAAGTCCTGTAAATTCATTCACTGCATAACAAGCTTTATAAATATCATAAACTTTAATAAACATGTCATCCTGCGATGAATAGTCCGGGTCTGCCATGATATTTCCAGGGAATGCATTGGCATTTGCGGCAAGTTTTGCGTTTACTTCCGGACTCATTAAGTATTCAACAAACTTCATGGCTTCTGCTTTATGTTCACCGTTTTCGGCAATCCCAATACTCCAGTTGGCAACATCCATTCCACTCTTACCTGTATATCCGGCTTTTACAGGAACGGACATGAAATCAAAATCCAAATCCGGTGCTTCGGACTTAATTGTCGTCAGATGGGCAAGAGAGTCTATCATAAACGCAACACGGCCATTGGTAAACTCTTCAACCATATCCGCCTCTTTCATGGAATAGACCCCTGACGCCACAACCTTTGCATCAAACAATCCTTTTACAAAATCTACCGTATCGGCCAAATCCTTATTATCCGTCAATGCCGGCTTACCGTCTTTTAACATAGAGCCGCCGGAAGCCCACAGCCAGCTCATAAAGTTATTCTGAATACCACTCGGGGATTCTGTTGATAACGGAATGATCCAGCCTGCAACACCTTCCTTCGCTTCAACTACTTTCTTACATGCCTCTGCAAATTCATCCCAGGTTTTAGGAACTTCGGTAATGCCGGCAAATTTCAAAAGCCCCCTATTTACATACATCGGATATGCGAAATTAACAACCGGAATCATGTATGTATTACCATCTATTCTGATCTGGTCAGCTAACAGGGTGTCATCATATCCGTCTGCTTTCATTAATGCTGTCATATCTGCGATAGAACCCTGTTTTGCAAAATCATAGACCCATGCCCCATCCAGACCGACAACATCTGCCATGGTACCGGCCGCCGCACCTGCGGCGATCTGTGTCTTGGTATCCGCATATGGGTTACTTAACAGATTGACTTTGACACCTGTCTCATCTGTAAATCCATCACAGATTTCTTTCAGAACACCATCCGGCAATTCTACTCCCCACCATTGCTGGAATTCAAGAGTAATATCCTCCGCACTTGCAGTACTTTTTTCTTCTTCCGACGCCGCCAACGTCTTGCCATCCTGTGTGGCTTCCGGCTTACCTGCAGGTGAACTTCCACAGCCGGATAGACCCATCAGCATTCCTGCAATCAATGTAAGTACCAGACTCTTTTTCATAAATGTTTTTGCTCTCATTTTTATAAACCTCCCTTTTCACTCGCTGTATTCATTATGGATACGTTTTGTTTTATATCTACATCATCTTACATAAGACTTCTGTCTCATAGCACTACTTTCACCTTCGGTTTTAAGAATATTTAAGCCTTTGATGATAAGAGCCCTAATCATTTCATTCTGTGTAGCCTTATAAAAGTAATCTTTCTTAGCTATGTCCAAATCAGCTTCAATATCCGGTGTAACAGAAATTGTAAATCTTTTAAAATCAGTTGCCATATGTATTTCCTCCTTTCTCTGTTGTGGTTCACTGAATCTCATATGCACATTATAGTGGTTCAGTGGTTCACTGTCAAGAGTAAATTTTTAGTTTCTCATCTTTACATCCTTGGTTCACTGGTGTATAATCGCAAGTGAGGTGATGAATATGGCTACAAATAAGCCACGATATACCGTCTCAGTTGATAATGAATTGTTCAGGGAAATAGAAGACTTCCGTTTTGAACGCCGCTTTCAAACCCGTTCCGAAGCAACTGTAGCGCTTATACGCTTAGGACTTAAAGCATTACATAAAGAACAGGAAGAAGCCAAAAAGAACAAATATAATCCAAAAAACACTGAGACTGATAAATGAGTAATACTTATTATGGGAAGATGTTTATCTTCATATAAGCCTATAAACGGAGCCTGAAAACCTTTCCCTATGGAAAGAGAGCGTGGCTTTTTGCCAAAAATATCAATAGTACAGAGGCAAAATTAATTAGAACTCTTTCTTTGGACAGGGTTCTTTTTTTGTTTTCAAGGTACCGGTAATTACACACCTCTTAAGGATACGCCGCCATAATAATTGTCAGAATTGCCAATACTTTTTTTTTCATGTTTTTTACCCTCTCTATCTATTATATTTTTATATTAAAAGCTTCCTATGTTTCAAAACATTGATGCTTATAATAAGCATTTGCCAAAATTTTTATATTGTTCTTTATTAGAACATTTATAGTTATACTTTAAGATAAAATATAATCGTTCCAATAAAGAATAAAAATGATAAGTTGAAAAAAATAATGTTTAGAAAAGAGATACCACATAAATATAATGTTCTAATAAAGAACATTATAGCATAAATTACTAAAATGTAAATACTTATTTTGGTAATTTTCTTAAGAAATGCTCATTGAAAGTAAACAATAAATTACTACGCTCCTATCCTAGTTAAATATTAGCTATTTCAGCACCTGTCAGAGCCGTCAAAACTCATGACATAACCATATCATATATCGTTTTCCTTTCGTAGAATTTTGCATTTATTTGCCAGATTCTATTCTACACTAAGGTGGTACGGATACACGGACAGGCGATATCAATAAGCGGATATGATACCGGTTGTACTGCAGTATCCAGTTGCGTTCTAATGGTATCCGATAGCGGATTTGTAGTACCCAGAGCCCAGAATATTCACCTCCGCTGATTTAGATTAGATTTCACTACTTTTTTCATATCATTCTATTATTAAATTTATTCATTGTTCTTTATTAGAACGTTGATATTTATATCTTAAGATATAATAGATATAGTTCCAATAAAGAACAGAGGTGTATATAATGAAAATAGTTTTAGCTTCCGAAGATCGCAATGTTATAGGGTATCGAGTAAAATCAGCAAGATTAGATTGCAAAATGACTCAGGAAGAGTTATCGGCAAAGCTTGAAACTTTAGCTGTTTATATCGACAGAGCAAGTATATCTAAACTTGAACAGAAAAAAAGAATTGTAACGGATATCGAGATATTAGCTCTGTCAAAAATATTAAATGTTAGTATCAATTGGTTATTTGAATTAGAAAAATAGAGCCGTTATGTTCTAATAGATAACATAATAGCATGAATTAACAAAATATAAATAGAAATATTCTTACGATTTGAAATTGGATCTGTAGTATCTACGGCTGAAAAATTTTCAGTCCCTTTCTTTTAAATTTGATTAAATTTTAAACATTCTATCATTTTTACATGTTAGATTGTTTAAAAATAAATAAACGAGAAAGAAATCTCGTTTATTTATTTGAATTATTAAATTATTCTATACCGTATTCTTTGTAGTATACTTCCCGCGATTCCGGCTGCTCTGCTACCTTCTTCAATTCTGCCATACGCTTATCTTTAAGGAGCAGACTCATAAGGGTTGCAAACCGATTGGCTTCTTCTGCCTTTCCTTTTTCCTCTCCATCTTTAAATCCCTGGTTCCTATGGTAATTAATCGCACTTACCATTTCTCTGCGGGCATCTTCCATGGCCTCATAATAACGCATTTCTTTCTCACTGGCTGCCGCTTTATTCATTCTTTCATCAGCTGCCGCAATTGCTACATCCATCCGTATCAACTCCTTTAACGCTTCTTTTTCCAGGTTACAATCAAAAAACTTCATCCACCGGTGCAGAGGGTTGTTGATGTCATAAACTTCTTCCCTGTCAAACTTTTTCAATTCCAGAAAATGTATCTCCTGGTCGGCCGTCAGCAGTTCCTCCGGATACTGGTCTATCCTAAAGTGGCTGCTGATATGGTATTCCCGGTAAGGCAGATAATCGAAGTTAAGCAGGTTAATGGAAATCACTTTCCCAAGCTTGCTATAATCCTCACCCTGGCGGATTCCTGATATAAAAAGCCTTCCATTATAATACTGGCTCCGTTTTATCATATTTCTTTCATTTAAAAGCTGCACTTCAATATTAATCTGGGTTCCGTCCTGCAGTTTAGCCCTTACCTCCAGCCTTCCAAATTTTCCTTCCGGGCTATCCTTTGGCAATTCCAGGTTTTCAAGTATCTCCACGTCCTTAAAGTCCGTTCCAAGTACCGCATTGAGAAAAGAAACCAGACATACCTTGTATTTCTCCGTCCCCATATACTGCTTGAACAGATAATCATTGATGGGATTTAAGCGCCCTGTTCTGCTCCGGGTTATTTTCCTCTCTTTTGTATCTTTTATATTTTTTTTAACCTGCATTACATTCTCCTTTGCTTTCGTATATCAAGGAAGTCCGTAATGCTTTACATCTTTTATATCTCTGCGGATAAGACTTTATCTGCCTAATCTGCCTGAATTTAATCCGTCTTTCTGCCTTGATTATAGCAAATGCCGGACCTGGATGCAATATGCTTCCCGGACTCTTATGATATTTATTTTACTTATTCGGTCGAGTAGACTTATCCTTTACAGGATAAGCCCCTCTCGGAACCGGACGTGCCCAATTCGGGCATCCGGCTCTTTGTAAAGCTAATTGTTCAACAATTATCTCGCATATACACTCACATATATTCTTGCATTCACTAAAGGATATACTTTTAGCATTTCATTGAAGCCTTCCCAAGTGTAGCTCTTCTTTTGGCTTCTTCGATTGAGCCAAAAATACAGGCTCTTTATTACCTTAAATCGAAATCTGCTGATACTCCGTGAGTTATCTGTAATGCCATAGTAATGAAAATAACCTGTTAGCATACTATTCAGTCTCTTTATGATGTCTCTTACCTTCTGATGTCTCATTTTCCCAATCAGGGCATGAACTTCCTTGCATTTCTTACTGAATTTCTTCTTACTGGTTTTCCTTTTCACTCTGAACCCTCCGCTCCGTCCTTTCGAGCAGTAGTGTGTAAATCCCAGAAAATTAAAGGTTGCTGGCTTCTTTCCTGTCTTCTCGGCTTCTGCTTGCGCATGTCTCCCAAACTCTATCAGCCTGCTCTTTTCTTCTTCCAGTCTTAGTCCAAAGTTCTTCATTCTCTTAGTCAGATGTTCATAAAATTTCTCTGCGTCCTCTTTGTATTCAAAAGATACTACAAAATCGTCTGCGTATACTACCAGTCCACAGTACCCTTTCATATGTGGTTTTATTACTACCCTAAACCACCATACCAGCACATAATGCATGTATATATTTGCTATTATAGGCGAAGTCCCCGAGCCTTGGCCTGTTCCTTCTTCTGTAGGTTCATATTGAAAGTTCTCCATGACTCCTGCCTTCAGCATCCTCCTTACCATTCGGATGATATTCGGGTCTGTTATCCGTGATTCTATGAATCTGATTATCCATTCATGGTCCAGGTTGTTGAAGAATGATTTTATATCCGCATCCAGTACATAATTCGTTGGATTTTCTTCCAACATCCGGTTAAGCTTTCGGATTGCCTGGTGGCAGCTCCGCCCTGGTCTGAAGCCCATCATCTCATCATAGTAATGTGGTTCAAATACTGCTTCCAGTACTCTTTTCAGTGCTTCCTGTACCAGCTTATCTTCGTAACAGTAGATACTTAGCGGTCGTGTTTTACCATTGTCCTTTGGTATCTCCACCCTTCTGGCAGGTTTTGGTCTGTAGGATTTTCCCTTTAGTCTTCCTATGAGGCTGTCCAGATTTTCTTCCAGTTTATTCTCATACTCTTCCTTGGTTACTCCGTCTATCCCTACTGCCTTCTTTTCATCCATCTTATTGTGGCATTCCTTTAACATTTCCTTGTTTATCAGATGTCCTATGGATGTAAAGACCATTTTCGGATTTTCTTTTGATAATTGTGATATTTTCTCCAGTTTTGTTTCCATTATTTCTCCTATCTCTGGGTATAGATAATGTTTCCCTCTCGATATTGCTTTACATAGCAGAGACTGCAAGGAATACAGTCCCTCTCTCGGCTTCCCTCCAGTGGAATTACCCACTTTCTCAGGTACTACCCGGCTATCCGACTGCCTGTTTCCCTTTTGCCTTCCTTCCTCATCGGTTGCCCGGCATACCTTGGACTTACACTGTTCCAAGGAGAAAACAGGCTCTCCCTAGTTGATGTGATATCATTGTATAGCATGGCTGGCTCTTCGACACCGCAGTAGTATGTGAAATCTCACCATATCGATAAACCCATATGTTGCCTTCCGTTCAGTAAACAACGTCAGCCTGCTGGACAAGTGATTTCGGTGCTCTGTCACTTTCAGCCCTACTACCTAACTTCCTACGCTTGATGCATGCCATTACTGGCGTACACCCAAGGTTCACTACCGATGGTGTGGTTAGCACCTTATCGGACAGGATTTCCACCTGCTAAATATCACACCCTTAGCTAGGCGCACTTACTGTTCACTCCCTGCCAAAAGCAGCAGTGCTGTGAACAATAACACTTATTATACCTGCTTCACTTTCTTTACTTATTTAGCTGACCTCACTTATTTCATTTACTTTCTTATTTTGGCTTGTACTAAATATATTCTGATTCCTCTCTGCATAAATAAAATTTAAAAATGAATTCTGATGGCTGAACTGCCGGAAGCTGCTTGAATTTACATAAAACTGCGTAGTGTGGTTTTAACCAGGCAACTGAAAGCCGCAATATACGGCGTATGATATAATAATAAGAACTTACTTCTATTATAGCAAAATTTTGACTGAAAATCCAGCATTTGTAAAGGAGCAAAATCATGAATTTTTATCAAATAATGCAACATTTAGCATATCTTTTCACTTGCATAAGTATAGGATATTTGAGCTGGCGTCAAAGTTATCAACCCACATTTCAAATGGGGGATATAAGTACACTGGCGAACAAATACACCCTCTGGCCGCAGTCCTTTTCCATTCAAATAATACGGACTTTCCGTGCCCTTTTGCACAGTAATCCTGATTACATACTTACCTTCCATTACTTCGCATTCGTAAGTGGTAAACATAGTAATATCCGGTTTGACGGCATCCCGAATCATATTTGACAGCTTTAGTAAATCGCCATCAACATCCTGTACGCCAATCACTTCACCGCTGTCTCCAATTCCCACATAAATTGTTCCGCCATTTGTATTGGCAAAAGCAATAACCGTTTTCCGAATATCATCAACTATCTGCCGTTTTAACTCAATTGTCAAGCCTTCCGCCAGCCTCATAATATTGCCTCCTCGAATTATATATCATCAATTCTAATACTCATTCTAATACATTCTATTCATTCTCGCCAATAGATAGTCTTAGAATCATTATTGCAGAATTCGGCAATATTACCCATAGTATCCCAAAAGTCTTCATTTCTTCATTCATCTTCTTTTGAAATACCAGGATTTTTAGGTACCGGGCAAAATATTGGTGCAATTTATAACATCATTTTATTTGAAATCTTCCTGGTATTCCAGCCAAGACTCTGTGCCCAGGCGCGGGATTCTGCCCGTTCCTCCTTGTCATCACTTTCGTAAATAGTTCCAAAAAATCGGCAAATCCTCCAAGGCCTCCTACATCCTCCAAAACAATTCCCGAAATATAAATTGAAGGAACCTGAAATAATTAATGACCATCTGCGTATTGATCATAATCACAGATGGTCATTTTGCTAATTGTTAACCGATTTATAAATTTTACAGCAACATTTGAATTACCTGAATCCAAGTAATATCAGATATGCTCACAAATTATTTGCATTATCCCTTCTTATATTGTATGATAATGTAAGGTAAATAATATAAAAGCTAAGGGAGAGAAAATCAACAAATGAAGACAACAGCACTAATAATGGCTGGTGGACGTGGTGAACGCTTCTGGCCAAAAAGCAGAAAAAACTTGCCAAAGCAGTTTTTATCCCTCACTGGTGATGGCAAGACTATGATTCAATTAACAGTTGAGCGAATACTACCACTTGTGGCCATGGAAGATATCTATATATCCACCAATAAAGACTATAAATCACTTGTTCTCGAACAACTTCCTAATATACCCAAAGAAAATATCTTATGTGAACCATATAGCCGTAATACTGCACCCTGCATTGGATTGGGGGCTGTACATATTGCTAAGAAATATGATGACGCCATCATGCTGGTATTGCCATCCGATCATTTAATTAAATATAACAGCATGTTTATTAATACGTTAAAAGATGCCAGCGAAATAGCGCGGGTAAATAGTAATTTAGTGACCATTGGAATTACCCCTGACTATCCTGAAACAGGTTATGGCTATATTAAGTTTAATCCGAGCATATGCGAAGGCAGAGCCTTTGAAGTAGACCGGTTTGTGGAAAAACCAAGCTTAGAGGTAGCAAAAGAATACTTATCTACCGATGAATATCTTTGGAACAGTGGAATGTTCGTATGGAAGGTTTCTTCCATTCTTCACAAAGTGAAGGAACTTATGCCTGTAACTTATCAAGGTCTCCTTACCATCCAAGATGCAATTGGAACAGAAGAGGAAGAAGCAGTTTTAGAAAAAGAGTTCCATGATTTTCAATCCATTTCCATTGATTACGGTATTATGGAAAAGTCAAAAAACATTTATACCCTTCCAGGCACGTTCGGCTGGGATGATGTTGGATCCTGGCTTGCAGTAGAACGTATAAAAAAATCCAATGAATTTGGCAACGTAGTAAATGGCAATGTTATAACAATTGATTCAAAAAATTGTATCATAGAAGGTGGAAAAAAACTGATTGCCACCGTTGGTATCGAGAATCTTATTATTGTAGATACTGAAGATGCCACACTCATCTGTGAAAAAGACAGTGCCGGCGATATTAAAAAGATTCTGGAAAACCTAAAAATATGCAACAGGAATGAATACATATAAAAAGATAATATAGACAAAGGAGTATTTTTTATTATGAAGAATGCATTAATTACAGGAATTACAGGACAAGATGGGTCTTACCTTTCAGAATTACTTTTAGAAAAAGGTTATAATGTATATGGAATTATGAGAAGAAAAAGTGTCGTTGATTATGGAAATGTAAAACATATAAAAGATAAGATTAATTTTATCTATGCTGATATGACAGATGTAATCTCATTAATCAATGCAATGAAGATATCACAGGCAGACGAAGTATATAACCTTGCAGCCCAATCCTTTGTAGCCACCAGCTGGGAACAGCCAATCGCAACAGCTGAAATCGATGCGATCGGTGTTACTAATATGTTAGAAGCGATAAGAACCGTAAAACCTGCCGCCCGCTTCTATCAGGCTTCTACCAGTGAGATGTTTGGGTTGGTACAGGAGATGCCGCAAAAAGAAACAACACCGTTTTATCCCAGAAGTCCCTACGGAGTTTCAAAATTATATGGACATTGGATAACCAAAAATTATCGTGAAAGCTTTAATCTATATGCCTGCAGCGGTATCTTATTCAACCATGAAAGTGAAAGACGCGGGAAAGAATTCGTTACAAGGAAAATTACGGATGCAGTAGCTAGAATAAAATTAGGTGTGCAAGATCACGTAGAGCTTGGTAACATGGATTCAAAGCGCGATTGGGGACATTCGAAGGATTATGTACAAGCCATGTGGTTAATGCTGCAACAAGATACCCCGGACGACTATGTCATTGCTACTAATGAAACCAGAACGGTAAGGGAATTCGTAGAAATTGCTTTCCATCATGTTGATATTACAGTTGAATGGCAGGGAAGCGGTGTCAATGAAATCGGAATAGATAAAGCAACGGATAAGACAATTGTGTCAATTAACAAGAACTTCTTCCGTCCGGCAGAAGTTGATATCCTATTAGGAGATCCTACAAAAGCAGAGAAATGTCTTGGATGGCAAAGAGAGATATCATTTGCAAATCTTGTAGAAAGAATGATAGTAAATGATATGGAATTAGTAACTAAGGAAATAAAAATTTTAAATATATAACAAACTTAAATAATCATGAATCGGAGGTGTCTTATGAAAGCATTAATAATAGGAGGCGCCGGCTTCGTTGGAAATTATCTTACTGACCATCTGCTTAATGATTGCGGATGGTCAGTTGTGATTACGAAACTGGAAAATGAAATTATAGAACAAGATAATGCCTTAATCTATAATCTGGATATATTGGATAAACAGGCAATTATAACACTATTAAAAGAAGTCCATCCGGATTATATCTTTCATTTAGCAGCGCAAAGTTCTGTTTCTCTTTCCTGGAAGAATCCTGCCCTTACAATTGATGTAAATATTAAAGGCAGTGTAAATGTATTAGACGCCGTTAGGGAATTAGATTATAAACCTCGTATTTTATTAATCGGTTCTGGGGAGGAATATGGACATATTCTTCCAGACGAAATACCAATTACAGAAAATAATCAGACTCGTCCCGGTAATATCTATGCAGCAACTAAAGCGTGTCAAAATATGATTGGAAAAATATATGCTGATGCTTATCAAATGGATATCATTATGGTCAGGGCTTTTAATCATATTGGTCCGAAACAAGCACCTATATTTGTAGTTGCAGATTTCTGTAAGCAAGTAGCTGAAATAGAAAAAGGATTACGGGAACCAGTAATTAAGGTTGGTAATTTAAGTGCTAAAAGGGATTTTACTGATGTACGGGATGTGGTAAGGGCTTATTCTTTATTGATTCAAAAAGGGAAGGCTGGAGAAACATATAATGTAGGAAGCGGAAGGGCGATTGCTATTGAAGAAATTCTTACAACGATTTTATCCCTTACTGCAGTATCAATTGTCAAAGAAATAGATCATAGTAAGCTACGCCCTATTGATATTCCCATAATTGAAGCTGATATTTATAAATTACAAAATGTTATTGAATGGAATAGTTCGATTACTCTTCGTGATACAATTATAGACACTCTTGAATATTGGAGAAATGCTAATGACTAATGTATAGAAGTCTATCTATCTTTAATTCTACTAATGCTAAAAGAGACCTTATAAATCTCTGAATGTATAAAGGTTGAACGGTCTCTTTGTGACAGCTATTATAGAACACTACAGAAGGTGTGACATCGGGGAGGTTCTCTTAAGATTTTATTTGGCAGATTGTTATTATACGTCGAGCTTGAAGCATTTTTGAAATCTTATGATTTATAATATCTGGTACTACTTACCTGTTGCATAATCTGATGAAAATTTTAATCGAATTACACAATCCTCAGCCATAAATCGAAAATTAAGTAAGCCAAAGATTTATCGATACCGATTTATAAAAGAAGAAGGCAATCATCAATTGACCAACTTCTGCTCCAGTTTAAATAGACCTCTGTTACAACGGAATATTCAAAATATTTTTATTTTTTTGAATTAAATTAGTGAAAGCATATGCTAATAAATCTCCAACAATACTGATTAATCTATAAATTATTATTCCTAACATTGATAACTCAGGATCTAGTACACCAGATAATACAAAGCTAATTGTAACTTCACGTATACCTATTCCTCCAGGTGCACCAGGTGTAATATAACCTGCAATCCATGATATCAGATATCCTCCAATAATTGTTCTAAATAAACTATTATCTATGTTATTATCTAAAACAGTTTTTATGACTATAAAATAAATTATTCCATATATAAATCCAATAAGCATATACAGAAGAATACACAGAAACAATTGTAATATATTCTCATTTTTTGAGAAGTTTTTTAAAACTTTAATTAAACCGGTTATTTTATTTCTGAATAATATAATTAAAAGAATTACTGCAATTAAAAAAATAAAAATTATAGGCCCTTTAAGCAGGTTAATCTGCTTAAACCATCTAAGTACACCGTCATAATAAAATGCAATGGATAACATACCTATGCTAATTAATGTCATCAATACATCCATTCCTGTTGCTAATATTATATCTGCGTGTTTTAATGAATAGTTAACAGCAATTTCATTACGTCCTACATATTGAAACACATTACCTGGAACGTATTTATAAATGTTAGATTTACAATAAACATATGACACTGTTTTGCAGGACAATCTCTTCTGAACAATAATCTCAATCAACATCTTCCATGGAATTGAACTAGCACATACACATATAGCATACATAACACACAAAACAATTATAATGCTAATATTATTTTTAGTAAGTATCTTTGAATAATCAATACCCATATTTATCATCTTCTGTATAATATATAAGAATGCTATGACTGTCATCGCATTCCCACATATTTTCACAAGTTTAGTTATATTTATTTTGTCTTTTAATCTTTTTACCATAATTTAAACCATTATCATCCGTTTCTCTTTTCTAAAAGTAGCATAGTCCATGGGAAAGGACTATTTACAGTTAATATATCTACTCCAGCTGACTCACACATTTTAATAAATTTCTTTTTAGACCAATGTTGAATATGACCTGGTGTATTACCAAGTTGATTCAAGTATTTACCTCTGCAAATATTTAATAATCTCCAAACAGGTTCATTTGGTACACTTACTATTACATATTTTTTTGCCACTTTTAATATTTCTATAAGAGCTTTTTGTGGTTCTTCCAGGTGTTCCAATACCTCGCTGCAAATCACCAAATCAAATGAATTGGAGTTATATCCTCCTCCCGAATAAATTGAACCCACCTTGAACTGAATGTAGGGGAATTGTTTCTGTGCTTCACTAATTACATTCTCAGATATATCAAAGGCCTGTATTGAAACTACATTCTTTCGATATATAAAATCAGATACGTAACCTTCTCCGCATCCGACTTCCAATACATTGCCATATTCTATCATGTCTAAAAGCCCATCCAGCTTTTTAAAAAAGCCGTTCATAATAGCCTTAATTAGCGAATTTTTATTGTTATATTTATCATAAAAATTACCTTCTGGCTGCACTACAGTTGGCATACTCATATGTATTCTCCTCTATTTATATATAGTTTTTCTTCCAATACTTTCATATGTAACACTTGATACTTCAAAGTCAGAAATTTCATAACAATTTCTTCCATCCAATACAATTGGTTTTCTCATTAATTTCTCAAAGATTTCTGGCTTCAATTGTTTAACTTCGTCCCATTCAGTAAAAATAAAGCAAATATCACTATCTCTTAGAGTATCTTCAATCGTATCATAAAATGTAATTCCATCTTTAATAATCTGTTTAAAATTGTTAACACCTATTGGATCCCATGCTTTTATATTTGCACCATCTTCCAGTAAAAACGGTATATTCACTAATGAAGGAGCCTCTCTCATATCATCAGTTCCAGGTTTAAATGTTAAACCAAGTACAGCCACATTAATATTTTCAAAACTTTCATAATATTTTCTTGCCTTTTTAATAAGCTTAAATTTTTGATTTTCATTAACCTCAATCGCAGCTTTTATCGTCTTTAACTCATGGTCATAAAAATTTGCCAGCCAATGTAGCGCTTTCGTATCCTTCGGAAAGCAAGAACCTCCATACCCTATTCCAGCATTTAAAAACTTGTTTCCTATCCTTGCATCATATCCCATACCTTCTGTAACATCATCAATATCAGCTCCAATCATTTCGCAGAGATTTGCTATTTCATTAACATAAGATATTTTTAAAGCTAAAAAATCATTTGATGCATATTTTATCATCTCAGCACTTCTGCGGTTCGTAACAAGTATTGGGGCATCAAATTCTTTATACACTTCTTTTAAAACTTTAGCAGAATTTTCATTTTCTACACCGATTACTATTCTAGAAGCATGTAAGGTATCTTTCACCGCTGTACCCTGCGATAAAAATTCCGGATTTGATGCAACACTAATTTGTACTCCATCCTTTACATTTGCTTGAATTAATGTTTCTACCTTGTCATTCGTACCAATAGGGACTGTAGACTTAACAACCACTACACAGTCACTTTCAAGTGTTCCTGCAATTTGTTCAGCTACCCGGTAAACATAACTAAGATTGGCCGAACCGTCTTTTTTTTCAGGAGTTCCTACTCCAATGAATATTACTTGCGCATCTTTATAAGCAGATTTATACTCAGTTGTATACATTAAATTTGCTCTATTTTTTACCATAAGTTCTTCTAATCCCGGTTCATAGATTGGTGAAACTCCTGATTCCATCAGTTTAATTTTTTTCTCATCAACATCAACACAGGTCACTTTATGTCCATGTTCAGCTAAGCATACTCCCGTAACTAAACCAACATATCCAGTTCCAGCTATTGCAATTCTCATTAGTAATTTACCACCTTTTTATTATGAGCTTTAATCTCTTTATCGTCAATTATTTCAATTTCATTATTTTCAGAAGAACTACATTCCATTTTACGTATTCTATACTGGACATCTTCTAAAAGTTTTCTATTGGCTGCTATAATATCTGCCAGAAGTCCCACTATAAATGTCTGAAATCCTATCATTAGTAAAATAGCGACTAATATCAACGACTGAACATGTCCACTACCTGTATCTTGTAATAAAAACACTATATATCGTAATCCTAATATTATACCTAGTGTAAATATAACAGCACCTATAGTACAAAAGAACTTTAAAGGCTTGTACATCATAAAAGCTCTAATAATTACTGAAGATGAACGTTTCATATAAATCCATATACTACTGAACAATCTTGATTTACGTGTTTCTTTATTTGTTCTAATAGGTACTGACGTCAATGCAATTTTATTTCTGCCTGCCTGTATAATCGTCTCTAATGTATATGTATACTCATTTGTAACATTTAACTGAAGTGCGGCTTCTCTAGAATATGCCCTAAACCCGCTGGGTGCATCTGGTATATCAGTATTTGATGCCATGCGCACAACCCAGCTACCTAAATGTTGAAACTTCTTTTTCTTCCACGTAAAATGTTCGGTTTGATCAATTGGTCGTTCTCCAATTACCATGTCGGCTTTGTTATCTATTATTGGCTGTACTAATTTTTTTATATCCTCCCCACAATATTGATTGTCAGCATCCGTGTTTACAATAATATCTGCTCCAAGATGCAAACTAGCGTCAATACCTGCCATAAAACCTTTTGCTAGCCCTTTATTTTGTTTAAATTTCACTACATGGTGAATACCTAAATCTTTAGCACATTCAACTGTTTTATCACTGCTACCATCATCTATAATTAGGTACTCGATACAATCAACTCCGTCTATATGCCTTGGTAAGTCACTAAAAGTTTCTGGTAACGTCTTTTCTTCATTATAACATGGAATTTGTATAATAAGTTTCATAAAATACCTCCTTAGTATCATTCACTTTTATTAATAAAAAATCTTATTAATAGTGCTTTTATATAATAAAAAAATGTCTTTTTATTAACCTACTGAATTATTCTTATCCCTAAAAATTAATGTTCTGTCGAAATAGTATATTACATAAATCTCAGCACAATCTAGGATATTGAATATTCCGTATGCATATCCATCATCTGTCCTGTCACTAATATGCTTATACTAAGCTATCTTGTAATAGTCATATTATCAATGCTGCTCTGTACCGCTGAGACGGCAAGGCATTGACAAATTGGCTCTTATAAGACAATCCCTATCAGCGTTAAGATGATTTCCGACATTCGGATGACTGCCTTCCATTTTACATCCTTTCATTCAATCTGCTATGGCAAACTCTACATTCTCTACACGCAATTTTACACCTTGATTTATAAATACTCGTAACTCGAATTTGTCGAGTTCAATTTCAGTATTTATCAGAATTGATATCATATATTTCCCGTCAACAAAATCTGATGTTTTCAGTATAACCTTCCCATAACTTTCTTTGCCTTGATCATTAGCAATATCACAGAACCCGATCTCACCCGAAGCATCGTCTTGGTTCAATAATGTTAAATCCATCTCGAATTTATATGTACCAGGCTCCAACTTCCCATATGGTCCATACATAACACTACCACTTTTACTGCCATCAGATACTATACTATCCCCTTCAATTTTTCCAACTTGAGATGAAAACATACTAATCGGAACAGTTAATGCAGTTCGTTTACTTATTTCAATTTTATCCATATTGAAAATATTGTCATATAATAACAACGAATTTACATCGGTACTCTTCAAAGATATATTTGTTTGACCTTTCTCAAATGACAACAAGTTATCCAGACCATTCGGACGATATGCCCCATTTCTAGAATCTGTTAAACTATTTTTCGATTTAGTTATTACTAAAGCATCTGTATCATTATTACTTGATAAATAATATACATCGTGATTTTTTAAAAGGTCATTACTAGCCAAATTTTCTATAAAATTAACAGGGAATGCATAACAGTCACTGGTGGATGAAATTGGATGATAAAAAAAACTTCTCATATCTTCATCCATTATCACAATGCTTCCAGGTTTAAGCCCACGCACAGTTTCCATTACCATTTTGTAACTCTTAAAATCAATATTTGAAATATCTTTATTCATTATGAGTTGACTTGAAAACGGAAGCATTAACATTATACTAATCAGTGCTACAATTACCTTTACACTATTAGACTTGAAGCTATCCAATACTATAGCTCCAAGAATAAGGATTATTGCTATGTATGGTACGTCATAACGTGAGTAATAGTAATAATAAGGCGTTGTAAGCCTCAAACAAACACTCATAAAAATAACACAATAGAGGAACATAAACGTAATTGGTAATGTTGCTGCCACATGCAATCTTTTGTCCCTAAACAGAAGCAGAACAGTTAAAATTACTAACAATATACCACCACTTCCGAACCCAAACGTAATAAGGTTTATATTCGGTAACAGTGATATAATTCCTTTCCCTTCAAAGTAAGTAAATACATTGTTGTCTTGGGGAACAGTAGTTGCTATGTTAAAAACTCTGTAGATTAGCACCACCAAAAGTATTCCAACAGCTCTGCCAAGTATCTTAGGTATGTGCCGACTTATATCTGGCATAGTCTTCTTTTTTATAAAAATTAAATAATACAAAAAAGCAAATATTATCAATGCCACTATAACAGTTATATATATAAGTACATTAATCGTAGAGTTTGCACCAACATGGAGTCCAATTATATTAAAAATTTTAGCAAGACTAATATAATTGTCAAACGTATATTGCGGTTCAGCAAACGCCATGGCCAAAAAACCGAGCAGATAAAAGACAACTGACAATACCCCAGATAACCACGCTCCGAAATCCCTACGATATATCGTAAGTCCAATATAGAGTAATACAAACATTGGCATTATGGTATAGATACTGACGTGAAAGAATGCAAACGCAGCAATAGGAACCCATAAGTGGCTTGACGCATTTGTGCTATTGCTAGTAAGATAGTACAATAACACAATAATAATCATCGCCAGAAATATCTCTGTCAATGATGCTTTTGATGTCCACAACACAAGCGGTGATACCACAAACATAGTAGTTATAAAAGTACTTGTTACCTTACTTAATTTTAAATTCAAATTTAGAATTATAAATAATAACACAACAGCAATCAAAAATGGCGGTGTCAACCCAAGCATTATATGTTCTTCGCCGAAAATCATTCCCGCTATTGACAATAGAGCAGGTAGATTAGGTAAACCATGAAACACGAATGAATTCACTGGATATGTTCCAGGTTCAATCGTACCACGGTTTTCATTATTTGCTATAATGTACGCTCCTGCTGCTGACATTCTTTGGTCTTGCACCAATTGCATAAATGCAGTTTTATCTTTATCGTCAGTCAACAACTCATACTCTTTTATCGTTACAGCCTTATCTGTTAATCCATTTGCCATCAGCAACGCCTCTTGCTGATAAACACCCTGATCCTGTCCCATACCGTAAATTCCAAATTTTTGAAATGTAAACAAAAGTGCGATAACAACTACTAGTAATAGTCCCAACGGAAAATACTTTTCTATCCCAATTGAACTAAGAGCGGTCAGTGTTTTGTACTTTCGCATAAAGACTGTACCGTTAGCGATAACGGCTATTACGCCTACAATAAGGTATGTCAACCAAACGCTGTAATAGTCAACAGAAAACAATGTCAGGCTAACAATCATAAATGCAAAAATAAAATACGCTGCACCCATAGCAACATTCTTAAGTACGTTCAGCTTTCCTGACACTTGAACATCAACGGCCATATATGCTACAGTTAACAATAATGTTGCAAATAATAATATAACATTCATAAACTTTCAACCCATCCATTTCAAATTTTTTACCCGTGGATTTTTATCTAAGACAGAATGCTAATGTTATAAATAATAATTTCATCACACCATAGGTATAATTTTATTTTTAATTTTCATAATTGAGAATATTTTACTGTATTTGTTAATGCTTAAGTATAAATTTGAGGTAGTCCTAATAATTCTAGAAAAAACTTAACCGGACTACAACTTGCAGAATATGTTCCAGAATACTATGTCAATTTACCTCCATTTTCATTTACAAAAGTAGACATTCCAACTAAATGGTAATTTTTATCAAGATAATCTGAAAACTCAGGAAACTTGTTTTGCTCTTTCAAGATTACTTTCTCTAACCTCCAAGTCTCCTCCATATTTAATAGATATAATTGCCCAGTATGTCCTTACATATAAAAATCTTTAATATTATAATTAATGCTGGATGACTTATTATAATATCACTAATCACCTTAAGTTTAGTGGGCTAAACTAAAGTCTCAAATTAGGTAATGAATATTACACTGGCTAACAATATAATTATAATTAATTGCTATTTAAAGATCTTTTAAAAATTCTAGATATTTTTTTGTAATTTTATCATGAGTAAAATTATTCATAACATATTTAAATCCGTTTTCACCCATTTGGCTAGCAATATTTTTGTTATCAAGTAAAAAATCTATACATTTACAGAAAATAGCAAAATCATCAAAATATAAACCACCATTTGTATCTAAACAAAAATTTTTAGTTACAGTACAATGTTCAGAAACTAATACTGGTCTTTTGGCAAGCCAGCTTTCCATAATCACAATAGAAAAGCTTTCAAAATGCGATGGGTTACATAAAAAAGTCGCTGCTGCCAATGCATTATGCTTATCTTCGACAGAAACAAAACCAATATCTATGATTTCACTCTCAAAATTTTTTGGTATCTCCAGTTGACCGCCACCTATAAATACTAATTTAATATTTCGATGAGGATTCGTTTTCTTATATCTTATAAAAAAATCAACTAACTCATCAGCTTTTTTGCCTGCATCTTTACGACCGGCATAAAGAATAAAATCACTTTCTATCTTATATTTAACTCGGAATTCATCTTTATTACAGTTATTATGCCATTCAGACTCTACATAAGCACCAAGTACAGCAGTTTTTACATTAGATAAATCATATAATTCATAAGCTAGGTCTCTTTCCGGTTTTGAAAGAAAAATCATACCCTTAAAAGTTCTCATTCTATCTTTCGTCAATTCCATGTAAGCATAACTTTCATCATGAAAGCAGGGAATTATAACACAATTATCTGGACATTGTTGGGAGCCGTAATATGTTGGACCATAAAGGTAAGGCATGAAAATAAAATACTGATATTCACTTTTGTGCTTGTTAACATATTTATACATATCCGGACTATTAATGTCTTCTTTAAAATACATCTCTTCTTCTTCTAATGTTACAGGTTGGTTATTAAATAATTTAAGATTAGCGCGGTTAAAATTATCTACATTTCGCTCTCTCACTTTAAATCTTCTTACAAGTATTCCATTTTCAGTTCTCACTCCTTCTTTAAGTATATTAACTCCCCTATCACTAGCAGCATCTTTTACACAGGTAGTAAAAACTTCGACTTCAATATTAGCACTTGCAAAACAATGAGCCAGATGATTACATTCCATTTCTGCACCGCCTCTAATGTTATCACCATACCAAGGTATTACGAATGCTATTGGTTTCATATTTAATCCTCCATTATTATCTTATTAATAACTTCATAATACATTTTTGCAATATGCATAGGATTTAATACGTTATCTGCAAATACTTTAGCATTGTAACCTAACGCGTTCCTTACATCCTCGTTATTAATTAAATATTCTAACATAGCTTCAATTAAAGCAACCTCATACTCATTGACATCAACTTTCCAACAAACTTCATCAGGAAATTCTTTATATTGATTTATATTACTTACGAGCACTGGTTTTCCATATTTAAAAGCTTCACATAAAGTTCCCGAAGATTCTCCCATTGAAGGATATCTCAAATTAACAATTATATCACACATTTCCAATCCAATTTCGTATTCTCCCTTATCCAAATAACCAGTAATAAATATATTATCTGTAAGCATTTTTTCTTTTATTATATTGTTAATATCTTCATTATCAGACTTTCCATAAAAAGTTAGTTTTAAATTATGGCCTTTCTTAATTAAATTTGAAACTGCTTCAATTACTTTTTCTGGTCTTTTATTTGCATTAACAAATCCGAAACAGCCAATTATAAGATCATTTTCTTTTCGTTTAATTTTATTTGAGAGTTTATCATTAATATGTTTTTTATCATTTTCTAAAAATACCTCTTTATCAAAACAAGCATGTGGAATCACAAATGTTTTATTATTTTGAATTTGATTCTTTGACCAATGATTATGAAAAATAGTAACCCTACTTGAATTGCATATAGTTTGACTCATTGGGAATTTATTTTCATCAGGAGTTTCTATTCCACTTTTTATATTATTATAATGTTCTAAACCCTTTTCTCCATACCCAATTTCAAGTGCTTCTTTATATTTATATACTTTATTTTTTAAGTAATATGAGTGGTAAAAGAAATGATGTAGTATAAAGTCATGAATTTCTGCTATTCCTTGGTATTTTTGCAAATATTCATAAATTTTAATATGAAAATCACTGTTATTACCAATTTGATAAATAATTTCTTTATATTCTTTATGTAATTCATCTAATGCTTCAATATTATATAAACTTCCATATTTATTATCCAAAAGCATCTCTTTTGATGAGTTATCAACAAAAATGTCAATTTCGTAGTATTCACTTAAGTATGGTATCAATTTATAGACATAATTTGCTATTCCTGTTTTTTGATTTGGCCAAGGTGTAACTATCGCAATTTTTTCTTTTTTCTCAGGTACTTTATTGTATGTGGTAATATTAAAAAAATTCAATGTATTCCACGCTGTCTTTTCCCAAGTAAATTGTAGCGCATACTCCTGCCTTTTCTGCTTATCTTCTACAGTTTCCTTTTCAGCTTTTTGAAAAGCCGAATATAACTTTTTAGCCATATCATCTGCATCATTTGCATCACAAAGTAAGGCATACCCTCCACACACTTCAGGCAGAGATGAATTATCGGCACTTAAAATAAATACACCCCCAAGCATAGCTTCTAAAATAGGCAGTCCAAAGCCCTCATATAGAGATGGGAAAAAGAAAACATCGGAATTTACATATAAATCTGATAACTCTTGATCAGTAATGTAACCAGTTAATTTTATTCTATTTTCTAACCCCATTGCTTGAATTTTTTTATTAAATTCAAGTTCTTGTTCACTACTATATTTACAGACTATAAACATTATAGCCTTATCCAGCATCGTTCCTGGATATAACTTGATTGATTTTTCAAAAGCTTCAATTGCACCATATATATTCTTTCTGTAATCAAATCCACCAGTAAATACTATTTGGGGTTTATCATGTATGCCAGCCTTTTCTCTTTTTTTATAATATATCTTACTATTAGCAGCCAAAAGGGTTGTATGTATATTTGAATTATTACCGATTATATCAATTAAATCTTTTTGGGTAGCCTCAGAAATACAAAGAAGATTAATATCTTCTTCTTTTAAATAGTCTAACCGTCTTTTATATTCTTTTTTTATTGTGCTAGCCCATTCTTTAATTGGCATAATGTAAGGTATTAAATCAAAAATTGTAACATGAATTTTACAATTAAATCTTTTATTTGGAAATAATACATTCACCATAAGTGGGTTTGGAATCCAAAATACATCTATATTACAATCATAAATAATTTCTTCTATTCGTTTTGTAAAATCTGACGTTTTATTAAAATCAGAACAGGGAGTAAAAACATCATCAATTAAAGGTACAAGCCTTTGAATAACCCACGAATCAAGTATTTTAATGCAATCTATGTTCGAAATCATAATATACCAATTGTGTTCATAACTTTGTTTAATCATATTCTCTAATACATTTTTAAAATATACTCCTATACCACGTTTTATTTCTGGAGTCTCAAGAGTTTGCCCATCTATTAAAATATTCATTTATCGCTCCTCCAAACATAATTTTATCCTGTGTTCTATTTAATAGCAATTAGAGCATAATCCGGCGAATTATACATTGATTTTCTTACTGTTTCAGAAACAGTTCTAAAAGCAGGCGATTTAAATATTTCCGTATCTTCATTCTGAACTATCGTGCTCCACCAATTATTGCATTCTTCTTCTTTCCAATAAGCAATTTGTGTATCATTAATTCCATGTTCTTTAATAAGAAATTCCAGAAGTAATGGATGTACTGGGCGCTTATGTGTTGGGTCATTATAAAAATTGCATGATCCAACTTCAAGGTTAAGCGGGTTTGGAGTCTCTAGGATAAGCATTCCGCCCTTGTCTAATACTCTTACTATCTCATTAAGCAATTCATTCAATTGATTAAAATTTATATGTTCTATGACTTGAAATGCTGTAAGTAATTTTACACTATTATTAGGTATGCCTTTTATATAAGTAATAGCATCTGCCAATATAACGTGTAATCCTTTATCAGAGCAAGCCTTAACCATAGAATCATTTATATCGATTCCGATAGCTTCATAGCCATTGCTCTTTAAAAGTTCCAACCATTCTCCCCTGCCACAGCCTATATCTATTATCAATTTTGGAGAATCCTTACTCACACCATTAAGTATAAAATCACTAAAATAATAGCTTAATCTTCTTGTAATTTCATCAATAGTTCCTCTAAAAGCATCTTCAAAATCCAGATATACTTTATTATCTATATTGAGACCATTGTTGTCTTTTACCATCTTATCAAGTTCAGAATATTTATTTGATAATTCAGAATATTTATTCAAAATTTCTGTATGCTTCTTTTCAAGTTGTCTATAATCATTAATTAATTCTTGCATGAAAGAAATAGATTTCATCATTTGCTGTTCAGATTCAACAACAGCTTTTAAAGAGTTACTTACATCACTATTTACTATTGCCTGCTCTCTCGTAATAAATCTAGTTGCTTTTGCAATTAAACGCGTAAGAACTCGTAAGAAGTTTTTTAATATCCAATTAAATCTATTATAGTCAGGTATTTTATTTCCAATATCAATATGCTTATCAATATCATACCTTGTATTTATTAAAAATGTGTGGATTCGATTAACCTCATTTACTGTTTCAATCAGAACCTTAGGAGTGTTATTACTAAATGTAATCTCTTCTTCAGGAATAATTTCTGCCTTGAGTTTTCGCATGATTTCTGCTACATTAATTGTTTCATTATACATATGAACCACCTTCTTTTCTTAATTTTCAGTTAATTCAAACGTAAAATTCCAATCATGCTGAATTCTAATCGCGCCAACATCATTTATAGAAGAATACATTTGAATTTTATAGGCTTCTTTATAATAATCAACTGGTATTCCATTTTCAGACTCAATTGCAATATCAAAGTAATATTCACCTGGAAGCAGATATACGTTTCTAAATAACAACTCAATACTACCATTTTTATCAATATCAAAATCATTCAACTTATCTATTTTTGTATTAACACCATAACAATGAAGACCATCACTTCTATAAATTGCAATCCCAAACACAGCTTCTTTAATCTTTTCTTTCACAACATAGTCAATTTTCAGCTTAATAGTATCACCGGTAGAAAAGACTTTTTGTTGTTTCATATCTATATTGAATGATTTTATTGCTATTATTCTTGCTTTTCCATTTCCCCAACGTTTATTATTATCGAACTCTTTTCCTTCTATATTATTTATTTTAGCTACTAATTTTTCAGATTGCTTCCCATCTTGAGGTTCAATAATTTTCTCTGTAATATTTGAATTTTCTTGCCTATCTATGACCTCTTGTCTTTTTTGACCCATAAAATCCATATACTCAGGATGAACAGTTCTTGGCTCATCTTCTGATTTTATTAAACCATCGTGAATCCAAATTGTCCGATCACATATTTGCTCTATCTGCCCTAAGGAATGTGATACAATTACAATAGTAGTTCCATTAGCTTTAATTTCTCTTAATTTATTGAAACATTTCGCTTGAAAGTTAATATCCCCGACAGCCAAAATCTCATCTATCAGAAGTACATCAGCATCCACATTAATAGCAACAGAGAAAGCTAATCTCATATACATGCCAGAAGAATAAGTCCTAACCGGATTATCCAAAAATTCTTCTAGTTCGGAAAATTCAATAATATCCTGCATACGCGCATCAATTTCTTTTTTAGTTAATCCAAATATCGATGCATTTGTATATATATTCTCTCTTCCGCTCATATCAGGGTGAAAACCCGCACCAAGTTCTATCAAACTAGAAACCCTTCCTCTTATATCTATGGAGCCTTCATCTGGGTACATTATTTTAGTAAGTAGTTTTAATGTTGTACTCTTGCCACAACCGTTGTGCCCTATTAGGCCAATTGCCTCTCCCTTTTTTACCTCAAAACTAATTCCATTCAGTACCCAACGCACTTCGTATCGGTTACGGTTACGAAATAGAATTTTTTCTTTTAAACTTCTTCCTTTATCAAAAAATACTTTAAATTTCTTTTTTACATTTTTTACTTCAATGGCATTTTCCTTATTCATATTATAATTCCTCCGCAAAGTGCCTTTTTAATTTAGAAAATGCATAACTACCGATTATTAGTATAATAATGCCTAATAATAAAGCATGCAATAAAGTTTCAATTTCAGGTACCTGTTTATAATAGAGAATATCGCGATATGCAATAATTATAGGTGTCATAGGGTTAAGATTAAATATAGGAAGCAGTTCTTCCGGTACTTGTTCTATTGGATAGATTACAGGCGTCATATACATCCATGCCATACCTATAATTCCCAAAATATATTCTAAGTCTCTAAAGTAAACTGTAAGCGCTGATGTTAGCATAGTTATGCCTAAAGCCAATATAAATTCAACAATAAATATGATAGGCAGATAAATTAGTGCAGAAATACTAATTCCCACATCAGAAATAATTATAACCATAAAAATGATAATAAAAGTGAGCAGCATATTAATAAATTGGCTAATCGTATACGACAACGGTAACACTTCACGTGGAAAATATATTTTTTTAACCATATCCTGTTGTGCCCAAATACAACTCGCCCCTCCTGTCAAACACGTACTAAAAAATAGCCAAGGGACAAGTGCCACAAAAAGGAACAAGTAAAATTTATCAATACCAGCCTTCATTATTATAGAAAATACTAATGAATATACTACAAGTTGCAATAAAGGATTTATAAATGTCCAAAGAAATCCTAAGACTGATCCTTTATAACGCCCTCTTAAGTCTCTTTTTACTAAACTATATATCATTTGTCTATAATTGTATAATTCTCTAATTGTTTTCATAATTCACCTTAAAATATTTTTATTATATTTTTTCTAATAGTACTATCATTTTATCTATTATTAAATCCCAACGATAATTTTCTTCAATATATCTTTTTGCATTTCTACATAACCTTTGATATGCTTCGTCTTCTTTTAAAAGCTTGTTTAAATGCTTTTCAAATTCATCATAATTATTATAATAGAGACCACCTTTACTTTTTTCACAATGCCCTCTAAGTACTGTACATTTTCCATTAACTAAAACAGGAACTGATAGTGCCATGGCTTCTAAAACTGAGATTGATAAACTCTCATATTCAGATGGTAACAATAATGTATTAGCTCCTGCAATACCGTTAAATTTATCTTCTTCATCTACAAATCCCAGATATATAATATCCGGATGGCTAGGGATATTCATGAATGCAGATCCCATAATTAACAGTTTCAAATTGTTACCTGCTTCTTGTTTATATTTTAAAAAATACTCAAACATTACATCACAATTTTTACCAACGTCAACTCTTCCAACATATATAATATATTGATTTATTATGTTGTGTTTTTCACGGAATAACTGAACATCTATTTTAGAAGGAACATCTATCCCCATACCAATAACGTAATGAGGTATATGAATATTATTAAATTTATTAATTACCAATTCTTTTTCTTCTTCAGTTAAATACACAATAGCTTTGGGCATGTTAAATATTGGTTTAAAAATGTTAAAGTTAATATACGGTTCATCATGTGCTGTAGGTATTAATACAGCCTTATTAGCAACCTTGGGTAACCCCTTAAATGTATGATAATATAAATATGTAACAAATATAAATATATCATAATTATTTTGATTAGCTGATATAAACTTAATAAGCGCTTTTGATAATGGCCCTTGTTCATCAATCCATTTTAATTGTAACAATTTTGGCGGATGCTCTGTTAATCTTATTAATTTATTGATAACACGAAATCGAAATTTCTCCCTCTTATGAACTACAGAAAATCTTCGGACTTTTATTCCCTCAACATATTGTATACCTTCTGGATAATAGTTTTCCCATGTATCATAATTCAGTGCTCGTGTCGTAATTATTTCCACGTCATATTTAACAGCAAGTTTTTCAGCTATTCGCCTTGTATAATATTCAGAACCACCATTTACTTCTAAGCCATAACGTTGATTTACAATAGCAATTTTTTTCATGTTCAAAACCCACCATATATTTCTTTTATCCTATGATTTATTAATTGAGTTGCTTTATCCATACTAAGTTTATCATCTATATAGCTTTTAGCTTTATCTGCAATTTTTTTATAATACAGCGGATTATCATATAGTTCTCTCATATATCCTGCTGCGTCTCCAACATCAGGGTCAGCCCATCGGTTTCCTTTTTTAAAGGGGCCTAAATCCTTTTCAATGATTTTCATGTCATATTTCACCAGACATGAAACTTCTGTATTCATAAACTCTGTATTAGATGACCAATTAGTAGCAATTGTTGGAGTACCTAACATCATAGCCTCTGCCAACACAAGCCCAAACCCTTCTGCTCTATGTAAGGATACTAAAACATCAGTTATTTGAATTAAGCTATTTACATCCGCTTTACTAAAAGTCTCTGTCATTATGTAATAATTTGAATAACCTTTCATAGCTGTTTCAATCATTCTTAAATCATCTTTTGTAGTATTATTTATTTTAATAACCAGTCCAACTTTTGTGTTACTGCTATCAAATGCTTTTTTAAAAGCATTGATAACTGCAATTGGATTTTTTCTTTCAACAATACTATTATGATCATACATGGTGAGAAATAGAAATTGCTCTTCCGGTAAATTAAAATACTTTCTTGAAGGATTTTTCTGTATTTTCACTGAAACACAATAGGGTATTGTTTTTACTGGTAAATTTGTTTTCTTACGTATACTTTGGCTTATAAATTCAGAAGGTGTCCAAATTTCATCAAGGCAGTTAAAGCAAGGAACCCATTCATCCGGAAATTCTTCTATTTCCCACAGCCAAAATGCAATGTTATATCTATAATCCCAAACTGATTTATGAAGTTGAGTAAATGCAAGACCTAACTCATGGGGATTGATATGTATAAGATTAACATTGTACGGTAAATCTGTTGATACTTTATGATTCCACTGCTCATTCTTGTCCAAAGAACTTCCTAATTGACTATAGTTTAATATTGTAAATTTATAATCACTAATATTAATCTCATCTGTAACTAATCTAAAGCTTTGCCCAAGCCCTGTTTCAGCCTTGATATTTCCAATTAAGTTAATCCCATCTTTATACTTACTCCTCTGAAATGGTTCAATTTCTAATTTACCCATATTAACTAAACTTTTCACTATCATCTTACCTTTAAAATATCTCAGTAAACTTTTAGGAAAAATTCTAAATAACAATGGTTTCAACAATTGTGTTGTATATAAAATAGTCTTTGAGATAAATTTCATTTTATAATTCTTCCTTACCACTTAAGATATAGTTCTAATTAACTATACATTAAATTATTCGTTTTATCAACAAAACCCATATATTTAATTCTAAATTTCTATTAAACTTTCATATGTATACATTATTCTATTAAGCATAACATTCATCTGATAACATTCTTCCACACGTTCTCTTGCTCTTCTTCCCATCTCAATTCTTTCATCTTCATGTTCCACCATCCACTGAATTGCATTCGCCAGAGCTTGTACATCATCCGGGGGGACGGTCAATCCGGTAAGATGATCTATACTTACATAAGGTACTCCACTAGGAAGCTTCGTATTAATTACAGGCTTACCATATGCCATTGCTTCTATCTGAACTAAACCAAATGCTTCACTTTTCAGTACCGAAGGCAGTACGAAAACATCACAATCTTCAAATGCTTTATTAAGTTCATTCTCATCCAGATTACCACGAAAATTTATTCTATTTTGAATTCCAAGTAAAACAGCTTCTTCTTTTAATTTAGCTTCTAATTCTCCGCTTCCAACCATGGTTAATTCAATCCCATCCACTTGACTGACAGCTCTTAAAAGGACCTCACAGCCCTTATAATATACAAAGCGGCCAACAAATAACAGGTTTATTTTATCTTTATGTATTGGAACTGCTTTTTTTAAATATTGCGCTCCTCTATATTCAATCATAGGTTCAACACCGAACGGAATAATCGCACACTTATCTCTATACCCGGGAAGATAATCAGAACCGTCAATATGTCCCTGGGTTGCGACGATAATAACATCTGCCCTTTTTAAAAACCGTTCCATAATTGGCCTATACAATTTCATTAATTTTTTTTGCCTTACTATATCACTATGCCACCATACAACTACTTTCCCTTTATAACCTGATAACAAGCAGGCTAAATCTCCTAAGGGGAAAGGCATATGAAAGTGAAGTACATCTTTATCTTTCGATAATTTCCTTAACTTACTAATAAACGCTAAAGATATAGGCATTGAGGATAATATGCCCAGGCTGCCTGCCCGGGTAATCTTCACTCCATTGATATCTTCTGTCACAGTCTTACCGCGGTTCCGACATACTAATACTTCCATGTCAGTCTTCTCTTTTAAGCCTTCTGCTATCTGTTGCACAACTCGTTCGATTCCTCCGGTGACAGGATAGTATAATTTATTGATTTGTAATATTTTAATTTTATCCATAACTCCCTCCAACTAGGAACCATGTACTTTATTGATTCAATCTATTATATAAACTTTCTATATTTAAAATAAGGATTTTTCAAAATAAAGATTACCAAACATTTTTTGAAATACACTTACATTATTCTTAACCAGAAAGCTTAAAGTATTATTTAAATAATGAATTAATAGCGTCTTTTTTCCCATCTCTTTCCGTATCTTCACTATCATCTCACATGTATCCACATATTCCGCATCCTGAGGATGAAAATATCCACCGCTTTCATTCCTTATTAATTCAACTAAGTATTTTGATAAATTATCAATATGTAACATACTTCTTTTATTATGATACTCCGGAAATACAGGCGTAAGTTTCGCAAGTTTAACCAGTCTTGGATAATTTCCTTTGCACCCGTCACCATAAATCATAGGCGGTCGTACGATTGCAACATGATAATCACTATCCTGTAATTTGATGATATCTTGTTCTGCTGCAAGTTTCGATTTTCCATAATAAGTAGTAGGATTAGGTAATGTTTCTTTTGTAATACATCCTGATTGTGAACCAAATACAGCAGCTGTACTCATAAAAATAAATTGCTTAACCTTATTATCTTTCGCTTTCATCGCTATTTCTACTGCCAGAATATGATTTACCTCAAAATAGAGTGCTTCCATACTCCTCTTTTCTTTTCTATGGACAATTCCGGATAAATGTAATACAACATCATATAAAGAAAAATCTACTAAGCGCCAAGCTCCATCTGAAGCACTAACCATATCTATCGTTAAATCTATATTATAGATTTCTGATACATATTCTTTAAATTTACGCCCTATATAACTATGTGCTCCAATTACAAGAACCTTTTTCATTTAAACACACATACCTTTCAATTTATATACTTTATATACTCGTTATTATTCTATTAATATTAACCGCTTATATTATCTGTACCCTCTTTTAAGCCATCATGCCTCATAACACAGCCCACGGTTTTGATAATACACTTTATATCAAATAAAAAACTCATCTTCTTTATGTACTCGCCGTCTAACCCAGCCTTTAACTGAATCGGGATTTCATCCCTGCCGTTAATCTGCGCCCAACCGGTTAACCCCGGCCTGACATCATTCACACCATATTTATCCCTTTCAGCAATCAAATCATACTGATTCCATAAAGCAGGTCTTGGTCCGACTATGGACATATCACCTTTTAATATATTGAATAATTGTGGCAGTTCATCTAAACTTGTCTTTCTTAAGAACTTACCGATTGGAGTGATATAATGCTCCGGATTCTTAAGAAGATGTGTTGGAGTATCTTTTGGCGTATTTATTTTCATTGTTCGGAACTTTAAAATATTAAACTTACCCTTATTCTTCCCTATTCTTTTTTGTTGAAAGAAAATTGGTCCTTTCGATGTTAATTTAATGAGAAGCATTAAGATAATAAATAACCAGGATGTTAATATTATTGTTATGAAAGATAATACTATATCATTAATTCTTTTAATGTATTTTATATACATACGCTTATAACCTACCTTTCACCAATGTATTTATTATAAATAATATATGCACTTAATACAAGTCGATTCGTCAACTTTTGTGAGAAATTAATGGAAATTTAATTAACCATCACTTTTTTATTATATTACTTGTAAATGCATTAAATACATATTAAAATAGGTGGATAGAAAGAACTAATATTTTCATTAAGGAGATAACTATGAAAGTGAACAATTCAAAATACAATAAACGAACCACTCACACTTCAAAAAACTCTAAAGTTTATAACCAGCCAGCCAATATACTTTATTTACTTCCATTAATATTCATTACTGCTATTTTACCCCTTATTATGCGGTTTCATGAATATGATCCTGGTTTATCCGGCTTCAAGTGGTTTTCAAATGAAGAATCCTGGGATGATGTGTTCCTTTATTACAAGCAGATATTTTTTATTATTATATGTTCCATCATGATATTATTAATGCTTTATAAGATATTCCATGATAAAATGACCGCAAAATTTTCACTTGTTTTACTGCCGGTATTAATATATGGGCTGCTGGCATTACTCTCAACTATATTTTCGAAGTACCCTTCTTTTGGATTTACAGGAATTTATGAACAATTTGAATCCATATTTGTGGTCCTTGGATATTGTTTGATTGTGTATTATGCATTTTTATTTATCAAGTCAGAAGAAGATATCCGTTTTGTATTCCATTACTTATTAATAGGTGTATTGATAATAGGATTGCTGGGATTAACCCAGGCAGTCGGACATGATTTTATCGGAACTAATTTAGGTACCAAAATTGTCCTGCCCAGCGGACTTTGGGGGAAAATAGGCTTAAATTTCAACTTTGGCCCTAACCGGGTATATTTAACCCTGTATAATCCTAATTATGTTGGTGTGTATGTTTCATTAATTATCCCTATACTGATTGGTTTATTATTTTCAGAAAAAAACAGGAATAAGATTATCCTTTATGTTACAGCCCTGGCCGGATTATTGATCAGCGTTATCGGCTCTCAGTCTAAAACCAGTTTAATCAGTCTTTGTTTTGCTTTCGCACTAATAGTAATTTTCTTTCGGAAATACATATTCCGAAAATCTAAAATCATGATTTCTATCATTAGTGTCGGTATCTTAGCTGTTATTTTACTCACGGCTGCTAATTTTACTAAAATAACAGGTATCATAAATAGCGTATTTAATATACAGAAAACAACCCCGGCTTTGACTGATATAAAAACCGGGGACTCCTTGATCATGTCCTATAAAGAAAATGATTTAAAATTAAATATTGATAATAAAGATAATAAAATTACAATATCATTAGTTGATGCTGCCGACAACGTAGTACCTTATACCTTTAATAATGAAACGAGCGGATTCCTCATTAGTGATCCACGTTTTGCAGGTATTCAGGTAACTCCAACCGTATATAATGAAATGCTGTGTATAAAAGTTAATATCGATGGGAAGGATTGGATTTTTTCAAATCAATTAGGTGATAATTCTTTCTATTTCTTAAACGGCAAAGGTAAATTCGATAAAATAATTACCGCTGATTCTGCCCTTTTTACAGGTTATGAGAAATTTGCTTCCGGAAGGGGTTATATATGGTCCCGTACCATTCCCCTGTTAAAAGATCATATTTTCCTTGGTTCGGGTGCCGATTCCTTCGTTTTTACTTTTCCTCAGCAGGATTACGTTAATCTCTATAATGCCGGATTTGACGGACAATTAATCACAAGACCCCATAATCTGTACTTGCAGATGGGTGTCCAATACGGTGTTCTTGCCCTTATTGCTTTCTTATTATTTTATGCAATGTATTTTGTCTCCAGTATTAAATTATTCTGGAAAGGAACTTTTCAGAATTTCTACTATCAGGCTGGTGTTTCAATCTTCATTGGAACCGTTGCATATATGATAGCCGGTATAACAAACGACTCTACCATTACCGTAGCACCCGTATTCTGGGTATTAATCGGTATTGGGGTTGCAATTAATTATAAACTGAAGAGTATGGCGAAAGCTGGGGAAGCATAATTTAATTTTATATTTATGATTTCTTATAAAAATGCCATATACATTAATCATATATGAATTTTTTAGATTCAATTATTGATTAATGTATATGGCATCCAATATATGTGTTTCATTAAATTGTGTCGTTAATCTGAATATTTTATTTAAAAACAAAAATATGACACTAAAATCGATTTAACATTTTAGGTTTCTCTTATTCTTACTTCGTCTTCTCCGCATATATTACACTGACTTCCTCTATCCCGCCATGTGCAATAATCTTACCGTGTTCCAGTAAAACCGCCTTATTGCAGATCTTCTGCACCTGAGGCAGGGAATGGGATACGAATAACACGGTAACCCCTTTATCAAACATGGATTGGATCTTCACTTCGCATTTCTTCTTAAACTTAGCATCCCCAACAGCAAGTACTTCATCCAGGATAAGTACATCCGGTTCTACTACGGTAGCTATGGCAAAACCAAGTCTTGACTTCATACCGGAGGAATAGTTTTTAAGGGGTACATCTATGAATTTACCAAGTTCTGAAAATTCAATGATCTCATTGTACTTGTCCGCAATAAATTCCCTTGAATAGCCAAGAACGGCCCCATACAGGTAGATATTTTCTGCACCGGTATATTCCGGCTCAAAACCGGCACCAAGCTCTAAAAGGGGCGCTATTTTACCTTTAACCGTGATGGAGCCTTCCGTCGGTTTTAACACACCTGCTATGATTTTTAATAAGGTACTCTTACCGGCACCATTCAGTCCTAAAATGCCTAAGCGGTCACCTTTATTTACCTTAAGGCTTACATTTTTTAAGGCCCAGAATTCATTATACTTAAGTTCTTTTTTTATTAATTTTATGAAATATTCTTTCAGATTATCTACCTTCTGGGAAGATAGGTTAAACCGCATACTTACATGTTTCACTTCAACAGCTGTTTTCTCCATGTATGCCTCCTTTTTACGATTGTAAAATTCCGTAGTCAAACTATATAACTCACACAACTATAACGAAAGCGCCAAAACACTTGTTCTGCGTTTTGTGTGCATCGCGAAGCGTATTACAATTCACTGATCTGCTCATTTTTGCAGGGCTGTGAATCGTAACATAATTACTGCTATACATGCAGGATAAATTCATCTTGTTTCTTAAGGAACATAACTGTTCCGATAGCCAGAAAACCAAAGCTGTAAATCAAAGATAATGATAAGGCTCTTTGATCAAACGGCATACCAAAAATTGAATTCCTGAAGTTTACGACAATTGAATACAGCGGATTAATGTCTAACAGCCACCCATAACCGGCATCAATAATCTTAGCGGGCTTATAAAAGATAGCGGAAGTATACATAACCATCATTAAAACAACAGACCATATATATTCCAGGTCCCGGAAGAACACGGACAGGGTTGATAGAATTAAACCGATTCCATAGGCCATAATGGGCATTAATAGTAACGGAATCACCGCCTGGAATAAGTAAAAGGTTGGCTGCACTTTTAAAACGATTCCGACAAGCACTAATATAATCAGGGAGATTAGAAATATAATATAATCAGTGAGTATACTTGATAATGGGTACATATATTTCGGTACATATACCTTTTTTATCATACCGCTATGTGTGCGGATGGATTTCATGGCAACCTTTGTGCTGTTAGAAAAAAAGGAATACAGCAGCCTGCCTGATAATATGTAGACAGGAAACTGCCTTTCCTCATTACCAAATAAGGTTCCAAATACAATGGTTAATACAATCATGGTCAATAAGGGTTCTATTAAAGTCCATAGTATACCCAGATAAGATCTTCTATATTTTAAAGTGATACCTTTTTTAACCAGCTCACCTAATAAAAATCGATATTTTGTGAAATTAGTTATATATTTTTTCAATTAAACTCCTGTCTGCCTGACTTGCAGGCAATTATCCGGGCCTATTCTTACCGGAATAGGCCCTAAAATTAAATCTTTTAACTGCATATCAAAAACCATTTCTTAACTATTTCTTTAAATCGTTATATTCGTATAACAATTTATTAATCGGGACTTCATCCAGACGGTCGAATACATCAAGCCGTTCTAACTTAAAAGGACTTGGTTTATTATGATTTTTCTTAAAGGCATTGGTCATATTACTCTCTTTATAGATAAAGTTATCTTTAATATTATCCCACATTTTATTGCCTTTGTCATCATTAATCGTAATTAAGCTGACTCCTTTATCATCAAACATGGATGGATCGATATCCTTTATCCCCCAGAAATCACCGATGGTTACATCACCAACCCTGTTTTTATAGGTATATTCACAGGAGCTGCAGCTGGGTCTGGAAATATAGTCATTTAAAAATGCACGGAAATAATTATTCTTTCTGGAATTTACAGTTAAATTTTTACCACTTTCAAATTCAATCACCATACTGCATTTGTGAATCAGCCAACCTGTATTTTTATTACGGAAAGTCAGGTTAACTACCCTGGAATTAAATTTTTTATTCAAATAGCCCAGATACTGTTCAAATATCTTAGGGGATGGGGCTGCATGGCACAGAACTTCACAGATCATTAAATTTTCATAATCCTTCTTTAAAAACGAACGAAGTGCCGCGCATTCGCAAGGTAAACCGGAATATAAAACGGTCTGGTTCTCATTTAACAGCTGTTTTATTTTAGGATAGATACCGTCAAAATCACTCTTAACATATTTCGAACCATAAAAGGCTTTTACATCCTCCATATTATCTGCAATAGAAGAAACAACCTTCATATCCTTATCGTATTTAACGCCCACGACGTAACCCTTTTTCTCTTCAATCACATATCTTGCAAGTTCAGGAAAAATCGCTCCGGAGGAACTCTTCATGCGGATTTCTTCCTGTTTGTTCATTACGGAATATACTTTGGGATACTGTTCCCTATATTCGATTATATGGCTTGTCTTCCGAATACAGGCTTTGTCGCATGCACCGCAATTGATACATTTTGCCTCGTCTACGACAGGGTAGCGGAATCCTTCCGAATCCTTTTCCATTGTAATTGCATTCACCGGACAAATCTCCTTGCAGGCATAGCAGCCGTAACATTCATGTTTTCTGATCTGGGTCGGACAGGCAACTATTTTTTGGCGGTCATTATTTTTTAATGCATCCAGCAGGAACAACAGTGAGAACTGCCTGAACTCTAATATCCTTTTTCTTAATTTTTCCGGATCCTGTATCTGAAACTTAGAAAAATCCTCAAAATCTACCGCATGATAAAGCAGATGCGATTCCATATTTAAAGCTTTGAGTAAGTCAACCGTCCTGCTTCCGGTATTGGAATGAAGCATTGAGATAAATGGTGTCTCATATACAATAGAAAATACGGTTCCATGGAAAGAGTTCGTAATTACATATTCTGCATTTTCAATTAACCCTAAGAAATCTCCCGGTGCTGATGTGTAGCAGGAGGCAATTTCATTTTTAAATATTTTATTCGGTCTTCTCTGCACTATCGGTAAACCTGTTGCGGTAGATACTTTGTTTGCAAAAGCCACAACCTCAGGATTATGCTCCATCATATACACAAAAATATATTTGCCTTTAATATTCGGAACCGTTTTAATCTCGTTATATTCCTCTCTCGCAAGAAGTAAGGTTGGGTCTAAAACTACATCTACCCGCTTCTTCGTAAGGGCTTTAACCGGTTTTTTTGCACTTTTTTCCCTGACTGAAATAGAGGTAAAGCTTTTTAAGCTATTTCTGATCTGCTCATGATACACCGGCAATATATAATCCCTGCCAATACTGGCAGCATATGAAAATTTAAGGGGTCCCGGTTTCACAAAATCAAGGAAATAAGCAGGATCAAAACCGCCTATATGCTCACTGTTCCATACCTGGTCACTGCCTACTATATAAGCATCCAGGTCAAGCTTTGCGGCTTCTAATTCCTCATAAGTCATATAATCGCCCAGGAGGTTGAAATTCTTTTTAATGAAGCCGGTATAATTCTGATATCGTTCCAGACTTCTTGGATTCTGACGGCGGAGTTTATATTTCGCTATTCTTCTCTCCATTCCGTATTTGCCTTTTAGCGGATTATATAAATCATCAATAATACTGGGATGATAATTAATTACAGAGGCTTCTATCTTATAATTTTTAAGGACTTTTTGCAGTGCCCAGGTCTGCAGGGTTGCTCCAAAATTATGGGCACTATGAAATGTAATAACGCCAGCCTTCACCCTATTTCGCCTCCTTTAGTATTGTGTCAATTGTAATTGCTCCGGCATCATCAACCATAACACGGATTTTTTCTTTTAATTCCTTTACCTCTTTTAACTGCTGCATTGCGGCGGGAACAATTGCCAGGGTATAATTATCTAAATTTCTTAATACATATTGTACATTTCTGCGGTATTTTTTGGAACTATTGTATTTCTTTGAATTAAAGTCCTGGAAATAAAATATCTTCTTACCCTGGAAGTGCTCAAATACATGAAGCAGCATAAGATCCATCCCGGAATAATAAATTACATATTCAAAGTTTGTGTCACCATAAAATTTCTGTTTTTCCCGCTTAGCCAAGCTCTGCAGTTTCCTCTTAGTGTATGTATTCTCAATTCCAAGCCGGAAGGTTAAAGTGAACGCAAAGTATTCAGATAATCTGTAATTTCTTCCGGGAGATAATGGAATATATCCTATTTCTTTGTTAAATAGAGATAATAGTTTCGAAGATTTCCTCATGGCACCGGCCTTAAAATGGATAAAGAAATTACTTATTCCTAAATTCATCTGGTTCATTCTCTTTATAAATTCCTGATCCTCTTCATTATCCCGTAAGAATTTTACATAAATCAGAATATTGTCCTTTGATTCCTTTTTATATTCTTCTGTCTTAACCTTATTTACTTCATTTAAGAATACCGTATCACATACATTTTTTGCCGTATCCGCAGAATCCAGGCTGCAGAATTGTTCATAAAATTTAGGATATGCATATTCTTCCTTATTAATCTCTGCAACTAATTCCTCAACTGTATCTACCTTAGGCAGATCCATATCATCTAAACCAATATAGATACCCCTGTCTCCTAAATATTCTTTTCTGTCATAAGTAAATAATATAATTTTTTTCTTAGAAACAGCATAATCAAACATGATGCTGGAATAGTCTGTAATCAGCATATCACTGGCATTTAAGAAATCATATGCTTCATATTCGCCGGGAAATTCCCTTACATGTAACAACAGGCTATAATCAATACTCTTTTTCACAAATGGATGCAGCTTAACAAATAATACCTGATTACTCCTTAACGTATGATCTAAATGTGCTAAATAGCCGAAGATTCTATCAACCTGTGCCTTAGACTCCTTCTTATGCAATAATCCCCTCCAGGTGGGCATATAGACTATGACCTGCATTTCTTCCAGACCGCAGTCCTTTCTTATCTTATCCCTTCTGTCAGTACGGTAAAAAGCAGAATTTCTGGGATAACCCGATAATAATACTTTACCTTCATAAATCTTATCCAGCATATAATCCTGCAGAAAGATATCCTTTGAAAATTCATTCTGATATAATAAATAATCTGCAATATTAAAGTTTCTCTGTACATTGCCAAGGGCATATTCCCTATCCGGTACAATCCTGCCCATGGCTTTAAGGGGGGTGCCATGCCAGGTGTTTAAATATACCTGATCCGGTTTCTTAATGTAGTAAGGCGGAAGGCTGGTATCCGTAACGAGATACCTGGCTGCCGCTAATGCACGCAGATATTCATCCGAATGTAATTCTGTAAATTTTACGTGGTTTATATTATAATTCTTTAATAAATTACCATAAGTTTCGAAAAGTTCTTTTCTTAAAACAAGCAATATCTGAAAATCCTTATATTTATCTCTTCCTGTTTCTAATAGCATATTAAAAATATTGCCCGCCAAATCATCTCCATGTTTGGATTCAAATAAAATAACCTTATCGTTAACCGCTAAGGTTTCATAATATTGCGTATATTTTAAGTCTAATGGCTTATGAAACAACTTATAAATACGTAACTTGTGCAATTTCTTTTTTATCGCCGCCATTTTCTTTTTTGTCTTTTTAAATTTTCTCCATTTATTAACTATTTTATCCTTTAATCCTGCAAATTTTAAAACTACCCTATATATTACACCCGGTATACGTTCCCTCGTGGTTACATAACGGATTGTTTTCTTTCTGTCCACATAATATTTCAGGTGCTTTTTCAGCGCCGCTCCTGCCGTATAACGCAGATAGTGATTCTCTGCCCAATCCGGAATTTCTTTATCCAGAAAATCCTGTGTCAGATTAATAATATCCTTTTTAAGTTTTAGCTGTCCTTTCTTTCCGTCTGAATAAAAAGACTCATACCGGAAAAAGAAATGCCTGGTACATATATACTCTAACTCTTCTTCAAAGGTATCAAATAATTCATGTTCCTTCATATAATCAAACAACAAAGTAAAAGCCTTCACGATATCCTTGGTGGCTTCCGAAAAACTATTTAAAAACCCTGCCTGTGTCGTCTTTCTATAGTTATAGAGAGGTTCCGGCACTACACCAATACTTTCAGCCATCACCGCTGCTTCAAAGGCAACCACCAGATCTTCAAACCGGATTCCCTCCGGAAACCTTATACCGGAAAGTAAAGTACGTTTAAATAACTTGTCCCAGGGAAAAGGAGAAGCATGAACTAACTCAAACTTCCGTTCGGACATTCTGAAGTTCTGATTCATGGAAAAGATATTCATGACTTTACGCTTTAATTCTGCCTTACCTTCCACTTCATAAACATTATATCTGGCACACATCACCAGATCATTCTGGTCTTCTGCCGCCTTGGTATAAAGCTTCTCCGCCATATCAAGCTCTATAAAATCATCACTGTCGACAAACATAATAAATTCACCCATGGCATGGTCTAAACCATAATTACGGGCATGACTGACCCCCCGATTCTCTGTCGTATATACCTTGACAATATCGGGGTATTTCTTTTCATATTTTTCTAATATCTTAATACTATTATCAGGGCTACCATCATTCACTACAATAATTTCAATATCTTTCAGAGTCTGGTTTACCAAACTATCCATACATTGTTTCAGATACTTTTCTACATTATAAACAGGAACAATAATACTCACCTTTATTTCATTCATTATAGAATTCCTCCTGGATTCGGTTTCCACTAAGAAGGATTTTAACATAGATAGAAGGAGAATGCAATAAGAACGAAATAAATAGAAATGATTCTGCCTATGTCAGCAGACATACACATCCTTAGAGCTGTTTTCTTTTAGAACTGTTTTCTCTGCAAAATTAAAAATCTGAGGTGATAGCCATAGCTGGCTATCACCTCAAATTTATTATTACTGCTTTATTATTACTGGCTTATTTTACCTTAATAAGGCCTTAATCGAATTACTGCAATCCCGCCTCCTAATTTATGATCTGTAGAATAATGTACATAACGGACAGCCTTACTTCCAAACCCATCCGCAATCAATACAAAAGGTGAATCCACTGTACCAACTTTATAGTTCTTGTAGCCTACACCCAGGACATATTGTTTTTCATTGGAGACACCCTCCTGCAATACTATAGCCGTAGGGCAGTTGTTGTCAATTTCTGTTGAAACTCTGTCCCAATCGGCATTAAAGCTATAAAATGCAGCAGAGCTGTATCCTGAAGCATTAGTTTTAAAATAATCCTTTACCGCCAACAGAAATTCGTCCGGCTCCGCTCCGCAGTATTGCAATATACTCATGTCATCATACAGATTATGAAATACATTATTCCAACTTGTTTGGAACAGTTCAGAATATTTCGTATCCTGACAATACCAATATAACATTAAATTGGTTGCACAAACCCCGCCGCTTTGGTAATCCTCATCATTATTGCGGTCAAATATTGTAGTATAAGGTACCTTATCATAATTCAGAATAAACACAGAACTTACACTGTCATAAACTGGCTGACTGGTTTTATCCGCAGCAATAATGTTATCTTTACTTATATTACTTATATTAATATTATTGACATTTTCTTTTACGTAATCTTCCCAGGTTTTCCATAACTCATTAATGTACTCTTTTCCGGTATCATTAAATTCAATCTGTTCCGAGGCGTTCACTTCGGTTCGTTTGATTTTAACTATTCCATTCGAGGACACTTTATATATATATTTGTCATCGGCAGTTCCAATATAATAATCCAATCCTCCTAAATAATATATCATTAAATCGTCGGCTGCCAGTCCCTCCCGGTTTGTAATATATTGCCTGGCCGTTTCGAGGAAACATTCTCCGTCATAGGCATATTCTATGACCGGCATTTGCTGATGGGACGCCCCAACTATGACATATCCGGATGGATTCTTGTCAATATCCTCCAATTGAATCAGATATCCCGAGATTTCCCCGTCTATATTGAAAATTTCTTCTGAGCTATTCACATATATATTGCTTTTAAAAGATTCTTCACTAGTATCACGATCCATATTAATAAAAGCAGTAGCTAATTTCAGCGCATCATCAGAAGATAAGATTGCTTCCGATGCATATACGTAATTCCTATGGGTACCACCTAAATATCCCAGAAAACTGAAGACCAGAAAGCAAATAATCCATCTTAATTTAAGTTTTGGCATAATCACACCATATACCCGATTAATCAAATCTGTTAAGGGCATCCTTTCTCCGTTAATATTCTCTTTCTAAAATATATTCCTCCAGCCCCCCAGTTATAATCATAACGATATAAAAATATTACTATACTTTTTAACCGTATGGGAACATTTACCTGGCAATTAATTATATTATAAATAGAAATAATTCATAAATCAATTGGCATTATTTACAAAAATTATTTAATTATTATTGTTCTAACTATTTAACAAGCAGGAGGCTGATCATCGGATCCCCCCTCATCGGAGACACGCTTGTGCTTGGACTATGTATTTGGCATTGCTAACCCGTACTCGGGACTTTCACCCGTTAGCTTACGCCCACATGCCGGGCACGCATATAAAAGGCATTACTCAAGATTTATTACTTGAAAAATGCCTTTTTTTCTGTCAGAGGTTATTTACATTTTATGATTCACAGTATTAATCTTCATCCGTAGTAGCATGAACAATTGCTGAATAATCACTGGTATCGTCATCATTATATGCTTTCACTTTATAGTAATAGGTTGTATCGTCAGATAGGTCATAATCCGTATATTCGTTATAATCAACGGAATCTAATTTGGTATAGGTCCCTGATTTGGATTTTGCCCTATATACATAATAGCCGTCTGCATTATCTACCTCATCCCATTCCAGCGTTATAGAATCATCACTGACATCCGTAACGTCAAGATCATCCGGTTCATCCAGATCGTCAGAATCGGTTGTGGTATAAACAACAGATGAATACTCACTGGTGCCATCATCATTATAGGCTTTTACTTTATAATAGTAGGTTGTATCATCGGATAAATCATAATCTGTATATTCGGTATCATCAACGGAATCTAACTTAGTATAGGTCCCCGATCTAGAGGTTGATCTATATACATAATAACCATCTGCATCATCCACTTCATCCCATACCAATGTTATTTCATCATCACTGACATCTATAATATCAAGATCATCCGGCGCATCCAAATCATTGTCAGAATCATCGGTAGTGGCATAGACAATGACAGAATACTCACTGGTACCATCGCCATTATAGGCTTTCACTTTATAATAATAGGTCGTATCGTCTGATACGTCATAATCCGTATATTCGGTGTCATAAACCGTATCTATTTTACTATAGGTCCCTGATTTGGAAGTTGCCCTATAGACATAATAACCATCCGCATCATCTACTTCGTCCCATTCCAGCGTTATTTCATCCTCGCTGTAGTCTGTAATATCAAGATCATCCGGTGTATCCAGATCGAAGGAGGCATCCGTAGTTGAAGATGCTACAGAGGAATATCCGCTTTCACTTGAATTATTTAAGGCGATTACTTTATAATAATAGGTTGTACCGGCACTCAGGGAGGTATCCGTGTAACTTGTTGCAGTGGAAGAACCGGCCTTACTATATGTTCCGGTGGAAGAAGTGGCCCTGTATATATAATAGTACGTTGCATTGGTAACAGAGCTCCACTTTATCGTTATCTTTGTATCACTTGCAGCCGTAGCTGTAACATTACCTGGTACGCTTAAACTGCTGCCACTGCTGCTGAAATTGCTGCCTACCGTTGCTTTTAAAGGCGAAGAATACGGGCTCGTACCTGAACTGCTGATTGCTTTCACTTTATAATAATAGGTCATTCCTTTTACAGCACTTTTATCAGTATAACTTGTTGTTTTAACAGTTGCTAACCTTTTATAAGCTCCATAAGTTGATGTTGACCTGTAAATGTAATAAGAAGTTGCTTTTGAAACGGAATTCCAATTTAAAGTTATTGTAGTTAAATTTAAGGATATTGCTGTTAAACTTTTCGGTGCATCCAACATTTTGTCTGAACTGAAATATTTATTTTCAACCAGTAGTTTAAACATGACGGGCATATAAGTTTTCATATTGGACACCTCTGCTGCTGTTATGGTATTATCTGCTAAAGCACTATTAATACGGGCCTCCGCCCTATCACAAAGCATTTCCAGCAACGCTGATTCACTGATATTGTTACTTTCGGCAATATTCACCAAACTACTTCCACTGGCCATTTTATCCATGACAGTCTGTTCCTCCACACCAATGATATCTGCTACCTCGGAAAAGATATTAAAAACAGATTGCAGGTCGTCACTGGTTGTGGTACTTAATAGCTGCACTTTACCGGTATCGGAAGCAGCATCTGCGACGGCTGGTCTTATTATTACACCTGAACCTAGCAAACTAAAAGTACTCAAAGTAATAATCAACGTGGTTATAAATTTTTTATACATATTTTCCTCCTTTTTTTAATGGAGTACTCTCGTAAACTCTCATAGCCTGTTTTTACTGATATTTTAGATGCTGTTAATAAAATTTCATCTCCATTTTCGTGATATCATATGTATGTTTTTACACCGACCGGCCGAACGTAGTGAGGGAAAGGCAAGTAAAAACATACATATGATAGTTATAAAA
>JBAVPE010000071.1:0-20675 GCA_049692775.1 Anaerocolumna sp. | reverse complement strand
CACTACGCTACCCTAACCCTCGCGTTATTAGCATTCTCCGGTAAGAAATACCCTGCTGGTGGCTAGATACCGAGATGCAGCATTTGTGTAATAAGTCTTAGCGTAGCATTAGGGCTGCAAGCTTTCTTGGCAATAACAAAATGTTTTGCTGGAGTGAGAAGCAGTGACCACAGCTACAGTTCTTATGAACTTAATTGTAACATCTGGGACCATGACTATAAAGTAACTTATTAACTATGTAGGTATGACCAACAATTAATCCAATACCTATATCATAAAAATAAGTCTATAGCCTCTATGGTTGAGGTCTATAAACTTATAATACGAGGAGTGAATAATATGGCATCTACGACTCAAGAAACAAAATTTAAACCATCAAAAACAAATAAAGGAAAAGGTACCGTCTTTACCACAAGGGCAATGGTAACCATCAGCCTGTTATCAGCACTTGCCTATGTGCTCATGTTATTGGAATCACCTGCTTTCATTGGATTTTTAAGACTTGACCTTGGTGACATTCCTGCTATCATAGGAGCATTTCAATTCGGTCCTGTTGCAGGTCTTGTAATTGAGTTAATAAAGAACTTAATTAAGGGCATCACGGCAACGAACACCGGAGGCGTGGGTGAATTTGCTAACTTTATTGTAAGTGCTGCTTATGTTGTACCGGCAGCCCTTATCTACAGAAAAATGAAAAATAAATATAAATCTTTCTTTACCTTTGGTGCTGCTACCATTTGTATGACAGTAGCAGGATTTTTAATGAACTATTTTGTTACGATACCTCTGTACGCAACTCTTTACGGCGGAATGGAAAATGTACTTGCTGCAGCAACCATGATTCCAGGAATCAAAGATAAATTTACACTTATCCTTTATGGAATTACCCCTTTTAATCTTTTTAAAGGCGTTTTCTTAGGTGTTATCGGACATTATACCTATCGTTTATTAAAAAACCGTCTGTAATTTGACTTTGCCATACTCTTATTCCAACTTAAATATAAATGAATACGGTAAAAGGGGCTGTCACAGAATAGCATTGATAAACTTCAATAATTTGCTATTCTGCAACAGCCCCTTATCGTTTGTCTATTCCCTCCTTATATTATTCGGGCACTCTATTCAACCATATACAGTCCCCACCGAACCTACTTGAATTTTTAAACCAATCTGCTATAATTGCACGTAGATAAACAAATCCATAATAGCAAAGTGAGATATGTATGATTATAGAGAGTTTTAAAGCGGAAGACACCTATAACTTAGGAAAGCGATTAGGGGAGCAGGCAGAGGCTGGAGAAATATATTGCCTTTTAGGTGATTTAGGTACCGGGAAGACTGTATTTACCCAGGGCTTTGCTAAAGGTCTTGGCATTGAGGAACCTGTTAGCAGTCCAACCTTTACTATTATTCAGGAATATGAAGAAGGAAGAATACCCTTTTATCACTTGGATGTCTACCGCATAGAAGATATCGAAGAAATGTATGAACTTGGATATGAAGACTATTTTTATGGCAACGGAGTCTGCTTAATCGAATGGTCAAATCTGATTGAAGAAATACTGCCGCAGAATCCCACAGTTATCACCATTGAAAAGGATTTGAATAAGGGGTTTGATTATAGAAGAATTACATTGGAGAATGAAAAAATCAGATAGAATAAAACGAATTCTACCAACTGCATCAAACGATTCAAAAGCAAATTAAGTAAGTATATAAAGTTAAAATAGAATAAGATAAAAGGATCCGGAGTTAATGTAAAATATCCGGGAAGAGGTTCGTATGAAGTTATTAGCAATAGACAGTTCAGGATTAGTTGCTTCGGTTGCAATCGTTACAGAGGAGAAATTACTGGCAGAATATACAGTAAATAATAAAAAGACCCATTCACAGACCTTATTACCAATGCTTGATGAGATTGTCAAGATATTAGAACTGGAACTGAAAGATATAGATGCAATTGCAGTAGCAGGCGGTCCGGGGTCCTTTACCGGGCTCCGGATTGGATCTTCTACCGCAAAAGGGTTAGGCTTAGTATTAAATAAACCTATTATTAATATACCTACCGTGGATGCCCTTGCTTACAATTTATATGGAACAGATTGTTTCATCTGCCCGATTATGGATGCCAGGAGAAATCAGGTATATACAGGAATTTATAGATATGTGAAGGATGAATTTACGGTTGTTGTACCACAAAAAGCAGTTGAAATCATGGAAATAGCTGCTGAATTAAATGAGATGGGTAAAGAAGTAATATTTTTAGGTGATGGTGTAGAGGTCTATGAAGATAAACTTCGGGAAAATATGACGGTTCCTATTCATTTTGCACCGGTTCATTTAGCAAAGCAGAGAGCTGCCGCTGTTGGTGCATTAGGGATTATTTATTACAAGAAAGGTTTAACAGAGAATGCGGATACCCATGAACCTACGTACCTTAGGTTATCCCAGGCGGAGAGAGAATTAATGGAAAAAGAAAAAGTGGACCAATCCTTATCAGATAAAGGATTGGGATCGAAAATCTAAATCAATCGTTGTCCGGAGGACAAAAGGGAGCGGCCATGAATATCCGAAGTATGAAAGAAATGGACTTGCCTGCAGTCCATGAAATAGAATGCAGTATATTTTCAAAACCCTGGAGTATGGCAGATTTTAAGGATTCTCTTCAAAATAGTCAAAATATCTACCTGGTTGTTGAAGAACAGAAGGAAACAGAAGAACGGAATGAAATAATTGCTTATTGCGGGCTATGGGGAGTTGCCGGGGAAGGACAAATTAATAACGTAGCAGTGAAAAAAGCCAACAGGGGACAGGGAATAGGGCACGCTATGTTAACGGCCCTGATAGAACTTGGTCAAAAGCAGGGGTTGGCGGCCTTCACCCTGGAAGTGCGGGTAAGCAACTTATCAGCAATCGCATTATACCACAAATCAGGTTTTCTGGAGGCAGGGGTGAGGAAGAACTTTTACGAAGCACCGGTGGAAGATGCCCTTATTATGTGGCTGCAATAAGTACTATATTGAAAACGTTACTAGATCAGAGGGGATTTCACCTGACCAAACGCCGGCTCCATGTCTATACTTCTCTTGGCTCTTTTCTAAGAAGTCATGAAAACTCAGATACAATTTCGGTATTGGATATTACTAGGAGAATTGAGATACAGTAATTACCACTGTAAAAATTCCATGGAAAACGTTATAATGGTATTAAGAAATTGGCCAAGTTAGCAGGAGGGATAACACATGGACAAGGTTAAGATGAAAATCCGCATTAACAATGATATATATTGTAACATGTGTGGGAAAAAGATTGTTATGGAACAAGGAATAATGAAAGAAGATGTCTTTGAGGCAGCCAAGGAGTGGGGATATTTTTCGAAATATGACTTAGAGGTCCATAAATTTAATATATGTGAAGAATGCTATGATAAATTAATTTCTACTTTTAAAATACCTATAGAAGTAGTTCGTAAAAAAGAAGTTTTATAGCAGGGGTCAGGCTGTTGTGAATTGGCTTACCGGATTATCCAGTAAAATGGAATCTGGGAGCACAATTACAGCAGCTTATTTTTTTGCCAAAGACGTTACCTTAAGCGGATATTGTTATTTATCGTCGGATTGATAATTCAAATAAAAGTGATGGAATATCGTTACTATTTACAGCCGATATACCCGACGTGTTTTTTGTGAGTGCAGCGAAGCGAAAGTCACAGAAAACCGGAGTATAGCAGCGCCAAAACGCTGGTTTTGCGTTTTGTGTGCATCGCGAAGCGTGTTACGGTTCACAGACCTGCTGATTTTTGCAGAGCTGTGAATTGTAACAAACTGATAGCCCTATAGGGACAGCTTCAGGTCGTTTTTATTCAAGGCTGTACTACCATTTAATTTTACTAATGGTAGTGGGTTCAGTCCCTTGTTTTTTTGCAAAGAGCGATAAACTCCTGTGCCGCCGTTGTCAAATATTTATTCTTATGCCATACAAGATAATTCAGACGGTCAAAGCTCTCGTCCATGATTTCACGGGTACCTATAGTTCCGGCAGTAATGTCACTGCATACCAGTTGTTCCGGCAAAATGGAAAGCCCGATCCCATACCCTACCGCTTTGACAATTGCCTGCGTACTGGCACTTTCCCACAGGGGGTGCAGTGTAATTCCCCTAATTGCAAATACATTATCTAAGAAAGTTCGTCCAACACTGCCCTTTTCCCGCAAAAGGAAATGATAAGGGAGCAGATCTTTTAACACAATTTTCTCCTGTGTAAGTAAAGGGTGGCTGGGTGATACGATCAAGACTAAATGATCTTTTTCGAAAACCTCTGTTTGCAGTTCCGGTTCACTGACGCCGCCTTCCAACAGGGCGATGTCCAGCTGATTGACGAGCAGCGCTTTTTGCAGGATGGCACCATTTGCAACGGTTACCTGCACCTGTATATTAGGACGTTGTTTCTGAAACTGACAAACCAGCTCAGGAAGCAGATAGTTTCCCAGGGTAATACTTGCCCCTACACGCAAAACGCCAAAGCTATCCCAGTTGCGCAGTCCCTTTTCCATCATATCAAAAGAATCCACAATATGCAACGCCTGCGCGTACAGCTGCTTGCCGCTTTCTGTCACAAAAAGCCGCCTGTTGATACGTTCAAACAGGCATACGCCATAGTAGGCTTCAATTTCTTGGATTGATCTCGTTACAGCAGGTTGGGTCATATGCATAATTTCCGCTGCCCGCGTAATATTTTGTGTCTGATACACCTGTAAAAATATTTTCATATGACGTATTGTCACCGGTATGCCCTCCTTTTATCATATCAAATATAGCATTACTTTAATAAAATAATAGCATTTTACACATTTATATACAAGGGATATGATAAAGGTAAGGAGGATCGTGTGAAAACAGAAGTATATTCACACCTTCAAACACGATGCCGTTTTGCGGCATCTCAAATAATAGGGGAAGAAGCTTGAAATGAGCGCAGGTGTGCTAAAGCACCCAGATTGGAGTTAATATGATAAGTAAAACACAAGCTCACAGTAACATAAAAATTTTATTCAAACTATTTCTCAGCACGCTTTATATCAGTTCTTTTACCTTTGGCGGCGGCTTTGTCATTATTACTTTTATGAAACGAAAATTTGTTGATGAACTAAACTGGATCGATGAACAGGAAATGTTGGACTTAACAGCGCTGGCGCAGTCATCTCCAGGGGCAATCGCTGTCAACGCGGCAATCCTTGTCGGCTGGCGTATTGCCGGGCTGTTTGGAATGATGGTAGCAATTGCCGGCACAATTTTACCGCCCATGGCCATCCTATCTGTTATTTCATTTTTTTATAAGGCCTTTGCAAGCAATCTATATATTGCACTTGTTTTAAAAGGGATGCAGGCCGGTGTGACGGCAGTTATTCTGGATGTAGCATGCGGACTCGGTTCCAACGTGCTTAAGGAGAAATCTTACGGCAATGCTGTTATTATGGCAGCTGCCTTCATTGCAACCTTTTTCCTGGATGTGAATGTGATTTATATCATCCTGGCTGCCGCCCTGATTGGAATCTGCAAAGAGTTACTGCAACATAGAAAGGAGATGCAAACATGATTTATATCCGGCTTTTTCTCAGCTTCCTGCAGGTCGGATTGTTTAGCATTGGCGGGGGATATGCCGCCATGCCTCTGATTCAGAATCAGGTAGTATCAACTCACAATTGGCTTACCATGAGTGAATTTACCGATCTGATTACCATTGCAGAAATGACGCCGGGACCCATTGCCATCAACTCTGCTACTTTTGTTGGAATACGTATCGCTGGTATAGGCGGGGCCCTAATTGCAACATTGGGCTGCATCCTGCCCTCCTGTTTTATCGTTTCGCTGCTCGCCTATGTATATTATAAATACAAAGGCGTATCAACACTGCAAAGTATCTTATCCAGCCTACGCCCGGCAGTCGTTGCCCTGATTGCCGCAGCCGGTCTCTCAATTTTGTCTCTGGTGCTTTTTAACGGTGCCGCCATTAAGCTTGAAAATATCAATTGGACCGGAGCCGGAATTTTCATCATAGCTTTCATTATACTGCGTAAATGGAAGTGGAACCCAATTTTAGTCATGTCCCTTTGCGGTGTCTCAGCCCTGCTTCTGCAGCTATTCAGGTAAAGGTGTCCGTTTCCAGACTCCCCTGCCACTGGTTCCGGCTAAGATATTTGTATCACTGGTTAATATCGAATAGACATCAATATTTTCCAAGCCTGAATTTACTTTCCTCCAGCTTCTACCCTTATTTGAAGAATAAAATATGCCGCCGCCATAAGTACCGGCAAGGATAGTTGAGCCCTTTATGGCAAGCGAATCAACATTAGTATTAGATAAACCTGAATTAACAGGCTTCCAACTTACACCACTGCTGCCAGATAGAAATACCCCTTCACCAGGAGTTGCAGCTATTATAAACCCGCCACTCGCAGCAAGAGAAAAAATCTGGGTATTCGTAAGGCCTGTATTCACTGCCTTCCAAATTGAACCATTGTCGGAGGATAAAAATACTCCGCCGCCAAAGGTTCCTGCAAAGAGATCCGTTCCACTCACTACTAAAGACCCTATATTAGTATTCATCAAACCTTTATTCACACTTCTCCAAGTTGAACCATTATCAGAGGACAAAAATACCCCGCCGCCAAAAGTTCCTGCAAAAATATTCGTACCACTCACGGCAAGGGAATAAATATATTTATTGGTCAAGCCTGTATTAACCTCCCTCCAGCTTGAACCTTTATCGGCGGAGAGATAAATTCCGCCCCCGTTCGTTCCCGCGAAAATATTAGTGCCACTTATGGCAAGGGAAAATATATAGGAATTTGTCAAGCCTGTATTAACCTGCCTCCAAATCGTACCATTGTCTTCGGAAAGAAAAACACCTGCACCATTCGTCCCGGCAAAAATTTCTGTTTCACTTATGGCAAAAGAACTGACATGTGTATTGATCAAACCCGTATTAACAACATTCCAGCTTGTACCATCGTTAGTGGATAGGAACACTCCACCACCGCTTGTCCCTGCAAAAATATTTGAATCACTTATGATTAATGAATAGGTGAATCGATTGGTCAGCCCTGAGTTAACTGCCTCCCAGCTTGCACCGTTGTTGTCTGATAGGAATATGCCATCCTCAGTTCCTGCAAAGACCTTGTTACCGCTTGTTGCAAGGGAATAAACATATTTATTTGACAGACCTGCATTAACAGCCCTCCAGCTTGCACCGTTGTTATTGGATGCAAATACGCCGCCGCCATAAGTACCGGCATAAATTGTGGACCCGCTTACGGAAAGGGAATTAATTTGCAATATTGTCAAACCTGTATTAATCTGACTCCAATTAACCCCATTATCAGCAGACCGAAATATACCGCCGTCCTCCGTTCCCGCAAAAATATTTGCACCGCTTACAGTAACGGAATTGACATTCATGGATAGTAAGCTATTACCGGCTTCTTTCCAGCTCATGCCATTGTCAGCAGAGTAAAATATCCCATTACTGGTACCCGCGTAGATATTGTCATTGTTAGCAGTAAGAGAGAGCACAATCGTATCGGTTAATGCTGAATCAATTAACTCCCAGCTTACATCGCTTATGGATGAGACAAAAACTCCACCATTCGTTCCTGCAAAAATATTCTTGTCGCTGATAGCCAGTGAATAGACATTCTTACTTATCAAACCCAAATTGACTTCCTTCCAGCTTTCACCATTGTTAGAGGATAGAAAAACACCCCCGCCTTCGGTTCCGGCAAAAATATACTTTCCCCCAATTGCAAAACAATGGACATAGCCTCCATATGGCCCGTTTGTCTGAACCCATGATTCTGATGTTGATTTCTTAGTAATCATAAAAAAAAACACGGGCAATAACAAAGTTACAAGAAATACAACGCAGAATCTCTTCCTCATATATTCACCTCCCAGGTAATTGTAATACCGTGAAGTAAAAACGCTGCCCGTAAAAACGGGCAGCGTTTCATACTATTCCGGTTCTTAATATTGTACAAACCCGAAACCACGATTCCTTAGGTTATTCACAATGCTTGGAACAGCCGAAACAGTCGTTTGATACGCATCATGCATCAAAGGGTTACCGCCAGCCTGCAAGCTGTTGCAAGAACTTATAATAGCCGCTGTACTGGCACCATTCCAATCGTTTGTGTAAACTGTCGGAGTAACAATGGACAGCCCTAATGCTGAACATGCCTGCGTAATGGCAGTATTACTGTAAAGATAAGGCAGTCTGGCCTTCGTAGGTTTTGCTTTACCGGCGTTTTGGATCGCTTGGTTGCATTGCTGAAAATCATTATAAACCTGCTGATAACTCCAATTGTTCATATAAGAGTGTGTCCAGCTATGATTTTGAAGGCTAAAGCCTGAATTTAAATAGGCATTCCAAGCTGATTGGTTGCTTGCAATTTTATTTCCCCAAACAAATAATGTAGCCTGGTAGCAACCTGCATTTTTAAGATTATTAATTAAGGTTTGTGAAGTTGCATTATTGGGTCCATCATCAAAGGTAAGGTAAACACTAGCCGCAGCAGCGTTTAAATCCGATGTTTGATTTAGTCCGGCAGTTGTTGTTTCCTGTGCATTAACTGTAAATAATCCAGAAAATGCAATTGCAAAACTCAATAAAAGAGCTCGTAAAAAGTTCACTTTTCGTTTCATTCAATTTCCCCCCCCTTCTAATTGAATAACGTCATACACCTCACCTTAGAGTTTATTCCGTTACGGTGATATACAAAAATTAATCAAAGTCTCCCCCAAGTTTTTTGATATTTAACATTACCAATGTATTTTTGGCAATTTTTTACATTTTAATTTTAGCACTAGTAGTTCTATTATGCAAGTTTTTTTCTATATCTTTTAGTTTTAATTCATTTTAAAATTACACAAAAAATATAATTATCCGACACTTTTTGGAACTTATATGCGCTTTTTGTTTTATGGAAGGTTTCGCCTGATTTTTGACACAATAAGTAGTTCAAAGCTTGCCATACACAGTTTATATCTTATGATTTTCCAAATCTTTACCATTTGTGGCAATCACCTGTTTATACCAACCGAATGATTTCTTCTTCTTTCTTTCGTAGGAACCATTACCCATGTCATCCAAATCAACATAAATAAATCCATATCGTTTTGACATCTGGCAGGTAGACATACTTACCATATCAATACATCCCCATGGGGTATATCCCATAACTTCTACCCCTTCTTCAATGGCATCAGCAATCGCCTGAATATGATTTTTATAATACCGGATGCGGTAATCATCCCGGATGCTTCCATCCGGTTCCACTGTATCCATGCTTCCCAGTCCATTTTCAACAATAAACAGCGGTTTCTCATATCTGTCATACAGCTCAATCAGCGAAATACATAAACCGGTTGGATCAATCTGCCAGTTCCATTCCGTTGTTTCCAGATAAGGATTTTTAACTCCACTTGTGAGGTTGCCGCTTACTTGCTCTTTGTCTGTTTCATCCATGCTTGAAACGCGGCTCATATAATAACTGAAGGAAACGAAATCCACTGGATATTCTTTCAGTATTTTTTCATCTTCTTCCCCAAAAATAATCTGAATATTTTTTCTTTTCCATTCCTTTTTAATGTGGTCAGGATATTCTCCCCGTACCTGAACATCAGAATAATAATAATTTTTTCTATTTTCTTTTAAAGCAATCAATACATTTTGTGGATGACAGTTTTCAGGGTAGGTTAACGTTCTGGTAATCATACAGCCCATCTGCGCACCCGGAATCATTTCATGCAGATATTTTGTTGCTAATGCACTTGCTACAAACTGATTATGTACAGCTTGATAAATGATTTCTTCCCATTTTTCTTTGGGATAACGATCTTCTACTAATCCAATCGTCGTAAAAGGATGTCGAAACACACTATCTATCTCATTAAAGGTTAACCAGTATTTTACTAATCCATTGTATCTTTTATATACGGTCTTACAAAATTTTAAAAACAAATCGATTACATCTCTTTTATACCAGCCGTCATAATGATTGGATAAATACAGTGGCATTTCATAATGATGCAGCGTCACTAACGGTTCAATCCCTCTCTTTTTCATTTCTTTAAATAACTCTTCATAATACTGTAATCCACTTTCATTTGGTTCTTCTTCGATACTGTTTGGATAAATTCTTGTCCATTGGATAGATATTCTAAGTGTCTTAAATCCCATTTCCTGAAACAAGTCCAAATCTTCTTTGTATCTGTGATAAAAATCAATTCCATGACGTTTTGCATATTTGCTTGTATCCCGGCTTAGCATTGCTTCCTCAATATCCTTACTGGTTATTGAATGCTGTGCCTTATAATCGCCATGATCCATATTCCTCTTATACATGCTGCAATCAGCAACTGACATTCCTTTTCCCTTTTCATTCCAAGCACCTTCACACTGATTTGCTGCTGTTGCACCACCCCATAAAAATCCTTCCGGAAAAATAGTGTTCTGCATTTTATTTCCTCCTGGCAGTTATAAGATTGTCTTTTTGCGTCACATATCCAGATTTAATAATCTCAATATTTTCATGTTCATCTGTATTGGTAATTAGTAATAAAGTGGTTGTATCATAGCCTGCCCTTTTTATTTCTTCTATATTAAATTCAACCAATACGTCGCCACGTTTTACCTTCTTCCCCTCTGGTACACATACCTTGAAACCTTTTCCATTCATTTCCACGGTATTAATTCCAATATGCAGTAAAATCTCTGTTCCATTATCAGTGATTAAGCCAACTGCATGGCCTGTTTTAAAAACAGTTGCTATTTCCCCCTCAGCCGGAGCATATAAAATGCCTTTCTCCGGAACAATAGCTACACCATCTCCCATGGTCTTAGATGCAAATACTTCATCCTGTACGTCTTCTAATCTTACAATATTTCCTTCAGCAAAAGCACTCAGTACACATTCTTTGTTTTGTATTGCATCAGGCTTATTAATATTTGCAGCTTTCTTTTCTTTTCCCACATCTATAGATTCGTCAATGCCAAGCATCCAGGTAAGTGCAGCTGTAATTATAAATGCAAGCGCAATACCTATCACATAATATACAAATGTATCACCAAAGAATGCAGGTAAGGTTGTGAGTGCCGGAAATACATAGACAAATGCCTTTGTATGCATTGCGCCCATGAATGCGCCGGCAATAGCGCCCCCAATAATCTGTGCTATAAACGGTTTTTTATATTTAATAGAAATACCGTATACAATTGGTTCTGTTACACCTCCAAGCAATGCAGGGACTACAGCAGACAATGCAAATGCTTTTGTTTCTTTCTTTTTCGCTTTTAAGAATACACCAAAGGCGGCCCCGGCACTTCCAAAGGTTGCTGCTGCAACCATGGGACGTATAAAGTCATATCCATAGGTTGAGATATTGTTAATCATAATTGGGGCTACACCCCAGTGTATTCCAATCATGACCAGCAACGTCCAGCCACCACCTATAATCAAACCAGTCAGAAGTCCATTCTGTGCGCTCATAAAGTTTACAAAACCTCCGATTCCGTTGGCAAGATATACACCAATCGGTCCAATTACAATAACGGAAAGCGGCACCATAATAAGAAGAGCTGCGAATGATAGTGTGAATAGTTCAATACTCTTAGGTATAAATTTCTTTAACAATTTTTCTAACTTGGAATATACCAGAACAGCTATAATGGCAGGAACCAATGTACCGGAATACTTCATCAATACCACAGGTATCCCCACAAAAGATGACACATCACCGGCATTTTGCATCAACCCGGTAAAATTAGGTTCCAGAAGGGCTCCTACAATTGCCATTGATATATATGGATTACAATTGAAAGCTTTAGCAGAAGAAAAAGCCAGGAACAGTGGCAGAAAAAAGAATACACTGTTTCCTGCAGCTGCCAGAATCATATAGGTGCTTCCTGTATTATCTAAGACTCCGAATGTTGTTGTCAGGATAACTAATAATGCTTTTATCATTCCGGCACCTGCCAAAGCAATCACAATTGGATTGACAATGGCCGCCATCGTATTCAGTGCCCTGGTCACTATATTCCCGCTTTTTTCCTCCTGAATTTCGTTTCCACTTTCCGTTTTTATTGGATAAAGTTTTATAATCGTATTAAATATATCTTCTACAGCATTTCCAACAACTACCTGAAACTGTCCGTTTCCAATAACTACCGATAGTACACCGTTTAAAGCCTTTAAAGATTTCTGATCTGCCTTGGTATTATCCGTTAATTTAAACCTTAGTCTTGTAACACAATGGGTTAAATCAGTAATATTTTCTGCGCCTCCGACAAAGGCTATTATTTGATCCGCTAATTCATCATAATTTTTTTTAGCCATTTAATTTTTCCTCCACATGTTTTATTGTTTTATTTTCCCCCGGCCAAGGACTTCTTTTATTGGTAAGCTAATAATAACATATATTTTGGGGAGTACTTAAAAGTTCGATTTTTAGAAACTCTGCTTAATTATCATTTAAAAAAACAAAAATTTATCCAGGCATTATAGAAAAAACGCTGCCCGGAGAACTTTTGGGTGCAATGGGACTCAATTTCCTATAACAGAAAAAATAGGCTAAGGAAACCCTTGCCTACTTATTTTTTCTTGTCAGTTTTCTATATTCCATTACTATTATGTCATTAATCAAAGGATAAATTATAGAATGTGTTTGAACTGGTGATTTATGACCAAAACTTATACACAAATCTACATCCGGATGATTTTCCATTTTTGCATTTCCAGTTATCAAAACAATTTTTGCCTTGATTTTAGAATAATCTTTTTTAGTTTGAAACTCCGAAAGCATGTAGCGCTGAATGTAAGTACCGGAATTCGAGTAGATAATAATCAATGTATCTTCGCCGGCACAATTTATAAAATCATCCTGTTTTTCATCACTCAGATTTGTAATAATAAATTTTCCATTATAAGCCAGCTTTGTCTGCAGGTCCATCGCACCTAACTCTGAAAACAAAAGGCCAAAGCTTGCTACTTTCTTATAGTTAACTAAATCTCCCGCTAATTTTTTTACTCTCTCCATATCAATATTTTTTTTACATAAAGAAATGTCATTCAGAATAATGTCAATATAAGAAACCAAACTATTCTGTTCCAGATATTCAGCAATATTTTGATTATAATTAAGCTTATATCCATACTTATTTTCTACAAATGGTGCAGCTGCCTTAAATTCCGCATAATCTTCAAAATTTAGTTTTCTTATAAATTTGGATATTGTTGACTTTGATACAGAAGCTAAGTGAGCCACTTCTCCTATCGACATCTCACAAATCGAATAGAAATTTGATAATAAGGTAAACGCTATATGATAATCCGTTGATTTAAGATCACTATCATTTAGAATAATTAATAAACGATTCAATAAAATTCCCATATTCATCCTCCATTGATTTTAAGCATTATTTATGCAGGGCAGTACTGGAATAATTCTATCATATTACGAAATTTTTGTCATAAACTTTCTTAATAAATAGTTCTTATTATCATATATTCATATTTCAACTCAACGGCAGTCTCATTCCCCGATTGTTTTTCAGGGAGAAAAAACAGCATTTTAAGAATACCGTAGACGAAACGGAAGATCAAGCAAAGGATCGTTGCTATTAAATATATTTAGCGTTATAGCCGATTGCGGCTATTTGAATCAAATCAGACATTCAGATTTGATCTTAAAATAATTTATTTACTTTTATTTGTTAAAAGTATATTATAATAATTAGTATAGATGAACGTGAATATAGGTACATCCAGATTTAAACAGCTATAGTGGATATTTTTGCAAAACTACATATGGTTTAACCGCAAGGGAAAATAGGAGAGTATGATATGCATACAGGAAAAAGTTTTAAAACTATATTTTTAATAGTTATATTTACTTTAACATTAACGGCCTGCAGTTCCAAAAATGACACGGCTGAAAATCAATTAAGTGATAAAAATGACAGTTCTGATGTTTCGATGGGGACTAAGACTGATATGGATTATGACACTTCAACTGGAATCACCCCAGATACAGACGCTGGGGAAGTACTTGAGTATACTACCAGCAAAAGTATCGTAAGTACTAACCGCAAATTAATCAGACGCATTTCCATGGAGCTTGAGACTCTGGAGTTTGACTCGACTTTGGATCTTATTGCAAAAGAAGTAACTACTTCTGGAGGATATATTGAAAAATCTGATATTCAGGGGGATAGCTATGAGGCAAGCGGAAACAGGTATGCAAATCTGGTTATCCGCATTCCCAGTACGGAAGTGGATTCTTTTATAAACCTGGTTGATAAAAATGCCACTGTGGTTAATAAACAGGAATCCACAGAAGATATTACTCTCAATTATGTGGATGCCAAAAGCCATGTAAAGGCTTTAGAAATCGAGCAGGAAAGGCTTCTGGCACTTCTGGAGAAATCAGGAAAACTCGAGGATATTATATCTTTGGAAGATCGTTTAAGTGATGTAAGGTATGAACTGGAGAATTATGCCTCTACTCTGCGTACCTATGACAATCTGGTGGAATATTCCACGGTAACATTAACCGTTGATGAAGTTGCGCGGATTACACCGGCTGAAGGGAAAAGTGCCTGGGGCAGAATGGGTACCGGTCTTAAAAATAGCCTTTATAATATTCGCGACGGTTTTGTTGATTTTATTATCTGGCTGGTAGTGAACGGACCTTATATTATTATATGGGGAGTCATTCTATTCATTCTCATACTGATTGGGATTAAAGTTGATAAAAAATATAAGAAAACGCTGCGGAATCCCCCTCCTACAACTGTAATTTCACAAGATAGCGTTCAGGAAAAAGAGCCGGATAAATAATTATTAAGCAAAGCGTGGTTTGATGAATATTTGAATGAAAGCTGTTACGACTTCATATGATAGGAGAGCATAAAAATCACTCATAAACTGCCACTGTTTACTCAGTCTGTTACCAGTATATTAGGTTAAACTTAAAATAATATTTCTCTTTTGTAATTGTAATAAATCAATCATTTTATTTTCACCTATCAATAATATAATTTTATTTGCGATATACAATGTTAGAATACATCATCAAAAGGACCCCTAACAATAATATTAAATATCCTTTTGGCAATAAATATTCAATTTCATCCAGGTTATTCACTGGTTTTACCCCTAATACAATCACAACGATATATAGAGAATATACAATAATATGTTATACTCACATCTATTGTGATATTTTATTCGTTCTTGTAAATTCAATCCCTATATTCTTATTCATCTTTTCAACTTTACCAGAGCCAATCTTTTTTTCGACTTGTAAGTAACCGCCTTTAGTTTTTTTCTCTTCTATGAATTTTTTCATTCTTTCCATATCGTTCATCGACATTTTGTATTCCTCCCTTCAAATATTAATCCATTATTTACATGTACTTTAACAACACGGCAGTCTTAACATGCCTTGAACGGTCAATAAAGATACCGTTTTAATCTAATGAGGCCTTGACGACAAATAGGTGACAACGATCAATTAACATTGCAGAAAAAGTTTTGATTTCTATTTCATTATAATTATATCATTAAATGTATTTTGTTGAAAGTATAAATAACTACTTGCTTATTCTTCATTTTAATACGAAAATTACCCTATTGACAGCCGAACTATTCTGTGTTACTATATACTAGTAGCAAGTGATACTGCATACCAGCCATACATAATAGCAAGGGGAGGGGTGATCGTACTGGAAAACCTAACAGAAATGCTCAAAGGTTCACTTGAGGGCTGTGTCCTTGAAATTATCAGCCGCAAAGAAACCTACGGCTATGAAATCACACGGCGGCTGAATACTCTTGGCTTCACAGATGTTGTGGAAGGAACAGTCTACACCATTTTGGTGCGGCTTGAAAAGAATAAACTCGTGGACATTGAAAAAAAGCCATCCGATATGGGGCCGCCACGCAAATTTTACGTGCTCAATGACGCGGGACGCAAGGAACTACAGAAGTTCTGGGAAAAATGGGAATTCGTATCATCAAAAATTAACGAGTTAAAGGAGGAAATATAATGAATTTTGGGGAAAAAATCACAGGAAGCGACATGACAAATGAATTGAAAACTTTTGAATCGCGGGTCAAAAAGCTGCCGGCTGATTATCAAGCGGCATGGGAAGAAATTAATGCCAATCTTTGGCCGCACTCAGATTTCACCGGCCGCAACCTCATGCCAATTCTTGACGGTGTGCTTGGCCTGCTCGAAGAAACGGCAACGGATGGTCAGAGTGTGGGGGAGGTTTTGGGTGACGATATCAAAGGCTTCTGTTCGGCGTTGGTCGGCGAAGAAGGGGCAAAATCTTATCGCGACAAGTGGCGCGAGCAACTAGGCAATAATATCACTAAAAAACTAGGTAAATAGGAGGATAGGTTGAAAGAAAATTTTATAATTGAAAGGATGCCACATATAGATTCTTTCAACCTCTTTATTTGTGGCAGTGACACATCTGCAAGCTGATGTGTTATGTAATGGGTGTTAAAATGAGAATACATGATATTATCGAAGGCAAAAAAGAGTGGCGAGCGCACATGGCGCGTGTCAAAGCGCTCCCGCAAGATTATCAGATTGTTTATAAGGAAATTCAAAAATATCTCTTTAAGGTCGGCCCTGCTAAGTTAACCGACGGGACGGATTTGCTCTCGGGGATTATCGATCTTTTTGAAGAGGGCGCAGCCTTGGGGAACGGTGTGCTCGAAGTAACGGGCAGTGATGCAGCGGCTTTCTGCGACGATCTGATCAAAGATTCAAAAACTTACGCTGACATCTATCAAAAATCTGCCTGCCAAGAAGTTAACAAGGCCATGAAAACGGGTACGGATAAAACGAAGTAAAAGTGGGATATTGGGATGGAAAAAGCAATTAAAATGAAAGATCTGCGAAAGTCCTTCAAGGACACAGACATCCTAAAGGGCGTCGATTTTGAAATGAGGTGAAATATTCTCCCTGATCGGCTCCAACGGTGCGGGCAAGACGACGATAGTCAAAATCCTCACCACACTGCTCAAGCAAGACAGCAGAACTGCCGTACATTATCAGGCTTCAACATTGTAGCAAAGCCTGATAATGTACGGCAGTCAATAAGTCTGACCGGACAGTTTGCCGCCGTGGACGAGATTTTGACTGGGCGGGAAAATTTGATCCTGACCGCCAAGCTGCGAATCCTATTTACAAAGACTGTCTATGCGGTCATGAGTAATCTCACCGCTAAGCTTCTCCATAATCTTATTATCTTTAATCCAAATGGCACAGGGAGTACCATAAACACCAAGTTTTTTTGCAATACCATCTGATTTGTATATATCAATACAGGATACCCGTATATCACAATGATCCTGTTCAAACTCTTTGAAAATTGTCAGCAATTCTCTGGAATGGGAATCAATCGCATTATAAATATATACCAACGACGATTTCCCATTGTTTAAAATCTGCTGTTCGTATATTTCACTTTCCGAAATATATTTTTCAGCTCCGTATCCGGCTACGGCTCCATCCCCCACCGCTGTCGCAACCTGCTTTAAAAATTTGTCACGTACATCACCAACTGCAAATACTCCGGTTATATTGGTTTCCATACGTTCATTTGTTAGCAGATACCCTCCGCGGTTCATATCCAGGATATTCTGGAATAATTCGGTATTGGGCAGATATCCGATGAAGAGAAAGCAGCTGTCTATCGGAACAGGTATTTTTTCTTCGGTTTTCAGATTCTTTAATACAACCGTTTTAAGTCTTTCATCGCCTTCAAAACTGTCTACCACTGAATTCCAGACAAATTCCATTTTGGGATTTGCAAGAGCCTGTGCCTTGGCAATCTCGTTACAGTCCATCTTACCATTATCATGCATTACAGATACAATAACCTTGTCAGCAAATTTTGTTAAAAACATTCCTTCTTCTATCGCCGCATCCCCACTTCCGATAACCATAACCGTTTTACCGGTATTGGCTGCCGCATCGCAGGTTGCGCAGAAAGATATTCCCTTATCATAGAGATAGAGTTCTTCGTTTCTTGCACCGGTTAATCTTGGTTTACCGCCGCTTCCAATGATCACGGCCTTGGCCTGATATATTGTTCGGAACGTTTCAACCTGCTTAATATCTCCTTCCAGGGATACAGATCTAACGTCAGTTAATTTAAATTCTACACCGAATTTTTTTGCCTGTTTATGAAACAACTCCATTAATCCAAGTCCTGTAGCACCATCCGGAAAACCCGGGTAATTCTCTATTTCATTGGTATAGGTAGCAAGTCCTCCTACCAGTGTCTTTTCTATAATCAAAGTTTTCAGCTTGGCTCTGCCGCAGTATATTCCTGCTGTTAAACCGGCTGACCCGCCCCCTATGATTACTACATCATAAGATTCTGTTTTTTTAACCATTACAACCTGTTCCTTTCTGAATCTGCATTTAGTTTAGCTCTAATCTGTCTTTTTTTATTTGTACTATAAATTATAATATTTATCGGGGCAACTTTTATTTTGTTGCCCCGATCACTCCATTTACATGAAATATTTTGCCAGTAATTTGCTGCCCAGAAAAGCTCCAACCAGCAAGAATAATGCAAATACCCAACCGGAGAAGGAAAAAGAAGAAATAGCGGTAAATAAAGCACCTATATTACAGCCGTTCGCCATTCTTGCTCCATAACCCATTAGTAATCCGCCCATTACAGCTGCTATCACCTGTCGTAAGGACTTAATTTTTTTAATTTTAAACTGTGATGCAAAAAGGGTTGCTGCAAATGCACCCAATATTATGCCGATGTTACGTACGGAACCTCCATCTGCCAAAAAGCTGGTATTTAGTTCTTTCTGCATTTTTTCTGATGCATAATATACCCACCCGCTTGCGTCACCGCCAAAAACTTTGTATATCCAGGTGCCCCAGTTGGCAAAAGCACTTGTTACTCCCCAGCCACTGCCCAATACGGTAAAATGTGCTATTTGAAAAACAGCAAGTAACACAGCACCGGTTACGTAGGTCAAAGGTTCCTTTAATAGTTTTTGGTAAATTGGATGATTACCCAGTTTAATAAAAAACTGTTTCAAATTTGTTCACCTACTTTCACAGAGGTTAATTATTTTGTTTTTTCAATGATGACTTCCCATTCTCCATCATCTACTTCTTCAATTTCTACATTATGTCCCTGTTTTCTAGCCCATTCCGGAACATTTTTCATGGCACAACTGTGGTCTATTGATACGATTAATACATCTCCTACCGATATCTCATTGATTTTTTTCTCTGTTTTCATAAGCGGAACCGGGCAAGCCTCTCCTAAGCAATCTAATGTAAATTCAGCCATTTTTTCTCCATTCCTGCGCATGTTTTTGCGCACTTAAAATTTTATTCTGCACTTCCCATTTTCTTTTCCTGCCATTTTACTGCAGCTATGTACAATAGCAGTATAATCATTCCTTGTACAACAATTGCACCAAACCAGCCAAAAACATCCGGTAGAAAAACCTTCGGGGCATTCTCATTTAACCTGCTCCAGAAATTCATATCGTGTGCACCCCAGAAAGAGCCTGCTATGAAAAATACTAATGACACTATCTGCATGGTAAATCCCTCGCCAACACGCATTAGGGTTCCGGATGCACAACCTCCGGCAATTACCATTCCGATACCAAACATAATTGCACCGGTAATCAAAGGTAAGCCAATGGGTGCTACGCTGGTCATATTCAGATTGGTATCTGCATTTGCAGTTACGCTGGCATACTTGATTGCCCAAAATCCAACACTGGTTACTGCTACTGCTACCAGCACAGCTCTCGTAACAGATGTGCTTCCTGTGATACACGGGTCACGAAACGCCGCTGTAAAGCAAAAACGTGACCGCTGCAGGATATAGCCAAATGCAATGCCAAATCCCCAATAAACCGGAAGTTTATTGCTTCCCTGTGCTAAATAAAACCCAACAGCGATTATCAGTACCGTAAGTACAATAGCATAAGGAATCTGGCTCTTCTTCGGTTTTCTTGGTTTTCGCACTCTTGCCTCATTTTTGTTGATTTCTGACATTTTAATCCTCCTTTCCAAAAATGAGTACTCTCAGAAACTCTCACAACCTATTTTTATTGATATTTTAGATGCTGGCAATAAAATTTTATCTCCATTTTCGTGATATCGTATGTATGTTTTTACGCAGACCGTCCGAACTTAGTGAGGGAAAGGCAAGTAAAAACATACATATGATAGACAGAAAATGTCCTCAGCCTATATTCAGTATCTAAAATATCTTCTATTGCTACTATTATTTTCCGAGAGTGCTCAAAATAATTGTTAATATAATAACAAACTTTGCATCTTAATTATACCATACTTATCAGCTACCGGTTAATCAAGAATTTGATATGTCATAAGATATACTTATAGCTAATATTTAATAAATCAATTACAAGTCCTAAATAAAGGTTGTTCCGAGTCAGTTTCTGGAAGATGCTTGTTATTTGTTACTGTTCACAGCCTGTATACGCGACGTGTTTTTTGTGAGTGCAGCGAAGCGAAAGTCACAGAAAACCGGAGAATTGCCGCGCCAAAACGCTGTCTTTGCGTTTTGTGTGCATCGCGAAGCGT
>JBAVPE010000070.1:0-1585 GCA_049692775.1 Anaerocolumna sp. | reverse complement strand
CGATAAAATTTCACCTCCATTTTCGTGATGTCATATGTATGTTTTTACGCAGACCGTCTGAGCATAGCGAAGGAAAGGCAAGTAAAAACATACATATGATAGACAGAAAATGTTCTCAGATTATATTTAGCATTTAAAATATCTTCTAATGCTACTATTAGTTTCCGAGAGTACTCATTCAGCTATAGTCACCGGCTTTAATTTAATCTATATAGTAATTGAACATGATTCCTTTTACATAATTATAATAGTATAACAATTGTCAGTATATTTATTACCTTTATCGGAATCAATCGCATTCAACTATTTTATTCTTACATGCCACTGTTAAACGATTCCTTACAATATATGGTGGTTACATGATAATAACACATATGATTAATATAATCAAGTACTAACAAATATCATACATACTATAATATTATATATATACTATACTTTTATATACATACTATATGTAGAATACTGTAGGAGATAGTGTAACTATAACAAGTAGTTTTTATAAATAGTTTGCAGAAGTTAACAGTGAATTTAAATTATGGAGAAACTTATAGCCTGTTGAATGAAAGCTATAAAAAAGCTTATATACAAATGATTCATAGTTCTTAGGAAGTTTTTCACTTTATGCAGCAACACGCTGGCATTCACTTATATCAGTGATAACGGGATACTTTGACATTAGAGAAATCTGCTTTATTGAATTTATTTACACATAGTGAAAAAAAGATAAGTCCGATTAATACAATAAATAGCAGTCCCATAAAAGGTGTAACGATAAATCCATTGATATTATAAGCAACTCCTTGCTTTATTAATTCAGCAGAGGTCAAACCCTCCATTTTAAGTGTTATAAACCTAAAAATGGAAGTAATATAGGTCAGGGGATTGATATAGATAACAGGCCGGAGAAAGCCCGGCATTATGGTTGTTGGAATATAAGCTCCCGATAAAAAAGTGAAAGGCATTACGATTATGGTGGTTATAATTTGGAAAGCTGCTGAATTCCTTGCAATGGTCGCCAGAAACAATCCAATGGATCCGAAGGTCACACCGGCAACAATCATTATGCCAATCATTTCCGCAAAATGAACTCCATCTATTTTAAGTCCCATAAACAGACTGATTACAGCAATCAGAATACCCTGAAGAACTGCAATAATGGAGGAAGAAAGTATCTGACCTATGGATATCTGTACCCGGGTTATTGGTGCCACCAGTATTTCCTTCATAAATCCGCTTGCTATATCAGATAGTATATCTGTTGAATTATTCAGGCTCGATTGGAATACCGTCATGATAATAACACCAGATATCAGGTAATTCATCGGCTGGTCAAAACTTCCCACGGAAGATTTCATTACAAAAGAAAAGACAAACAGGAAAAAGAACGACATGATTAAAGTACCGATTAACCTCCCCTTATCTCTTACAAAGTTTAATAGATTTCTGCCTACAATTGCTCCTACTGCATTCATTATTCTCTAATCCCCTTTCCTGTAACTGATAAAAACACTTCATTTAAGGTTCCTTTACAAAATTCAAAGTCTGTAATGTTCTCCTTAAAACGCGAAAGCAACTCCAATGC
>JBAVPE010000069.1:0-23892 GCA_049692775.1 Anaerocolumna sp. | reverse complement strand
GCCTAATCCTTTCTTCAGATTCCACCTCACGATGGACACCCTTGGCTTCGGCTGTATCCTTCCCACTGCCGGGTGGATTGGGGACTTTCACCCGTTAGAACGTGTGCCCACTGGGCACACCAAAAAGGAGCAGGATAATTGTTTTAATCAATTATCCTGCTCCTTTTAATATATGAGCACTCCAGGAAACTCTTATAGCCTATATTTACTGATATTTTAGAGATTGTCGATAAATCAAGTAAAAAACTTCCTATGATATTCTCAGATTATATTCAGCATTTAAAATATCTCCAATTGCTACTATTAGTTTCCGATTGCACTCTATATAAGTACGGTAAAACAAATTGATTTTCCATCCTCACTCTTTACTGATATTTTACCGTGATGGGCTTCAACTATGGATTTTGCAATAGAAAGCCCGATTCCATATCCCCCCGTTTCCCTGGACCTTGAAGAATCAGCCCGGTAAAAACGGTCAAATAGCTGATTTAAATTATGGGTATCAATTTCATCCGTTGTATTATATACATCCAGTCTGATACCTTTTTTGGCATTACGTAACGAAATTTTAATGATTCCGTTTTTGTTGGAATACTTTATGGCATTATCCGTTAATGTAGATATAAGCTGGCAAAAACTATTTTCGTCACCATGTAAAATAAGACCTGGCTGGATATCCATCCATAATTGCTTTTTCTGGGTCCCTGCAAGCGCTTCAAAGGAACCGGCTATTTCTAATACTGCCTCACTGAGGTTAAAATCATGAAACATTAATTTAATGCTGTCTTCATCCATCTTAGAAAGCATTAACAAATTTTTAACCAGCTTATTAAGGCGGTTAGTCTGATTTCTTATACTGGTAATCCATTCGTTTTCACCTCCGGTGAGCTCTAAAACATCCGCATTCGCGGATATAATGGCAAGAGGTGTCTTAATCTCATGGCCTGCATCCGTAATAAATTGCTTTTGCTTTTCCATACTGATAATAATAGGTTTAATGGCCTTTTTGGAAAAGACAGATACCAAAAGAAATACGAGCAGGAGGGTTGCAAGTGCAACACCGCTTGAAATCAGCAGGAATAAAGTAGAGGTCTGGATCTGGCTTCTGCAATCCACAAATATAAGCATGGAACCATGTGCCTGCTCTACTGCAGTATATTTATAGATACCCTTATATCCGCTGTTTTTACCGGAACTTAATACTTTATTGGTGTATTCCACAGCATCTTCTGAGGATACGGCTGCAATATGGCTTGTATCAATTTCCTGTATATTGCCGGTATCACTAACCTCGACAGTAAAATATCTGGTTTCAAACGGAGTCTCCTCATTCATTTGAAAGCTGAAATCCGGTTTATTCAACGGTGGCTTACCCATTTCAATCTTGGGAAACTTACCATGGTTTTCTGATAAAATTTTAATTGCCCCGTTTACCCGGCGATCCATCTGATAAAAATTAATCATATTAATGGAGCCAACTAATAAATCCATAACCAGAAATAGGGATAACATAGTAATCATGACAAATTTTCTTTGTAATTTTTTTATCATCAGCCTTCCTCCAGGGTATAACCGACACCTCTTACCGCTTTGATTTTTACATTGGCATCTAAGGATTCCAGTTTTTTACGTAAGTATGAAATATATACCCATACCACACTGATTTCCGCCTCTGCATCATAGCCCCAGATTCTTTCCATAAATTGTTCCGTTGAGATCAGCCGCTTTGGATTACTGACAAGCATTTCAAGCATTTGAAATTCCTTATTACTAAGTCTTACTGATGTATTTTCATTGGATAATTCATAATTCTCTTTATTCAGGCTAATATTACCCAGACCGATTACATTTGGTGTGAATTCCGCTTTACGCCTTGTCATTGCCCGGACTCTTGCCAGCAATTCCCCCATGGCAAAAGGTTTACCCAGGTAATCATCGGCACCTGTATCAAGCCCAATAATCCTGTCTTCAATTTCTGTCTTAGCCGTAAGCATCAAAATAGGTGCTGAAATTCCTTTTGCCCTCAATTTTTCCAATACCTTAAGGCCGCTCATTTTGGGCATCATGATATCTAAAATAATAATATCATAGTTTTCTAATAAACCATAATCCAGGGCATCTGCTCCATCATATACTGCATCAACCGAATAATTATTATGTTTTAAAATGGCAACTAATGCATTTGATAATTCCTTTTCATCCTCGGCAAGTAAAATTCTCATCGTTATCCCTCCCAGCGGCCTTATGTTTATTCATCATCCTGTCTTTATTATATCACAGTAACCTTAAATGTACTTAAATGAACAAAAATTTTATAGCTAAACTTTAGTTTGATTATCACTTAATAAACAATTACCCCTGAAACCATACTCTTACCGGAAACATCATTTGTAATGTATTTTTCCCTACATACACAATATTTAGCAAGGATTTATAAAAGACAGGCAAAACTTAACACAAATAATATTGCATATAAAAAGTTTATCTGATATAATCAACACTAAAATTTACCGTTCTTTAAATTTTAAACTTCAGTTTCAAGAATCAGGAGGCGATTTACATGAGAAAAATGAAAGCACAAGGCACAGCAGGAAAAGGGACAGCAATTAGAAGTATGAAATTGAAACTGGTGTTAACATTTTCGCTAATGAATATCATCACACTTTTAGTAATTATTTTAGTGATTGGCTTCATGTCATATAACATTATTTCCTCTGAAAATAACATGAAATTAATTAACATTTCAGAGAAAAATTCAAATGAAATGGATGGATGGCTATCCATCCAGGGTCAGATCGTGAATGAAATCACAGACAGTATTACGAACCAAAAAGATTTAAACAAAGATCAGATTTTGCAGTATTTAAAGCTTAAGACGGAATCAAATCCTTATACTTCGGATGTATATTTAGGTTTTGCCGATAAAAGCTTTTTAGATGGATCCGGATGGCAGCCGCCGAGTGATTATGACTGTACCACCAGGGCCTGGTTTAGTAATGCCAAAGATAAAGGAAATTTGATCTTTGGCTCGCCTTCTTTTGATATGACAACAGAACAGATGGTTACGGTAATTTCAAAACCTATTATAGTTGACGGTAATTTCATCGGTGTTGTAGGAATGGATGTAAAACTGGGAACCTTGAATGAAATCGTCCAAAAATCCGTTACCACTAAAAACAGTTATGCCTTTATGGTCGATGATCAGGATAACATAATGATTCATCAAAATATTGATTTTATGCCAAACGAAGACAAAGTTAATAATATCAAAGATATATTGAACCTATCCAGCGAAGATATCCTGGCGAAGATAAACAATGGCAATCAACTTACTACCCTAAAAGATTATGACGGCAATGTAAGACATTTCGTCTTGTCAAATATCAAATCTACTAACTGGAAGTTTGGTATCGCGATTTCAGATTCAGAATATATTAAGCCGGTACAAAAACTAATGACAGCATTAATCCTATGCTCCATCATAACCACATTGATCGTAATTATAATATCCTTTATTGTAGGTGACCGAAATTCAAAACCCATCATTTCACTGACTGCCGCAATTAAGAAGCAGGCAAATCTCGATTTCAGCCCTGACAATAAAGCGGACTTCATGAAATATCAAAAAAGAAATGATGAAATAGGCATTATCACTAATTCCCTGATTACCATGGAGGAAAATGTAAGACGGCTTCTGATCAACACAACGGATACATCCAGTCAGGTTTCCGCTACAGCCGAAGAATTGACCGCTGCCGCAAAACAGTCTGCCATAGCAGCTGAAGAAGTTTCGCAAACTATAAATCAGATCGCCCTGGGTGCAACAGAACAGGCTGAAAATACGGAAACAAGCTCACAAAGCCTGATGGAATTAGGTAACCTGATTGATACCGATAAGACGCATATTAATAGACTTACCGGTGAAGCCAATCATGTCAGCGAGCTGGTAAGTAAAGGGCTTGCCGTAGTAAATGCATTAACCTTAAATTCAAAAGCAAATGGACAAGCTGTTGATATTGCTTATAAGAGTATTATTAAAACCAACGAAAGTTCGGAAAAAATCAGCGAGGCAAGTGATTTTATAACTTCCGTCGCCGAACAGACGAATCTTTTAGCATTGAACGCTGCAATTGAAGCTGCCAGGGCCGGTGAAAACGGTAAAGGCTTTGCAGTTGTAGCCGATGAAATCAGGAGGCTTGCCGAACAGTCTACCAATTCAACCAAAACTATTAATGAAATAGTACAATCCCTTCGGGAAGATGCTGCCACTGCTGTTGAAAAAATGGAAGAAGCAGATACTATTGTAAAAGAACAAGCAGAACGTGTAAGACAGACCGAACTAAACTTTACTGAAATATCTGCTGCCATGGGCAATGCAAAGGAAGCAGTTCATGTATTAGATGAATCCAGCAGCCGGATGACGGAAAGAAAAGATGAGATTTCTGATATCATACAGAATCTTTCAGCGGCAGCAGAAGAAAATGCTGCTGCCACCGAAGAAGCGTCTGCTGCCATGGAGGAAGAAACTTCTTCCGCAGAAGAAATTGCGAATGCCAGTGAAAGTTTATCATCGATTACCGCTGAGCTTCAGATGCTGATTAACCAATTTAAGGTTTAATAAAAATAATTATAAATACTATCAGCTCATGAATTGCCCGACAAAAGTCCTTATACGGCGGTATCATTTCACAGCCTAAATTGGACTTTTGTCGGGCGGATCATTCCATATATTTATGCACATCAATAGTTTTTACTTGTAAGTGAATAGTTTTTTCAAAACCACAGGTATCCATAACCCCGCAGGAAGCTGAGCGGGGCCGGCCAATGGGCTTCCCCAAGATAGTCTATACCTGTCCACATGAAATCACCAGCCACAAAATCGTGGGTCATGGTATAACGAAGTAATCTTCCAACCTCAACCGGTACTCTACTGATAAAACATTCCAAAATCTCCCCGGAATACATTCCCGGCTGCAAGTAAAAACATCTTCTCTCATCCTTCCTATTAGCGCAATCGGTTGTCTTTAATCAAGATTATCATGGTGCTTATTTGTTGTCAATCCACAATCTTTGCCGATTTGTCAGTATAATAATGTGCATCATGCACATATATTCATTTTACGTTGCGCAATTTCCAATGCATTATCCACAATTTTTCTTTGTTTATATGGCTTTTTTTATTATTATTGTTGCGCAAAGAATTTTAGAAAAATCAACATATGATTGTTACCCAGAAAGTCCTTCTCAACTGGGTTTTATGAATAGTACTGTATGTATTCATTCGGCAAGATAAATTGGACTTTCTGGGTGACAATCATATATAACTTAAGCAATAATCCATATTATGAGAAATGATGATCAGATACGATCAAATAAATAGAAGAATCTTATGACCAGAATAATAACCGTTATCAGTCAAAGCGGGCTGCTGCAAAGTCTAAACTATTTTACTTATAGTGTATTTCCAACAACCCTTTTTGTCTACCATTTATGAATAATCTCCGGCATATTAAATATTTCATCCAGCCTTTTTAAGAAAGGAATAACAGAACTAAAATCAAATGCCCTATGGTCAAAGGCCAGACACATGGAAAGCATTTTTCTAATACCAAGCTCTTTTCTGCCGTCCGGTTTCAAAACCACACCGGGTTTTTCCTGAATTGAACCAATTCCAACAGCAAATACCTGGGGGGGTATGACTTCCAGTAAGGCAAAGAAGCCTTTCTGTTCTTTGTATAAAGAACCTATATTAGAAACCGTAACCGTCCCCGACAAAATATCTTTTTCGGTCAGATGTTCCTTCTCTGACATTCTATAATAATCATCTTTTTCTACGCCTTTAAGCCCTCTGATTCGATTCCTGCCGACTCCGGATGCTAAAATTCTCCTTATGACACTTAAATGCAAATGTTTTAATTCATTCACCGTGTCAGCATATACTGCTTTATACAGCATTTCATCAATGTTTGTTCTTTCTATCCTCATTTGTAAATTTAACATATACTCCGATATTTCATTCACGGACATTTTCTCTGCATTATGTATAATTGGTGTTATCATTCTTCCATCAGGTAAAAGCCAGGGCATTGAAATATTAATACTATCTAATATATGGATAACACCCTCTGCCTTTTTATGATTATATTCTACATATGCATTTAACTCAGGAGCCTTTAATAAACCCTCCATTATAACTTTAATCATGATCGTATTAAAGGAAGTTTTGTAACCGGTACGGCTTCTATCCTTGACCAGTTTTTTAAATTCATCATAAAAGTCAGTTATATCCGGTTCATAGACATAAGATACATGGGGTATATTCTGCCAGGATGAAGCAGTCATATAAGATACTACCCTTCTTTGTAAATCAAACCTATCCGACCTTTTTATTCTAATGTTTTTGTATTTCATAAATATCCCCTTCCAAATTAAAAGATTGAATTATTTTACCGGCCCTGTAATCCTTCCTGATCCCAATGAAAATTGCTGGAAAGATACTGTCAGGGCAAATCCCTGATTTGTTACCAAACATCATGCGTTTTAAGGGTTTTCCTGGTTTATATGTTTGGCACTGCCATATCTTGGAGCATGAAGACTATGATATGATGCGGCCGATGAAGGTAATATACAATAAATATCAGGAAAATAACGAGTAAGTATTTTACTTTTCCCATAACGTGTTTAAAATACAAGAAAGTTATCCTATGACGGTGCTATCTACAGGATAACTTCCTTGTATCAGCCGGTGTAATAAATTTCGCCTGCTTGGAAAATCATTGTGCTATTTCACTGCAAATGCCTTGTATCCATATCCACGTTTGCTCATTTTATCTTCAATTTATTCTATTCAACCGTTGATATACTTATCATTTCTTCACAGTATTCTGAATAAGGCCTTAGTTTATCATAATTTCTTGAAAATCTCAGACATGGATTTATTTGTTTTAGAAGTATATCAGTGGACATCTCATTCATTCTTTTACATATATATCTTGTATCAAGGCCCAATATTTTACAAGCTTCCAATGTTGGGCAGAAATTCATGGAATGGAAAATGATCTCTTTATCCCTTTTTCCTATAATAGGTACTTCTTCTGAGGTAATGTGGAACCGCTCCAGTAACAGCTTATAGCCGGAATCCAGCAAATCATTCGTAACAAAGTCAAAGGAGTTTCTGTTTTCTTTAAACCATTTTGTTCTTCTACAGACAGAATCCTCGTTTAATTCGCTAAGTATTACATCATCCGCATCCCGTAGATGTTTAATTTCCATTCTTACATCCTTCCGGTATAAAATCGAACATTCATTGCTTAAAATTCCCGCGAATATTTTTATATCGGCACCTGCCCTGCTGAAAATTTCTGCGCAGGATAACTCAATCCGTTTTCTTCCCTGTAAAACAGCTTCTTTGATGGAATATCCATATGCAACTTCTTTAATACCTGCCCATACAATTGCAGAAGCACACATGGAGCAAGGTTCATGGGTAGATATAAGAATACATCCGGATAGCTTTTTCCCAAGTTTTTTACTGGCTTCCCTGATAGCATTGATCTCGGCATGGGAGGTAGGATCTTCTTGTGTATCCTCTTTATCGTGGGTAGCAGCAATGATGCTTCCATCTTTCACGATTACCGCACCAAAACCATTGTTGCCTTCCCGTAAGCTCTCCTTTGCCTCTTCTATTGCGATTTGCATGTATTTTTCCAGTTCCATAGTAATCTCTCCTGTTAAATTTTAGATATAAAAATATATCGTTGTAGAATAGCATAAGGCGAATTAGATGTCAAATTAAAATTCAAAACAGAATCTGCAGGCTGGAAATGTCTGAGGTCTCTGAACCGCCGTTTATACAATACCAATAGAAGCCTAAAACACTATGATGAATATTCATGAGCAAATACGAAAGGAAGCCACATATGCTATTCCTAAAGGCTTTCACATGCATGACTGTATTCTATTTTCACCCTTTATATGTTATTTTTCCTTTCATTATCCTCCCGTAATATTCACTTATCTTTTCATTGACTTCGTATTGATTTTCTTAATACAGATCATTCCTTTAACATATTATAAAACATATTTACTGTATTTTACATATGCGTTTTACAATTTTATCACCAATTACTTTACTTTGGGTTCGCTTTTAAAATATAAATTTATCTGAGTGAATCATAAAAATTTATCCAGATGAATTATACCCTTGACTTAAGGTATCAGGAGTGATAAACTGCATTTATTACGAATTCGTAATATACTGTTTCGTTTTATACGATTATGTAGTATTATCAGGAATAAAGGAGGGAAGATATTAAAATGTTTGAGTTGGTCGAATTGTTAAGTCAGGTTAATACTCAGATTTTCAGAATACTATCACCGATTGTAAAAGAAAACAACTTATCAATTACCGAATTAATTATTCTCTGGAAAATTAACAAAAAAGGTTCTTGTAAGATTACAGATCTTGCAAGGGAAGCCGGTGTCCCTGCAAGTACATTAACCGGTATTTTTGACAGGCTTGAATCTAAGGGATACCTGGTTCGGATTCACGACAGCATAGATCGCAGAAGTATTTTGATTCAAGGCACACCTCAGCTAAAAAATATGATTGACTCTGTTGTTCAAACCGCAGATAAGGAATTAATAAATTTATTCGGTACATTGCCGTCGGGTTTTATTGATTGTTTCCTGCAGGATTTGACTGTATTACACACACATTTATTACAGAAATCGGCTGAGGCTTTAGTTGAAAGAAAATACAATTAATAGAAAGGACTGTCACCAAGCTTCTTTCAACTATTTATTATGACAGCAGAATGCTTAAATAGTATGCATTCTATTGTATATGACAGTATTGCAGGTCAGCCTGCGATAAGTAATGGTATTAAAATGGAAAAAGTTAAAAACAAACAGCGTTGGGTAGTACCGGTATTAATTGCCCTGATTGGCGGATTCATGTCTATTCTTGATTCCAGTATTGTAAACGTGGCCATTTCAACAATGATGCACGTATTCAACACAACCGAAGACCAGATTGGATGGGTTGTAACCGTATATATGCTGGCTCTTGGAGTTGTAATACCTTTCACCGGATGGGCCGGGGATAAGTTTGGATATAAAAGATTATACATCTTCGCTATGATTATGTTTACCTTTGGATCTCTATTATGCACCCTTAGCTGGAGTGTCAATACACTTATTATCGCCAGGGTCATACAGGCACTGGGCGGTGGTTTACTGATGCCATCCATGATGACTATGGTTAAGAAAATAGTACCGGAAGGAAGTTTTGGAACAGCCATGGGCATCGTCGGTGTTGCCCTTTTAATCGCACCTGCCCTGGGACCGACCATCGGTGGATATTTGGTGGAATATGTGGGATGGAAGTGGATCTTCACCATTAATATTCCCATTGGTATCATCGGAATCGTCCTGGCTTTCTTTTTCCTTCCTAAGTTTGAAAAAGTAAAAGTAGATAAATTAGATGTAGGCGGAGCCATCACGGTTGTCATCATGCTCTTTAGCCTTTTAATGGCTTTAAGCAAAGGCGGCAGTTGGGGCTGGACCTCTAAAACTACTCTTTTGTATCTGTTGGTCAGTCTTATATCTTTCTGCATATTTTTATATTTTGAATTTAATTTAAAATATCCTTTACTTAATTTGAAAATATTCAGGCACAGAAATTTTACCTTTGCAAATATTACCACAATCATAACCACCGTTGGTTTATTCTCAGGTATATTTTTCGTTCCATTGTTTTTACAGAACATTAAAGGATTAGGCGCACTTGAAACCGGGCTTTTGATGCTTCCCGGTGCTTTGGCTTCCGGTATTTTAATGCCGGTGGTAGGTAAACTTTATGATCGAACCGGTCCTAAACCACTTGCAATCTTTGGTATTATCAGTCTTGCTTTTACAACTTTCCTTTTGCATAATATAGATGTAACTACAAGCAATACAACGATTGTATATTGGATGGTTTTAAGAGGCGTCAGCATGTCCTTTGCAGCTGTATCCGCACAGGCAGCTTCCCTTGATTCAGCCACTAAACTTGAAGTCGGCGATGCATCGGCTATTTCCAATATCATCTCAAGAGTATCGGGATCCTTTGGCATTGCCATACTTACCACTATTTTAACCAGCCATACTACTTCCTACGCAAAAGATATCGCTGCTAAACTTATATCTGCCGGAACTGATGTTACAAAACAAACCCTTCAGATTCAGGCTTCAGCTTTTGTCAAAGGTCTTGATGATATCTTCATGATAGCATCTATCTTAACTCTTTTTGGGTTGGTGCCTGCATTGTTCTTAAAGAAAGAAGTAAAAGTAAGTGAATAAAATTTATGAAGTTCCCCAGGAACTAAACCTGTTAAAGTTAGGTTAACTTACTATTAATCAAAAAAGATTTGAGTGCCGATTTATCCGGCGCCCAAATCTTTTATATAAAGAACTGCAATAATATAACATTATGCTATAAGTTGTTTTTTATTTAAATTACAATACATAACAGGTACATATTTAATTCAGTAGTTGAATTTATGCTTTGCTGTTGCCCTAATTCTCCTGTATTACATCATCTTTCCCATTTGGAAGGATAAGTGCCAATACGATTCCAACTATGGCAGCAAGGGCAAGACCGGAAATGGTAACTGTATCTGTAATTGGTATATTATCACACCCGATTCCTAAAACCAGGATTAATGCAGCTATCATCAGATTCCTGCTATTACCGAAATTTAGTTTTGAATTAATCAGGATACGTATACCAACTGAAGAAATCATACCATAAAGGACAATACTAATTCCACCGGTTACAGGTCCTGGAATGCTGGTAACAAAACCTCCGAACTTACCAATAACACCAAGCACCATAGCCACTACTGCAGCAATCCGGATAATGGAAGGGTCATAATTTTTAGTAACTGCCAATACACCTGTATTTTCCCCATAAGTTGTATTGGCCGGTCCGCCAAGTAAACCTGCGAAGGCAGTTGCAAGACCATCCCCTAAGATTGTTCTGTGAATACCGGGATCTTCCATGAAGTTTTTCCCAACAACCGCACTGTTAGTTGTGATATCACCGACATGTTCAATCAGTGTTACCAATGCGATGGGAGCGATGGCTAATATAGCATCTAACTTAAAAGCTGGTGCTAAAAAGACCTGTTTCCTTATACTGCTGTCCATGATTGATATGAATTCAGAGTTTTTAACAGGGGTTAAATCTACGAAGCCCAAAGGAATACACACAATATAACCGATTATAATAGCAAAAAGAATCGGCATAAGATTGTAAATACCTTTTGCAAATACAGATATACAGATAACCGTAATAAGAACAAGTACCGTTACTAATAATGCCTTTAAGCTAAAATCACCCTTAAAATAAAAGGCATTATTAATAGCTGATCCACTGAGTCGTAAACCAATTACAATGATAATTGGTCCGGTAACGATAGGAGGCAATAATTTATTAACCTTTTCGTACCCGACAGTTTTAATGATTAATGCAAATAATGCATAAATCAGGCCCGCTATTATTAATGCCCCTTTAACTGCTGATAGCTTATCCAAAAAGTCAGCATCACCAATTCTTGAATCACCTATAACAGAGATAATTCCTCCCATAAATGCGAAACTGGATCCCAAAAATACGGGAACTTTCTTTTTCGTGATAAAATGAAACAATAAGGTACCTGCTCCGGCACAAAATAATGTAATCGATGTATTAAGCCCTGTTAATGCAGGAACTAATACCGTGGCACCAAACATTGCAAGAACATGCTGGATACCTAGGACTATTTTTTTATTTAGTGTCTTTTCCATCTTCTCCTCCTGTTAATTGTTTTTTTGCCATATTAAGCACTAATATAACACAAACCTTATCAATATTACAGTATTTCCTTTAAATAATCAAGAACTTTTTTCAATTTCATTAAAATTACACATTACAGAGTACATGGCTTTTTTCAAATTAATGCGTAAAAATTGCACGTACACGGATTCTCTGTTGGTGAATCTACCCGGAAACGAAAATTTATGTCTAATTTATCACTTAGTATTTTAATTTTAGGTGTTACTCAATTCATCACAATAGAACAGCAGGAGTACTTCTTTATATAGTTTAGAGTTTTTTAAACATAAAAAAAAGGCCTCAGCCTATTAACAAGCCAGAGAACTTAAATTTAATCTTGGTCTTACAACCAATTCTATATAGGTTAGTGCATCTTTGCAGGACTCCGTTGCTTCTTCCTTGTATTCCTCGTTTTGACTTATTTTGTTATGAAGTCTGTAAATCATTTCTTTTTCTATCTCATAGATACTCTGTGTAATATTATAATTCCTTGTATCTTCTTTGTAATCCTGCCTTATTGAATATATGATTGCGGCACACTCATAGATTACTTTCTCATTTGTGCTTTTCTTAGCTATTCTTCCATACATTCTCAGGCTTTCTTTTGCCCTGTTATAGATTATATCTTGTTGTTGCATTATATCCTCCTTCATTTTTAAATTAGAATCACTAATTCTGTTATTAATAGTTTATTATATAAAATGCAGTCAATCTTATACAATAAATAAAACTTATCTTGCATATCGATTGCTACAAGTAAGATTATACTATATAAATGTGTCAAATATGTTTCTAGCTTGTAAAGTTTTTGAAAATAATTACTTTAATGTAAATCCGTATATAACGTCTCTCTGAAATCCAGACCTGACCGAGACCAAATCAAATACCCTCAAAAGTTGCATACAGCATAATAAGTCTAATCACTATCAGGCTGCCTTGCTATTCCCGTTCATAAATATGAAATAATATAACTGTAATAACTAATATGGCCGTTGCAATCCATACCGCTTTCACTCCAAGCATTGCCGTTAACAGTCCTCCTAAAAAGGCGCCTATAACAAACGCTAAAATAATAACAAAGTATCGGGCTGCTACTCTGTATGACTCATAATCATGTTTTGTAAATGCAACATATGCCGCCTGGGAAGCCGACCGTAAATTTCCTGTGCACATCGTTGTTGCATAGGGGGATCCCACCAATTTCCGAAAGGATTGTACCTGTACGGAGGTAACAAATGAGATGGTTACAACTACCACGATATCCGGCATAGAATAAGGTATGAAACCCACTATAAAAAGAACTATAACCTCAAGAATTAAAACTGCCCGTTTCCAATCCCTGCTGAAAAGATGGGCAGACTTTGCCCTTATCGCTTCTGTGGCCAATACACCAATTATGAAAGCAATAATCGGTGGGAGATGGAGCAGTGCCTCCGCCCATTTGCCCTGGGAAGCATATACTCCAAGAAGAACAATGTTTCCGGTCTGGGCATTGGCAAATACACCATCTCTTCCTATATATGTATAAGCATCTAAAAATCCTCCGGCAATGGCAAGAAGGATACCAAATACTACGGTTTCATGGATGGGATTTTTCATATTAAATATTTTGTTTTTATTTGCTGTATCAGTAACTTTATCACTCAAATTTCTGACCTCCTTTTGTGCAATTCTATGATACTCTTGACTGAGACCCAAGTCAATATCTGCCCTAAATGCATTTTGCGCAATATGACACTATTTGTTACTATTCACAGCCGATAAAATCGACGTGTTTTTTGTGAGTGGAGTGAAGCTCTCTTCCTTTATTAAATATCACAGTTTTTTTGATGAAGACGGCAAACAGCCCATATGCTTTTTGTAGGTCTTTGAAAAATAAGATAGATTATCAAACCCACATATAAACGCAGCTTCTTCCACACTATATTTACCGCTCTGCAGAAGCTTTTTCGCATTCGTACATCTTAAAATATTGATAAAACATACCGTTGTATGACCAGTGATTTCTTTAAAAATACGGCAAAAATAAAATTTACTTAATCCCGCTTCATCAGCAATATCTGAGATAGATATATCTTTATCATAATTGTCCTGGATATATCTGATTGCTTTTTTAATAATTTCAATTTTATTCGTTTCCGGTTTATTAGAAAACGGTGATTCGGATAAAATATAATTCCGATAAAGACAAACCACCAAATCTATAACCTGTGACTTTATTTCAGCTTTAAAAAACGCCTTTTGTGAAATAAATTCATCTTTTATGACATTATATTTATCTATCAGCACTTTATCTTTAATCAGCCTTTGGAATACGATTTCTTCTGTATATAATCCAAATTCCTCACAAAATTTCCGGTCTATAATAAGACAATAATATTTTGACACCTCTTCTAGCGTTTGTATATGATGAACATTGTTGGAATTAATGACAATGATTTCATCCTTCCTTGCCGTCATACTGCTGGCGTCGGATAAAACAGTTATCATGCCTTCTAAAACATAAAGTATCTCAATGTTTTCATGCCAATGAGGCAAAAAGTCAGACTGCTGTTTTATCTTAGTATCCAAATGAAAAATAATCGGAAACGATGGGTCCTTGTAAATATGCGGTTCATAAAAGTTATTCGAATTCATCTGTGACTCCTATCTGTTATTTCCAGTTGCAAACGGATTGTGTTGTTTCTTCGGATGCAGTAAATCCTAAAAAAGCATCTATAAAATTTGCATTCAAAGCAAGATAGTGTTAATTTATAGCAACTTCATTTCTTTACTTCATCTTAGTTCAATTATACAATGAGCTTAATAAACAAACAACTTTTAATTTGAAAGGATGGTTTTTTATGTACAATTTCCCTATTGGTGTCATGTTGGATTGTTTTAAGCTGGATACAAAAACTGCTATAGAAAAAGCTGCCGGACTTGGAGCAAAAGGGCTCCAAATGTATGCAACCTCCGGTGAGTACTCTCCCGAAAATTTAACTGGTACTAAAAGAAAAGAACTTCTTGATATGGTTAAATCAAACGGCTTATTATTTTCCGCACTCTGCGGAGACTTAGGCCAAGGTTTTGGTAACAAAGATAAAAATCCTGAACTTATTGAAAAGTCAAAGCGTATCATGGAACTTGCTAAAGATCTGGAAACTGATGTTATCACTACCCATATTGGTGTTGTTCCACAGGATAAGAATCATGAACGGTATAAAATTATGCAGGAAGCCTGTTACTCCTTAAGCCGTTTCGCCGATACCCTGGATGGGCACTTTGCAATTGAGACAGGTCCGGAAATCGCTGTCACCTTAAAAGAGTTTTTAGATGCATTACACTCTAAAGGTGTTGCCGTGAATCTTGATCCGGCCAATTTTGTCATGGTAACAGGCGATGACCCTGTTAAAGCAGTTTATACGCTGAAAGATTATATCGTACATACCCATGCAAAAGACGGCAGAAGGTTACTGGAAAAGGACCCTGAAATCGTTTACGGTATCACTGAAGAAACAACAATACCTTCCTCTGAGGGCAGCTTTATGTTTACAGATACGAACCAGTCATTTATCGAACTTCCTTTAGGAGATGGTGATGTTAACTTTAAGGAGTATCTTAAAGCCCTTGATGAGATTGGTTATAAGGGGTTCTTAACCATAGAACGTGAAGTTGGGGATAATCCCGAGGAAGATATTAAAAACGCAGTCATTTTCCTGAATAAGATGAAAGGTTTATAGGAGGAGCACAAATCATGGCAAAAATTAAAATTGGAATCATAGGTACCGGTTCTATCTCAGTACAACATATCGAATCTTATTTAGGCAATAGCAATGTAGAACTTTATGCTTTCTGCGACCTGAATGAAGAACGTTTGAAATTAATGGCTGACAAATACAATGTAAAACATACCTTTACCGATATGAATGAGATGCTTCGCCTTAAGGAAATCGATGCCATCAGCGTGTGTACGTGGAATTCGGCACATGCACCTTGTACCATTGCGGCATTAAATGCAGGTAAACACGTTTTATGTGAAAAACCAATGTCGGTATCGGAAGAAGATGCGGTGGCTATGAAAGATGCAGCCGAAAAAAACAAAAAATTACTGATGGTCGGTTTTGTCAGACGTTATGGAAATGACTGCAGGATATTAAAAGAATTTATTGAATCCGATTACTTCGGAGAAATCTATTATGCGAAAGCTACTTATCTTAGACGAAAAGGGAATCCCGGCGGATGGTTCGGAGATAAAGCACGTTCGGGCGGCGGTCCTTTAATTGACTTAGGGGTCCATGTGATTGACCTTGTAAGGTTCCTGATGGGTAATCCTAAACCTGTTTCCGTATACGGCGCGACCTTTAGAAAGCTGGAAGACAGAAAAAATATTAAAGGGAAACAATCCTACGTCTCCTCCAGCGCAACGGATAACGATGTATGCGATGTTGAAGATTTAGCAACCGCCATGATAAGATTTGACAATGGTGCAATGCTTTCCATCGAGGCAAGTTTTAGTCTGAACCTAAAAAAAGATGAAGGAAAAATTGAACTTTTTGGAACCAAGGGCGGTGCTAAATTAGATCCGGAACTGGAATTATACAGTGAAATCAACGACTATTTGGCAAATGTCACTTTAGATGCTGAAACCTCCTTAAGCTTCGATGGATTGTTTGCCAAAGAAATTAATCATTTCGTTTCCTGCATTATAGACGGAACCCCTTGCATATCTCCTGCCCAGGATGGCATTGAAATTATGGCAATATTAGATGCAATCTATAAGTCAGCCAAAACCGGACATGAAGTTATATTATAATCAGGGTACTCTCAGAAACTAGTACAACGTATTCTAAATAACTGGTCAGAAAACTCAGGATTAGTTTTCATAGGTGATTTTCAAAAAGCCTCGGCGTAACACCATTACGCCTGCGTTTTTGAAACAGCACTCCCGAAAAAATATCCTGTGCTTAACTATGCAGAACTTAATCACCTATGTACTAGCAGTAGTAATAGAGAAGATTTTAGCTGCTGAATAAAACCGCTAAAATCTTCTGTCTAATAGGTATGATTTATTTGCCGGGCATTGTAAATGCTTACCCTCCGCTTTATCAGGACGGCCTGCATAAAAACATATATATGCGATCACTTAAATTGGAGCAGAAATTTATATAGAGCTCTAAAACATCAGTAAACAGGCTATTCGACGTTCTTAGAAAACTAAATTAAAACAAGGAGGTTATTGGAATATGAAAATATCCGTCAGTTCGTACAGCTTTAACAAATTATTATCTTCGGGTGAAATAACACAGCTTGACTGTATCTTAAAAGCAAAAGAACTTGGCTTTGATGCCATTGAATTTGTAGATATCCTTGCACCAGAGGGTATATCAAAGGACAAGTATGCAGAGATTTTATCGAAAGAATGTAACCGTTTAGGACTACCCATATCCAGTTTTACCTTTGGTTCAGATTTTTTAACAGGAAGCGGCGGCAATACTCAGTTAGAAATTGAACGAGTGAAAAAAATGGTGGATCTTGCTGTGATTTTAGGTGCAAAATTGATACGGCACGATGCCACAACCGGTGATGGAAGATCCTTTGATACCATATTGCCAATCATAGCCGGTGCCTGCAGGGAGGTAACAATCTATGCTGCCGTCAAAGGCATTAAGACTACGGTTGAAAACCATGGTTTTTTCTGTCAGGACAGTGACAGGGTTGAGAAATTATACAATGCAGTCGGTCATGAAAATTTTGGATTGTTAGCGGATATGGGTAATTTCTTATGTGCAGATGAGGCTCCAGACAAAGCGTTTGGCAAGATAGCACCTTATACTTTTTATGCACACGCAAAAGATTTTCATGTGAAATCTGCCATGCTTCCGAATCCGGGCGAAGGCTTTTTCCGGTCCAGGAGCGGAAATTATCTTAGGGGAGCAATCATAGGGCATGGTGATGTTCCCGTGCTTCACTGTATCCGGGCATTGAAAAATGTTAATTTTGATGGATATATTGCCATCGAATTTGAAGGAATGGAAGAAACTATTAACGGTATAACCATTGGATATGATAACTTAAAGCGATATATAAATGAAGCATAATTTAAAAGGATATATAATTGCAACATCATTTATTTATGAAAAATTCCAGCGTAAGGCCAAAACCTTAACGCTGGAGTTTTTATTCCCTTTCACTATCTTTCTGGAAATTGCTCTGGATACTTCCATTCTTCTCCCTGCTTCATATTTATATCCCAGCTTTTGTCCTGATACACAACCGTACCACTAAAGTCAAGTGAAGCTTTTAGCCATGCCTCCCTTAGTTTTCCTTTTTCCCATTCCAATGATACGACCAGACCGCCCCTTGCACACAGTCCCTTAATTTTTCCTTGGGACCAGACTTGAGGTAACGCCGGCAGTAAGTTAATAACTCCTTCATGGCTTTGAAGCATCATTTCGGCAATCCCTGCGGTAACTCCAAAATTACTGTCGATCTGAAAGGGTGGATGGGCACCTAATAAATTAGGATAAACACCTCCTCCCGATCTGTTGTTTCCTCTTGCATCCGTATATCTTATTGCATTATCAAGCACCTTTTTGGTATGTTGTCCATCCTTAAGTCTTGCCCAAATACATATTTTCCAGGCAATTCCCCAACCGGTAGCCTCATCTCCCCTTATTTTCATTGAATTAGCAACTGCACGAATTAATTCCTTTGTATTGATACTATTTCCAGGATAGAAACCATATAGATGTGAAAGGTGCCTGTGTTTTACCTCCGTCTCTTCATATTCACCATTCCACTCCAGAAGCTGTCCTTTGCTTCCGGTCTTATACTCAGGTATTTTCATTATAGAATACAAACAACGTTTATACAATTCATCATTTTCCTTTAATATTTCTTTAGCCGCAATACACATGTTCAGAATATCATGAAGCATTGCTATATCCATGGCACAATTTTTAGAAACGGCAACTCCTTTTCCGTTTTCAAAATAAGTATTTTCCGGAGAAGTTGATGGATAGAACTCAATAAGACCGTCACGTTCCACTGCATAATCCAGTAAGAATTCAGCCGCACCATAAATAATGGATTTATATTCCGCCAAAAACCCGATATCTTTTGTATATTCGTAATGCTCCCAAATATGATGGGTGAGCCAGCTCCCTCCATGGGGCCAAAATGAATAATTTATACAATTGCTATCTGTTGCATGCTTACCAACCGGTTCTGACTGCCTCCAGATATCTGCATTATGATGTGCACACCAACCGCTGCAATTGTAATTATTTCTGGCAGTCCGTGCTCCATTCTTAGCTATTCCTTTGATATACTGCAAAAGAGGCTCATGGCATTCACTTAGATTTGTATTCTCCACTGGCCAGTAATTCATCTCTGCGTTGATGTTTAATGTATAATTAGAACTCCAGGGAGCTCGAAGCTTTTCATTCCATATTCCCTGAAGATTAGCCGGTTGGGAACCGGGTCTTGAGCTTGCTATTAATAAATATCGTCCATAATGGAAGACCAGGGAGATCAGATGATGATCGGTATGTTCTTTTTCATTTGCTATTAAACGCTGATCGGTGGGTATATCCTCCCGGTCTTCTCCCCCAAGTTCAAATTCAACCCGGTTATATAAATTTTGATAATCATGAAGGTGACGCCCAAACAGCTGCTCCCAAGTTAAATCACAGCTTGCTTTTAGTGTTTCTAATACAGCTTTCCCTGGAACAATTCTGCTGTCTTTCGGTGCAATATCCATTCCTGCAAAATTAGTGGCTGCTGTAATTAACAGAATCACTTCATCTGCCTTCTTAATTATCATCTTATTACCTTCTATACATAGCAGGCCTCCCTGTACAATGGGTAATAATCCGGCTGTAAATGAAGTACCTGTGTGTCCGTCTTTTTCATAACAAATCGGTTCTTCTTCATTATGATAATTTGGTGCGGCATATGCAGGGGCTTTTCCTTCCAACATAAGTATAGGCTGTACACCGATACTCTCCTTAATAATTTCAGTTGGATGAAAGCTTTCCATATTTATTTCAAAGGAAAGTTGTCCTATTTTATCTGCACTCATACGGACAACCATAACATGATCAGGATGGGAACAGAACACTTCTCTTACATATTTTACTCCGTTAACCGTATAGGCGGTAACCACAACCGCATTATCCAGATTTAATTCCCTTCTGTAATCCTGCTCCTCTTCTTCATGATCCATATGAATCGCAATGTTACCCATAGGCTGATAGCTATCTGTCCAGGATGCGGTCATATGTCTCCATAAGATTTCTTGTGCTTCATTTATTTTACCATTATCAATTGCTTTTCTTACATCGCCTAAATAAGGGTATGCATTCTTATCGGATTGATCCTTTGGGAAGCCCGACCATAAAGTATCTTCATTTAAGGATATTTTTTCAGTTTTTATACCACCATATACCATACCTCCCAATTTTCCATTTCCGATTGGGAGTGCTTCTTCAAATACCTCGGCCGGTTGTTGATACCATAATTTCATTCTTTATACCACCTTTTTTTTATTTAACTTTAATTAATATTCTTCCTGCTCTTTTTGTACGAAAGGATGTAATACTATCTGTAACGGTTACAGCCATTTCCTTGCATAAAAGGAATTTCATCCGTACAAACAATTATTTTATTATAATTCTTTTTTTAAAAAATACTACCTTCTTTTAATGGTCTGATATTTCAATTCCTGCATACAATTTACCCATTTCCTCATCCGGGTGTCCCGCAATAAAAGACATTGAAATCGGAAAAATAATTTTTCTGAAAACAGTTAACTCACTTGCTCCATCAATTTTAGCGGATTCCCGCAAGATTTTAAGGAAAAATGGAGTAATTGAAAAACTCCAGCATAAAGCTAAACCTAAATACTGGAGTTTTTATTCTACTTTAAAATTACAGTTCCTGTTTTATCTTACCAAATTAACAGTTGACTTTAATGATATCCTTATCCCTGACTTCTGGACATTTCCAGGAGTTTATTCTTTAGTTCATTTTCAATACGGTTTAATTCAACTTCCGCTTCTTTTCTCTTTTGATGGCCTTCTGTCTGAATCCGCATCACTTCATCAAGGGTCGAAATTAATGACTCATTAGTAATACGAAGGGTTTCTATGTCTACAATTCCCCTCTCCGATTCTTTTGCCGTCTCTACGGTAGCCATCTTAAGTGCAGCCGCATTTTTTTTCAGTAACTCATTGGTCATATCCGTTACTTCTCTTTGAGCCTTTGCAGCCTGTCCGGAATGGGTAACCCCCAAAGCCAAAACCATCTGGCTTTTCCAAAGAGGAATTGTATTGACTATGGTTGACTGGATTTTTTCAGCCATCATGGTATCATTGCCCTGAACCAGGCGGATCTGGGGAGCCATCTGAATAGAAATCATCCTGGTTAATTCCAAATCATGGATTTTCTTTTCAAAACGGTTACAGATGGCAACTAAGTCATTCACGGCCTGTGCGTCTTCTGGTAGACCGCTGCGGGTGGATTTATCCATAAGCGCCGGTAAATCTTCTGCCTGTACCTTAGCCAGCTTCTTTTTACCGGCTAAAACATACATGGACAGTTCTTTAAAATATGTCTTATTCAACTCATACATCTTATCAAGCATTGCAATATCTTTTAACAGCTGGATCTGATGTGTTTCAAGCACTTTGCATATTTTATTTACATTAGAATCCGCCTTATCGTATTTTGCTTTCATGGCTGTAAGTTTATTGGAGGTTTTCTTAAATAATCCTAAAAATCCTTTTTCCTCTTCTTCTGCATCAAAGCTCTTTAATTCAGTTACAACACTGGAAAGCATTTCTCCGACTTCACCCAGATCTTTGGTTTTTACATTATTTAAAGCAGATTCTGAAAAGTCTGCGATTTTTTTCTGGGCCCCTGCTCCGTATTGCAGAATCAGATTCGATTGACTGATATCAATCTGATTTGAAAAATCTTCAACCATTCTTTTTTCTTCCGGACTCAGGGTGCTTTCATCAAATACGGCGGTTTCTGCCTTGCCGGTATCCTGACTGTTTATTTCCTTCTTTACCTCTTCCTGATTGTTTTCTTCTAGAAATGGCTCAAAGGTCAAGGTAGGTACTTCTTGATTCATAAAAATATCCTCCTGTTCAAATCTATTTTGTTAAACTTTTTAAATTCTTTTCAGTTAATCCTTCCTGGGCCAACATAGTATTAAGTACAGATATGTCGGTTGATATATCCATGGCAGTATCTTCAAAGAGATTGTCCAATAAATTTTCAAAAGCCAGATTGATCGTATCCAACGTTTTTTCTATCTCTTTTTTTGCCGTGGAGATATTTTCTCCCTGGACAGGCTGGCTGTCAAATTCTTTATAAGCCTCCAATAATTTCAAGGTAGTGGGCAGGTAATATTCCATAAATTTTCTTATTTCCGGTAATTGATCCGGATGAAGTTCCACATAGTCAAATATTTTACCTGTCACATCTTCCAGACGGTTTAATTTACGGGTAACCTCTTCTCCCGAAATAGCAATATTTGCCTCTTTTATCTGTCTGATATATTGTCTGCCTTCCCCAATTACACTTTCAACTTCTTTTGGTATACCACCGGATGCTTTTACAGCTTCCTGTTTCTTTTCCGCTTCTTTTCTTTGTTCCTCCAGCTTTTGCTGTTCTTTTGATTTCACCTGATTTATACTTTCCTGTAAATCCAAATACAGTTTATAACTTTCATTATTTAACATAAAGCTTGTTTTTTTATCATCTATATGCCCCTCCGGGAACATGCCAATCGATATCATTTTCTGCAAATCCCTAACCAGAAATCTGCTGCTAAGCCCCGTGGAGATTGATAAATCTTTAATCAGACAATAATTGCGCCCTCCAAACTGGGATACATATTGCTGCATCCTTCGTAATCTCTTACGGATTTTATTTCCTCTTGCCAATATAAATACGCTTAAAATTAAGAAAGGTAAAATTCCAAGTACAATGGTTGCAAAAAATTCATCCTTTCCTAAAAGATGACCGACTACCATCAATACAATGGATGAAATACCAAGTACACTAACGCCGATATTTCCAAATACGGTACACAGTATGCCGGATACCCTTCCGACTTGTACTGTTGTACCCGTAACCCTGGGCGGTTTTGTATACCGTTTACTGATCTGATTATTCAAATTGTTTGTATTATTTATACCGTTATAATATCTGTTCCGGATATTATTTTCATTTTGTGCGCCATTCGTATCCCTGGCATTATTGCGTCTGGAATATGGATTTTGACTAATGTGCTTACTGTAATCACTGGCCCATCTTACTGATTTTCTTGCTTCATCCAATGCGCTATCTACGGTTTTCCCAATATCTTTGCTTAATTGGTGGAAATCCCCTGTGTTTAACGCATCCTGCACAATATTTTTAATATCATCGCCTATATTTGAAAAATTCTGCTTACCCATATATACCTCCGGTAATCATTAGAACAAAGAGTTTGCCTTGCCAGGCCCTAGCCTGACGTGCTGTCACTTCAGTGACGGATTATCCTGGAGCGTCCTGCGCATCCATAGCGGAGTGTTTTTTATCCAATAGGGCGTACTTTCCCTATTGCATTAAAAACAACTATCCCCATTATATCCTATTATGAAGCAGTTGACAAGCAAGCCCGTTAAAACTCACCATATTTTAAGATAATTTTAATTTTGACAAACAAAATCAAACATAGCTGTAATTTAACAGTTCTATTTGCTTATCAGGAAGATCATTTGGATATGCAAATCTTAAGCTTTCATTAAAATGCCCGGTTTTAGTTTACATTATTTAACAACGATTATATGATTTATAATATGATTAAAGAGTCAAAAGTACAATTTAGGTTGTGAAATGAATACAAGTGTATATATATTCATTAATTGAGTAGTATGCGGACTTTGTCGAGTAGACTTGCCCCTTACGGAACAAGCCCCTCACAGATCCGAACGTGCCCAATTAAGGCATTCGGCTCTTCATACCACTGATTATCATGTAATATCGTATATATTTAC
>JBAVPE010000068.1:0-2684 GCA_049692775.1 Anaerocolumna sp. | reverse complement strand
GATACTTTGCTGCCATGGTCAAAAGAGCTGCCAGAAGAATGTAAAACTAGTATTCCTCTTAAACAACAATAATTATTGAGAACTCTTTCTTCGGACAGAGTTCTATTTTTTTGCTTTCAAGGTACTGGTAATTACGTGCTTACGTTTTTCAAGTGACTTTTTAACATTTATTGGTTCACTTGTAACGACTCTATAACGATTAGCTATGAAATTATTAAGCAATTTCTTATATTTACCTTGACAAGATATAACACCTTTATCTAAAAATGCTAAATGTGTTACAACATCTTGTATATCATTTAAGTCATGTGAATTGACTAACAAGGTAACACCATTTTTGTGATATTCTATAATTATATCCTTGAGCATCTCTTTACCATCAATATCTAAACCACGATGAGGTTCATCTAAAATAAGTAACTCCGGTCTATTGACAATAGCTCTGGCGATTGCTAATCTTTGTTTCATACCTCTAGAAAAAAAGTCGATTTTTTTACTTTTGTGTTGATATAAATCAACTCGTTTTAATACGTATGCAATTTCTTCCCTCCTTTGATTGCTGCCAATATTCGGAAAATAAATCCTATGAAAAAATTCTATGTTATCCCATGTAGTTAAATCACAGAATAAACCAATATTATCATTTAGGAAACCAATTTTTTCTTTAACTTTATTAAAGTCATTATTTAAGACATCTACATGATTTACTTTAATATTACCTGCATCTGGTTGATAAAGTCCTAATATTAATCTTAATAACGTAGTTTTACCTGCGCCGTTTTGTCCAACTATTAGCATTGAATCCCCAGAATTTACTTTTATATTAATACTTGATAAAACAGTTATTCCATTAAATCCTTTTTGTACATCTTGAACATTTATATCCATTCTGCTGCCTCCAACTTATAATTACATCCAGATTCTTCTTTAACCTTACTACAATAAACACATGAATATCTAAACTCACAATTATTACATTTAAAATATTCTTCTGATGATACCCTGGAATTATGCCAAACATCTTTATATATTTTAAGAAGTATATCTTGAAACTGTTCTTCATTTATTTGGATATAACCTTTTTAATACCAAAACAAATCTTTCACTTTTGTAGTTATCTGTAATAAATCATTATATTAAGGTTACAAAATCTTCTTTAATTAAGATATATAATACAAGAACTGGTGTATATTGTCAATTAATACAGCAAATTTATGTAAATAATTAAAGCTGACATAATTAGTTTGTCGTAAAATATGAACAGATATATGTACATAGGGACGAGCTAAAAGTTCATATATAAGATAATTGATATGATTTGTGTTGAAGTGTTTTTGTTTTTTACTAGGTGTGATCCATTTTGAGTTACATTATCATAAACATTTTCTAATATAAAAAGTATAATATAAACGTTTACATAATATAAATGAATTATGGTGAACAAACAAGTAGTCAAAGCGGATATTTGCAATCCGCTGCCTTGATTGCTCATAATCTTATACCTGCTACGGGGGCATTTTAGTCGGAGATTGAGGAAGCACTTAAAACAAGTGAGTCCCAAACTACCGTTTACGTTTCGCTAAAAAGCGGAGGACTTGCTGTAAGGTTAAAAAAGTACTTAATAGTTGTATGAATAGTCATGTTTTTGATTTGTAAAAGAAAGTTTAAAGGCAAAATGATGCTGTATTAATAGAAAGGTGATGAGATGAAGGAAGTGTATGGATTAAGTGATATGATTAACCAATATCAAAAAGAAATTAGTTATTATAGCCAGATGGAAGCGTACGGGGTAACACCTTATGAAAAAAATTACCATCAAGGCTTGATTCAAGAAAGAACACAAGAGCTGATTAATAAAGAGGTATGTGGTTACTGCGCAGCAGATGAATCAAGGACCAGAAGCAGAGGAATTGCGCAACTTTACGTTAGAAGAACTATCCTATTTTGATGGAAAAGAAGGAAGACTAGCTTATGTAGCAGTTAATGGTAATGTTTATGACTTAAGTGAAAAAGTACGTTGGGCAGGTGGAACGCATTTTTGTCTATTTGCCGGAAATGATTTAACCGCTCAATTTGTCGGCTGTCATTTAGGGTTGACAAGTATGTTAGAACAATTGTCACTGGTTGGTATTTTAGTTATTGGCGAAACCCAGTAATGCATTTGAAAGGGTAATTAATCATGAGCATTGTAGTACCTGCTAAAATTATTGTAATCAAAACCAAAGAAGTAACAGCAAATGTGGAAATACTTGGTATCGTAAGTGAGATTAACATACAATTGATTGAAAATCCACAACCTGGAGATTATGTTTTAATCATATAGTGTGAGGAAGAAAATTCAATGAAACGTTGTATTGTGTCTGCTCCATGCAAGGTCTGATGAGGACGAAACCTGTATGGAGCAATAAAATAGAGTCCGTCCAAATGGACTTTGCATTTTGATTTTTGGATAATTACAAAATTAAAAGGAGCAAAGTCAAAATGAATAAATTACAAACACTCGTCAAAGAGCTTCGTAGTTTTTTGATTTTATGGTCTACACAATCTTTTTCAGCTCTGGGCAGTTCCATGACGAGCTTTGCCTTGATTATATGGTCTTATCAACAACAAGGTTCGGCCCTTACTACAGCACTGCTATCTGTCTCTTCGTATGCACCATATGTAATTATGAGCATATTTGCAGG
>JBAVPE010000067.1:0-16725 GCA_049692775.1 Anaerocolumna sp. | reverse complement strand
GATACTTTGCTGCCATGGTCAAAAGAGCTGCCAGAAGAATGTAAAACTAGTATTCCTCTTAAACAACAATAATTATTGAGAACTCTTTCTTCGGACAGAGTTCTATTTTTTTGCTTTCAAGGTACTGTTTAAAGCTGTCTATTGAGTCAAATTAGGGGGTTAATATGGCAAAGAAGAATTCTAAGTCAATTAGATTAAGTAATAAAGTCATGGGATATATCGAAAGTTATAATGGTAATGGCTTTAATGAGAAGTTTGAAAATATAATTCTGTTTGCTATGGAAACAGAAAAAGAACGTATTTCTTGGATTGGGCATTTAGACGAACAAATAAAAAATAAGCAAATTCAATTATCTGATTATGAAACTAAGTTTTATAAAATGCAAGGTGTGAATAGAACGATAACCGATATTCTTTCTAAAATGCAATTATTGGATAAGCAAGAGAATGAATTATAATGTATCTCAATCCCAGGAGCTGCAGCGTCTGATCCGGCTTTTACCTTCAGGTGATTTGAGATACAAAAAATATTTATATGTATCTCATAATAGCTGCAGCTCCGGATTTGTCCCTGGGAAAAATGAAATACATAATTAATATCTGCAAATTTAGTATGTAGACTATAGTCAATAAAAGTGATATAATCAAGCTATTAAAATAAACAGGGGGTCAAGCCATGGATAATGAATTAAAAGGAATATTGGAAAATATACTTGAAAAAATGGATAAGATTGATAAGCGTCTTGAAATTGTTGAGTATAAGGTTGATAGAAATAGTGAAAAAATAGATAATTTAGATATAAAGGTTCGTGTAGCTGAATCCAATATCCGTAAAGATATTAAAAAGCTTTCTGATGAAAACGATACAGTAATTGAGGTTTTAAAGCAAAATCAGCTATTACCTCGATAATGCTTTCACTGCACTGAAAAGTAAAAAATATACATTGACATATTATCCCATATTATTTACAATTATTTATAAGAAATTAAATTATTGAGAGGATAACTAGATAAGTTACGGCTACCTTTCCTCCGAATATACTCATAAGAAGGATTAATGATCCTAAATCAACCAATGGGGATGATATAAGTAATGAAAAGGTAACACCAACCGGCAATCCAGCACTTGTAAAACCAATAAACAATGGTATAGAGGAGCAAGAACAGAATGGAGTCACTGTACCAAGTAAAGCAGCAAGAGAATTCGCAGTTACTCCATGAAAACGTCCGAGTATCTTTTTTGTCCTTTCCGGCGGGAAATGGCTTTGAATATAAGATATAATATAGATAAGCACCGATAGTAATATGAATATTTTAACCGTATCATAAATAAAAAACTGTATACTGCCACCGAGTTTACTACTGCTATCTGCACCCAATCCATTCAATGCTTTACCGACCAGACTGTTAAGATGTTAAGCCATTTCATAGCAAGTACTTGATTTTGAATAAATAACCATATATTCTTTATTAACTGCATCGTTATTCCCCACTTCTTTCTTGAAATCATATCTAAAAATATCGATATAACAGTTATTTTAAAAGCCATTTATTATGGCTTTTAAAGGTTTATCATATATTGTATAAAACTAATTTTTAAAGTTGACTAATGTTATTGTATTTAAAAGTTCCTTTGCTTTCTTTATTCCATCATCGTTTAAGGAATAATGGGTCCATTTTCCTTCTGTACGGCTTTTTACTATTCCGGAATCACAGAGTATTCTCATATGATGGGATAAAGTTGATTGACCGATATTTAAACTCTCTAAAAGTTTACATGCACACTTTTCACCGTTCTGAAGTATTTCAAGAATTAATAAACGATTTTCATCACAAAAAGCTTTAAATACTTTCGCATCATCGGTATATTTAGGATCCATATATTCACCTCAAATCTATATTATTCGATATATATTATAGATTATATTCATTAAATCTATATTTGTCAATATAATCTATAAAATTTATTTTCCCTCTTTAACTAAAAGAGTATTCCCGTAAACTCCCACAGCCTGATTTTACTGATATTTTAGGTACTGCCGATAAAATTTCATCTCCATTTCCATGATGTCATGTGCATGTTTTTGCACAGACCGTCTGAGCATAGCGGAGGAAAATCTTTTCGCAAAGATTGCAAGTAAAAACATACATATATACATATAATAGACAGAAAATATTCTCATATTATATTCAGCACCTAAAATAATCATCAAAAACCTAGTACATCGGTGATTAAGTTCTGCATAGTTAAGCGCAGGATTTTTTTTCGGGAGTGCTGTTTCAAAAACGCAGGCGTAATGGTGTTACGCCGAGGTTTTTGAAATAGTGCTATCGAGAAAATAGACAAGCTTAAATAGCAGGAACTTAGTCACCGATGTACTAGTTAGTTTCCGAGAGTATTCTAAAATATGAATGATGAAATTGTACAAATGAAAATATAAGGAAATCAACACTCAATGTTATATAATAACAAAATAAAAATCCATTTTAATATACAAATAAAATTTTAAAAGATTGTATATTAAAGCGGATTTTCAATTTTCTCAAAATTCTATAGAATAGAATTATTATCCTTCTATTACATGTTTACTTGGCTATCCGAAAACATCTTGTTTATATTTTATATTGGATCATCATATAAATAGTCTCTGGTCAACGGCAGTTCATCTGTAACTCCTTTTGTAAATAAAAATTGATGGATATCGATATTACCCACTTTAAAAGAGGCTGCGCACGAATTAAGATATAATCTCCACATTCTTATAAAAGTATCATCTTTCATTTTATTTACTAGGTGCATGGAATTCTCGAAATTAATAGCCCAGTTTTCCAACGTCTTGACATAATGTCTTCTTAAGCTCTCCAAGTCAAGAAGATAAAACGATTCTGCAGTTATATCTGCCACCAGTTCTTTCATTGAGGGAATATATCCGCCGGGGAAAATATACCGGTTAATCCAGGAATTGTTTCCACCCTTAAAGCTTGTAATACAATGTAATAAAGAGATACCCCCTTCGTTTAATAATTTATTGATTACAGAGAAATATTCAGAAAGATAATCTTTACCAACATGCTCAAGCATTCCAACACTAACGATTCTGTCAAAGGTTTTATTTTTAATCTGGCGATAATCAATCAATTGTATTTCGGCTAAATCCTCTAGCCCTTCTTCTTGAATTCTTTTTCTGGCCTTCTCCATTTGTTCCTGGCTTAATGTAATACCTACTGCTTTCACTTTGTATTTTTTTGCAGCTGTGATAATCAATTCACCCCAACCACAACCAATATCAAGCAGTGTATTACCCTCATTTAAGTTTAATTTTTTCAGAATATAATTAACTTTATTGATTTGTGCCTGTTCCAGGGTATCTTCCTTATTTATAAAATAACCGCAGGAATAGGTCATGGATTTATCTAACCATAATTGATAGAACTCATTTCCGATATCATAATGGTAACTTATATTTTCCTTACATTTTCTCAAGGTATTCTTTATTGGATTAAATAGTTTACCGTATTTCTCCTTATCTCTTAAGAAGCTCCTGGAATTTTTATAAAGAGATTCTATGACATCCTGGATACTGCCTTCAATATCAAGCTGCTTATGCATGTAAGCCTCGCCAAAAGTAACGGAAGGATCCGCAATAACATCCGTTATAGGTAAGGGTTCATTTAATACAATCCTAAAACTACTATCTCCAGTGCCATAAGTAATTTCTTCACCATCCCAAAACTTAACAGTACAAGGGTCAGAAAAGAGGTCTGAAAATAAATTCTTAATTACAGTCTTTTCAATTTGGTTTGGCGGAACTTTTTCTTTTAATGATAACATATTAAATCACCTCTTAAATAAATATTTAAAAATATATAAACTTGGATTCAGTATTATTTTTCTAGTTTATCCAATATGAGCCCATTTGAATCAATAATTGCCATAATTTTAACATTAATTCAAAAATTTATTATAGAAATATTCAAAAAAATAATTATCTATATCTTTCCTTGATTTATTTATCTCATTTTGTTAGGTTTGCCATATAATGATATAAAATTAAATGGAGTTTCTTTATACATAGGATATTGAAGATAATTTAAGAGGATTGGTATAAGTGTTTGAAGGAGGAATTTAAAATGAAGTTAAACAGTATTGAAATTCATCAGGATAATCTGTACTGCCAACAATGCTTAAATACACTAATTATAGCATTATCCCAAATACATAATATTGAATTCCTGAATATCAATATGAACAAAAAGTTAATTAAACTGAAATATAGGGATGATGATATGAATACTCAAAAGATTCGTGATATTATTTATAACGCAGTTACAAATGCTGAAATATACAATTAAGATTTTATCCAATTTTAAACATATAAATAAGGGGCTGTTACAAAAACAGCCTCCCCATAAAATTTGCTTTTGGCTTTTATTTATTTTCTCCCTTAAATGGATTATCTTTTGATACACTTCCCTCAGTATTTTGAAACTTGTGATTTGCAGATGACGGGGCAGGTCCGCCGCTAACGTAGTTACATGTACCGCTCACTGTATTTTTATTATTATTTACTGAATTTTTTTTAGTGCTGTTTAAATTGGAACTGGATTTTATTTTCATATCATTACTCCATAAAACAATTTATTTTGAATATTATGTGTATAAACAAATATTTTATGCAATAAATACTTTCATGGATTTTAACCGTTAGTGAAATCTGTAATTGTATAAATGAAATAGAATTCACCTTTTACCATAGTTTCTTGATGGTATGATAATTATTCTTCAAAATAGGTTTACTTTATTTTTACTTATATTTAACATAAACCGGATTGTTGTCAGATAATATCAATGCTATGCTATTTATGTAATATATATTGTATTAATAAATAAAGTAAAGGGGTGAGGAATATGACCATACTCTATATTGCAATATTTTTATTCTTATTAATGATCCTTGGCTGTTCCTATTATGTACATGCAAAAAGGACAGGAAACAGGTATGTTGATTCATATCGGTGGTATGTTAAAATTCTTAAATAAAATGTATACAGCTTATCTGAATAATATAAATCAAATTTATCTAAATAAAGGATGCTCTTAAATCTATATCTCTTCAATGAGATTTTAACGGCATCCTTTATTGTGTAAATTCTCCAGATAAATATTCCTATTACTACTCCTTAACCCGTAGAGCTTGAACCATACCCGGCAAATTGTTTACCAAAAATCTGCTCTAATTGTTTCATAAGCTTTTGGTCCTCTCTTACATACAACGGGCTGATCTTTCATTTACAAGATTCATCTTATTAATATAACTATGAATAATTAGGACGCCGGTAATACCTAAAGTAATTATGATGATATAATAACATTTAACGGCTATTTGTGTAAAATCATATTTTATATGAGATGAACTGCCAGATCAGTGCCGTTTAAAAAAGACAAAAAAATGGTATGTCAAGAAAATCTAAAATACAAGGTCTCATGACATACCATTTTTATTTATAAGTTATATTGGGAGCTTACCCCCATATATAATCAGGCTTTGTTACTATTGTGGTATAATCCCGCTTACAACGGTACCATTTGAGATTAATACAACCGTATTTCCATTGGCATAGGAATAATCATTTTCCTGATTGTAATCGTACCAGTCAGCATTGGTAATTCTAAATTGGCAATTCAATGTCTTTCCCGGTGCTAAGGGATTGTCCAAATTAACCAGGGAAATCTCCAAATAAGTATCGGCTCCTTCAACTTTCGGATTAAGACTGACAAATTCTCCTGCTATATTGCCGATAACTATCTCATACCATGGAGCAGTATTAAAGGACATACCTGCATCATCACAATAAAACACCTGTTTTACATCAGCTTCCTTGGTATAGTAATAACGAATTTTAACCGTACTTAAATCAATACTGTTATCGCCTGTATTGCTAAGGGTAAACTTTTTCGATATCGTATTCGAAACTGAAGTACCATTGTTCTCCATTTCCAAAACTAAATCCCCAGCTCCAGTTTCAGCCCTTGGCAGTTTGACTTTAATATCCACGGGTATGCTTAGCTTAACATCGCCATTCATTAAGGTCGCCTGGGCGGTCAGCTCCACATCTATAATACCGTTTGGAAGAGTCGTTGTATCCCTTGGCGCCGTATATAGCGCATTGCAGATATCCCCGGCTGCTTCTCCTATCTTATTACCGTCTGCAAATATTTCAATCTTAGTAATGTCATCACTTACTCCGGTGCTCTGTGCGATAACGTTCAAAGTGTTAAATCCGGCTGTCGTATCTAGCAAAGTTCCCTCAAGGGGTTGTGTAATTGCTATTACAGATTCCTCTGCATTCATAAATATGACGGTTAAATTTACTGTACTGCTAGACGCACTGGCTCCCGCCGTTGAGATTGCTTTTGCCGTTAATGCTATATTTTTACGAAAGATATTACCGGTTGAATCCGCTGGAGTATAGTTATATGTATATGGTGCAGCAGCATCTTCACCAATCTTTACTCCGTCAGCATAGAACTCAACTTTAGCTATTTGATTCAAATTTGATCCCGCAGTCGCTGTTATCTCAACCGGAGTCTGACTTTCCGTGTAATCTATTACCGTGTTATCTGCAGGCGAAGTTATATTCACATCCACCTTCCCGCTTACGCCAGGCTCCTGCCCATACGCTAACGTATCACCTAAATAGAGTGGAATATAACTTGTTACCCCCATAGTTGTAGTTAAGCCCTGTCTGCTCCAATCGTTTGTTGGATCCCAGTTTACTTTATAGGAGGCATCCTGTGCCGGTACAAAACCAATTTGAATTTCTCTGCTTCCATGGAAAGAGATACCGGACCAATCCAAATCTACATAATAAATACCCTTTGCTTCATCCCAGGCGAACGGTCCATTTATTTTTACTCCGATCCCATCCTCTGTCAAAGCTTGGTCATAATAAACCGGAACACTTAAATCATCGATGGACTGACCTTTCGCAATCATTTCTGAAATATCAAAGAAATATCTTGCTTTTAGAGTACTGGCTTTCGTTGGCGGACAACTGGTATCATTCGTTATCTTAATCGTCAGCTGTGTTCTCTCTGAATTTTCCTGTTCAATCTTTGACTCTACATAATATGGCATCTCATCTACCTGATACGTAGGTACGGTTGGATCTGGTTCCTGACCCTCCCCATAGATGGAATATAGTGCTGCCAGAGCTCCTACAAATCCAGCATTGTAATCAATTGCTACTTCATTATATACATAATCGGTAATTACATCATTATGATAATCCTCTGTGTCAGGGCCGCCAACCAATGCCCCCCATAATACATGCTTCTCTGCTGCCGGCTCCAGCATACTGTTGGTAAGAGAACCATGAGCGGCTCTATGATGGGGATTCACAGCTGAATTATCCGCATAGCCTACTTCATAACACCGGTTCATCGGATTGTCTCCTAAGATATAATCCATCTGTTCCTTACACCACAAAGCAAAAGCCTGATTTGGTTTGTACTTATTATAAACTAAGGCACAAAGCTGTGCAGCTGTATTATATCTTGCAGAACCCCAGGTATTAATTACCCTGAATCCGCCCGGAGTAGCCGCCATGTAATTGGTATCATTGGAATCTTCATGGGCAACACCGGACCAGTATTCGATATTCCACCGGAAAAAGTACCAGTGTTCCGGATTATTCGTAATCGGTGCCAGTTTAGCAAATACACCTCCCCAAATAGTATCCCAGGAATGTACCCATATATTCTGCCAGGTACTATCTGTCGTACTAATTATTTTTTTCATATAACCGGTATATCTTCCAGCGGCGTCAACTGAAACAATATCATTGATATAGGAAGCCTCTCCAGTTGCAATATTTAACCAAACAGCAGCCCAGGACAGCTCATCCTCATCATAGCTGGAATTATAGAAGCCTCCGGAATATCCCAGTCCTCTATTCGCCTTGGCAAATTCATATAATGCTTTTGCTGTATCCAAGCATGTATTTGCATAAGCGAGATCCGACTCTTTAAAGTTTAAATAGTTAATTGCCAAAGAAGCCGCTGCACCGGCACATTGGTCACTTGCCGGTGTTTCTGAGCTGGCAAACCATGCAGGTCTTGCAGTTGTCTGCAATTCCGGGGAACCCCAATAAGTATGATCCGTTGTTCCGTCACCTACCTGATATGCAAAAGCAACTACATTGCCGTCAGCATCCCGAAAGGTACATCGGAGAAAATAGTCATTAAACCACCTTAATATATCTTCAATATGAGCTTGTGCTCCGATTTTAACATAGGCATCCTTAAATTCATAATACCCCCATCCCAGGGTTGAACCAGAGTAGCTTTGAGGTAAACCAAATTTTACATGATCCCCCGCATCGTGGAAGCCTCCGCTTAAATCAACACATCCATTACCATCCGGATCCAATACAGCTTTATTCTTTGCTATGAAATCAGTCGATAAATTGGTTCCTTTTCCGCTTGAATTCACCGGTGTCAGCGGAATATACCGGTCTTCCAAATGACAGTCACTGCGCCAGGAAAGTTCACCATTTTCTACACCCGGACCACATTTATTTGTATCATAGAAATACATAGATAATTGAAATGCCTTTGCGTAATTATAGGCTTCCTTTGTCACTCCTTCATCTGTTGAAATCGCAGCCGCTTGTGTTGGTGTTACAGTTCCCAGATTAATTATCAAGGATAAGATCAGCATACCCACTATGCATTTTTTGAACATCTTTGTTCTCATAAAATCCTCCTTTTCTCCCACTCTCAAAATTTTGAAAAGCCCATTCCTTAAGGCCATTCTTATACGAAATCATTACAAATTGCTAATTCCCATAATATTGTCCTAAAGACATTCCGTTTGTGCCAAGAGGTATTTGGTGATCAAGCCCAATAAATTTTCCACCTGACTGCCATAACGCAGGTTTTAACAATGCATATTTTGCTTCATCCCACGTTTTCCAATCATATCCCAGTAAACCTCCGGTATCACCGGAATTTGGATTGATACACCAGAAGGTATGATTAATATGATTACTTATAATATAATCCCTTAACATTGTCATCCATTTCTGGTTCTTTCCTCCATCCATGTATCCTCCCCACTCACCAATGAAAAGCGGAGCAATTCCCTGGTCATTAATATATGCCCATGTATCATACCAATAATCATCCAGCAGGGTTTTAGTTGTAAAATCCTTGTCAAACCATGTTTGATTATAAACGGAAGGACCGTAGTCATGAGGTGAATATACAATTTGACTGTTCAGGGAGCCTATATTGATTGGATAATCCTTTACTCCTCTTAAATTTCCACCCCACCATGCACCATACCATGGAGACTGCTCCGCGGTAGCTCCCCAGATATCCGGTGTGGCATAGGTATAGCCCAGTTCTGTTTTCGGGTATTGTTCCACACCTTCTATCATGATTAATAAATTTGGATTTTTATTAAGAATGGCTAACGCGCACCGTTCAGCTGCATATTTCCAGTTATTCTCGTCTGTGGAATTGTCCCATTTTGCCATATTTGTAGGTACTGCGTCACTATATTCCCTTTTTCCATGCGGTTCATTTTTTAAATCGATAGCTAAGATGGTATCGTCATTTTTATACTTATCAGCTAACCATGCCAAGGTATCAATCCATTTATCTGTCGTTATTTCACCTGCTGTTGTTGAGGTAAGACCATACCATAACGGATAATTATGCCCTGAATTATTGGCGTCCGGGCTATGTACATCCACCACTACCTTGATGCCCAGCTGTTTGCAAAATCCCATGATAACATCAAATATTTCCATGCTGTTTTTCGTACTATTGGTTGCTGCATCATAAAAATCAGGATTGCAAACATAATATGGCGGATTATTGGCAGCTGTTACACTTGAAACTTTATTTGGATTTCCAACCATCCAGCTATACAAAAGCTCCGTAGAGATTGGAATTCTTAAAAATCCAATGCCTCTATCTGCAACATCTGTTAAAATATCCTTAATATCATACCATGCGCCATGTAATACATTTTCACTGCAATTAAAACCAAACCAATTCGCACCGGTCAGCCAAACCTCATTATCATTCATATCATAAATCCGATTGCCTACACAATGCAGCCAGTCATCATGATTCGTATCAGCTGCAGTTACTTTTTCACAGTTATCAAAATAACATGTTGTAATAATAGTCATTAAAATGATAACGATTGAAATTATTCTTTTGATTTTCTTCATGATAATAACCCTCCTTATACAAATATTAACAGTTTCCCCGTACTAAAGAATAATTACAAGTACCACCTCCATTTTTATTATAGACTCTTTGCCATAAAGGCTTTTTCATTTGTATATTGTTCAGCCCTGGTTTACCGGCACACTGGTTCTTATTGGGTCTGAACACTCCACTTTGCTCGAAACTGCGGCGCAAGCCTTTTACAAACACACTCTAGCAAGAAATAATATTGCAGATTATTTTGATTATTTGATTCAATTTTCTGTTTTTTCACATTATAAGTTGAAGTTTATTGTATATTATATATATTACTATAATTGTTATATTTTTACAATATTTTTTTGCAAAATATACCGATTGCATATATCAGGATAATCGGAAGCAATACTTAGAAACTAACACTGATGATTCAAAAGACAGCGTCGTTCCCATCTGTGACTGATTATGTTATGCTTCTTAAAAGATTATTTTAAGAGGCATTCAATGAGAACAGAAAAAATTTCCCTTTGGCGGGAAAGAATTGCAAACAAGGAAGCCAACGGGTTAAATCTGACGAACTGGTGCGCGCAGAAGCAGCTAACAAAGCATGCATATTATTATTGGAAACGAAAGTTAAAGGTCTGGATGCTGATAAATCAAACACACAAAAAGGGGCTGTCGCAGAATAGCCTTGATAAACTCCTTTCAAAAAAGTTGATTTGCTATTCTGCAACAGCCCCTTAAGTATTTCTAATCTTCAGTTACGAGTAATCTTTCTTTTCCATTTAAAAAAGGTATTGCAACATGATCCACAAACCATTGAATCACCGGTCCCATAAAAAATGCGGTTAGTACCGTTCCAATTCCGATTGTTGCATGAAATATAAACCCTATAATAACACAAATCAGGTCTGTCCCAATTCTGCAAAAGCGGAAAGAGACAGTGGTTTTCCTGGTAAGGATCAGTGCCATTGCATCATATGCCGAAACACCTAAGTCAGCGGTAAAATATAATGAGGAACCAAAACATAATAAAACCAATCCAAATAATAACATAATTGCACGAGCCCATAGCGGTTCATCATGAAAAATTATTACTAATAAATTCATCGTTAATTGCCCGGTAAGTCCAACTCCAAACAGATTAAATATAGTGGCTATCCCTATGTAATGTTTATCAATAATAAAAACAATTATTAATAATACCCCGGTTACAACCGGATAAATACTACCGTATTTAAATCCAAGTAAATTACCTGCACCGGTTACAAATACAGTGAAAGGATCCGCACCCAGCATAACTGTATTAAAAATTCCGACACATACACCGCTTATAGTGACTCCAATCAAAGCCATCAGTATTCTTTTGATTTTCTTTTGCATAAATCTCCTTAACTTTAATTTATTACCCCATTCATTACTTCATTATGCCAATAATCTTAATGCCTCTTCCGGATATGTCCCTGGTTATTCAGCTTCTTTAATTCCATAACATGCCCGGCACGCTACAAATCAAGATAATGAAAAATAACATTTTACCAATTTTTTCACCTTAATTATCTTCAGGAACATCTTTGTTATTATACAACGAATATATATATAACTCCACTGAAATTTATGCATTCTATAAACTAATTTATAGTCTCTTGAACCAGCAACGGCAAATGCCTTATGTTACAAGAAAGACTCTGGCGCTGACGCGCAGTACATTTCATTTAACGATTCTATTTACAGCTTCCGATATCTTTTCCACATTCTTTGTAGCTATTATATTAACATTAGTACCGGCTGCATTCTTCAGTATAATATCACCAATGTATACCGGTGCATCTATGACGCATGATTTTAATACTTTCATACATTCTATGATTTTATCTTTCGGTATGTCTGCTTTTGTTTTAACGGATACGTAGGGCGCTGCACCATTCCGTACTTTAACTGTCGTAGTGACAATTCGCATAGGACTCATTATTTCCTTTTTAGCATAATCTTCACCTACTTTACATGTATTTCCGGTAATACTTCTTATGAATCCGTTATGTAATTCCACATGTAACATACAACCTAAGGGGCATCCAATACAAATTAATTCTTTATTTTCCATCTTAACTCCAATCTGCGTGTTCTGCACGCATACAAACCAGGATACTATTCCTCTATTCTGAGCCTTATTTCCCTAAGGGAAGGATAACTTAACAAATCCTGTTTTTTTATTTTAATTTCTTCCATCTCCCCCGGAGCCATGACTTTCTTCTTTCGCTTAAGGACATTATAGTCATCATAATAAACACTGATACTTTTATCCTTATATACATTTCCGACACGGAAACGTACCGTTTGGATATCCTCCATCCGATTTGGATTTATAACTTGGGGAACTGTATAACGGACACCCTGATCTGGTATAAGCTTAATGGTGTTAACCTCATTATAACTTACCTGACGCAAATTCATTACATACCTGGCTGCGTTTCTACCTGCAATACCCGCTTCCTCAGAAACATAATCTACCAGATCATGTACATGCAGTACATTCCCGCAGGCAAATACACCGGCCATATCAGTTTCCAATAATTCATTAACAAATGGTCCTGAAGTAACTGGATCCATCTTAATACCCATATTGTTTGAAAGTTCATTTTCCGGAATTAATCCGACAGATAATAACAGGGTATCACAGGTGATATATTCTTCTGTACCTGGTACCTGGTTTAAATTTTTATCTACCTGTACCAAAGTTACCCCCTGGATTCGTTCCCTCCCGTCTATATCAATGATGGTATGGCTTAATTTCAAAGGTATCTTATAATCATCCAGACATTGTACTATATTTCGTTTTAAACCGCTGGAATAAGGCATTATTTCTGCAACCACTTTAACACTTGCTCCTTCTAATGTCATTCTGCGTGCCATAATTAAGCCTATATCCCCGGAACCTAAGATTACCACTTCTTTTCCTGGCATTAAACCTTCGATATTAAGTAAATGCTGCGCAGTTCCTGCTGAATAAATTCCCGCAGGACGATAACCCGGTATATTAAGTGCACCTCTGGGCCGCTCACGGCAACCCATAGCCAGTATTACAGCTTTAGCCGAAAAAGTAAATAATCCCTCTTTCTTATTCACGGCTGTAATTAGTTTCTCTGTGCTTATATCAATTACCATGGTATCTAATTTATATTCGATATTTAATTCATTTACGATACTGATAAACCTGTCTGCATATTCCGGACCTGTCAATTCTTCTTTAAAGGTATGCAGGCCAAACCCATTATGGATGCATTGATTTAAAATACCACCCAGTTCTTTATCCCGTTCCAGAATTAATATACTCCCACAACCTTCTTTTTTAGCTGCTGCAGCTGCTGCAAGACCAGCAGGTCCGCCGCCGATGATAACAATGTCATAATAATTCATAACCGACTCCTGACTGCCCGCTTAAGCAGGCTAATGTCTATAACTTTATATAGTTTTACTTCTGATCGACTTCTTTTGTTGATATAATTAAACTTGAACTTCCACCAAATTTAGTAACATCTTTTATATCTGTCCCAAGTTCCCCGGCTAAAATCCCCATGGTTTTAGGAAGGCAAAAACCTGCCTGGCATCTTCCTGCTCCTGCTCTTGTTCTTCTTTTTATCCCATCAAGTGTGGTTGCACCCAGGGGTCTATGGATTGCATCGAGAATTTCACCCTCTGTAACTGTTTCACAGCGGCATATGATATTAGCATAGGCTGGATTACTTTTAATTAATTGCTCCCTTTCTTCATGGGTTAATAATGCAATGTTTGGAATACCTTTTCTTGTACTGATAAAATTACTCTTTAAAACAGCTGGTACAATATGACGTACGATATCTGCCGCAAACTGACCAATAGCAGGCGCAGAGGTTAAGCCAGGGGATTCAATCCCGGCTATATCTATAAATCCCGGTGCATCGTTTACTTCTTCAATGATAAAATCATCCTGCTCTTCATGAGCCCTGAGACCTGCAAAGGACGTAATTATTTTTTTAACCGGCAAATGCTCCACGCTTTGGCCTGCTTTTAATATGATTTCTTTTAAAGACACCGCAGTAGTACTAATCTGTTCTTTATCACAGGTTTCGGTGGCTGTTGGCCCTATTAACAGGTTGCCATGTACCGTAGGCGCAACTAATACCCCTTTACCAAGTTTACCCGGCAGTTGAAATAATGTTTTATTAACGTAGTTTCCAACTGTTTTATCTAACAAGCAGTATTCTCCCTTTCGTGCCGTTATCTTGATTTTATTCTTACTTACCATATTGTGAAATTTATCTGCGTAAACTCCGGCAGCGTTAATCACGACTTTTGTGTCAAATCCCCCATTATTTGTATTTAAGTGATAACAACAGCCCTCCTCGTTTTCGACTTTTTCTACATTATAAACTTCTGTATTAAGTAAAAACCGGACCCCATTGGTAAATGCATTTTCCGCAAGGGCAATTGTTAAATTAAAAGGACATACAATACCGCCGGTTGGTGCATATAGGGCCGCTGTAACTTTATCAGAAAGATGAGGTTCCATCTTTTTCACCTCATCTTTATTAAGAATTCTAAGTCCATTTACTCCGTTTTTTAACCCATTTTGCCCCAACTCTTCCAGTTGTTTTCTCTCTTCTTCGTGAAAACATAAAACCAAGGATCCATTTCTCCGGAAGGGAAAATCCAATTCTTCCGATAAAGCCTCCATTAACTGATTTCCAAGTACGTTTAATTCTGCCTTTAAACTTCCTACTTTCGCATCATAGCCGGCATGAACGATTCCACTGTTAGCTTTTGACGTTCCTTCACAAACATCACTGTTTTTTTCTAAAACCATTATCTCTAACTGATACCTGGATAATTCTCTTGCTATCGCACATCCGCTTACTCCAGCACCTATAATAATAACATCCTGCATATGTTTTTTATCCTCCTGAAAATATAGAGTACTCATAAAAACTCCCTTTGCCTGCTTTTACTAATATTTTAATGCAGTTACGCCTGTTAGTTTCCGTGAGTGCTCCCATATATTGTGAATCATTATAATAAAAAGCACAAGAAAGACTCTGGCGCTGACGCACTGTCACTTCAGTGACAAATTTCTCTTGCACGCCATGCGCATCCTGGGTCGTATTTTTAATGTCATAGGACGCAATTTCCTAAACATAAAAAAAAGCAAGCAAACAACGTCATAAATGACATTGTGTTTGCTTGACTCCAATTCTCATGCAATATATTATTTAATTAATTTCATCTTATCACATACACCTGTAAAATACAACTATATTTTATGTAAAGTTGAATATATCTCCCATTGTTGCCGGAAAATCGAAGAATTACAAGTGATAATCGTCAATGAGCAGTTTTTACATATTGTACATCAGAACGTAACCACCGTTTAGACTAAATAGCCACCGTTAAAATTACATAAACCAAATTTTCGGATTGGTTGAGGAAATCGAGATAGCACCGGCAGATAAAGCAGCCATTACATCTTCCTTATCAGAAATAAGCCCTCCGGCAATCACAGGTACATTTGCTATATTGATGATTCTTTTTATTACCTTTGGCATTACACCTGGGAGAATTTCAATAAAATCCGGTTTCACCGTCCCACTTTGTTTTTTTATATTTCCAAAGGCCATGGAATCTATGACAAAAAAGCGGAACACCGTAAATAGCCCCAGTTCTTTGGCATGTTTTATAAGAGCTTGTTTAGTAGATATGATTCCATCTGCTTCTGTGTTATTTTTTATAAAATCAATAGCGATTTCCTTAGAACTAAGTCCGCTGATTAAATCAATATGAATAATTGCGATACGTCCGCTTTCTTTAACAGTCTTAATGATATTTGTAATATTTAAGATATCCCCAAACAGAATAAATACTATTTTGCTTTCTGACTCAAGGCATTTCTCCAATCCGTCATAATCTTTAACTGCTGCGATAATAGGACATTCATCCATTATATCCATAAATATTTTATTCATATATTTAGTCTCCTTTCAGCCTGTTTTTTATTATAGGTAATTGCGAAACTCTATAGTTTTCTGAATATACCATACAATTAATACGAATTTCATAGCTTCAGTTGCCTTTAGACAAAATTCAGCCCTGAAATTTTAAATACCACCTTTATATCAGCGTGAAATAATTATAATGCAATTATAACATAAAAAGTTTAAAATAACAGTAAGGTTTATTATTAAAAGCAACTGCAAATGCCAGTTTAGAAGTTATTATCTTTGCAAGAAATAGTCTGACCCCGCCAGGCGTTGGCGTGCTGTCGCCTAAGTGACACTCTTCCTCTTGCCCTCCATGTGTTTTCTGTGGAGCGTTTTTGCTTTATTGGAAGCAATCCTATAAAGATCGGGTAGGAGGCTAACCATTAATTGATTAGCCGACCTCCCACACCGCACGTACCGTTCGGTATACGGCGGTTCTTTAGTTTTCACAGATTTTCAGATAGTAGTCAGACATGGAGATATATCCCA
>JBAVPE010000066.1:0-60140 GCA_049692775.1 Anaerocolumna sp. | reverse complement strand
TGTCTGTTCCGATACCCTTGCTACGCAGTTCTTTTGCCAGTTTGTTCGCCCTTTTGTTCAATTCCCTGTAGCTTAGTTTGCTTTCTCCAAAGACTACTGCTGCCTTTTCCGGCCACTTTCTGACCTGTTCTTCAAAGGCTCCATGAATCGTACTGTCTTTTGGATACTCTTCTTCTGTCTCGTTGAAGCTATATAAAATCTTCTTCTGTTCTTCCTCATCAAGCATCTTAATATCCTTAAGCTTCATATGGGAGTCCTGAGCTGCAGCTTCCAGAATATTGATAAAATGTACTGCCAGGGCTTCCATGGTTTCCTTTTTGAATAATCTTGTGCAATATCCTAATTCGAAAGAAATACCTTCTTCTGTTTCACTGGCAACCAGAGTGGTATCAAACTTAGCTATATCAAACTTGTTCTCATAGGGTTCAACCTTAAGACCGTCTATTTCCAGTACTCCCCTGTCCATATTCTGCAGGGCAAACAGGGTATCGAACAGTGCGTTCCGGCTCACATCCCTCTTAACCCCAAGTTTTTCCACCAGCTCTTCAAAAGGATAATCCTTGTTCTCATAAGCACCCAGGGCCTTTTCCCTGACTTCTGCCAAAAATTCTGCAAAGGTCTTCTCTCCCTGAGGGAAATTCCTCATTGCCAGGGTGTTGACAAACATTCCTATGATATTCTGCAGGTCGGCATGAGGTCTTCCCGCAATTGGCGAACCTACTATAATATCTTCCTGTCCGGTGTACCGGTAAAGCAGTGTATTGTATGCTGCAAGCAGTACCATGTACATGGTTGCTCTGTTTTCTTTTGCCACACTACTAAGCTTTTCGGAAACCTCACGGCTTAGGTTAAACCGGATCTTGTCTCCTTCAAAGCTTTGCACTGCCGGCCTCTGGTAATCAAACGGCATATTGAGTACGGGAATTTCACCCTTAAAGGTTTCCAGCCAGTAATTTCCCAGCTGCTTCAAAATTCCAGCCTCATACATCTTATTCTGCCATGCCGAATAATCCCTGTACTGGAGCCTCAGGGAATTTAATTCCTTTCCTTCATATAGGGCGCTGAATTCTCTCACCAGTATCTCCATGGAAACCCCGTCAGAGATGATGTGATGCATGTCAAAGAGAAGGACATGCCTGTTTTCTCCGGTCTTCACCAGTCCTACCCTCAGAAGGGGCGCTATACTCAGGTCAAAGGGCTTTACAAACTCACGGAGAAGGTCTTCTATTTTTTCTTCTGTTACTTCTTTAAAAACCACTCTAAAGTCTGCCTCTTCGTGCACCCTTTGTACCGGCTCACCGTCCAGCATCTCAAAGGAGGTCCTCAGGGTCTCATGGCGTTTAATGAATTTTTGGAAAGCGGCTTCTACTTTTACCACATCCACACTGCCTTCAATCACTACAGCCCCCGGCATGTTATATACCGTTTTGCTGTCCTCCAGCTGGCTCAATACATATACCCTCTTCTGGGCCGATGACATGGGGTAGTATTCCGCCTTTTCCACCGGTTGGATGGAAGCATAACTATCTTCTTTTGCAGTTTTGATATATTCTGCAGTTTCCCTTACTGTCGGCCTTGCAAAGATCTCTTTTAACGGGATATTAATGTTAAATTCCTTGTGTATTCTGGAAACCAGCACAGTTGCTTTTAAAGAATGTCCTCCCAGTTCAAAGAAGTTATCCTTTACCCCGATTCTCCCTGTTTTCAATACTTCCTCCCAGATGCCTGCCAGCTTTTCTTCCACCGCCCCTTCCGGTGCCACGTATTCCACGCCGGTGTCAATACTGCCTTCCGGTTCCGGCAGTGTTTTCCTGTCTAACTTTCCGTTAAAGGTAACCGGCAGCTTCTCAAGCCGGATAAAATAGGACGGTACCATATACTCAGGCAGTGCTTTCAGGAGATGGTCCCTTAGTTCTCCTGCCGTTAGTTCCACCTTTCCTGCCGTATATGCGCAGAGATACTTTGTTCCGTATGCATCTTCACGGTCAATAACCACTGCTTCCCTGACCGATTCATGCTTTAGCAGCTGGTTTTCAATTTCGCCCAGCTCAATTCTGTATCCACGGATTTTTACCTGGTAATCGATTCTTCCAAGGAACTCTGCATTTCCATCCGGCAGCCACCTTGCCAAATCCCCTGTCCGGTACATCCTGCTGCCTGGAACAAATGGATTTTTTACGAATCTCCCTTCGGTTAGTTCTGCATTATTTAAGTATCCTCTTCCGACTCCGTCCCCGGATATGTACAGCTCTCCTGCCGCACCAACCGGAAGTACCTCCCGGTTTTTTCCCAGGATATAGATTTTGTCATTGTAAAGCGGCACGCCGATTGGGATGGAACTAAGGCCGCCCACCGTTTCGCTTTCAATCAGGAAAAGTGTGGAATCCACACAGCATTCTGTCGGGCCGTATACATTTGTGATCTTCGGCTTTTCACCTGCAAGCCTGTCATAGAAACTCTTTACTGTTTTAATTCCCAGTGCCTCACCGCCGATTATGAAATGCTTTACCTTTAACACATCCTCTCCTTCCTGTATAGCATTCTCCAGAAGACGGATATGTGTGGGGGTACCATCTGATACATCTACTGAATGTTCTGTATAATACCTGATCAGAGTTGTACCGTCCAGTCTTGCTTCTTCCGGTACAATACAAAGAGTATGCCCAAGCAGCAGGGCCGGGAAAATCTGTTTGACTGATGCATCGAAGACATAGGGTGCCACCAGGGCAACTTTCAGGGCCTTGTCATACCTTCCGTAAATATGCTTATTAAGGCCTGCTGTCAGATTCAGCACATTCCTGTGTTCTATCATGACACCCTTGGGTTTTCCTGTGGTTCCTGAGGTGTAAATAACATAGGCCAGGTTATCCGGCGTATTGACGGGAGCCAGATTGGAATCGTCCTCCTGATATAGTTTTTCGTCTTTCAGGTCCAATATCTCTCCGGCAAATTGCACCTTGTTAGGTAAACCGGTTTGTGTAAGCAGGATTCCCGTTTTGCTGTCTTCCAGCATGTACTTGATTCTGGCTTCAGGGTAGAGTGGATCTATGGGAAGATAAGCACCTCCTGCTTTTAATACTGCCATGATCCCTACCATCATTTCTACCGAACGCTCTACCATAAGGCCTACAGTCTTGTCAGGGCCTGCTCCTTTTTTCCTCAGTTCTCTTGCCAGCTGGTTTGACCTCGCATTTAATTCCCCATAGGTCAGGCAGTTTTCTTCGAACTCCACCGCTGCACGGTCAGGCATTCTTTCTGCCTGTTCTTCGAATATCCGGGATATGGTTTTATCCTTCGGATACTCTGCTGCTGCCTCGTTAAAGCCGTATACGATCTTGTGAAGTTCTTCCCTGCCAAGCATCCGGAGATCCTTAATCCTGACCTGTGGATTTCGGGCAATTTCCTCCAGTAAGGTAACATAGTGGGAAGCTATCCTGCTCATGGTTTCCTTTCCGAACAACCTGGTACAATACGCCAGTTCAAAGTTTATCCCGCTGTCTTCCTCTTTGGCGGTCAGGGCAATATCGAATTTGGACATCCTGACATCATAGTTGTAAGGTATGATAGTAAGCCCACCCATTTTGAGTGCTGCCGTGTCTACGTTCTGCAGTGCGAAGAAGGTATCAAAGAGTGCGCTTCGGCTTACATCCCTCTTAAGCTTAAGCTTTTCCACCAGCTCTTCAAAAGGATAATCCTGGTTCTCATAAGCACCCAGGGCCTTTTCCCTGACTTCTGCCAAAAATTCTGCAAAGGTCTTTTCTCCCTGGGGGAAATTCCTCATTGCCAGGGTGTTGACAAACATTCCTATGATATTCTGCAGGTCGGCATGAGGTCTTCCCGCAATTGGCGAACCAACTATAATATCTTCCTGTCCGGTGTACCGGTAAAGCAGTGTATTGTATGCTGCAAGCAGTAACATGTACATGGTTGCTCCGTTTTCCTTTGCCACACCATTCAGTTTTTCGGAAATTTCACGGTCCAGACTAAACCGGATTCTATCTCCCTCAAAGCTTTGTACTGCCGGTCTCGGGTAATCAAGCGGCATATTGAGTACGGGAATTTCACCTTCAAAGGTTTCCAGCCAGTGATTTTCCTGCTGCTTCAAGGTTCCATCCTCATACATCTTATTCTGCCATGCCGAATAATCCCTGTACTGGAGCCTCAGGGACTTTAATTCCTTTCCTTCATAAAGGGTGCTGAATTCCCTCACCAGAATCTCCATGGAAACCCCGTCGGAGATGATGTGGTGCATGTCAAAGAGAAGGACATGCCTGTTTTCTCCTGTCTTTACGAGCCCTACCCTCAGAAGGGGCGCTATACTCAGGTCAAAGGGCTTTATGAATTCATTGAGAAGGTCTTCTATTTTTTCTTCTGCTGTTTCTTTATAGACTACAGTAAAGTCTGCCTCTTCGTGTACCCTTTGTACCGGCTCACCGTCCATCATCTCAAAGGAGGTCCTCAGGGTCTCATGGCGTCTAATGAATTTTTTAAAAGCGGTTTCTGCTTTTTCCACATCCATACTGCCTTCAATCACTAAGGCTCCCGGCATGTTATATACCGTTTCGCTGTCTTCCAGCTGGCTCAATATATATACCCTCTTCTGGGCCGATGACATCGGGTAATATTCCGCTTTTTCCACCGGCTGGATGGAAGCATACATATCTTCTTTTGCAGTTTTGATATATTCTGCCATTTCCCTGACCGTAGGCCTTGTAAATATTTCTTTCAGCGGGATATTGGTGTTGAATTCCTTGTGTACCCTTGAAGCAATCACGGTTGCCTTCAAGGAGTGTCCTCCCAGTTCAAAGAAGTTATCCTTTGCTCCGACACGGTCCATTTTTAGAACCTCCTGCCAGATGCCTGCCAGTTTTTCTTCCACTTCACCTTCCGGTGCCACATATTCTGTCCCGGTATCAATACTGCCTTCCGGCTCCGGAAGTGACTTTCTGTCCAGCTTTCCGTTGAAAGTTACGGGCAGTCCCTCAAGCTGCAGGAAGTAGGATGGTACCATATAATCCGGCAGTGCTTTCAGAAGATGTTCCCTAAATTCAGCTGTCTTCAATTCTCTGTTTCCTACCACATATGCGCAGAGGTATTTCGTACCATAAGTATCTTCACGGTCAATTACTACTGCTTCTTTGACGGACTCATGTTTTAGCAGCTGGTTCTCAATTTCGCCCAGTTCAATCCTGTATCCGCGGATTTTTACCTGGTAATCGATTCTTCCAAGGAACTCTATATTTCCATCCGGCAGCCACCTTGCCAGATCCCCTGTCCTGTACATCCTGCTGTCTGGAATAAACGGATTTTCTACAAATCTCCCTTCTGTCAGTTCTGCATTATTTAAGTATCCCCTTCCGACTCCGTCCCCGGATATGTACAATTCTCCTGCCGCACCTACCGGAAGTACCTCCTGGTTTTTTCCCAGGATATAGACTTTGTCATTGTAAAGCGGCACCCCAATTGGGATGGAACTAAGACCCCCCACCGTTTCATTTTCAATCAGGAAAAGCGTGGAATCCACACAGCATTCTGTTGGGCCGTATACATTTGTAATCTTCGGCTTTTCACCTGTAAGCCGGTCATAGAAACTCCTTACTGTTTTGATTCCCAGTGCCTCACCGCCGATTACGAAATGCTTTACCTTTAACACATCGTCCCCTTCCGGTATGGCATTCTCCAGAAGACGGATATGGGTCGGGGTACCATCGGAAACATCCACCGAATGTCCTGTATAATACCGGAGCAGGCTCTGACCGTCCAGTCTTGCTTCTTCCGGTACAATACAAAGAGTATGGCCAAGCAGCAGGGCCGGGAAAATCTGTTTGACCGATGCGTCGAAGACATAAGGTGCCACAAGGGCAACCTTCAGGGTCTTGTCATACCTTCCGTAAATATGCTTATTTAAACCTGCTGTCAGATTCAGCACATTCCTGTGTTCTATCATGACACCCTTGGGTTTTCCTGTCGTTCCCGAGGTGTAAATGACATAGGCCAGATCCTCCGGGGTATTGACGGGAGCCAGATTGGAATCGTCCTCCTGATATAGTTTTTCGTCTTTCAGATCCAATATCTCTCCGGCAAATTGCACCTTGTTAGGTAAATCAGTTTGCGTAAGCAGAATTCCCGTTTTGCTGTCTTCCAGCATGTATTTGATTCTGGCTTCAGGATAGAGCGGATCTATAGGAAGATAAGCACTTCCTGCTTTCAGTACTGCCATAATTCCTACCATCATTTCTACCGAACGTTCCACCATGAGGCCTACGGTCTTGCCGGGGCCTGCTCCTTTTTTCCTCAGTTCCCTTGCAAGCTGGTTTGACCTCGCATTTAATTCCCCATAGGTCAGGCAGTTTTCTTCGAACTCCACCGCTGCACGGTCAGGCGTTTTTTCTGCCTGTTCTTCGAATATCTGAGGTATGGTTTTATCCTTCGGATACTCTGTTACTGCCTCGTTAAAACCGTATACGATCTTGCGGAGTTCTTCCTTGGTGAGCATCCTGAGATCCTTAAGCCTGACCTGTGGATTTCGGGCAATTTCCTCCAGTAAGGTAACATAGTGGGAAGCTATCCTGCTCATGGTTTCCTTACCGAACAACCTGGTACAATATGCCAGTTCGAAGTTTATGCCGCTGTCTTCCTCTTTGGCGGTCAGGGCAATATCGAATTTGGACATCCTGACATCATAGTTGTAAGGTATGATAGTAAGCCCACCCATTTTGAGTGCTGCCGTATCTACGTTCTGCAGTGCGAAGAAGGTATCAAAGAGTACGCTCCGGCTTACATCCCTCTTAAGATTAAGCTTTTCCACCAGCTCTTCAAAAGGATAATCCTGGTTCTCATAAGCATCCAGGGCCCTTTCCCTGACTTCTGCTAAAAATTCTGCAAAGGTCTTCCCTCCCTGGGGGAAATTCCTCATTGCCAGGGTGTTGACAAACATTCCTATGATATTCTGCAGGTCGGCATGAGGTCTTCCCGCAATTGGTGATCCTACTATAATATCTTCCTGTCCGGTGTACCGGTAAAGCAGTGTATTGTATGCTGCAAGTAGTACCATATACATGGTTGCCCCGTTTTCCTTTGCCACAATGCCAAGCTTTTCGGAAACCTCACTGTCCAGATTAAACCGGATTCTATCTCCCTCAAAACTCTGTAACGCCGGTCTTAAGTAATCCAGTGGCATATCGAGTACGGGAATTTCACCTTCAAAGGTTTCCTGCCAGTAATTTCCCTGCTGCTTTAAGGTTCCATCCTCATACATTCCCGTCTGCCATGCCGAATAATCCCTATACTGGAGCCTCAGCGGATCCAATTCATTTTCTTCATAAAGGGCGCTGAATTCCCTCACCAGAATCTCCATGGAAACCCCGTCGGAGATGATATGGTGCATGTCAATCAGAAGGACATGCCTGTTTTCTCCGGTCTTTACGAGTCCTACCCTCAGAAGGGGCGCTATACTCAGGTCAAAAGGCTTTATAAATTCATTGAGAAGGTCTTCTATGTTTTCTTCTGCTGCTTCTTTATAGACCGCGGTAAAGTCTGCCTGTTCGTGTACCCTTTGTACCGGCTCCCCATCCATCATCTCAAAGGAGGTCCTAAGTGTCTCATGGCGCCGAATGAATTTCCGGAAAGCAGCTTCTACTCTTTCGGCATCCATACTGCCTTCGATTACTACAGCCCCAGGCATGTTATATACCGTTTTGCTGTCCTCCAGCTGGCTCAATACGTACACCCTCTTCTGGGCCGATGACATCGGGTAGTATTCCGCCTTTTCCACCGGTTTAATGGAAGCATACATATCTTCTTTGGCATTTTTGAGGTATTCTGCTATTTGAAGCACGGTCGGCCTTGCAAAGATCTCTTTCAGCGGAATATTGATATTGAATTCCTTGTGAATTTCGGAGGACAAAACAATTGCATTTAAGGAATCCCCTCCAAGAGCAAAGAAATTATCCTTTATCCCAACCCGTTCTATCTTAAATATATTCTCCCATAATTTAGAGATTGTTTCTTCCATTGTATCCCTTGGAGCTACAAACTCTGCACTCATATCCATACTCCGGTCAGGTTCGGGTAATGCCTTCCGGTCAATTTTGCCGTTTGTGGTTAAAGGCATCCTGTCAAGCCGGAGAAAATAGGAGGGTACCATATAGTCCGGCAGCTCCTGTAACAGTTCTGCCCTGAACCCGTCCACCGATAATTTTTCTTCCGATACAATATAAGCTGCAATATATTTATTGCCCTGCGAATCATCCCGTGCAACGGCTGCTGCCTCCTTCACCTGGGGCAATTTGAGCAGCTGGCTTTCGATTTCCCCCAGCTCAATCCTGAAACCTCTGATTTTTACCTGATCGTCAATTCTGCCAAGGAACTCGATATTACCGTCGGTCAGCCAGCGGGCAAGATCTCCTGTTCTATACATCCTTTCTGTGTCTTCATAGGGATTCGCCACAAATTTTTCCGCCGTAAGCTCTGCCCGGTTTAAATATCCTCTGGCAAGTCCATCCCCCGCAATACACAATTCACCTGCCGCACCGATAGGCAGTATATGTCCATTTTTGTCAAGGATATAGACCCTCGTATTGTTCACAGGTGACCCAATCGGCACCGATGCATAGTTAAGCCCTTCCTCTTTATATGTCCATGTAGTAGTAATAACACTGTATTCGGTAGGACCGTAAGCATTGATATAGGTAAGCCCATCCTTCCACTGTTTTACCATATCCTTAGTAATGGCGGATCCCCCGGTAATAAGTCTCGTCAAGGTTCGCAGTTTCCCGGGTTCAATACGTGACAGATAGGTAGGAGGAAGCAATGCTATGGTAATACCGTTTTCATTTACATAATTTTCGAACTCCACCAGATTGTTCACTGTTTCCTTTGGTATAAGGTAAAGGGCAGCACCCGTCAGCAGGCTGGTAAAAATCTCCCATACGGACGCATCAAAAGAACTGCTGGCAAACTGCAGCATTCTGTCATTTTCACTCATCTGGTATTTCTGTTTGAAAAAGGCCTGAAGATTTGCGATTCCCCGGTGCCTAACCATAACTCCTTTGGGTTTTCCCGTAGATCCGGAAGTATAGATAATATATGCCAGATCCTCTGGATCACTCCTATTCTCCAAATTCTCTCCCTGACCTTTATAACTGCGGCTGTCATCAAGCTGTATTACTTCACCTTCAAAAACTGCTTTATCCTTCAGGTGTTTTTGGGTCAGCAAAATTCCGGAAGCACTGTCTTCCAGCATGTATTTGATCCTTTCTGATGGATAGCCCGGATCAATGGTCAAATAAGCGCCTCCTGCCTTGAGTATTCCCAACATACCTATGATCATTTCGAACGATCGTTCGGTCATGATGGCTATGATATCATCCCTTTTCACTCCTTTATCCCTGAGCACCCTTGCCAGTTGGTTGGCCTTATGATTTAATTCACTGTAAGTAAGTTTCTCCTCTCCCAGACACACTCCAATGTTTTGGGGATATTTCGATACCTGTTCCTCGAATAAGGTATGAATAGCCTTGTATTTGGAATAATCCGCAGCAGTTTTGTTAAATTCAACTATCATCTTCTTTTGTTCATACTCAGGCACAATACCGATTTCCGATATGTTGTTTTCACTATTCTCCACCACTTGACGGAGCAGATGTTCATAATGGGAAGTTACATTTTCAATCGGAATGAATTTTTCAAACGCATCCATCTGGTAAGCAAAATCCATATATACATCCTCTGCATCATCATATTCCCTTAAATAGACTGTCAGGGCATTTCGTTCGTGATAATGCATAAGATTTACATGTCTGCCTACTTCAGTGTTAATAAACTTTTCCGTGGCTTCATGCTTTTCATAGGAAAGTGAGATATCAAAAAGATTGCCTTTTTCATTTGCCTTACTGAAAACTGACCTGTATATTTCCCCGGTGGAGACCCTCATGTGTCTGTAGCATTCCATAAGTTCGTTTTTGATATGTATAATAAGCTCATTAAAGCTCATATCCCTTTTGGGAGAAATTCTCAAAGGAATTACATTTGCAAAATGTCCCATCGTCTGCTTGTATTTTGCCTTACTCCGGTTCAGGACAGGTACACCGATGACTACCTCATCCTTATCGCATACTCTGCTGAAATAGGTAAATAAGGTCCCCAGGACAAAGTGAAAGACCGAGCAACCCTTTTCTTCACTTATTTGGATAATTCGATTATATAATGCCCTTTCTATCTTTAGGGTACGGCTGCCGCTCCAGATTGAACGCTTGTCCATATCGTTTCCATTTATACCCTGATTAAACAAAGGTTCGGGAATCACCTGGTATTTATCCATCCAATATTCCCGGTCTTTCATAAAGCTTTTTGAGTCAAGATAGCCCTGCTCCTCCAATTGGAAGTCCCTATAGGAATAGATTTGCTTTTCTTCTATTTTTCCTTCTATAAAAAGTTCATTGTAATTTTCGACGATTTGTTTGTAGGAGAGCACGAAGCCCCAGCCGTCAATAATAAGGTGAAAGACTTTAGAAAATAGAAAGTACTGATTGTCACTCCATTTAAGCAAGGCGAACTGGAAGAGTATATCTTCCATATCAAAAGGCTTTAGAAACTCTTTTTGCATCCACTCCTTACAAAATTCATACGGATTTTCCTTTCCTGAAAAGTCATGAATTGGAAGCTCATACAAAATCTCAGAGGATATCCTAAGATATGGTTCTCCATTCTTTTCAATCACTTTAGCCCGCATCATATCATTCCGGTTTATAAAAACCTGTAAGGATTGGCCAAAGACCGGTAGGTTGATTTCCCCTTTCACTTCTGTATACCCCCCGATATTGTAAATTGGCTTTCCGGGATACATGCATTGTTCAAGCCAGACATCCTTCTGGTAAGAACTTAGCGGATATTCTGTAACATTTTTAATTTTTGTGTCCATATTAATTTATCTCCCCTCATTAATGTGTTATATAGTCAATTGCGAAACAATATATTTACGAATTTTGATATAACTAATACGAATTCCTCCGCTCCAACGCTCCTTCCACTTAGCTCCCGCTCCGGAATTTTTTTAGTTTCGCAATTACCTGATGTGTTATAAATGTGTATTATCATTATTTAGTAAATAGTCCAAGGATAATATTCTGTCAAATAATTGAAAGACTTTTACCGGATCATAAAGCTTTTCCGATATGCATATTTCCATCATCAGCCGTCCTGAAATCGTTGAAGCTGAGATCATAACAAACTGTGTCTTAAGAGAAAAACAGATAGATTCTACATGTCTTTCCATGATAGGGTAAGATACTATCCCAATATTTGAAAAATAAACAGAATAATTCCCCAAAGGAGCCCTTTCAGGCATAGGCTTTTCGCATCGTTCCTGACAGCTTTTTTTTAATTTTTTGTAAGAGCGCAGGAAAAAGGATGCTACTGCCAATAAACTGTACGGAATGCCCCTTTTAAACCATTTAAATACGGATTTTACCTGTTTTTCCAAATCTCCATCCCGGAAGAATTGTGCCGGCAGGGCTCCGATAAAGTTGCCGCACATGGTCTCCGGTGAATAGGGATAAAAGGACTGTATATCCATGGGCATTGCAACCAGCACTCTTTTCTTCTGTGAATCATACTGAAATAACCCCCTGATAAGTTGGAAACACAGATATTCGGTCACCGTCATTTTTTTGAGCCGGCATTGGTGCAAAATTTCCGACGTCTCCGGCTCGCCAAAGCGATAAGATTTCTTAACATAGCTGCCGTTTCTTTCCGGCTTATTGCCATAACTTAAGTCCACCGTATCATCGGCAGTGACTTTTAACGCACGCTTTACAAAATCCTGTGTAAAAAACGGCATCCAGAAAAATGCCCCCACCCGCTTTAGTGCTCTTAGAATACCATCCTTATATGAGCTATAGCTTGTCCGCTTCTCCTCTTTCTCCCCTGAATAGTATTGCAGCCATTCCTGTATCCAAAAGATCATCCCACGCCCATGGGTAACCACATGGTTCATGAAAAACTGCAATGTACATTCATCTATCACGGAGAAGCAAAAGGGAAGCCTGGAATTTGTGGTTTCATATTGTGCCAGCAATTCTTCCATGGTGAATTTTTTTGAAAGCTGTCCCTCTTCAAAGCACAGAAGCTCTTCCAATTCTTCCCGGGAAAACCGCCCCCACTCAAAAGAATCTTTTTTCGGTTGGTCAATGATTTTGGTTTGCAGAAGCGGATTTCTAAGTATCAGTTCACGATAGCCAGGAAACAGCTTTTTTGTATCAAGCTTTGCTTTCATTACAACGGTTGCCATTATACTATTGGATGAAACAAATTCTTCAGATCCCAAAATATACCAACTAGCTTGTTTTATCCAATCCATACTTTTCCCCCCTTTGTGAAAGAGTTTTTCTTTCACACTTCACGTCAAGGCCCATGAAAATCTGGAGAAATATGACAATTAAGCCTCTCCGGCTTAATTATCATATTTCCAAAGAAACTGCTTCGCAGTTTCTTTTCCCCCCTTTTTAACTGTCAGAGTGCTCTCGGAAACTCTCACAGCCTGCATTTACTGATATTTTAGAGGCTGTCGATAAATTTCACCTCCATTTTCGTGATATTGTATGTATGTTTTTACGCAGACCGTCTGAGCATCGCGAAGGAAAGGCAAGTAAAAACATACATATGATAGACAGAAAATGTACTCAGCGTATATTCCAGCCTCTAAAATATCTTCTATTACACCTATTAGTTTCCGAGAGTACTCTGTCAGGCACATTCTTCGTGCCCTGAATTTAACAAATGTTCCACAGATAAGATCCGGTCAAAAAGTGAAAAAACTTCTTTCGGATCATAAAGATTTTTCGATATGCATATTTCCATCATTAACCGTCCTGAAATCGTAGCGGATGATAGGAAGAGCGACTGGTTTCTAATGGATAAATATGCGGATTCCACCCATTTTTCTATAATCGGATAGGATATAATACCCAGATTGGAAAGGGTGATGGTAAAATTCCACAGGGGAGCCCTTTCAGGCATCGTTTTCTTACACAATTCAAGACATTGTTTCTTGTATTTCTGATATGAATTGGAAAACGAAGCGAAAAAGAACGACAAGCCGTATGGAATACCTCTTTTAAACCATTTGAACGTAGATTTCACCTGTTTTTCCAGATCCCCGCCCCGGAAGAATTGTGCCGGCAGGCTTGCAATATAGTTACCATGCATCGTCAGTGGCGAATAAGGACGCAGGGACTGTGTATCCATAGGCATGGAGACAAACACCCGCTGCTTCTCTGGAGCATACTCCAATAATCCATGAGTCATTTGGTAACAGAGATATTCACCAAATGACATTTTATTGAGCCTGCTTTGGTGTAAAATTTCCCGGGTCTCATGAGCGCTGAAGCAATATGATTTTTTAACATAACCTCCGCCTTTCTCCGGCTTTTTGCCGTAACTCAAATCTACAGTTTCATTTTCAGCCTTTCCGTAAGCCCTTAATACAAAGCCCGGAATAAAAAGCGGCAGCCATAAAAAAGCAGATACTCTTTTCCTCATACGAAGAACCTTGTCTCTGAAACGAGGGGTATTTGGTATCCCTTCCAGTTTTGTATCAGTTTCACCTGAATAATATTCAAGCCATTTCTTTATCCAGAATATCAGGCCAAGGCCACTGGCAACAGCATGGTTCATAGAAAATATCATTGTATTCTCATTGATAGGGAAAATATGAAACACCAGCCTGGAATTAGTGGAATCGTATCGTTCCAAAACCTCTTCTTCAATAAAATACCTGGAAAGCTGTATCTTCTCAAAATCAAGCAAAGCCTCCAGCTCCTCTTTTGAAAACCGTTCCCATGTAAACGTATCTTTTTTAGGCTGCTCTACCATTTTAGCCTGCAGCAGGGGATTTTCCTTAACCAGCGCCCGGTAGCTGGGAAACAATTCTTTAGGATTCATTTTTCTTTTAAAAGTTACTGTTGCTATAATGCAGTTGGAGGAATTAAATTCCTCCGTTCCAAAAAAGTATAGACTTGCAAGTTTAACCGCATCCATCTTTTACTACCTCCTTTCAATGTAATTTTTACATGAATCCTACTTTTTTACAGTGCTCAATCATCAGCTTTACTCTTTTACTGTTAAGTAAAGGCCACTCAAATCCCAATGCTTTTAATATACCATCGGTTTTCCTGTTCTTTAGCAAGAATAACGTCTTGCTTGCTCCCTCAAAGAATATATTGGAATGGACAAGTATCCTGGAAACCTCCTGTCTTGCTTCTTCTTCATCATATTTTTCAAGCAAATATGCGGTAAATTCCTCCACCGGCATTGTCTGGACGTCTACACCCGCCTGATTTAAAAACTGGGCAAAGGAAATCATATTTATTTGATGACTATTAAACAAATGGTAGGTTTCATTTTTTAGATTTTTCCTGTCAAACAGCAATACAACTGCTTTAGCCACCTGATCAACAAAGGAAAAGTCCATGGTTTTATCGGTAATCGCCGGAAAATATCCAAGCTTTATCATGGACTTCACCAGGGAGTAAAACGCATTGTCCTGAATATTTTCCTGGAAAATACCTGAATTCGAATCAAAAACCAGATTTCCTACCCTGAAAACATTGCATTCAATACCTTTTTCTCTTGCCTTCACAATTTGCTTCTCAGCTTCTAACTTCGTCATCACATAGTAGTTGTCGGAACTCTGTCCAATATCATAATCATATTCAGTGAATACCACGCTGTGTTGATCTTCGATCAATCCACTTCCCACACTGGTGGTGGATATGAAATTGTATACCTTTTTCTTCCCTGTACCGGCAAATTCGATGAGTCTTTCATTTCCTTCCACATTGATTGCGTAAAATTCCGAGTAATTCCCAAAATGCTTTACATTTGCCGCCGAATTTATGATCGCATCAATTTTTCCTGCCAGATCCTCATAACGCTCCTGGCTCAGTCCAAAATATTCTTTTGTTAAATCCCCGCAAAATACGTATAATCTGTCTTCCAGAACATTCTGTCCGTCATTTTCAAGGCCAAAATGGAACTTAAGCTTCGCCCGCAGTCTTTCCCTCGCCTCACTGTCATTCTTTCCCCTGACAGGTACGTAGATCTTAAAGTCGGTATTCTGCAGCAGTTCATGTAAAATCTGTATTCCCAGATAGCCGGTTCCTCCAACCAATAAAATATTATGGTAGCCGGCCCTTTCAGAAATTTCAATTGTTTCATATACCTGATTTCTTTTATGGTATTCTCTTAAGGTTCTGCGGATTTTACCATCAATCACCCCCATGCCTACATTCCTGGCAGCTGCCACTTCCTGCAAGGCATAAATGGCTTTCTTCAACCTGTCTTTGGAATATTTTATCTGTTCTGACAGGCTCCGGATGGTCGGGTATGTAAAAATGTCGTTAATTCCAACTTCAAAATCCAACGCAAGTCTGGAGACCGTCTGAATTGCCTTGATGGAATTTCCGCCCAACATAAAGAAGTTGTCATCAATTCCGATTGGTTCAATTGTAAGGATCTCCTGCCAGACCTCCTGGATTTTCATATCAATGTCATTTCTTGGGCTGCCTGTGCCTGCCTCGTAATTTCCCCGCCATTCGGGTTCGGGCAGCACCTTTTTGTCTATCTTACCGCTTGGAGTCATGGGCATATGTTCTAGCTGCATAAAGCAGGAGGGCACCATATAATCCGGCAGCTCCTTCAAAAGGTGTTCCCGCAGTTCACCCGTTCCCTGTTCGCCTTCCGCCGTAAAGTACGCCGCGAGATATTTTTCTTTCTGTTTGTCCTCCCTGGCGATAACTGCGGCCTCCAGGACCTGGGGATACTTAAGCAGGTTTGCTTCAATTTCGCCAAGCTCAATCCGGAATCCCCTGATCTTCACCTGGTCATCGATCCTTCCCAGGTATTCCACATTCCCATCCGGCAGCCAACGGGCAAGATCTCCTGTCCGGTACATCTTTTCTCTGCCTTCATATGGGTTGTCCACAAACTTTTCCGCTGTCAGTGACTGGCGGTTTAAATATCCCCTGGCCAGTCCTTCTCCGGATATGCACATTTCTCCGGCAGCTCCCACCGGTAAAAGCCTTTGGTCTTTATCTAATATATAGATCCGTGTATTGTCGACAGGCTTTCCAATAGGTACCGAATTATATCCCATATCCTCCTCCCGGTATTTCCACGTGGTCGCAATAACACTGTATTCGGTAGGACCATAGGCATTCATATATAGGACACCGTCCTTCCATTTCCCAGCCAGTTCTTTCGTGATGGCCGATCCGCCGGTTACCAGCCTTTTTAACGCCGGCAGGCTTCCCGGCTCAATGCTTGTAAGATAAGCAGGCGGAAGAAGGGTAATTGTAATTCCATTTTCATTGATATAGTTTTTAAATTCCTCCAGATTATTGATGATATCCTTAGGGATCAGATACAGCGTCCCTCCTCCCAGCAGGATGGTAAAAGTCTCCCATACTGAAGCATCAAAAGAACTGCTGGCAAACTGCAGCATCCGGTCCGATCCGTCCACTCCCAAACTTTCCTTGCAATAATGCTGGAGGTTTATGATTCCGTGGTGTTCTACCATAACTCCTTTCGGTTTTCCGGTAGAACCTGATGTATAGATGATATAGGCCAGATCCTCCGCCTTGTTTACAGGTTCTGTATTGGTATCCCCTTCCCTGCTAAGTCCCTCATCGTCCAGGCAGATTATATTGCCGTTATAGGTAATCTTGTCCCTCAGATGCTTCTGGGTCAGCAAAACGGTTGCACCGCTGTCCTTAAGCATATACCTGATCCGATCTTCCGGATAGCTGGGATCTATAGGCAGGTAGGCACCTCCCGCCTTGAGTGTCCCCAGTATGCCTACTATCATTTCCAGGGAGCGTTCCGTCATTACGGCGACAATGTTGTCTGTCTTGATCCCCTGCCTGCGCAGTACATTCGCCAGCCTGTTCGCTTTTTTGTTCAATTCCCGGTAGGTCAGTTTTTTGTCCCTGAAAACCAGCGCAGTGTGGTCCGGTCTTTGTTCCACCTGCTCCTCGAACAAACCGTGGATGGTTTTATCTTTCGGATATTCCACCATTGTCCGGTTAAAGTCATGGAGCAGCATTCTTTTCTCTTCCTCCGGTACCACATTGATCTCTTCTATGGGAATATCCGGACTATGAACGATTGTACTGATTATCGTTTTAATTTGCTCAGCTATCCGAACAAAAAAGTTTCTATTATAAGTCAGGCTATTGTATCGGAATTTGATCTGTAAATCCTTCTCAGGTACAATAATTAAATTTAAATCAAAATTTGTTTGCTCCGATATGTTTGCAGAAAGGATAATGAAATCCAACCCACTATTGTTATCTCCTTTGAGAGCTTCTTCCATCGGATAATTTTCAAAGGCTATAAGGTTTTGCACCAATCCCCCTCCATGGGATGTCTGGGACTGGATTTTGGCCAGCGGATAATAATTATGCCTTTCAGATTCCAACGCCTCCCGCTGCAGTCTTGCAACAAGGGCTGAAAAACTTTCTCCCTTTTCTCCCCTGACCCTGACGGGAATGGTATTGATAAAGAGTCCTACCATCCTTTCAACACCTTGGATTTCCGCCGGTCTCCCTGAGACAACTGTTCCGAACACCACATCCCGGGTATTGCTGTACCTTTGCAGCAATATCCCCCATACTGCCTGCATCATAGTACTTAACGTGGTGGTGTTGTCTCTTGCTGTTCTCTCCAGCCTTGTTTTCATTTCTTCATTTATTTTAAAATCGTATTCTTCCTGAAGATATCCCAGGTTACCAGTTCCACCTTTCATCCTGGATAACTGCTCCGCCTGCTCGTATTCCATAAGGTATTTCACCCAATAGTCCGACGCTTCCTGATCATCCCTATTTTCCAACCACCTAATATATTGGCTGTAAGGGTATACCTTGCCCAACTGCGGTATGCTTCCTTCCCGGAACGCTTTATAAAATTCAAGGAGCTCCTTAAATACAATTCCAAGACACCATCCATCCATAATAATATGATGAAAACTCCAAATTAAATGGTAGATGTCATCACTCATTTTAATAAGCGCTATCCTTATCAATGGCTCCCTGGTGAAATCGAAACCTTTTTCCCTATCACCGTCCATATATTCTTTCAAATAGGAATTATTTTGTTCTTCCGGCAAAAGGGAAATATCTTCAAAGTACATTTTTACAAGTCTGTCCTTTAAAACCACCTGGACCGGATTGTCTACCTTTTCATAAACAAAAGCTGTCCTCAATATATCGTGTCTTTTAATAACCTGATGAAAAGCACGTTCAAGCGTACCTTTATCAACTTTGCCCTTTAGTGTGATCACGGCCTGCTCAAAATACGCATGGGAATCTTTCTCCCTGAGGAAGTGATATAACATTCCAGTCTGCATTGGTGTCAGTGGATAAATATCCGTGATATTTTGTTTTGAGACCTCCATCTCCCGGTACACCGCTTCCACTTCCGGCACCGTAATGTTCCTGGAGCTTAAATCACCGGGTGTCAGTTCGGTATAATCCCGTGACACACAATGTTCTATAATCTGCATCAGGCTTCGCTTAAAGTTCTCTGCTATCCTGTTCATTGTAGCCTTTTCATATTCGTCTTTGTGATAAGTAAAGCTCAACTTAAGCTTCCCGTCTTTAATCCTTCCATAGATATCAATACAGTAAGGTCTTGGCATTTCCGGTGAAATAGTCTCACCTGTAGAAATGTCTGATATGGTAAATATTTCATTATCAATATCCTGGTCAAATTGTCCCAGGTAGTTGAAACTGATCTCCGGGTTTAAATTAAACTTAAGGCTTCCTTCCTCTTGAAGAATCGTCTGATATTTTAAAATACCGTAGCCGATTCCTTTTCTGGGAATGCTCCGTAAGCTCTCTTTTACGGATTTAAGCCGGGAAGGCAAAGACCCGATACCTCTCATATTCAAAATTACAGGGTACTGAGTGGTAAACCAGCCTACGGTTCTGCTGATGTCAATATCCCCGTCAATTTCTTCACGACCGTGTCCTTCCAGGTTAATAAGTACCCTGTCTTCTCCTGTCCATTCTGCGATAGCCTCTCCCAATGCCGTCAAAAGGATATCGTTGATTTCGGTATTATAAGCCTTATTGACTTCTTTTATCAGCCGGGAAGTTTGGATTTCATCCAGTTCCATCTCCACACTATCACTGCCTTTGTATTTTCTGCCGCAGACAGTATGCTCCTTGGGAATCGGTTTTATATTAATCTGTTCCAGTGCACTCCAGTATTCAACTTCCTTCTGAAGCTCCTCGCTGTCGGCATACGCATAAAACTTCTCCGACCATTCCTTGAAGGAGTCCGTTTTCTCTGCAAAAATAATTTCTCCGCCGAGGGCAGCCTGCAGATATCCTGTAGAAATATCTTCAAAGAGAATCCTCCATGAGATTCCATCCACCACCAGATGATGTATGGCAAGCAGCAGGTAGTCCCCCTCTTTTGTCCTGAACAAGCCAGCCTTTACCAGCGGTCCTTGTCTTAGATCCATACAGGACTGAAGCTTTCCGGCTTCTTCCTCCAGTGCTTTGCTTAAATTTTCATTGCTTGTGAAATCTTTTACCTCCAGTGAGTATAGTTTGCCTTCCATTCCCCGGTTAAGCAAAACAATCCGTCCCGCTTTCTCCCGCACTATAATACGCAGCGAATCATGATGCTCTACCAGACGGTCAAAAACTTTTCGCAACGCCTCTTCGTTAAAGCCCTGCTTCCGGTACAACATAACCGACTGGTTGAAGTGGTGTTTTGACTCAAAAGGCTGCTCGAAAAACCAACTCTGAATCGGTGTAAGCACTACTTCCCCTTTTACAATTCCCTGAGCGGCAGTACGGAAGTCAGATTTTATATGAGCACTCAGTTCCTCAATGAATGGATGTTCAAAAATGTCCTTCATCTCAAGCTTCAGCTTATAGCCGTTAAGCTTTGATAATACCTGAATGGCTTTAATGGAATCTCCTCCCAGATTGAAGAAATTATCCCTGATTCCAACCCTTTCGAGTTCAAGGACCTTTTCCCATACCCCGGCCATCATCTCTTCTGTTTTGTTTCTCGGAGCCACATATTCCACTCCCGCGCCCAGGCTTATATCGGGCTCAGGCAGCGCCTTTTTGTCTATCTTACCGCTTGGAGTTATAGGCATATGCGCAAGCTGCATAAAGCAGGAGGGTACCATATAATCCGGCAGCTCCTTCAAAAGGTGTTCCCGCAGTTCATCTGCTCCAGGTCCGCCTTCCGCCGTAAAATACGCAGCCAGATATTTTTCTTTCTTTTTATCCTCCCTGGCAATAACTGCTGCCTCAAGAACCTGCGGATACTTAAGCAGGTTTGCTTCAATTTCACCCAGTTCGATCCGGAATCCCCTGATCTTTACCTGATCATCGATCCTTCCCAGATATTCCACATTCCCATCCGGCAGGAAACGGGCAAGATCTCCTGTCCGGTACATCTTTTCTCTGTCTTCATACGGGTTGTCCACAAACTTTTCCGCTGTCAGGGACTGGCGGTTTAAATATCCCCTGGCCATTCCCTCTCCGGATATGCACATTTCTCCGGCCACTCCCACCGGTAAAAGCCTTTGGTCTTTATCTAATATATAGATCCGGGTATTGTCGATAGACTTCCCAATGGGTACCGAATCATATCCCATATCCTCTTCCCGGTATTTCCACGTGGTCGCAATAACACTGTATTCGGTAGGACCATAGGCATTCATATATAGGACACTGTCCTTCCATTTCCCAGCCAGTTCTTTCGTAATGGCCGATCCGCCGGTTACCAGCATTTTTAACGCCGGCAGGCTTCCCGGCTCAATACCCGTAAGGTAAGCAGGCGGAAGAAGGGTAATTGTAATTCCATTTTCATTGATAAATTTTTTAAATTCTTCCAGATTATTGATCATATCCTTCGGAATCAGATACAGCGTCCCTCCTCCCAACAGGGTGGTAAAGGTCTCCCATACCGAGGCATCGAACGAACTGCTGGCGAACTGCAGCATCCGGTCTGATCCGTCCACTCCTAAACTTTCCTTGAAGTAATGCCGGAGATTTATTATTCCGTGGTGTTCTACCATAACTCCTTTCGGTTTTCCGGTAGAACCTGATGTATAGATGATATAGGCCAGATCCTCCGCCTTGTTTACAGGATCCGGATTGGTATCCTCTTCCCTGTTAAGCTCCTCATCGTCCAGGCAGATTATATTGCCGTTATATGAAATCTTGTCCCTTAGATGCTTCTGGGTCAGCAGGGCGGATGCACCGCTGTCCTTAAACATATACCTGATCCGATCCTCCGGATAGCCTGGATCTATAGGCAGATAGGCACCTCCCGCTTTGAGTGTCCCCAGTATGCCTACTATCATTTCCAGGGAACGTTCCGCCATTACAGCGACAATGTTGTCTGTCTTGATCCCCTGCCTGCGCAGTATATTCGCCAGCCTGTTCGCTTTTTTGTTCAATTCCCGGTAAGTCAGTTTTTTGTCCCTGAAAACCAGCGCAGTGTGATCCGGTCTTTGTTCTACCTGTTCCTCGAACAAACCGTGGATGGTTTTATCTCTCGGATATTCCATCACTGTCCGGTTAAAGTCATGGAGCAGTACTCTTTTCTCTTCCTCCGGTATAATCTCTATCTTAGAGATAGGGGTCTCACCTTTTTCCATTGCTTTTGTGAACAAATATTCAAAGTGAGAAATAAAGTTTTCGATGGGAATGAACTTTTCAAACACCTGAATCCGGTAATCAAAATTAACACATACGTCCGACTCTCCTTCATGCCCCCATATAAGGAGCATAAGTGCATTCCTTTCATGTTGATGCGTCATTGTTACATTTCGGCACTCATCCGCAGTAATGAATTTTTTTCTTATTTCCTGTTCTTCAAAAGAAAGTGATATGTCAAACAAATTTTCTTTATCATTTCCGCCTCCTAAAACCGCCCTGTTAATTTCACCAAAGGAAATCCTTTTATGGCGGTAACATTCTAAAAGTTCATACTTGATTGTCTTCATGAGTTCTTTGAAACTCATATCCTTCCCTGGATTTATCCGCAGCGGTATCAAATTGGCAAAATGTCCCAGGGTTTGTTTATATTTAGCATTACTCCGGTTAAAAATAGGAACACCAATAACCATATCCCCCTGATTGCAAACCTTGCTGAAATAAAGAAACAGAATCCCTAATAAGTAATGGAAAGCCGAGCAATTTTCCTCTTTGCAAAATTCAACCATTCTATCATATATCACTCTTTTTATTTTTAAAGTACACCTGTCACTCCAAATGGGGTTGTCGATTCCATAATTACTGTCAATTCCCTTGCTTAAAAGAGGTTCCGGAATTGTTCTGTATTTATTCTTCCAAAATTCCCTGTCTTTTAAAAAGGCCGGAGAATTCCGGTAATTCTGATCATCAGCTATAAAATCGGTGTAGGAATAGGCATCTCTCTTTATTTCACAATTCCCTTCCGACAATTCATTGTAATTATCGACAAGTTGACTATACAAAAGTGCACATCCCCATCCGTCGATTATCATATGATAAACTTTTAAAAAAACAAAATATGCATTTTCACCACATTTCAGCAAATCAAACTGTAAGAAATAATCTTTCGGCCAAAAAGGTTTTAAGAACTCCTTTTTCATCCAATCAATACAAAAAGCAGCCTGGTTTTCTTTCATCGAAAAATCATGAAATGGAGCTGTATATAAAACTTCCGGCAGTATTGCCAAATACGCTTCTCCTGCCCTATCAATAAGACGGGTTCTGAGGATATCATTCTGCCTGATTAATAGTTGTATAGACTCTCTAAAGATATCTATATCAATGTTTCCCTTAATCTCAATATACCCTCCAAGATTGTAAATAGGTTTTCCAGGGTACATGCACTGTTCGAGCCATATATCCTTCTGGTAAGAACTTAGAGCATATTCCGCAACCCTTGCATTGTTTGTATCCATAATAATCTCCCCCTCATAACTAAAAGTAGCCTGTTCCCATAAAGAATCCTAGGAACAGGCAATAGACTTAGCCTGGTTTCCTTCGGCGGCCTGGCAATCATGGCTGTTTATTCAGCTTTAGACCCATTGCTTTGCGTCCACCTCTTTCGCGGTGTTTGCTATTATCGAGAAAAACGATAAATTTAAATTTTCACTTTTTAACCTTATCCTTGTGAAATCGGGTGTTCTAACTCGTTTCGCAATTACCTATTTCCTCCTCTCGATAAGATAATTTTATTATAGACAATTGAAAATCATATAATTTTCTCAATATACCATACAATTAATACAAATTTCATAGCTTCAGTTGCCTTTAGGGAACACTTCGCAATTATCTAAGATAGTTTATATCTGATATGTATTTTATCTGATGTTTTCTTACAAAATAATCTAATGTAGCGAATGGTAGCTTTGGTTGATGCGAATGGTAAAAATATATGTTGCAGTTCCCTCACCAGTATTTACAATTTAGTATGGAAAATTTAACAAAAATTCGATATAATAGGATTGTAATAGACATTATATTACAAAAATGTTAAATTTTTGACACACAAAGGGGAAGTATATATGATTTATATAGGGATATGTGATGATGATAATATAATATGCTCTCAAATTGAGAATATAATATTAGATTATTCTTCGAGGAATTTCCTGAAGATTGAGCTGAGCATATTTAACAGCGGGGAAAGTCTTATGAAAATTTTTAACCAACAAAAATTCTTTGACTTAATTTTTCTTGATATAGAATTAGGAAACATGAATGGTGTTGAAGTCGGCAGGCAAATACGAAAAGTGCAGAAAAATTATAGTACGGAAATTGTTTATATCTCAGGTAAAGACGGATATGACCGGCAGTTATTTGATGTTCAACCATTGCATTTTATTCCCAAGCCCGTCAATCCCTCGATTGTTATTGAGGATTTAAAGCTGGCTTTAGAGAGAACGCAGAAGCTTGGTGGATTTTTCAAATATCAAAAAGGTTATGATACTCACAAAATTCCAATTAGCGAAATTATATATTTTGAAAGCTTAAATCGAGAAATCAGAATTGTCTTGGCTAATGGAGAGGATTTTTTTTACGGTAAATTGGAGGATATTGCCTTAAGCGTTACAAAATATCAATTTCTTCAAATACACCGCTCCTATTTAATCAACTATAACCATATCACAATCTTGCGATATTCCGAAGTAGTTATGTCTAATGGCTCAACACTTCCTATAAGCAGATCAAAACGACAAGAATTTCGCAATCTGCAGATAAGTGAAGAATAGGGGGATACTTTATGAACACAGACAGTTATGATGTGATATACATCCTCGGAAACCTATTTATGACTTGGGTCATTTTTAAATATATACATATTTTTTACTCAGATTGCAAGGTGAATTTGTGGTTGGAACGATTGGCTTACATAGGTTATTTCATGTTGATTACATTTACGTATATTTTTTTGAAAATTGCTTTGGTAAATATGGCGGTCAATCTAATAATCCTTTTTTTAATTGCTCTTTTGTATGAAGGTAAAATCAAAAAAGCTCTTCTTTCCATTACGATCATAAATTTTTCGTTGATGAGTATTGAAATAATTGTTGCATTTTTGACTAGTATTTTGGAACTAAGCCTCTTGACTCCATTAAAATATCAGTCAGGATTTGGAATTATCGTGATGCATATATTATCTTTTGCTTATGTCTTACTTGTACAAGGATTTAAGAATGTTAAAACAAAATACCCTCTGCCAAACGTGTACTGGTTAAGCCTAATAACTGTTCCCTTTGGTACAATTTTTATGCTTTTTACAATTTTTATAAATAATTCCATTTCCCGTAGCTTTATGATTATTTGTATGATTAGTGCATTTACCATAAATATAGTTACATTCTATCTGTATGATAAAATATCTGCCTTATTGGTCGCACAAATGAATAGAAGAATTGCGGAAGAACAGAATCGGTATTATGAATATCAGGTGGAGATGATGGAATTGGCCCTTAACAATATGCGAGTGCTTCGACATGATTTTAAAAATAAGCTTTCTCCGCTATACGAATTAGCAAGTACCAGGAAAATAGATGAATTAATTACACGGCTTTTAGAATTGACAGATATGTGCCGTATAACGAAAGAGTATGCCGTTTCAGGAAACAGTACTATTGACAGTATTGTTAATTTCAAATTACAATACGCAGAAAAAGAGAATATCAAAATATCTGCTAATATTTTTGTTCCAGTTGACTTATCTATCCAAACCTTTGACATTGCAGTTATTCTTGGAAATTTGCTGGACAATGCCTTAGAAGCCGTCGCCCATGCTGAAGACCGTTGGATTGATATAAAGATAAAATACACAAAGGGCCGCCTGATTATCGAAATAAACAACTCCTATGATGGTTTGGTTAAAAAAGTTGCAGATAAATTCATTTCTCGTAAAAAGGATAAAGAAAATCATGGTATAGGACTTAAAAGCGTTCAGACTGCCATACAAAAATATAATGGCACAATGCAGGTATCACATGATGAAAGAAGATTTCAAGTAAAAGTATTACTGTATACGAAACTATATGATTTGGGAGGGACTGATGGAACACCTGGCAAATTTATTCACGGATAAGGCCTGCTGTTTGATATGCTGTGGCAAAGTTAAAATAAGTTAAGGTTAAGCAGTAGCTTCTTATATAAAATAGCATAAGAGAAATAAAAAGTTAAGAAAAAACGGCAGATTGTCATCTGTCTTATTTTCGTGCAAAAAAGCAGCTAAAAGAAAACAAAAATACTTTTAACTGCTTTTTAACTTGAGGCGTAACCGCGGTTAATGGCTTAACTTATTGACATTGATTCTGCGACAGCCCCCTTTCCTGTTTTGAGTGCCCTCGAAAACTCCCACAGCCTGATTTTACTGATATTTTACTTCTTAGACATTCGCTTTTATCTGCTCATACCTGGGTGTATGAGATTTTCATAAATAGTTATTCCATTTCTTTTCTTAATAGAATAATTCCATTGCCCCTCATATATTATTAAGACGTATAAATATTATAAAATTCTGCTGATCTGGTAATTGCTTCCATCGATTGCGGCAGCATTCTGCTATAATGTAAAAATGCATGAATCACTCCATTAAAAATCTCAAGTTTCGTTGTGGTACCGTGTGCCCTGAGAATTTGATGCAACAACTTACTGTCATCTAAAAGAGGATCTAACTCACAGGCTAATATATAGGATGGCGGAATTCCATATGTTAAATCTGAATTAAAAAGTAACCGGTACGGACTATCCTCATCTTCCTGGTTAGTAAAACTTTTATTATAACCATGTAATGCCTCTAACGTAAGTCCATCCCAATAGCCTCCAAATAAACGTTGGGACATAGAATCTTTTAATCCATAAGCACCATAATATAAAAGCAGTGATTTTATATTAGAAATGTCCGGTCTCTTATCACGCAGATATAGAGTAACTGCTAAGCTTAAATAAGCACCCGCCGAATCACCGGCTAAAGAAATATTACCTTTATCAATCTGATACTTTGCACCATATTCATGAATGTATTCCACCAGGGTTTCACATTCTTTTATTGGCACGGGAAATTTATATTCTGGTGAAAGACGGTAGTCAATTCCTATTATTATGGCTCCTGTTTCCTGTGCAAGCCTTCTTATAATTCCGTCATGTGTATCTATATTACCAACGGTAAAGCCACCGCCGTGTATGTAAATGATACACTTATTATTGGGCTTTTCATTTGGATAATATATTCTAAACAGTATGTCCCCATAAGGCCCGTTAATAGATTCTTCAATTGTTCTATAAACTTCCGGCCCATCCTGGTTCCAAAATTTACGGCTAATTATATATGCTTCTTTATCATTTACAGCGATAGGGCTTTCAGCAAATAATTTTTGATTTTGTCTTATTTCAAAATCAACAACATTTTTCATATCACTTGTCATTTTCTCAAATGAATCAATTTTATTTTTTTCCATTAAACCCCCAGCTATTTAGAAAGACCCTTTTCAACTAAAAATTCTTTAGCAACATCGTATGGCTTTTTCCCTTCTGCATCCACCATATAATTCATTTCCGTCATGGTATCATTATCAATCAGACCATCTAAACTGGATAAAACATCTTCTAAATTAGGAGCAGCTTCTTTAAATTCATCAAAAAAGGTATCTCTTATCAGGAATGCTCCATAGTACTGAGGAAAAAAGTTTAAATCATCTTCTAATATAAATAAATTGGATTTCTTGTTAAGTCCATCCGTAGAATACACCATGGTAACATCAATATTATCACTATCCATTGCAGAATATTTTAATCCCAAATCAATGGATTTACTGTCTTTCCATTCAATACCATAATGTTTATTAAACGGTTTAAATCGCATAGAACCTTCTTCATCAAAGAATTCATGCTCGGCGCCGAATACTAAATCCTTCGTATAAGGTTTTAAATCACTGATTGTTTTAAGATTATGTTCTTGTGCAAAATCCTGGTCAACAGCTAATGCATACGTATTTTCAAACCCAAATTTATTGGTTAATGTAAGTCCTTGTTCTTTTACTCCAAGTTCTTTAGTGTATTCAAAAAGATCTTTTCCTTCCGGTACATCACTGGGGTCATGTCCTAATATAGTGGTTAAAAGTGTACCATCATAACAAACTCCAAGGTCAACTTCTTTTGACTTATTGGATTTTGCTGCCGCTGCCGTATTCATTGAATCATGAAAAGTAACGTTTAAATCTGTATTTTCTTTGATTAAAATACCTGCCATCTGAATTAAGACATCAACCTCTGAAAATTGTCCTTCCAAAAGCACAATTTTTTTATTTTCTTCTTTTTTGCTGCAGGCGGAAACCCCTCCGACAACAAACATAGCAACTAACATGATACATAAAAATTTTCTGATTTTATTCATAATTTCTCTCCTTTTATTATTGAGTACTCCCGGAAACTCTCACAACCTATTTTTACTGATATTTTAGATGCTGTTAATAAAATATCTTCAATTACTACTATTAGTTTCCGAGAGTACCCTTTTTATCAATTTCTGGTTTTTAATCTTTTTTCAATATATCCCATTACTATATCAAAAAATACTGCCATACCCATAAGGACTAAAGTTGCCTGTAATAAAGTAGGCATATCCTGTATTAATATAGCCCGGTTTATAGTTGAACCTAACCCCCCGCCGCCAACTACTGCTCCAAAAACTGCAGTACCGATCGAAGTAACAATTGCTATTCTTATACCGGTGAATACAATGGGAAAAGATAATGGTAATTCCACTTTAAAAAGCCTCTGCAGTTTTGTCATGCCCATTCCCCGTGCTGCTTCTTTAATACCCGGATCAATATTTTCTAAACCAACAAAAGTATTTCTTACAATAGGTAATAGTGAGTAAAGAACAATACCGATAATTACAGTGGTACTTGTTGCACCAAAAGCAATCATTATAACTCCAAGAAGCGCAAGAACCGGAATAGTCTGCAATATATCTACTACCCAAAGAATAACTGAACGTGCCGGTTTGGAAATATAGGCAAAAATACCAAGAACCAACCCAAATATTGTTGTAAATACGCAGGATATACTAACTAAGTATAAATGCTGCAATACATATCTCAATTCCATATTATTTTCCCCCCTTTAAGCCCCTGGGGGTCACTTTCTTTTGAATATAATCAATTAGCAGTCCTAATATTATCGCCAGAATAGCTGCGGGCAATGCCCCGCCGATAATCAACACATTATTATTTGTGTCAACGCCACGGTAAATAAATTCTCCTAAACCGCCAAGACCTATCATTGCAGCTAATACTGCCCAGCTTACTGTATATATGGTAGCCATCCTTAACCCACTGAAGATAGCGCTCATTGCCAACGGTAATTCTACCTTGAAAAGTATCTGCATACCTGTCATTCCGCATCCTCTTGCCGCTTCTTTATAACTTTCATCTACACTGAGTATACCGGTATAAGTATTTTTTAATATAGGAAAAAGTGCATAAATTGATAACGCAATAATAACAGTTATCGGCTTCATCCCGAGATAAATAAAAAGTACACCTATAAAAACCAAGCCGGGAATAGTCTGGAATACACCGATTACAGGTATAATTATATTAGATAACTTAGGTACTCTTGACAGGGAAATTCCCAAAATTAAAGCTAAGACAAATCCAATACTTACTGAAATTAATACATATTCCAAATGAACTATAATTGCTATTACTAATTTATGTCCGTAAACTTCGAAGAATCTGATCAGTGTCACTCGGCATCCCCCCAAACCACACTTGCCAAGGCTTTGGTCATGCTGGTTCTTGTTATGATTCCAGCCACTGTTTTATCGGGTTTTAAAACAACCAGATAATCAACATTAGTCTCTATAATTTTATCAAATGCATCCTTGGCGTTGGTTGAAACTGAAACGGTATTAACATTGCTTTCTGTAATCTTTAAAATCTCTTCCCCGGCTTTGCCGTTCTTCTTAATATTTTCAATGGTAACGATACCTTTAAATTTATCTTTATCATCAACAACAATAATGGAATCAATTTCCCTTTGTTTCATAAGTTCAATGCTTTCTAACGTTTTTTTTGTCTCAAGTACGGTTAATACTCTCTTTTTCATAACATCTGCACAGGTTAAATCATTTCCGGTCCGGGAATAGGAAAGTTTCCCCATAAAATTACGGATAATGGGATCTTCCGGTTTGTTAAGCATTTCTTCCGGTGCAGCCGCCTGTAAAATCTTGCCCTTAGACATAAATACAATCCTGTCAGCAAGCTTTACTGCCTCATCCATATCATGGGTAACAAAAATAATGGTTTTACGTAATTTTTTTTGCAAAGTCTTTATTTCATCCTGCAAGGTATCCCTTGTTATAGGATCAAGCGCCCCAAAAGGTTCATCCATCAAAATAATCGGCGGCTCCGCTGCCAGTGCCCTTAATACACCAATCCGCTGCTGCTGACCTCCGCTTAGCTCATTCGGATATTTTTTTGCATTTTCATCATATGGCATATTTACCATTTCCAGAAGTTCATGGACTCTCTGTCTGCACTTTTCCTTGCTCCATTTTAATAAACGGGGAACAACGGATATATTTTCTTCGATGGTCATATTGGGAAAGAGTCCAATCTGCTGAATTACATATCCGATTTTTCTCCGAAGTTCAACAGCGTCAATATCCATAATATTCTGATTATCAATATAGATGTTACCTTCATAATTTTTATTTAACCTATTTACCATTTTTAATGTAGTTGTTTTCCCACATCCCGATGGACCTATTAAAACGATAAATTCACCATCATTAATAGTCAGGTTTAAATTATCTACAACGGTTACATCACTGTACTTTTTACTGACATTCTCATAAATAATCATTATTTACTCCTTTCTGTCTCATTTTCAAGCATCATACTTCTATTACTATACAATATTATCGCAAACAATGCAACAACTTATCCTCATAAATAGGTTGTCACTTTTTATGATAAAAAGGAATGCCCTGTAAAAGCATTCCTTTTGTCCATTTACTACTCCGCTTCCAGGGGAAATTTAAAATGGTACACCAGGACAAAGACAATTTCCCTTACCTTAGGCAAACTATTTCCTTTAATTCCTTCCCTGTATAAAATAATTCCATTGCCTCTTCCCTCAATTTCCGAAACAAATCAAAAGTTTTCCCTGCTTCCTCCATATTGTGGTATACTTTCCAGTATCCACAAAATATATAATTTTCTCCTTTATTTTTAATAAATTCCTCTACATCAATAATAGGATATCCCAAAAAAACACCGGCTTCATGTGGAAATTCTGCAAACTTATTTTGCTTAAAAGATTGAAACCTTGTTTTAAAGTTCAAAAGATTATCATAAAACTTATCATTTCCCATCAGATAACCATTTTCTTTCAAAATTACATTCGTGCAATACGTGTTTAAAACATCCTTTAAAAGTTCCGTATGATATAGTATGACATAATAAGTATTTTCATTTTCATACAACACATCGTAGCTACAGGTAAATTGCTCCGCTTCCTGTTTTAGTACGGTTAAAAAACTTTTCTGATCATCAATATACTTTTTATGAAAACTTACCAGACATGCAGGTTTCGTTCTTAATAAAGTCGGTATGCAGCTATTGGCTAAAGTAAATATTACATAGGCGGTTACTTTATCTCCTCTCATGTTAAAGACATCATCACTCATAAAACACTCCTCCAGTCAGACTATATGAATTTTTTCTCGGCGCATATTGATATTCATTCTCATTTTATGCTTTTATCATAAAATACTCAATTACAGATGTCAATGAATTAATTGAGAACTATTATCAATAAAAATGTATGTCATACCTATTATTTTCTACATTTTTTTTAAAATTATTATTGTTTAATAAGAAAGAATCTGCAATTTAAAGCCCTGCCCGCGATTTTTCAGAAAAACAACATAAAAAATCCACCCGTCATTAAAAATTGAACGAATGGATTATATAATGAAAATTATATTTAATTTATACCATATGAATTAGTGTCAATAGCTGACTTGGCTTTCTCGAATTTATCTGTACCGATATGGCAGTAGCCATTGGGATTTTTATTTAAATACTTCTGATGATAATTTTCAGCCAAATAATAATTATTTAAGGGCAGTACTTCAACTGCAATGGGCTTATCATGTTTTTTTTGAAGCCCAGCTAAGGATTTCTTAATTATTTCGATATCTTTATCATCAATGTAATAGATTCCTGTACGGTATTGTGTACCGTTGTCTGCTCCCTGTTTATTAACAGAAGTAGGATTGATCACATCATAATATAGAGTAAGGATAAAAGAAAGACTTACAACCTCCGGGTCATATACAACTCTTACGGTCTCAGCATGTCCGGTGTTATTATTACATACTTCCCCATAAGTTGGGAACTCGGTATTACCATTCGCATATCCAACATCGGTCTTTAATATTCCTTTAATACCAGAGAGATACTTCTCAGTCCCCCAAAAACAGCCTCCTGCTAAATATATAACTTTATCTGAATCATTTTCCTTCAACATTATAATTCCCCTTTTCATTTATTAAAATAATTGGGATACTGTTTTTTCAACTCTTCTTTATCTAATTTATATCTGGATAAATGCTTCGTAATAATATTTTTTGCCAATTCCTTATCTTTTTTTCTTATTGCATCCATTAAATTGCGGTGATCGGATATATTCTTGGAATCTTTAATAACTGAGAGACTTAATCTTCTTACCCTGTCAAAATGGGTCATCATACCGCCCAATAGGTCATAAGTAAATTTCTTATTACTAATCAGAAATAATAATTCATGAAATTCATTATCCAACTGAAGTAATTTATCTTTCGCTGAGTGTTCTAAATAAAAATCCTGCAATTTCAGATTCTCATCTAAAGCAATGAAATTTGTTTCATCTGCCATATCACAAGCCATTTCTACCATGGCCTGTTCCAGTATTAAACGTACAAATCTCGCTTCCTCTACTAATTGGTTATCGATCAGTGAAATAAAACTGCCCCTTTGGGGATATATCTCAACCACTTTAAGTTTACTTAATTCAATTAAAGCTTCCCGTACAGGTGTCCTGCTTATCCCCATCTCTTCTGCCAGCTCATTTTCACTTACCATACTGCCTGGTATGAGATCCAATGAAATGATATTATATTTAATCACCCGGTAAGCATATTCCCGCGCTGTTTCTTTTCCACTGCGTTCTATAATGTACATGATATTCCCTCCGAATTCATGTTATTATAAATAAACCTCCTAGTCAAGATACTTTTTCAGAGTTTTCCGAATAGCACCCTTGCCTTGAATGAATTCCATAAATAAGGATTCTATCTTATCCCCAAGACCAATTTCATATAGATCTACCCCAAAAATAGATTCATTATTTAATATTTCCATTAATATTGTATGGATTCCATCCATATTACCTAATTTAATCTGGCTAAAAACCGGTGTTAATGTGAAAAGCATAGGATCCGGACTTAATTCAAAGGTATTTCCATTATCATCAATTGCCATGAGGTAACGGCACCAGCCAGCGAGTACCAGCGGGATATAAATAAGATTCCCAACTTCTAATCCATCGGAATCAGCGTATGCTTTTATGGTTTCCCCAAAGCGTATACTCAATTTCTGGGAAGTGTCGCAGGCAATTCTTTGTGGTGTGTCAGGCATAAACGGATTAGGCAGTCTAACCTTTAAGACTTCTTTCAAAAAATCTTTTGGCTGAATGATACCAGGATCAGTAACCACCGGCAGACCTTCCATATATCCCACTTTCTCAGCTAATGCAGTCAGTTCCTTATCTTTCATCTCCTCTGAAATTTTATCATAGGATAATAAACACCCAAATATAGCCAAAGCGGTATGTAAAGGATTTAGACAGGTACATACCTTCATTTTTTCAACTTTATCGACAGTTTCTTTCGATGTATATATAATTCCGCCCTGATCCAATGGTAACCGTCCATTTTTAAAATTATCTTCTATTACTAAATACTGTGGCTCTTCAGCATTGACAAAGGGCGCTACATATGTGTTTTTTGATGTAATAACCGTCAAAGTATCTTCAAAACCCGCCTCTTTTAACATCGCAATAACTGATTCTGCCGGTCTTGGTGTTATTTTATCAATCATGGTCCAAGGATAGGATATATACTCTGTTACATAGATCAAAAATTCCGGTTCTACAATTCCCCTGTCTGCCCATTGTTTTGCAAAAGTTGTTACGGCTTCATAAAGCCTGGTACCATTGTGGGCACAATTATCCATACTTACTAAGGTTAGCGGTAACTTACCGCCACAAAATCTCTCATAACATAATGCTGTTAGTTTACCAATATAACTAATGGCACAGGACGGTTCACGATTAAAATCCCCAGCTGCGCTGCTTATAAATTCCTGCTTATCATCAACTAAACTATATCCTTTTTCTGTTATGGTAAAGGAAACCATCTTTAATCCCGGATTCTTAAAGATTTCTACCAGCCTGTTCCAGTCTGCTTCATTCTCCGTATCCACGCAAAGTGATTCCGCAATACTGCCTATCACTTTTTTTTCCAAATTGCCATCCGCTTTCAAAGTAACCAGTAAGCTTAAGTTATCATAATTCTTATAACTTTTTTCTATAATCTCATAATCATATCCTTCCGCAACTATGATACCGGTCTCCAAAATACCTTGGTTCAGTAAATCCTGACATACGGCAGCCGGAAAAGCACGAAAGATATTTCCCGCTCCAAAATGAATCCACTCCGGATTTTCTTTTGTCCTTTTTATCATCTCGTCCCGGTTAAAACCAGGCAGTTCAAAACCGTTTTCTTCCCAAATACTTTTGTTGTAAAGTTCTTCCTGTTTTAATCTCATAAAAGGCTCCTTTATTTTTTATCTGCTTTTTCAATAGCTTCTAATAATCCGTTCAAGTACGCCGCACCTAAGGCACGGTCATATAATCCATATCCGGGCATAGCTACCTCTCCCCAGATTGCACGGCCATGATCCGGCCGTACCGGCCCGTCAAATCCCATTTCATAAAGAGCTTTCACGATTTCATACATATCAAAGGAACCATCTTTAGATAAATGGGCCGCTTCATCAAATTTACCGGGGGCATGATGTATTAGGTTACGGATATGGGCAAAATGAATTCTGCCTTTTGCTGCACGGATGATATCACATATGTCATTATTGGGATTAGAACCATAGGATCCGGTACAGAGTGTAAGGCCGTTAAACTCTGCATCTACCGTTTTTAACAACTTTACAACACTCTCCTTATTCCTTATAATCCTTGGAAGATTAAATACCGGCCAGGCAGGGTCATCGGGATGGATTGCCATCTTTATATTGTATTTTTCACAAACAGGACGTATCCGATTTAGAAAATATACAAGATTGTTAAATAATTTTTCTGAATCTACGTCCTTATATAATTCAAACAACTCCTTAACATGTTCCAGGCGCTCCGGTTCCCATCCCGGAAGTACAAAACCATTACTTTTTCCGTCAAACTGGTCCAATAATTTCTCTGGTTCTATTTTGTCTATTAAATCCTGGTCATATGATAAAACAGTAGAGCCATCCATCCTTTTTTTAGCCAGGTCAGATCGGGTCCAATCAAAAACAGGCATAAAATTATAACATACCATATGTATATCTGCTTTACCTAAATTCTCCAGGGTGGTTATATAATTGTCAATATATTTTTCTCTTTCCGGTAATCCAATTTTGATGGCATCATGAATATTAACACTTTCTATTCCAGCTATCTCAAGACCACTTGCCTGAACCTCGTCTTTCATTTTAAGTATATCCTCTAATGTCCATACCTCGCCGGCAGGTATATCATATAAAGTTGTAATTACACCTGTAACACCCGGTATTTGCCTGATTTGTTCTAATGTAACCGAATCATGTCTGCTGCCAAACCAGCGTAATGTCATCTGCATCATTATATCCTCCTTTTAATTTTTGAGTATTCCCGGAAACTCCCACAGCCTGTATTTACTGATATTTTAGAGGCTGGCAATTTCATCTCCATTTTCGTGATGTCATAGGTATGTTTTTACGCAGACCGTCTGAGCATAGCGAAGGAAAGGCAAGTAAAAACATACCTATGATAGACAGAAAATGTTCTTAGATTATATTCATCATCTAAAATATCTTCTATTGCTATTATTCGTTTCCGAGAGTACTCTAATTTGAGTTGTTTCCGAAGGTGCTCTATTATTCTTCGGAAGAGATCTTAGTACCTGCCTTTAATTTAACTTCTGACCAGACTTCATCATAAGTTAAAGAAGCATCTCCAATACCGGTCATATAGTGGGCTGTATCATAAACTGACTCTGCCGGATATGCAATTCTTAATAAATCCCCTGAAATTCCAGCCGCTTTTGCATCTGTCTCCACTTCTAAATTCGTATAACCATAACCCCAGTTCGTATCAGCACCTTTTCTTGTCAGGTATTCTTTACTGATAATAGTGTTAATAAAGGTATATGCCGCATCCATATCAGCGCCCTTCGGAATAACATAGCTGTCCATATACATATGCTCCCCTTCGGAGGGATTGATGTATTGCCAGTTAGTCATTTCTTTTGCAGCCTTATAAGCGTCTCCGGAAGCGGTAACCAAAACATTTGCTTCCCCATTTAACATCAGCTTATAACCGGAATACGTAAAAGCATGAATATTTGGCATCAATTCGCTGAGTTTATCACCAGCCGCTTTAATCTGACTCTCGTCCGTTGCATTAAAATCATTACCATTTACCAGATTACAAATACTAAGTGCCATTCTCTCATCAGCAGTAAAAGCAATCTGTCCTTCTAATTCTGTATTCCACAAATCGGCATAAGAATTAATTTCCGCAGTAACCTCATCACGGTTTACTAATATACCGATACCACCGCCGGAATAAGGAACAGACCATTTATTATCCGGGTCATAGGATGGGCTTAAATATCCTTCTCCTAATTTGGAGTAATTCTCTATTTTTGTAGTATCAATTTCTTCTAATTCATTTTGGGCAACTAATGCTTCGATAATATAATCCGAACACATTGCAGCATCATACTGGGCACTGTTGGATACACACTTACTCTCCATCTCTTCCAAAGATGAGAAGGAAGTATAATTAATCTTATAACCGGTTAATTCTTCTAATTTCGCAATAGCAGTATCATCTATACCTGCCCATGCCAGCAAATTAATTTCTTTGCTTGAGGCTGATTTTTCTGAATTGCAGCCCACCAAACCTAAAATCATTGTACAAACAATCAATAAACTCATTATTCTCTTTTTCATATGATTCCTCATTTCTGCGCTGCTTTTTGCGCATATCAAGTTTGTGCGCGCAGCGCAGACACAAACTTGCTGAGTGAAAGTGATTTTTCTTTCACTTTTTCCCCGCTCTCTTTTCGTGTGTTTTTTGATAACTATTCAGTAACGTTTTTTGCATTTATTTGAAGGATTGCTCCAATAAATATAAAGTTTTTTATTTCACCGTACTTTTATTTTCTAATACCTGCATCAGTATTCCTAAAGAAACAGTAATCATAATCATTAAGGTACTCAGTGAATTTAAGGTAGGTTTCATCCCTGCTTTCATCTGACCGAAGATATACATGGAAAGGGTTTCATCCCTTGGACCTGCCACAAAGAAGGTAGTAAGTACATCATCCAGTGAAAAGGTAAATGCTAACAACCCGCCGGATAACATAGCCGGTGTAATAATGGGAATAATAACCTTCGTTATAGTCTGAAATTGATTACAGCCCAAATCTACCGCTGCTTCTTCAATTGATTTATCAAAGCCATTTAAAGCAACTTTGATTGTATTAAAGGTAACCGGTGCACAAAAAGTCACATGGGCAATGATAATAGTAAGCTTGCTTAAAGGAATGCCTGCAATATCATATAATGCCAACATGGAAACACCAAGTAACATCGCCGGTACGATAGTCGGAATAAAAAAGAAAGAATCTAAGGTATTTTTAAATCTAAAATTAAATTTGTGAAAGCCAACGGCTGCAAAAGCCCCTAAGAAGACTGATATCAAAGTACTGGTGGTGGATACAATCATACTATTTTTAAAAGCCCTTACCGCATCCCCCTGTGATAGCAGCTCTTTATACCACCTTAAGGAAAAACCGCTCCAGCCCACATCCAATTCCGAATTATTAAAGGAATAGATAATCATTACTACAATGGGTGTATATAGCAGTAAAAGAAAAAACAGTACATATACAACAGATAATAAACTTACTTTTTTCATTATTCAGCCTCCTTTTCAGGAGCAGATACTTTATTATTCAGTATGATAATCAACGTACTGAATATCATAATAACGACTGAGAGCGCCGCACCAAAGGGCCAGTTCTTAGAAACTGAGAACTGATTCGAGATAACATTACCGATAATAATCATTTTCCCGCCTCCAAGTGCATCTGCCACATAAAAATTAAACATGGCAGGGACAAACACTAACACTACACCGCCCATAATTCCCGGAATACTTAAGGGAAAGATTACTTTACGAAACAGCTGGAAAGAAGATGCCCCAAGATCCCTTCCGGCTTCTAATATTGCCGGTTCAATTTTTTGCAGACTGGAATACAAGGGCATGACCATCAGGGGCAGCAGGCTGTATATCAGACCGAAATAAACAGCAAACTGTGTGTATAAGATCTGTATCGGTTTATCAATAATTCCCAGATTTATGAGAAAAGTATTTATCAGACCGTTTTTTGAGGTTACATTCATAATTGCATAAATCCTTAGCAAGGCATTGGTCCAAAAGGGAATTACGATACCGATAATCATCAGGTTCCGGATAAACTTGCCGGCTCTTGAGGCGATATACGCATAGGGATAAGCAATCAATATTACTAAAAAGGTGACCACCAGGGCCATTAAAACGGTCCTGTAAATAATCGTATAATATGCAGGTTTTAATAAAGTCTCATAGGCTTTTAACGTGAATCGGTAAATAATGTTACCATATTCATCCCTGGTACAAAAGCTGACGACAATGACATATAGAAAGGGAAAAACGAAAAATAATAAAGTCCATATTCCCATGGGACCAATTGTGATTAAAGCGGAAGATAACATACCCACCTTCCTGCTTTCCGTTTTCCCTGTAACTTCCCTTTTCTTCTTTTTATCTTCACCCATCAGCCTGTCACCCCACTCTCATCGTGCACAAGGATACATCTGGTTTTACTCCAGCATATTTTAACCCTGGTATCCCTCCCATAGTGCTCATTATTACGGGTAAATCTTGTTATCCTGATACCCTCCCCCTGATCCGTATGTAACAGGTGACGGAGTAAATTACCAACATAAACCGGTTCCTCATAAATAACTTCCATTATGTTATAGTTTTCAAGGTTTTCTATTGTATCAGCAAAATGAATATTTTCCGGTCTGATTGATAGATAGACCTCAGAACCTTTTACATAATTTCTTCCCGCTTCCGAAATAATTACAATGCCATTTACATCAACTTTATTGAATTTATCATTACTTTCAATAACTTTACCCTTTAGCAGGTTTGTTTCACCAATAAAATCTGCTGCAAATTTAGTCCGCGGTCTTTCGTAAATCTCTTCTGCATTACCAAGCTGCTCAATATTACCGTTATTCATAATGACGATTCTATCGGAAATCGTAAGTGCTTCTTCCTGATCGTGGGTAACATAGACAAAGGTGATTCCTAATTCTCTTTGTAAATGTTTCAGCTCCAATTGCATCTCCTTGCGCAATTTTAAGTCTAATGCCCCCAGCGGCTCATCTAAGAGGAGTACCTTAGGCTCATTTACCAGAGATCTTGCAATGGCTACACGCTGCTTCTGCCCACCACTTAACTGGGACGGTTTTTTATTCATATGCTCCTCTAGCTTGACTAATCTAATCATACGGCTTACTTTTTCATTAATTTCCGCTTTGGGTCTTTTCTTTAATTTTAAACCAAAAGCAATATTATCGCGGATGCTTAAGTGTGGGAATAATGCATAGTTCTGAAAAACCGTATTAACATCGCGTAAGTTAGGCGGTATTTTTTCACAAGCCTTACCATCGATTATAATATGTCCACCGGATGGTTCCTCAAAACCTGCAATCATACGGAGTGTGGTTGTCTTTCCGCAACCGGATGGTCCTAAAAAAGTCAGGAATTCACCCTGTTTCACCCGTAAATCAATACCATTGACTGCGGTCATCCCTCCAAACTTTTTCGTAACGTTATGCAATTCAATCATATAATTTTCTGCCATTTTGCATCCCTCCATTTAATGAAAAAGGAGAGTTCTGATTATCTCAGACTCCCCTTAGAGTTCAATATTATTATTCATAATGTTTTGTTATTACATACTATATACCTTTGTGTTACGCAAATGTCAATCACTTTTTATTTTTTTTACAGGAACCTGATATACAAAGCTCATTTCTTCTTCAATGTTCGTCATACTCAGATCCACATCATCATACTCAATGATGTCTCCGCATATCTCATATCCTTCTCTTTGCAGCCATTTGTCAGTTATCTGTGCAGCATAACAGCCATACCGGAAAAAGCCTCTCCCTTTACCGCAGAGGTATTCTCCGGAAGGAATTTCATAAACCGCGATTACATCCTTTTTACATTTATCTGCCGGGAGATATGCCATACGGGAAAATACCTTATTCTCCCTGTTCAAAAAAGATTCCTTTTTGATAATGGAGCCTACCAGATTTGAGGCAAAAATAGGTGAGATCTCTTTCAGATATGGCTCCAAATTCATAACATCAAACAAATATGGATCCTTTTCCTCTTCGTATTTTCCGACAGTAACCACCTCCCGTTTTTCCAGGAAATATAATCCTGGTTCTTTTGTCTCATCCGTTTCTGACAGCAGAACAATGTAATCCAACTTTTCCCGGATGATTTTTCTAATCCACTTCTTTTCCCTTATCTCCTTTTCTAATTCTTTTTCTTTCTCCTGTAATAACCGGTAAGATCTTAATACATTTCTGTTTTCCATAAAATCTTTTATATCCAGAAGTGACATGCCTAAGTTACGCAATTCCAGAATTGTACCTATTCTCTCACACTGGCCAAAGGAATAATATCGATATTTAGTTATAGGATCTACAAAATCCGGGCTGAACAATCCAATCCGGTCATAATGCCGCAAGGTTTCTGTGGAAATCTGCTTGATTTTGCTTAATTCCGTTATACTGATTAATCCCTGTTTAGGTATAGTTACCCCCCCTTTTTTTACTCATTCTGCAAACTGCATACTATATTTCTCTGGATATGTAAAACAAACTTCCTGTTATTCTTACAAGGTAAAGGTCTTATTTGCGGTAATTTCTTTTGCTTTTACTACCGCATAAGCTTCGCAAAGAAAACCTGTCACATTTTCACCACTGCATAATTCTATCATTCCCATACATAAAGGTGAAGGTACCAAAAGCATAAACTTACCAAATTTTTCTATGGGCATATCATAGATATCCACCAAAATTCCTTCACCACCCTCAAAGCTCTTAATCATACCGGGTTTTACAGGTACCGTATCTAATTCATATAATTTATAGCAGTCCGCTGTTTTTGTACTCCCTACATACTTAGCCCCAAGTTCGGTCAACTGGCTTTCTAATGGATATCCTTTTTTATGCAGACCACATACCACTACCTTCATGGTTTCTTTTCCCAAGAATGCTTTTACTGCACCTAATACAAGACTTTCTGATTGGGATAAGCCAAAAATTGTGATACCAAAAGGGTCTTCCTTGCATCCGCTCGCTGTAGGCACTGCAATCGCACATAGATCAAGTAGATTACAATGATTGGTATATAAACCCATCTGACTATTGGTCTTGACCGGCTCCTCCCTGACTTGTTCTCTTGTAAAGGTTCCTCCGACTGTGGGCATAATCAGGACAGCATCTTTTAGAATTTTCTTTGCTGCCAAACGATATTCCTGTAGCTCATGTATGGCTTCAAATACTTTGGCAGCGGTATGCCCAGGGTTACTTCCTGAACGCAGAATCTTTTCTGTCACCGGAAATACCTTTCCACTATTAGATTCCACAAATTCCCTTCCTATTTTGTGTCCCATATAAGAAGTCTTACCGGTGTAGGATTGTATGCATTGCAAGGGTTATTTAACTGAGGACAATTACTGATTAAAATCATCGTATGTTCTAAAGCTTTCATCTCTACATATTTTCCGGGTGCTGATACCCCATCATCAAACTTTAAGCTGCCTTCTTTTGTGACAGGAACATTCATAAAGAAATTAATATTTGGTGCTAAATCCCTTTTACTGATGCCGGAGGTACTATCTGCCAATTGTAACAGAAAGCTGTCACGGCAATTATGCATATCCATTTTCTCCCTGGCATAACGGACGGTGTTACTCTGAGAAGAGCAGGCACCTCCTATTGTATCATGCCGTCCTGTAAGGTCAGCCGTAATTTCCAATAAGGGCTTTCCTGATTCTGATCTTAAGATACTGCCTACTGTCAGATAAATATTTTTCTGGGCAACCATGGTTGCAATGGCACTATAATGCTCCTTGGGATCCGTCATATCGTAAAAGGTCGTATCCACCGCCTGATTACCTTCCAAATCCAGAATCCTGAAATACTGTCCCGGGAATATCTCATGCATCCATCCAAGACCAGCCGGAAGCACCTCATTATATATTGCATCTTCTATTTTTAAACTGCTTTCTTTTCCATTAAATTCGTACATAACAACTTCTCCTTCCTGATTGCATGTTAACAGCCCAAGAGATTATAATAATCCCATGTGTTTTCAAAGGCCCTATAGTTTTCCGTTCTATTATTTACACATTCATCCATTAAGTCTACCGGTGGTGCCTCATAGACTTCAACCGTTACCGGTACGGAGGGGTAACAGTCCGATTCATCCAAAGGATTTGGGGTATTGGATAATATTAGTATGACATCCATCTCCGTTCGTAATGTAACAGTAGCACCCTCCTTGCAGGAACCTGAATCGTAATGCATGCTGCCATCTTCTTCGATATAAACTTTTGAAAAGAGATTTACACATGGAACCAGATCACGAACTCCCATTTCATTACGGGCAAGCTCTATCTTAAAATTTTCCTCACCGCTGCGAAGCCAGTCATTTCTTAATTCCTGATACATGGTCTTACCATACTTTTCATCTACCATCTTCCTGGTTACAAAACCTGTGATCGTATCATGCCATCCTGTACTGTCTTCTACTATACTGGCAAGAACACGTCCATTGTCACTCATCAGCACATTTTCTTTTGTTAGAAATGCCGTATACTGTGCCTTTAAGGTATCCGGCATATTATATTTTTCTGAGGTATCCCTCATGTTGTAAAGTAGCATCGATACGTTAGCATTGTTCCCCAATGCCTTAAAATGAATATATCTGCCCCTGCCAATGTTTCCTGACCATTTCTCGCCCGGTTTCAATGTTTTGTTCCATATTTTCTGCATATCTTTTTCCACCTTTCCAGTTATAAAATCTATATTTGTTTGCATTCATCTTTATGGAATGAAATACCACAAAAAAAGATGCCAGGCATATTCATTTCATACACCCTTGCATCTCTTCTAATCTTATGAATAGTTTTATAATAAACATATCCGGACTTGATATCAATTCTTCCAATGATTAATCTTTTTCACCGAATTAGAACTTTAGTTCTATATCCTCTTAAATAATACCCCTTGCTGCTACAATAGTACCATTCATCTATCATAGATTATCCCCACTTATTTAACATGGCTAATAATTGCGTCCTGCTTTTAACTCCGGTCTTACTGTAAATGTGATTAACATGCTTTTTAACTGTTGACAGGCTAATCAACAAAATGTTTTCAATTTCCTTGTTAGAAAATCCTTTTTCCATCAATTCTACTACCTCTTGCTCCCTTGCCGAAAGTTGAAATTTTTTTGAAAAATTCTCGATTTTTCCAATCTGTTTTCTTTCCTCCATCAGGGTTAAATTATAAATAATATTTTCAATATGAAGTTTTAATGTATCCAAAATCTGCATTTCCCTATCTGAAAAATTGCCGGTTTCGCGGTTTCGAAACAGATTAATGATTCCAAGCATCTTTCGTTTTTTCAATAAAACAATCCCACATCCAAAGGGTATATTAAACGGCCGCAGAAATTCTTTGTAAAATTTTGTATTTTTGCGTATATTATCATCCAAAATATCGGTATCCCTATAGGTTGACGTATCAACCGTAAATTCAAAAATATAATTCAGATAGTCCATATCATAAAAATGCTTCAGATACTTTTCCTGTACCTCTTTACTCATATAAATAAAACGGGATTTTTCCGTATCTATTCCATTGTGTTCATCAAACATCAAAAAATACCCTTGCGAATAAGGCACCAGCACCCGGAACATATTAAATAGACGTTCTGTTAACTCCTCCATACGTCGAATCGAATATAGTTCTAATAATATCTGATTAATCATATTCCATTCACTATCTTTTAGCACACAATATCTCCTTTCTGCTATAATGCAACTTAAGTTAATAAGTTCCCTAACGCTCTTGGTACTATCCTAATTTAAGAAGTGTAACCAGTTCCTGTTCCGTCTTTGGCATAGAAGCAAGTTCAAAAAACTTCCCGGAAATATCTTCTTCCTGATGAAAATCGGAACCGGTTAATTGAAGTAATCCATGTTCTTTTGCGGTTTGCCGAGCTAATTCATTTCTCGAATTATGCCTGGGATTTCCGTTGTAAACTTCGATTCCATGTAAAAATCCAATTGGCGCCAAACAGCAATTTTCCCTAAATGGATGAGCCTGGACGATTAACAGGTTATTCTTCCCCGCAACCTCATAGAAATATGCCAGTCCTTTCATATAAAGCCACGGATACCGTTTTAAAAATCCTTCATCAATCCCATAAACTAAAAAATCATTTTCGTTATCAGTAAAACGTAATTCCATTCCCAAAAGTACTTTAAAATCCCTGTCTTTTACGGATTGTTTTGCACGAAGATATCCCACCAAAAACCTCCCACAAATTTCCTCCCAGCTTTAAAAGAAAAATATAAGGATGACATTCCAAGATAAAAGATGAAAAAGCCAATCCTTTTTAATCTTTTTTGACGACTGCTGCTATAATAGAGCCATGAGATTCCTCCGTCTAACAAAACCGGCCCTGGAACCAGCCTTATATATACGGAAAGAAATAACTTCTGTGCCCCTGTGTTCCCCAAGGCATCACCAGTATAGCAATAAGGACAAATATAGCATATACCAGCAGCCATAAAAAAGCAACGGGAACCAGACGTTTCTCATAGACAAACCTCATTAACAGCAAACACGGTATGATACCAATACCCCCAGGCAGAAATATCTCGATTCATTTCATGGCAGAAAGGGGAATTCTGCTTAAGAACATGCTTTCAAAGCCATCTATGACGAAATAGTTCCTTGATAAATTTTATTTGTTCCAAATTTAGGACCCCCCGCTTTCAAAAAGCAGACAGACACCGGCATCGTGTCTCTCTGCTGCTTTGTCATTCATAAATATAACTCTTACTTATTAGGACTTAAATTATGCCAATATGTCCAGAAATCGGGTATCCGTTCTCTTCCCGGTTACCGATTTTTCCGGTGGAAGCCATACCAAGAACCGGATGTTCTGCAGTAGAATTTGCTACCGCTTCTACAATTTCATCCCCATCCGATATAAATGTAATTTTTAATTGTGAAAGCCGGTATAACAATTCATATCCTGCATTATGTTCCTCCACACCCAATGCGGAGGCATCATAGGTATAATCTATATCCTTACCGTATTTTTGTATGCCTCTTCTAACGGCTCAGGATTTGCCGCAAAATTGCTATACAAAGCGAGATAAGTAGCTTCTGATCCAATTTCCTTGCAGTACAGGTCATATTTCTGGGAGCCATCGTAGTTTAGCCCAACAATATCCCACCAGTTAGTTAGTAACGGGGGCGCCACTTGGATAAGCATCCGTGTTATAGAACCAATACGAGATGGAACTATATAATGGCATTCCATAGGTCAATAACTCTTTATCAATCTTGGAACATATGTCAGCCGGATAATAGGCTTCCAGATACTTCCCATAATAATTAAAAGCAATATCACCACGTGCATCTGATAAAAAAAGGATAAACCGTAATGACCACCATAAACATAAAGTAAACAATTAAGATATAATCAAAGGCTTTCTTACCCTTAAGGGACGTTCCCACCTTTTTTATATGCACCGTTATTTCTTTCATATTGAACCTCATTTCTACGCTGCTTATTGCGCAGCTCTTTTTTCTTATAGCGTACTCTCGGAAACTCTCACAGCCTGTATTTACTGATATTTTAGAGGCTGGCAATTTCACCTCCATTTTCGTGATGTCATATGTATGTTTTTACGCAGACCGTCTGAGCATAGCGAATAGAGGCATTCATAATGCCGGCAAGTAAAAACATACATATGATAGACAGAAAATGTTCGTAGCTTTATTCAGTATCTAAAATATCTTCTATTGCTGCTATTAGTTTCCGAGAGTACTCTTATATTGACTTATTTTCGCCAAGTAAACATACAGAGCAGATACCTTTGTTTCCACATCAGTTTCCAACTAAACTTCTACCTATGACTTTCGAATATGTAACATCATGTACCGTCCTGAACTTTTGTCATCCGAGATAGACATACGTAAATTATCCGGATATCATGCTCTCTTTGTTATAGAACCTTATTTACCAATGGAACACAGTTTTCAGAGCCGGCTAAAATTACAAATGACAGACTTTGATCAAGTTAACAATATGATTGCCAGTATGATCCAGAAATACGAAGAAAAGATAGATGGCTGGAAAACTATGATGATTTCTTATTTTATGAGACTATCCAGTGCTTACAGTCTTACCTCCTTTGATGAAAAATACAATATTATTAATATTGCTAAATCTGTATCCTATATAGAAGGTCACTTCGTTGACCCTATATCAATTGAAGTGCTTGCTAAACAATCCAATCTCTCTTTACGTCATTTTACAAGGATTTTCCGGGATACTTATGAAACAACACCCGGGAAATGTATTTTTACCCTAAGAATGCAGCATGCTTGTTCCCTTTTGAAAAATGCAGCCTTGAATATCTCTGAAATAGCTCTTCAAAGCGGTTTTAATGACAGTAATTATTTTTCAAGACAGTTTCGGAAATTCTCCGGTATTACCCCCAAACAATATCGGAAACTAAACCGGAACAATTGATATTCATTTACAGCAGCACGGAAGGCAAAATTGCACTAAAAAGCACCCTTTAATTTCGATTGAAACTAAAAGGTGCCAATTGTGCTGTTCCCTATGGGGATTGTTTTATTTCCGGTTCGGATTGTATAATGCTTCGTAATGGCTGACTATTGCCCTTATTGTAAAAGTCTATACTAGAATACTATAGTGTCTTTATACTTTTTTTCTATGACAATAGACTTAGAAAATTTAATATCTCAATATACTCCGATAAAGGATAGAGTGGGGCATATTCTGGCATCTTTGATATGGATTTTCAGACTTTCAGTTACTGTTTCAGGGATTTTTACAATTTTTTTGTAACCCACGGTGTTCCCCTGATAAAGAAGATTTCCATCTCCGGACAGCATTTCAAAGCTTTCTATACGCTGGCTCAGCTGGATATTTTCCTTTAATACAAGATGGGTAATCTTTGTCGGCCTGGTAAAGGTTATAGAGATTTCAGCTTCTCTGGTTCCATCCTCGGTCTTAAAGAAGCCCTCATAGCTGTCTTCCCTCACCTGCTCGATATCATATCCTCTTGCAAAATTATCCACCGATATTTCCGCTTCTTCCAGCAGATTTTTAGCAAATACTGCTTTTAGGTAAGCTCCTATTTCATTAAGGCGTTTTACGTCATTCTCATGGAACAGCCCTTCCCTGGTAGGAGGTATGTTTAACAGGAATGTAGCATTGCCGCCAACAGAATTATAATAGATATGCAGCAATTCTTCCAATGAACGTACCTGTCCATCCTCTTCTTCATGATAAAACCAGCCCGGACGGATGGATGTATTGACCTCTGCCGGATACCAAATCAATTCCTCTTCGTTTTCTAAAATCTCACGGCTTCCTAAATCCTGGTCGGAAGCTTTTACTTTACGCTCCCTGAATTCGACATCGTCAGCCTGCTGGCTATCCGATGCAATTTTCTCGGTTTCACTTGTCCTTTTAGGAACAACACTCCATTCCGCCGGTCTCGTATCTCCGGCTTCATTTCCACACCAGCGGATGTCCGGCCCGCAGACATTGATGCAGGCACCCGGCTGAAGCTTGCGGATAACCTCATAATAACGCTGCCAGTCATAAACCTGCTTCTTTCCATCCTTGCCTTCTCCGCATGCCCCGTCAAACCATACAGAAAATACCTCTCCGTAGTTGCTTAAAAGTTCTGTCAGCTGGTCGATAAAATAATCATCATAAGCCTTCCCGGATCCGTAAGCGGTATTATTCCTATCCCAGGGGGACAGATAGACCCCAAACCGGATTCCAGCCTCTTTGCATGCCTTGGAAACCTCTTTCACCAAATCCCCCTTACCGTTCTTATAGGGGCTTTTGGCAATTGTATGCTCCGTATACCTGCTGGGCCAAAGACAAAATCCGTCATGATGTTTGCAGGTCAGAATCAATCCCTTCATCCCGGCAGCTTTGATTGTGTTTACCCATTGGAAAGCGTCAAACTTTTCAGGGTTTACAATAGACTCTTCTTCCGTCCCGTCTCCCCATTCCTTTCCGGTATACGTATTTACAGTAAAGTGAATAAAGCTGTAAAATTCCAGGGATTGGTGGTCAAGCTGACGTTTACTTGGAACGACTTTAACCAGCCTTTTGTCTAACTCATTTCTATTCATTTTCATACCTCGTTTTCTATCCCAGCACACCGGGATGGGACCTTTTTATAACGCCATTATCCATTCTGCTAAGATTGCATTCCGGCCTTCATTAACCCATCTTATCTACTCACAGATAAGCAGCTCTCCATCAAAAGGCTTCAGTACCAGCTTATCTGTTACAAGCATATCCCCTAGAACACCTTTCGCGGCTTTTTCTATCTTAATCTCTTTCGTTTCCGATGTCGTATTCACATAAAGCTGCCCTTTTCCAGTAATTTTTCTGACTACCACGCCTTTCGGTGAAATGATTCCCTGCTGCAGACCTTGTTCTTTTGCTATTTTATCATAGAGCCATCCAAGCAGTCCTGAATTGGTCTCCGCGGAAGTATAATATGCTTTTCCCGCACCAAACTTATTTACGGAAACCGCGCATTCTTTATCCTCTTCTGTATAAGATGCATAAATCTCTGCCGTTATCAGCTCAAGATTTTCCCAATAGTCTGCATCATAAAGTACCGGAGCATCCTCTCCGGACGATACTTGAAAGTGCTTTCCAGCTTTGTTTTCCCACGCAGCCGGTGTATGGATATGTGCCCGCCCGAAACCTGCAATCCGGATACCAAATACATCAGATAAAAGTCCCGGCTGGAAGGAATCGAATACTGTATTCGTTTCATCCACCTTAGCGGAATAAGCTGTCATGATGGCAATACCTCCTGACCGCACAAATTTCCTTACATTCCCTGCCATCTCGCCTGTCATGAGAGCGTGTCCTGGAATAATAAGAATTTTATAGTCTTCCTTCATCTTCCTTAAATCTACAAAATTACAGTCCAGATTCCTTTGATGGAAAAGCTTCAATACATCCGCAGTCTGTCTCTTATAAGGAATTCTGTAATAGTAGTCCCCGTATTCATAAATGGGATGATTTTCATAGCAAAAAGCCACAGCCGCTTCCGGATTCGGAAGATATGGGAAGCCGTATTCCTGAAGTTTTTGGTAATCAGAGGCAATGCTTGTAAATTCCTTATATTTTCTGCTGCATGTCCCATCATGGTCAAGCAGTCCGAAGAAGAACTGCTCTTCACCACCCAGCATAGTTCTCCACGTCCACGCCAGCACCATCTGCGCCCTATAAGCCAGACAGAGCAAAGCATACATCCTTAATACCCCTTCACGTCCTGCATAAATTCCATAGTTTCCTGTCTGAAATTCAAGACACCACATGGGTTTTCCCATTTCACCCAGCCTGTGCTGGACATGCATCAGGGCATACATCAGGGCATTTTCATCCTCGGGGTCAATGCCAGGATAAAATCCGATTCCCGGATAGTCAACAAAATCTTCGCACCCTTTCAGATAATCAAAGCCCAGATTATCTCCTTCCGCCACATGATTGCTGGAATGCGCCACTCCCGGCGCTTCCTGTTCCACAACCATCTTCAGTTTCTTCATAAACTCAAGAACTCCGTCTCCGAAAAACCGTCTCATATCAAGATAAGCTTCCGGAGCGCCCTTGGCAATTTCATTCTGAGGCAGGGATACATCCTCAAAGGAAGACAGTCGTCTGCTCCATCTCTGGGTATTCCACGCTTTGTTCAGTGTTTCAATATTGGTATATTTAGTTTCAAGCCACTTCTTAAACCGCTCTTTTGCCGCATCTGAATAAGAAACAAAACCGGCTCCCTGCTCATTGCAGAGGCCGAATCCAAATAACGCAGGATGGTTTTGGTACCTTCTTACAATTTCCCTGGCAAACCGCAGGGCATAAAATTGATAATCCGGATCATCCACATCCTCCATATAACGTGTCAAGGCAGCCTGCCGGATTCCGCTTCTCGTATAGATATCACAGCCAGGGCATAATTTATGGACCCATATAGGTGCCGGCCTCATGGAAACATCAAGAAATACCTTTATTTCCGCCTGATGGAAAGCATCCATTACTTCATCAAACCATTCAAAGGTATAGATTCCATTCTCCGGCTCGTAGCTGTCCCAACATAAATGTCCCAGCCTCACTACCGTAAATCCTGCTTTTTTCATCAATCCGATATCTTTTTTCCAACGTTCCGGTTCCCAATCATGGGGATGATAGTTGGTTCCCACAAATAAAGACATTCTCTCCCTCCCAATCTGTCATTGATTTTAATATAGTTTCAAAGTAACTCTCCTGACATAATTACAGGAGTGTAAAAAATAGTTTTCTTTTTTCACACTATCCTTTCACTGCGCCGACGGCTATTCCCTTTACGAAATACTTCTGTACAAAGGGATAAACCACAAGGATAGGCAGGATACCAATAAGTGCAATCGCCATTCTGACAGACCCTTGCGGTATACTTGTTGCAATATTTCCCGTATTAATCTGGGAATTGGGGTTTTGTGACAAATATTCAATATTTTTCAACATATTGTTTAACAGCTGCTGCACACTGAAAAGCTTTGCATCTGTTACATAATATAATCCGTTCATCCAATCATTCCAATAGGCCACCCCTATAAACAGCCCTACCGTTGCTACAATCGGTTTTGCTAACGGAAGTACTACCTTATAAAAGATTTTAAATTCTCCGGCTCCGTCTATCCTTGCTGCTTCCGTCAGGGAAACGGGCACATTATTCTGCAGGAAAGTCCTTACCAGGATTACATTAAAGGCGCTCAACAAAAGTCCCGGGATAATCAGGGCCCACAAGGAATTTTTAATATGAAGGTAACGCGTATACATGATATAGGTCGGTACCAGTCCTCCGTTGAACAGCATGGTAAAAAACAGGTAGAAGGAGAAAAAGGTCTTTCCCGGAAAGGAAGGCTGGGATAACGCATAAGCGTACAGGATAGTCAGAAACAATCCTGCTGCCGTCCCCAATGCCGTAACAAGGATGGTGATTGAATAGGCCCGGAAAATCTGGGCCTTTTCATTCCAGATATACTGGTAGGCTTCCAGACTGAAGTCCTTGGGGAAAAAGGTGTATCCATATAATGTAATCTCCGTATTGCTTGTCACGGAAGACATAATCAGCAGGAGAAACGGAATTACCATAATCAGAGCTACCAATAACATTACAAGGTTTGCCCCTATTTGAAATCTTTTTTCATTTTTACTTTTCATAATCGACTCTACTTTCTTTTAAAGAAGCGGAAAATCAAATTTTCCGCTTCTTTTTTTAGAACAATGCGTTCTCCTTGCTGAATTTTTTCGTAATAGCATTAGCCAGCATAACCAGGATAAACCCAATCAGGGACTGGTATACGCCTGCCGCTGATGACATACTCAAATCTCCCATATTAATCAATCCCCGGTATACATAGGTATCAATCGTATTCGTAGCATCAATTAATGCACCGGAGTTCATAGGCAGCTGATAAAATAAACCGAAGTCGGAATAGAATATCCTGCCTATACTCATTAAAGTGAGTATAATCATTGTTGGCTTCAGCAGGGGAAGGGTAATATATTTAATTTCTTCCCATTTTGAAGAACCATCTATGGCTGCCGCCTCGTAAAGCTCCTGGTCAATTCCCATGATGGAAGCCAGATAGATGATAGAGGCATATCCGGCTCCCTTCCAGCAATTCACAAATACCAGTATGAAAGGCCAATATTGGGGTTCCGAGTAAAATGAAACCGGAGCCAGACCTAAATTTCCAAGCAAACCATTGATGAACCCGGTCTGCCCACTTAAGAATGCATAAGCCAGATAGCTGACAATTACCATTGAGATCAGATAAGGAAGTAATATCAGTGTCTGATATACCTTCACACATCGTTTATTCCGGATTTCACTAAGTAATATGGCAATTGCTACGGCTACCACAAGATTGACCACTATGAACACGGCGTTGTAGCCAAGTGTATTTCTTGTAATTCTGAAAGCTTCCGGGGTTTTAAACAAATATTCAAAATTGGCAAATCCTACCCAATCGCTTTTTATGATGCCCTTTGCGAAATTGAGCTGCTTAAATGCTATCACGATACCAAACATAGGAATGTAATTATTTACCAGCAAATATAGGAAGCCTGGCAGGAGCATGATATATATGGGTATAAATTTTCTAAGTTTTTTTCTTTTTACTGGCACCTTTTATTCCTGCCTTTACTTTTGGGCAGACCAGGCATCCACCTGGGACTGCATCTCATCAACTATTTTCTGAATTCCTGCCGCTTTCAATTCTTCATTGAATTTCGCCACGGTGGAAGCCGGATCACTCAGACCCGCTTCAATAACCCCCTGATATTTATCCATGACATTGGCAATCGATATAATTTCATTTTTAACATTTGAGCTGTCGAAAATAAAGCCATATAACGGGGATAACGTAGCAGTATCATTATATTCCTTATATTTATCCCATACCTGATCCGGATCCGTTTCCCATGCATATCCGATTGAGGCATTTCCTGTCATCCAGGCTTCGTTTGTCCAGCCCACGTTTTGAGCGCTCACGCCCTCCGGATATCCAACAACTCCGTCTTTTTTAATCACATAGTCCTTCCCTTCAATTCCATAACGGAAAAGATTCTGTACTTCCGGATCGGAATAAAGGATATTTAAAAACGCAACCGCTTTTTCAGGAGATTCACATACTGCCGGTACTGTCCACTGGCCAAAATTTACACCTTGAGTCGTAAGTATCCTGTCCGTAATGGGGATAGTAACCATATCCACACCGGAGTTCATGCTTTCCTGGGTCTTGGTTCCCGGATGGACATTTCCGATATATCCAAAACAGTTGCCTGCCCGGATTAAATCCTGTCTTACATCCGTAATCGTCATGGAATCCGGAATAAAATATCCGTTCTTGCTCCACTCAGCTGCTTTCTGTGCAAGCTGCATATACTCATCCGTAGCATAGGTATTCACAACATCAATATGTCCGTCTGTATCATTCATATATACGCCTACACCTGACTGGATGATATCAAATAAGCCCCTGTTTATATTGGCCAGAGGCCCTCTTTTCGGTTCTGAGCTGATAAGAGGGTACATTTTCGGATAAAGTTCCTGAACCTTCTTTAAGATTTTTTCAACATCATCCCAGGTCTTAACCGTGGAAGCATCTATACCGGTCTCGTCGAGTACATCCTGCCTGCAGACGAGCCCTGCCTGAACTGCCAGATCACGATAAGTAGGAATACCATATAAATCATCCCCTACATAACAAGCGTCAATATATTTTCCCATGGAGGCCAGCATATCCTTGCCATAGGTATCAATCAAGCCGGTGATTGGGGCAAGTTCTCCCTTACTCACATAATCTTTTGTACCAGAGTAGGAGAAAAACAAATCCATCTTCTCACCGCTGTAAAGCATGAGATTGGTCTGATCCGTATAAGTTCCCCACTCCAGGACCTTCAACTTTATCGTCGCATCCATCGTCTTTTGTACTTTTTCATTAATTGCATTTTCCACTTCTGCCAGGCTGGCAGGTGCAGAACTTGTTCCGGGAAAAACAACCCATATTTCCGTATTTTTTCCATCCTTTAAAACGGATGCATTCTCACCGGTACCACCTTGAACCGTACTGCCCTCTTCCCCTGTTGCTGCAGTCTGTGCTTCTCCGTTACCCTGTGCATTTTTGCCGGTACCTGCACTATTTCCACAGGCTCCAAGCAATAAAGATGCGGCAAGAAGAAGTGCCAGTAAACTTGATTTTCTTTTCATAACTTCCTCCTTAACAAATTATAGTGGTTAATAGTTATCGAACTAAGGCCTTTGTTTGATTTCAGTATAACAGCTGGCTGTTTCTGCCACAATAACATAATCGACCGGTCATATAACGATTCAGACCTTTTCCTTTACTCCAGTTCCCTCAGCCCGTCTTCTCCCAGGCTGTTCCTGTATTCCACAGGTGTTATTCCCGTACACTTTTTGAATATCTTAGAAAAGTACGGGGGTGAATCATATCCTACAAGACCGCCTATCTCACTGATGGACTTCTGCATATCCGCCAGGAATACCTTTGCTTTCAATATCCGGTAATACTGGATATATTCCATCAGGGTACATCCCGTAGCACACTTGAAGACCCTGTTCAGGTAATCCTGATTCAAATGGACAAGTTCCTCCACATCCTTCCTGTTGATTGGCTCGTTATAATGTTCTTCCAGATATTCCCGTACAGTATTGATGACGATTTCATTTTCCCTGCCGTTTTTACCAATTTTCGAATATGCTTCATCTACAATCCCCCTAAACCATTGTTCCGCGAAATAAATTCTTTGGTTTACTTTGAAGTACTGAATGGAAGCCTGTTTTAACATTTTATACTTTCTGGACACCTCCTCTAACACTATGTTTCCTGTAAGATAGGCAAACAATTCATATTGAAGATATTGTTGGATTTTTTCCAGGTATACACGGCTCATTTCAGCCAACCCTTCTTCACTCTGCTTTCCCTTCACCATCCATAGGATGTCCTTATTAAAATCGATCATAACTACATCATTAAAAAGCTCCTCCGCAATGTTCTTGAGCGCAAACTGAAGAAAAGCCCCCTTTTCTTCTATTCTTTCCCTTCTGTCTACCCGGAACAGAATCATACCTCCCAGTTCAAGCCTTTCCTCCTGCATTCCCCTGCGCCGGATTTCATTCTCGATATAATCAGGAAAGGGAAGTATTTCTTCCGAAACTAAATCCCTGTAAAATATCTTCTCCGCCTTTATCCGGTTGCTCTCATAATATTCTCCATACCTTCTCTGATCCTCTTTCTTTTTTTCTTCCGTTACCTTTGTAATAGCCTCCTTCACAACCTCTCTCAGCTCATCAAAAACCACCGGTTTCAGGAGGAATTTAAATACCCCTATGGATATGGCATCCTTGGCATAATTAAAATCCGGAAAACCCGTGAGGATGATATATATAATATCCGGTTTGATTTCCTGTACCCACGTCAGGAAATGGAGTCCGTTTTCCTGCGGCATTTCAATATCGCTGATAATAATATGGATTTTTTCTTCAACGACTATTCTTTTAGCTTCCTGGGCATTATAAGCGGTGAAAACCTGGCTAATGCCCAGTGTTTCCCATTGGATTGCCCTTTTCAGGATTTGAATAACCGCTACCTCATCATCTACAAGTAAAATATTCATTTATCTTATCCTTCCCCATTCTCATTTTTTTCCGGAATCTTAATAAAAATAGCTGCCCCCTGCGTTTTATTAGCAATCATTACCCGCGCGTTTCCATGATATAAAAGATTCAGCCTGCTTTTTACATTCATAATACCGATATGCTTTCCATTTTCCTCAATATTTTCTCCCGCATTAATTTTCTTAAGAAGCTCCCCTTTAAAGCCTATTCCCGTATCGCTTATCAGAAACACCAGGTATCCGTTCTTCTTCCGTATCCTGACATCCATGTGCAGACAGGGAACCAGTGTAATATTATGCTTAATCCCATTCTCTATAAACGTCTGCAAAAGAAGCGGAGGCACTATCTCTTCCTTTTTATCCACCTCACATTCTATCTGAAACTCCAAACAGTCAGGGTAGCGAATCTGTTGAATCTTAATATAATTTTCCAAACAGTCAATTTCCTGTTCCAGCCTTACAAAATCTTCTTTATCACAAAGCAGATACCTGAAATACTGGGACATGTAGACTGACAGCTCCTGAATGCCCTTAAAGTCCCTGATTTCAGCAAGGCTATATATCAGATACAGGATATTGGTATAGAAATGCGGCTGTATCTGTACCCGGAGATAACTGCTCTGAATCTTCTGTTTCTCCAGCATATTTTCATATATGTCAATTTTCAGCTTCATAATCTGTTCCGCCATATAGTTGAAGGTTTCATACAGTACCTTTATCTCATTGTTACGGGGATATTCCCGCAGGCGTACCTGTGCCTTTCCCGTACTAAATGCTTCCATTGCATCCTTCAGACGATTCAGCGGATTGAATACCACCTTTCTCTGAAACTGAATGACCACCAGAATAATGATAATCCCTATTAATATGGCGCAGGCAGTTAAAAGCCATAAATAATCCCTTTCACTATACAGCTTTGTCTGCGATACGATAGCTCCCAGACTGTAACCGGTCTGATCAAGCTGGCTTTTAAACACAGCTGCCGAAGCATAATCTACATCCGCCCCCATCCTTACGACCACTTCCCCGTCCCTGTCCAGAATGGCTACCGCTTCAGCCGCCTCATTTCCGTTTAATAAATTCTCCAATATGACACTGCATTCCACATAGGCACCCACATATCCGTTAGACATATGATATACATGGATGAAATAATATTTTCCCCCGCTTTTCAACAACTGCCAGTCATTGTTGTTTTTTATCGGATTTATCTCAATATAATCTTTCACCGATTTTTCATTTTCCAGATTCTCCGTATAATTTCCCAAATGACCGGATGACCGGATGAAGATGCTCCGGTCCGGAACATAGGTAAACAGACAAACCTGGTTTTCGTGCATAGTCGCAATGTCTATCAACTTGTCTAACAGTTCCATCTTACTTGTCTCTATCAGCAGCCTGTCATCCGCCTCACAGATATTATTAAACTCCTCCCCGCCTTTATCGCTGATTATGGACAACATGGATTTATTAATCGTTTTAAGCTTATCCTCCCAAAAAACACTGTAAAGATCCAGGGAATTCTGATACAGCTCCACCGCCCTTTGACGGTATTGGTTCAGAACATAAAAATTGGATATCTCCATTAAAAAGATTATAACCAGCAACGCTGACAATATCGATAACAGAACCTTCGTATAAATTGATGTTTTATAATCTAATGTGATTTTTCTGAACAGTTTCATTTTATCACTCCTTTTTCTCTATGTTATTCTATTTTCCTTTAATATAAAATTGCAAGGATAAAACAGACTTTTTTTATAAGGATACCGACGATTATAATCTTACTATTTTTCTGTTGATTTATAAAGGAAATTATTCAGAAAAATCATGGTAAATGCATGAGGGAAGATAATTCCAAAGACGAAGACGGTATCCTGGCATGTTTGTAATCTTACTGTATCGGAAAGGGGCCCTTATGGCTCTTAAGCTCGGAAAATACGACAAAAAGCAGTACAATAAAGGAGCCGGTAATCAGTCTGTTGCATGGTCTTGGCAATACCAATCCCATTACGACCTTTACCGGCTCCTTTATTGTACCACGGAAACCTAAGCCATTATTCTGTTTTTATTGATTTCGGTGAGTTCCGCTTAATCTCTTTCGTACCTGCAGTGGCAGTATAACTTAAGCTTTGTACGGAGGCAGCTGTCCCGGTAAAACTTAAAGTGCCTGCCTTACTTCCGCCGACATAAACCGCAACTTTTGCTGTGCTGCTGTTGTTAGAGGCTCCCCGTACACTGATGGTATAGGTTTTCGCACTGGGAAAACTGTAATTATTGTAACAGCAGTCACCGTTAGCATATAAAGCCACACCGCCAAATGGTGCTGTAATATTTCCGGCATAGGTACCGGCCTTTGTCAGATTCTCGCATTCAATCCTTGTTAAACTGCCGGAAGAAGAATAAAACTTCCACCAGTTTAAATTAAACAGATAATCACTTCCGCCTGTAAATTTCAGGTATAGGTCATGTACCCCCGTCGCACCGCTTACCGTACAGGTTTTTGTAGCCCAAGTCTGCCATCCGCCGGTATTAGCTACCGCACAGGTTCCTACTAATGTGCCTGTCGTACTATCAAGGCGGATTTCAATGTTTCCGCCGCTGGTTTCTGAGGATACCCTGGCTTCAAAAGATCCCGCGCCGGTACCAAAATCAACACCCGCCATCTTTATCCAATCACCATTCTGAATATAGCCGACATTACGTCCGCCTTCACCACAGGTTTCCGTCTGGATACCGCTTTCCTGTGCCATGGTTTCCGCTTCAACGGTTACATAGGGGCTTACTTTCTTAATCTGCGTTAAACCGCCTGTTGTCGGCGTAACCTGCTGTATGGTTCCGTCTGAATTATAATACAGCCGGTCTACACACATATTTCTTTGGTATACCCTTACACTGGAGGCAAGGCCGTTTTGTGTTGCCAATGCCCTGTTGTGATAGGCAATGTACCAATTTCCATTGAATGAAAATATGGACTGATGATTATTGTTACTGTCATTTTGAGGCGGATTGGGAAGAACAGTGCCTTTATGAACAAAGCCCGACGTCGGACTGCTGCTTACCATATAATCTATGGCTGCTGCCCCCCGGGAAAAATCAGTGGAATAAGTAAGATAATATTTCCCGTTATATTTATGCATATAGGCTGCCTCAAAAAAACGCGGAGCAGTAATCTGGGATGCAGACCCGTTAATACTTACCATATCACTGTTTAGCTTGATAACTCTGGTGTTTCCCTCACCGTTTCCTCCGAAATATAAATATGCCTGTCCGTCATCGTCAACAAAAGCGCAAGGATCAAAGCACCAGAAACCGGAGGGTGGATTTACACCAGGAGTGCTGCCTGTAACCAACGGTCCGGTCCGTGTGTCCTTAAATGGACCTGTGGGGCTGTCACTTACTGCTACTCCTATACTGCTTCCGCTATTACCATAATACATATAAAATTTATTATTTCTGTAAACAACAGAAGGTGCCCAGGAAAGGCCTGCCCAGCTTGAATCTGTTGTTGCATTAAAAACCTCACCGTGGTCAGTCCAGTTTTCCATATCATCCGAGGATATACAAGTTATATCATTAATAATATAACCCGCTCCCTCTTCATATACATCATGGGAACCGTACAGATATACTCTTCCATTATATACCACGGCTGTTGGGTCCGCAGCATAACGCTGATAAAAAATTGGATAATCGGCAAATACCGTTAATTGGCTGAATAAGGAAGCCAACAGACAGAATACTGTTAAAATTGAAAATACCTTCATCCTTTTTAACATATATATACTCCTTTCAAATTTAGAGTACTCTCGGAAACTCTCACAGCCTGTATTTGCTGATATTTTAGAGGCTGTTGACAAAATTCCACCTCCATTTTCTGTCTATCATAGGTATGTTTTTACGCAGACCGTCTGAACGTAGTGAAGGAAAGGCAAGTAAAAACATACCTATGATAGACAGAAAATGTTCGTAGCTTTATTCAGCATCTAAAATATCTTCAATTGCTGCTATTAGTTTCCGAGAGTACTCAAATTAATATACTATTAAACATCATAATAATTTTGGAAACATTACTTACCAATTGAAATTTTTTTGCCTCTGCCTATAAATTTCAAATTTTCAATATCTTTCATATTCTACCTGTCTGCTACTTTCGTTACTCTATATTATCTTTTATTGTTTGCATTTAAGAAAGACAGCAATATTTATGTTACTCTTTTGATTTCATCATCAGACATTCCGTTATATCATTTCTATATAAATTAGGTATATTACCTATCACAGAATATCCTATTCTTATATACAATCTTTTAGCATCAGGATTAACTAGTACTGCATTGCATAAATAATGCTTAATATCAGTGACTGATATTTGAGCCAGGGCAAGGCGGAGGAATGAGGCATAGCGGTTCCTACGCCGATTGATGACAACACAGCACTGGTGTAAATAGCAGGTGCTGAATTAAGTGTTATTTATGCAAGGTAGTACTAGTACAGCGTATTTAAATTTATTATGCAATTATAAATAATTATGATCGAAACTTACACATTAAATAATATTCATAAATTATGACATTC
>JBAVPE010000065.1:0-15632 GCA_049692775.1 Anaerocolumna sp. | reverse complement strand
ACTGGTTGCCGTTCTTATCATAAGTATAGCTTGTTACTCCGTTAAGTACATTATTCACCTTTGTGGTAATGTCTGTCAACCTGTTTTGGTTATTATAGGCATATGCATTTTCGGTTGTAACGGTACTGCCGGAAGAATTGTCTGTAATGGTAATAGTTTCTTTTAAGCGGTTGCCTGCCTTATCATATTCATATGTGGTAACCCTTCCCTGGGGTTCGGTTTCAACAAGCTTATGGCTGTGACCTACGCTATTACGTTTCATGAGGAAATACATACGGAGATTTTACTGGCTACAATGGTGGTTTATTTCATACTTTCTTCCAGCCTTTGGTTTCTAAGGCTTCCTGTGTGTAATCTTCTGACTTGTAGTTCTCCAAGGTTTTTCTGCACTTAATGTTTTCGTACAGTATTATTATGGGTTTCAGAGATTGGAGTACCTCCCCCTCTGAGCGTTTACACAGTGGGAGAAGTAGTATAAACATGTTAAAATATGAACTGGATTATCTACCAGAGCCACAGCCCAAGAGGGCGTAGTTCCGTTTTTCGGTGTTACTGGCTTATCCCATGTACCCTGTCCATCCACACGAACAATAACTCTGTAGTCAGTCATATCCTCCATCCAGCCGGGTACATTGGAGCGGTCAAGTGCGATTTCTTTTCACATGCCGATGGCATACTGGGAGAGGTCTGCAAGGATTAAGTCTCCTTTAGAGCCTAATGCAGGGCATTTTTCAGTGAAGAGAACTTCCTTGCCCAACAGAGTGAAACGACTTGCTTCCTCCTTAAATACTGGGATTTGAGCACCACCAGTGCCAATCGTAATGGTCATTGTGAGTAATTGCGGTATCACCGATGGATTAGCAAGCCATACTGCGTTGGTGAAACAGGATGGAGCAAGTCTTGAGAACATATTTACCACATTATGATAGGTGATCGTTGCAGCTGTTTGTGAAGCTTCTTTGGTAACGGTAATTAATGCAGGATCAGCAAGTATACCAAGTGGCTGACCTACCCCAGTACCGTTGATGAAGGCATAATCCATATACCAGCCCAAGCCTTTTATCAACGCATAAGCGAGCATTTCCTCAAAGGACATACCATCTGCAATCAGTTCATTGGATGCCTGGATTTCTGAACTTTGTCTGCCTTATAAGTTCCTACGTTTTCCATATCTGTTATGATGTAACTCAACACTTACATAAAATAAGTGCTTCGTAAGGACGCAGATAGGAAGAAGAGGACTCTCCATAATTATTAATTAAAACGCTAGTCCCTATAAATTCATCAGGTCTGCAAAATGGAATCGTTTTGTTATGGAAATTACATACTACAAGAAGTCTGGTTTGACCTGTTGTACGTATATAGGCAAAGATATCAGGATGATCTGGTAATAACAATTCATAGTTACCTGAAGTAAAGACCTCCAAATCCTTGCGAAGTTTAATAAGCTTCTGGTAATAATGAAATACCGAATCAATATCATTTATCTGGGAGTCTGCATTAATATCCACATAATTGGGATTTACGTTAATCCAAGGAGTTCCCTCCGTGAAACCGGCATTTTCTTTTTCATTCCATTGCATGGGTGTACGAGCATTATCTCTGCTTTTTGCGTGAATTGCGGTCATTATTTTTTCTTCAGGGTACCCATTATGTAATCTCTCTTTATACATATTTAACGTTTCTATGTCTCTGTAATCTGATATGGGATAAGTTATATTCGTCATGCCAAGTTCCTCACCTTGATAGATATATGGAGTTCCTTCCATTCCATACAGTAAGGTTGCAAGCATTTTAGCAGAAAGTGTTCGATACTCCTCACTGTCATCCCCCCATCTTGAGACTATTCTTGGCAAATCATGGTTATTCCAAAATAAACTGTTCCATCCTTTCCCATGTAATTCTAACTGCCATTTTGTAAATACTCGCTTTAACTTCAAGAAATCCAGGGGCGCTAAATCCCATTTTTCCTTGCCATCCTCCTGGTCAAGCCCAATATGTTCAAACTGGAATACCATAGAAAATTCACTGCCATCGGGGTTACTGTATATCCTTGCAATTTCTGGTGTAACTCCCCAAGTCTCACCAACTGTGACGATATCTTCCTTCTTTTGAAAAGTTCTAAGGCTTAATTCCTTTATAAATTCATGAAGCCTCGGACCATTATTTGTAATTTTCCTATCTGGTTCTTTCGCAATCTGATCAATTACATCAAGGCGAAAACCACCCACTCCCTTATCCATCCACCAACAGATCATATAATATAGCTCTTGTCTGACTTTAGGATTTCCCCAGTTAAGATCTGGCTGTTTAATGGAAAACTGATGAAAATAGTACTGAGAGATTTCTGGTACCCATTCCCAGACTGAACCTCCAAAGCAGGCACGCATATTATTGGGTATTTCTCCTTCTTTTCCGTCACGCCAGATATAGTAATCATGATATGGATTACTTCGGCTTTTTTTGGCTTCTTTAAACCATATGTGCTCATCTGAAGTGTGATTGAGTACAAGATCCATAATGATTCGAATATTTCTTTTACCGGCCTCTTCAATTAACTGCTCCATATCCGTAAGCGTGCCAAACATAGGGTCAATATTCTGATAATCCGATATATCGTAACCATTGTCATCTTGGGGAGAAGAATATACAGGAGATAACCAAATTGCGTCTATACCAAGCTCCGCTAAATAGGATAGCCGGTTAATAATTCCTATAATATCTCCTATCCCGTCACCATTGGAATCCTGAAAACTGCGAGGATATATCTGATAAATGACAGCTGCTTTCCACCATTTTGTAATATTGTTCATAATAACCTCTCTTCGGACAATGAATCATCCTCATTTCGTATCAAATATATATTTACACTGTTATTAATTTACCAAACGAAAACAAGCTTTTAATCTCATATCTTATAACGATTATCTTCTTTATTTTGATGTGCAAATTGGAAATAATCTGTGGGTGTCATACCAACATATTTTTTAAATTGCTTGGTAAAATAATAGCGGTCATCTATTCCTACCAAGTATCCAATATCACCAAAAGTCAGGGCTGTTGTCGCCATTAATTCCTTTGCATGCTCTATTCTTAATGTATTCAGATAAGTAAAAATTGTATTACCCGTCATTTCTGTAAATACACGATTAATATAGTCAAAATTAACCTCAAACTGCCTTTCAATAAAATGGCTGCTGATTTTTTGAGAATAATTGCTATTCAGATAATGAATAATTTTTTCTGCCGCTACTTCGGATTTACGCAGATGCGGCATGTTTGATTTGGAGTTTTTATACACTAGGTATTCGTGTGCCACATACAATAAAAAGAGATGTAGTTGTGTAGAAGCCATGCGCTTATAATGTTCTTCTCTTTTGTTATAAACATCTACAGCTTGCTTTAGTATTGTTTGAAATTCCTGATTCTGTAATAAAAACTGCTTTGGTAAATATGTAATAGAATCAGTGACATTACCTGTATCCAAATTAAAGCTTGCAAGTGAAAGCAATCTTTTTTCAGTTAACTCCTGCATAGAAGCTTTTTCTTGATCAGGTAAAACTTTTTTTAGGGTAAAATGTTTAAAATGTATATAGTAGTAATCGCATACCGCTTTTTGATAGCCTACATGTGGTATATTAGGTTCAAATAAAAAAATATCACCTTTCTTTAAAATATACCGTTTGTCACCTTCTTTTAAATACATCTCACCACTACGGATAAAATATAAAATATACTCATCTGTCACACGTTGAAAATGTACCCAAGGTTGTGTATACTTGATACGTCCGATAAACCTCACCTGGGGAAGTATTTCAGTATCATATGAAAACAGCATGGCAACTCCTTTCCGTCCGGTTAATTAATTTCCAGCCAAATAGTTTTCCAAATGTTAAGATCTGGTACTTCAACTATCCAATAACGGCCATTCTTACGAACTTCCATATAATGATTTAATTTTACCGCTTTTCCATAATTCAATTCCGGTGCGGCCGAAAAAACTCCACTAACCTGCTGGTCTAATAGGATAGAAATTGTAATATTCTGTACTAGTGCCGGCTTTATGGGTTTTCCTTCATTCCATCTGTCTGTTATTCCGACCAGATTAATAAGCTGTATTACAAGATGATTATCCGATTCCTTAACTATAGTCCAAACCGTATCTGCTTTTCCATCTGACGAAAAACGGATTCCTTCTGCTGCAGAAAAAATAATATCTTCATTTATTCCATTGGTTGCTGTCATCGAAATATCCAAAGTGTTCTCTGTAGAAAACAATGGTGTATAACGAAGGGCAAAGTCACAATATTTTTGCACCACAGGTAAAAATTCTTCACGCATAGTGGCATATTTGGCATAATAACTATCACACAATACTCCTTTGTTTTCTCCAAAGACCAACTGCCGACCACCTGAAGCATTAATAACTGAGTAGGTGATTAATAGCCCTGCTTCGGCTGCCTCCTTCAATTCTTCTGTATCTGCATGAAGAAAAGGCTTCATATATGCAGCTAAAACAACAGGTTTGTTGGAAAGTTGTTTTGCTTTCATAATTAAACCGTATAAATCAAAGTATGTATCATGGGGCGGCCAAACTTCAATATAAACAGCATCCTGTAAAGTGTCAGCTACCGCTTCTACCGGCCAGTTATTAACAGCATTGAAGATGACTCCTGCTTCTTTATCAATCTTAGTTACCGAAAAATATGAATTTCTGATTAAGGAGGGAAATGTCTTTTCTAACGCCACCGACTCACCTTCGCTATTCCAAACATGTTTCGGGAAACCATAGGTATCCATGTGAATACCCTGAAAACCAAGAATCCTGACAGCATTTGCATATTGTCCTACAATGTAGGTACTCCATGGACAATCCTCAGATGTATTCATATAATATAACCACTCCGCAAATCGCATTGGTTGTTTGTCAAAAGTGTAAACGGCCCATTCCGGATGTTTATGAAATATCTCCTCTGTGGCAGCATAAACCGCACCATAAGCAAAGGGACGGATACCATGCTGTCTGCAGGCGTTTACCTTCTCTTTTATAACCGAAAGTCTGGTGTCACGCCCTAACGGATCTGTATAATGTTCCACATCCGCTACCAGTTTATCATGACGGTACATCCAATCATAAAACTGACTGGCATTTAAATGCAGTTTTGAAGCAAATGTAATATCCTCCTCCCCTGTATCTTCTTTTGTAAAATCTGACAGAAATCCATACCGGATATCCTTACTACGGTCGGTTGTAATATCAAAAGCAGTGGAAGCATACCCCGTCTTCCATTGTACCTCAACACCATAATACCCTTCTTCTAAATTCTTTATAGAAGCTATTAAATGTATAATACCATTTTTTACTTCCCTTTTCCATTCAGGTCTGCATAGGCAAGTATTAGCCAAATAAAACAATTCTAACTGCGGAAAACTCTCGTCATTCTCTTGAGGCAGAAAATATAAGTTAACTGTCTCTCCTTTTAAATATTGTGCTTTATCTGTCCAGATTTCCGGCTCTTTTATTAACGTTTTTTGTATCATGTAAAATTCATCCTTTCACAGAGCCTTCTGTGAGGCCCCCTATTACTAATCTCTTTTGAAACAAAATAAATAGGAATATAATTGGAATAAGAGTGATTATGGATGCTGCAAATACCCATTCCCAGCGAGTTGCATATTGTCCATTTAGCCGCTGTAGTAACAACGGCAGCGTAATCATATTTTCTTTCGCCCCAAGTAATACTTTTGCTGTAAAATATTCCTCCCAAAAACCTTGTACCGCCAAAATGGTTAATGTCCCAATTGCGGGCTTTGACAGGGGAAGCATAATTTTAAAAAATATTGTTCCGTGACCCCCGCCGTCCATAATGGCAGATTCTGATAAGGCATCCGGTATAGAGCGGAAAAAATTTCTTAAAAAAAAGGTATTTCCACAAACACAGGTTGCAACATAAATTAACACCAATCCCAAACGCGTTCCCACTAGACCATCTGGAAACCAGGGCATTTTTATTTTACTAAGTGTAATAAACTGAGGTATAATATTTAAAAATCCCGGCATCATCAGTGTAAACAAATAAATTTGAAAGACAATATCCCTGCCGGAAAAGATAATACGTGCAAAAGCATAGGCTGAAAGAGTGGAAACAAAAACAGCAAAAAAAGTTGTCACTATGGTATTTATAATACTATTTTTAACAGATACTAAAAAAATCGGCAAGCCAATTACATGCTTATACGCAGAAAAATCAAGTTTATCTGGAAATAATTTTGGTGGATATGGAAGTGAAAAACTAAACTGCTCAAAGGAATTGGTTATCATGAATAAAAAAGGGATTGAAGAAACGGCCAATGCAGTTATTAAAATTATCCACAAAAAGGTTTGTATAAGGACTTTTTTAGATTTTTGACCTTTAATTAATTTTCTCATCATTACACCCATTGCATATCCCAGACCTGTCTGGAATACTGCCACATATAAATAGTATGAACGAATCTTTTTGTGGCTTCCTTTCTATGTTTTATACTTTCTCTCAATCTTTACTCCCCCTTTTCCACTTTGTCTAACCTTAAACCGCGGTTAAAAACAATTGTAAGTAAGAGAATCGTGATTGCTGTAATAAGTCCAATCGCAGATGCTTCCCCAAATTCAAACTGATTAAAAGCACGATCATAAAGTAAATACTGTAATACTGTGGTTTTACCATTTGGTTTACCTGCGGTTAATAACATTACCTGAATAAACACATTAAAAGAACCGATTATCATATTAATTAACACATAATAGGTAGTTGGACGTAATGACGGCATCGTAATATTACGGAATTTCTCAAAACTCCCCGCTCCATCCAAACTGGCAGCTTCATAGAGATCAGAAGGAATTCCCTGTAATGCAGCCAAATAGATTAACATGGCCCATCCAATGTTTTTCCAGATACCCATGACCCAAATTGCAAAATTACCGGACCATTCTCTAAGCAGCCATGGTACATAATCTTTCATGACTCCAAGGACATCTACCAAAATATAGTTAATCAGTCCGCGGTTTGAATTGTTAAACATATAAGTGAAAACCAAACTCACTATGACCCAGGAAGTTATAACAGGAAGATAAAAACCTATTTTAAAAATCATTCGCCCTTTATTCAGGTTATTTATAAGATATGCAAATATCATCCCGCCAAGAATAATACAAGGTGTAGTAACAACTGCATACAGGAAATTATTCCTGTATGCATACCAAAACCTGGAGGATGATTCCGTAAAAATATTTATGTAATTTTTTAGCCCAATAAAGTTTATGTCGCCCTGTACAATACTGTAATCTGACAGTGATATCCTTATCGTAAAAAACATGGGATAAATTACAAAGACAGAAACTAGTACTAAACCTGGCAGAACAAAAGGCAGAGCAACTAACCATCCCTTTATCCCTTTTATGAAATGTGACTTTTTAGATATGGATTTTGCCATACTCGTTCCTCCCTTGTTATTGCGTTACATCTCGTAAATCCCAAGAAACACTTTTCAACCATTGTTTTCACTTACTGCTTATCTTCTGCTAGCTGCTCGTCAATCAGTTTAGCTGTATTACTAAGTTCAGTCTTAACATCTGCTTTGTTTGCAAATATATCAGTCATTGTATCACTCCATATTTCACTTATAATCGTTTGATTAGGAGAAGGTATACGTGCTTTCGCAGATTCCATTTGTTTCATATATATGGACCAAACCGGTTCACTGGTAACCGCTTCGTTTTCGACAAGTGATTTCAGTACGGGCAATTGACCGGTTTTTAACATATCAAGTTGTATTTCTTCAGAATCCATGAATTGTGCAAATTCATATGCAGCATCTTGATTTTTAGAAGCTTCAAATACCACGATATTTTCTCCTCCCACAACTGATGCCGATTCGCCATGATAAGTTGGTATTAGAGCGGGAATGATTCCTTGTTCTTCTGAATCCTCATAGGAACCAAAGTACCAGGGTCCTTCAAAAAACATTGCATATTCGCCAGTTATGATACCATCCCAAGCATCTACAGAACCATCTATATCACGGATTGTAAATATTTTCTCTTCATTTAATTCTAACATGGTATTAATTGCCTGAACGCTTGCATCTGAATCTAAATAACCACTGGCCGTTGTAAAGGTATCATCAGTAAGGCTTCCCCCAAAAAGCCAGAAATAAGGTAACAAATCCCAGTCTCCTACACCGGATACATTAAGAAGATACCCTCCATTTCCCTTTTCTTTTGCTGCACTTATAAATTCCTCCATGGTTGCAGGTACACCATCGATTCCAAGAGCCTTCATAACATTTTCATTTATGACTGCTGCTTTACAGTTCGTATCCAGAGGAAGCCCGTAATATTTACCCTGATAGTAATTAGTAGACATTGGTGCATTCAAAAATGTGCTCTTTAATTCCTCAAATCCATCCCTATCACTAAGTGCTATAATACCGTGCTGATTTGCATAGGAGGCGGTGTTAATAATATCAACTCTTGCAACGTCCGGTGTCTGTCCTGTTCCAAAGGCAGTAACAATCATTTGATTATACTGACTGCTATCCTGTCGTACGGGTTCAATTTCAATATCCGGGTGAAGAGCATTCCACTTAGGTATAACCACATCCTTTAACTGAGCTTCCTCACTGTCACCATAAGTATACCAAAAGGTTAATTTTATTTTATCTTCTGATTGACTTTGTTCTCCTGCCATATCCGTAGTACTCTGTCCTAAATCTTCCTTGGTTCCAGAAGAATCAGTAGGCGTATCTTTAGAGCATCCTATTGCTCCAATTAAAGCCATAAGTAAGACTAAGCTGATGGAAATTATTTTTTTACATCTTTTTTTCATATAAAATCCTCCAATCAAAATATATTACATGCGCATCATATTACCGGTTCCGATGTATACATTATAGGAAATGATATGTTTCTTTTAAATGAACATCAGAGATATTCTTTGTACTTTAGCTATATTATAGTCTATTTTATACGAAAAGAATCTAATTTTTCATATTAATTTATACATACTGTCGGACTATGATTTAAATGGTATATTCCTTATGGAATAGGCTTTTCCATAATAAAAACTGGCTCTTTTCTCAAACTAAGAACCAGTTCTTATTACAAACCTATTTAATTAAGAAACAAGATTTAACCTTTCATATTGGTAGACCTCTAATTCTTTAGCTAAAGTCAACACTGTTTTATTCAAAATTACCGTAATACCAAGAGTCACTGCTGCTTCTCAAATTGTAATTGATATTATGGATATCCTGGTCAATATAGGTACCATCCTCATAGGTCTGCATTACAACAGTAATATGACCCCATGCATCATTGGCAGGACTTCCTATTTCAGATCTGGGAATCACAATTTCAAAACCACCTGTTTCACTATCCCACTGCGGTGAAATGACAGAAGTAATTTCTTTATCTAACGCCCAGCTTCCATTTGTAACTGCATATTTGCTGTATGCAGTATCCGTATTCTTTTTTGTAAACATATAAGCCATGTCCCTACCCAACTCCGTACCATTTACCGTTTCTGTACTGGTTGCCGCCAAACTGCTGAAGTCTTCTGTATAAACAGATATTTGGAAGGCATCCTGTGAGGTAGAATCTGAAAGCGAGCCGGAAGCATTATTAACCCTGATATAGATATTATCTGTATCATTGCTGATGTAAACCTTGGCAATATCCGTATCACTGTCTGCAACAGCGGTATCTCCTACTTCATCTAAATAGTATGGTACATAGGTGTATTGTCCCCAGTCATTATCCGCTCCACTTGTAACAGCGATAGAGGTGTAGCATCCAGCATTATTCTCAGAAGAATAAACTCTTGTATCATAAAGTCCGTAATAAACAAGACTGGCCAAAATATAGGAAGCTGCCGTTACAGGTTCTGCGGCTGTACTGACAAGGGGCTGTTCCGTAACATCACTAACTGCCTCACCTGTTACCATATATCCGGCTGCCGTTCTATCCTTAAACCATTCAAGCATCTGATAAGCTTTTGTCGTATTACCAGTCAAACTCTGATAAACACTGTCCCACATAGTCATTTGCGGCCAGGACGGAGATGCTTCTAAGGCTTCATTTCCTCCGGGACTCCACTGGGAAGTGTAATAAAAGATATCACCAGCATAACGTGCCAAACCATATATGTCACTTGCTACACTGCTCTCTACCTTTGCAATATGATTTGATGCTCTGGAAGATACGGCATCTACGGTACCTAATACAAACAAAATGTCTGTAGAACTATCTACTAAGGAGTTTAGGGTTCCACTTGTAGATTCACTTCTTGCATAATACTTATTCGTATCATCCCATAAACCTCCTGCGGTGGTGTCTCTGCTTATTGCAGTTAATATGGTACTTCCTGCTCCATTATAGCTGTCACATAGGGAATCATCTCCCTCGATAGCAGCAATCATGGCTGCACACTTTAACCCCATGGCATAAGCTGCCTGTGTATAAGTATAATATTCGGTAGAACTGCCTTCCTCCCATATGCTATAATCTGCCGGTCCGAAACCAGTTGTTTGATCCATATTATTCATAATATAGTTTGCAGTATTTTTTATTTCACTATATATATTAGTAAGAAAATCGGTATCCCCCGTAATCATATAGTGTTTATATACACCTATCAGGAAAAAACCTAAAGAATCATACTCTGGTTCCACAAAATTAGCATCAGCATTATCCCATAAATAATAGCAGGTTTCAAAAGTCCCGTTAGAAGCCTGTCTTGCGGCAAGCCAGTTCCAATAAGTTTCTGCTTCCTCTGTCAATCCCGCTCCATCCAGTGCAAGAGCTGTTACAGCGGAATCTCTGGCCCATACTTTATAACCATAATTGTATGGATTGGTGGTAGCCGGCATCGCTCCGTCAGCATCTGAAGTCCCAGGGCGAATCGCATTTTTTACCATAACCAGATTATTCTTATAAGTTGACAGCATTTCTGAGTCTGTAAAGGCAGGAATGGTAACTCCGTCAAACCAGTTTTCGTAGGTATCCTTGGTATAATCAAACCAGTAACTGCCAGTCTGTGCATTTGCTTCATCACATAAATTCTGTAATCCTAAAAGACTTGAATCCATTGCAATGTAAAAATAAACATAACTGGAAGTGCCTGCACTAACTATGACATCTTGCGTAAAGGCAAGGGAAATATCTGAAGCTGACATGCTGCTATTATTTTTCAAAGTTCCATCATTATCATAAGTATACCATGGCGAGCAAGTCGAACTTGATAAAGAACTATCTCCATCGTTAGCCACTTGATAATAACTTGGTGCCGCGAACGCTCCTAATGCCAGATAGGGCAGACTGGAATTACTTCGATTGACGATTAAGGCTTTTCTTTGGGAATCATAACTAGCAGATATGCTGTCAGATGTCGTATTGTTTACATGAAGCATATCTAAAATACTATAATTTAAATCCGTATTACCTGTATTGGTAAGCGTATATCTGGCCACCATAAAATCTTTATTAGGAACCATGACATAATCTTTGGAAATATCCATATCCGGAATACTTTCTTCATCATATTCCAGATAATTTGTATTTAGAGTTCCATCTTCATCATAATAGGCTTCCGCATTAAAGTTATGTATTTGGTCATATTTTACACTATTCGTCTCATCTCTAAAGAAACCAGAATAATCTATGATTTGGTTGATTGTCCAGTCATCACTAGATCTGAGTTCTGCGATTCTTGGCCCGTAGGTACTTGTAGAATCATTATTGCATAATTTACCGGCCATCCAAATAGCCATGGAATCTTTCCAGTTAGACATGTATAAACTTCTGACAGATTCGGGCTGATCTGTTACCGTTAAATTATCTAAATTGATATAACCATCCGAACTATTATCTACACTTACCTTAACCGTATGGGTTCCGGCAGTAAGTGTCGTGCCAACATCTGTAGTATCCCATACATCCCAACTTCCTGAATCAGCAAAATAAGCGTTACTGATAAAGGTACCGTCAACATATACTTCTCTAATAGTGGTACTTCCGGTATAATTGGCATATCGAAAACGTAGCGTATAATCTTGTTCTGTGTCCACAGAAATATTGAAACTTACATAGTCCCCAGACTCACCATAGGAATCCACAAAACCCGTGCCGGAATAATCCGTGTGGTCGGTATTGGTATTAACATTGTATAATGTGGCTGTTTCGGCCTCATAAATTGACTTTGAATTATTGGCTGCTAAAACATGAATCGCTGAAGAGATATTCATATTAAAAACCATAGCTATTATTAATAATAGGCTTAAACCTGTATGAAATCTTTTACTATTTATTACATTCATGGATATTGCCTCCTTTTATGCTAGGCTCAAAGTATCCAGACCCCTGATACCTATGAATTATTAAAGCTTCTTTTAGTTATCACGCAAAGACAAACTATCAAGATTAATTGCATGATTATCTGTCGAATCATAATAGATACATACGGTATGAATCCCTTTTTTTAAGTTTACTGACATAGAAGCAGTATCCCAAGTATCCCAACTGCCTAAATTTTGCATACTAAGTATCCCTGCATCAGTGCCGTCTACATATATGTGTCTTGTTGCCGTGTATCCGGTATTATTCGCATATTTAAAATCTAAATAATAAGTATCCTCTGTTGCTGCATGAATCTGAAAAGTTACTTCATCACCTTCATCAGCAAAAGCATCTACAAAGCCATCTCCGGTATATCCCGTATGATCGGTATTAACAGATACATTGGTTTTAATTCCCTTCTCTGCCTCATATAAATCATCTTCAGGATCTGTAATCATACGTGCTATATATACCATATCCCAGTATTTCAAAGAAGGTATGGTAAAAGTAACATGACTACCTGTCTCATCAGAACCTGTCACGTAACTAAGTTCAGTACTGGCACCTTCATCATAATCCGGTGATGCTAAATAAATGCCGGAAATTTCTGCGTCTGGGGATAGATAATAGGTAACAGATAAGTCCGTTAAATCTGATGGCGTTGTTGATGTATTTCTCCACAAAGAATCTGTTTCTGAGGTCAGGTTTATCAGATGCAAAACATCATATTCTTCCGTCATTCTTGCAATATGCCAGATGGTTTCCTGAGTTCCGTCTCCTGATATCGACTGTCCGTTTATCTGAATTGATTGATTTCCTTGATCTGTGTAAGTAATATCCGGATCAAATAGCAAATTTTCATATGCAGTGATAAACTTATAATAGTCTTTCATTGCATCTTTTAAAGTACCTGACATAACTTTACTTGTATTGGGGTAATACTCACTTCCCAGCATGGTTACATCATCAAGACCTGCTCCAAGTTCAATATGGGTAGCACCGCTTGCGGCAATGGCAGCATCGGCAAGTCGTATGGAACTTTCTTCAAATTCGCCTAAGGTCAGGCTGTCAAGATTAATAGCTCCCGTATCATCACTATCATAAGCGATTCGAACGGTGTGCGTTCCAGCTGTTAAATAAGTATTGATATAGGCATCATATACAAACGTGTCCCAGGTAGCCTGTGGATGGAATTGAACTTGTCCAATTCCATTACCATCTACATAAAGAGTTCCAGTCGCCTCATCGCTGTTATCTCCATATTGAAATACCAGTGCATAGGTCATAGATTCCTCTGCTGTAATACTAAATTCTACATAGTCTCCTTCCTGTGCAAAGTTTTGCAAGAATCCGCTGCCGGAATATCCTGTATGATTGGTTTCTACATCCACTCCACTATATACTGCATCCTCTGCTTCATAAGAAGTTCCATAGTTGTCATTATAATTCATATATGCTGCCAATACTGCTGCTTTACCAATACTTAGACTTCTAAGCTGCTCTACATAATTTCTAATATCATTATAATTGTCTGAAAGCCACCAGATTTCACTGAAATTAAAATCTGTGTTTGCATTAGCTGAGACATCCTCTAAGGCCCATCCATCCACCGTACCATCTACAATATTAAAATCCAGATAACTCTTATTCGAGTTGTTGTTCACTAAGGTATCTTTTATCTCATTAATTAAGCTTGAAAAAGAATTTTCCAGATCATAACTATTTCCATTGTAGTCATAAACATTACTTCTTTGCCCCATCTGGTCCATTTGAATTCCATCAAATCCGGCTGTATTGATAGCATCAGCATAAGCACTTGCAATATAATTCTGCCAGGATGAATTTGTTGGTGCAAACAACCAGAGATACCTGCCGTTGTTAAAATCAACATTTAACTGGCTTTGATGGGAAGTATCCGTAAAAATCCCCCAGGAAGGCAGTACGCTGTAATCTGTATAACCTTCCCTTGCCGCATATGACATCATATATGCCATTGCTGCTGCATTTTTATCCTGCACCGCATCTATGTATCCTAATAGGGTATCCCACGAAATAGTCCGGTCAAATAAATCCAGCCAACTTGTATCTACATTTACACCGTCTGTTCTCTCAATTGGCACTTCATGTCTCCACATCCAGTCATAAAATTGAAAAGAATTCATATAATAATCTTGTATCAGGGTATCGATTTGATTATCAATTGAATTGTCTGATATATCCTCATCAAAATTTTGGATATATCCGTACCTTGGAAATCTGGTAATATCACTGGAAACATCAATGGCTGCAGTTTGTATGTCATTTTCCGTAGTAAAAATATGTACCATATACCCCTGGTAATCCTCTGTCGGTGCAGTCCATGTAAAATATTTAGTTCCAGTCTCTCCGGCAGATAATGACAATAAATCCGTTGTAGTATAGATAAGTTTTTCATTATGATAAATTTTTAGATAAATATCACCGCTAAAATCTGAACTTGAATAATTATCAACATCTGCAGTAATTGTTACAATATCTCCTGGTTTATAACGTGCTTTGTCAACATAAATATATGTTACAGTAGTATTTGCAGCAAAAACGCTTGGTAATGGTATTTTACATATGGATGCTATGAAAATCACAGTTATTATCATTACTATGCCTCTTTTGAAACATGTCAGATATTTCTTCATTTTATCCTCCTTATCAGATGCTCATAACATTTTACCATAAAATATAGCTACTTCACCTCCTATATTCTTTCATAATGTACAATATGATAGCTCATTCTTCTGCCTTTCTTATACTGTAATAAATTTTGTCTGCATAAAATTACCCTTAGGGTCATAATGAATAGAATAAATTTATTCTTTTTATTATTATACGCTTTTTAATTTGCCAATAAATATAATATTCAGTTATTTTTTGTAAATAAACTACTTTAAAGCGTAATAAAAGAATAATTTAACCTGTATTTACTTACTCCATCATTTATGTGTCAAATGACGGAATATTTTTTTACTGGGGATTATATTGAACTATAAAAAAACAACTGTCGCCCACTTTTTCATAGCGCACTTTCGTATATCGTCTGTTTCTTATGCCCGCTTCTAGCGAGCCTTACTAATCCATAGGTTCTCTGAAGAAGAACTTTTCAGACTCAAAATCCTATTTTACAATTCAAGGACTGTCAGAAGCAGCTTCCATACTTGATTGCATACCAAAACTGTCCACTAAATAATGCCTCAATGTCTACTGAATTGTGTCGCACAATTAATAT
>JBAVPE010000064.1:0-2278 GCA_049692775.1 Anaerocolumna sp. | reverse complement strand
CTATGACCTAATTTTATATGGGGCAAGTCGCACTTTTGCAGCTATTTTAAAAATCTAGTTGGGGAATATTTTCACTCATTTCCTGCACTAAAACAGGGGTGAACCATGGTAATTAAAATGATGCAGGATAAAGCAAGGGGCTATAAATCACCCCTTGCGGTCACAGCGGTCGGCAACGCCGACCGCATTCTACAGGAAAATCAAAACTTTGTAAACCAGAATACTCTTACCTATAAGGTGTTGTAATTAACAAGATTTCACGCTGCCAAGGGGCTTTAAGAGGTGTTGTTGAACATCTATAATATGCATTGTTTATTTCCACTACTTTTGAAACCATTATCCCATCACGACTATTAATTTTCAAGCAAACAGAATATATCACTATTTAGAGTTGTGGAATATCTCTGTTTGTATACTTTGTACACTGATTTTTAAATATCAATTCTCCCTAAGCTTTTATCCGCTTCAACTTGTAATTGAATGGTTTTTGGCCCCATGTATTTTTGAGCAATTTTCAGGATAACTTTATCGTTACCCAATACTTCAAGCACAGTAACAGAGAAGATATTTAACAAATGTTCATCGTCACAATGAGAAACTTCTTCGAAGTAATTAAAGATACGCTTTATTAAATCGGTATTAGTTTCTTCAACTAATAACTTAAGCACTTTTGGCATAAATACATCTTCAATTATAACTGTTTCCAAAATTTCACCATTATCTTCAATAGACTTCTCGTAATCATCTTTTGATGAAGGGATGAAATCCAGCATAACACTTAAAAATTCTTCTGATTTCTTGTTCATACTTACGACTCCTTTATTTAAATAAATCAATTGCGTTGCTTAAATCATTTCTTAATGCTTCAAGGATATCTATATCATTGAGCCCCAACTTCCCTGACTTGGTTAAATTGTTCAATTGAGTTAGCCTTTGTTGTGCTTTTGCTAAATGTGTCGATGTACCCTCCAAAAATTCTTGTGTTAGTATACTGGCAGTCCCGCCATCACCAACTTTTGCACCTGGTCTATAAAGCTCATTAACTATTCTTCCTAAGTCTGAATTCTGTATCTTTGATAATAACTTATCTCTAGTGGAACCAGTGATTTCGGGCATTTTATCTAATAGTCCACTAACTTCACTACTACCTACACGTCCGCCCGCCCCCTCAGGTGGAGTACTGAGGTATCCGACGAACGGTGAAAATACTTATTCGATTAAAAAAATTATAGCACGTCTTTGTGCTGTTTTTAAATAGAAAAATTCTGTTCTTCTTTTGAAATCGGTTCCCGATATTCCGTCTTATTTTTCATCATTCCGTACACAATGTTTACCAAACGGCGCATGATGCAGACCAATGCCTGAGACTTTGTCTTTCCATCGCCGATTTTTCGCATGTAATAATCATAAAATACCGGATGATTGGGTATTCCGTTCTTTGGCTTGGAAACCATTGTTACCGCCAGGAAATAAAACAGTCCATGCAGCTGGCGGTTTCCTTGTCTGGAGCTTTGCTCCTTGCCTTTTCCGGCGGAACTGAACTTTACAGGAGCTACTCCTGCAAATCTTGCCAGCTTATCTGCACTGGGAAATCTTCGAATATCTCCGATTTCTGCAATCAGCTTGCTGGCTATGGAAGTTCCAATCCCTGGCATACTGGTCAGTTTATAATCAAAACTAAGCAGGATCTTTTCGAATTCTTTATCAAGCCCTGCCAATTCTTCTTTCTGATGTTCTAAATCACGTACCAGACTCGTTGTGATAAAATCTCTGGATTCCTGATATTCTCGAAAGGTATTTCCATCATTCTGAACACAATCCAAAATCAACTCCGCTTTGTCTTTCTTGGAAATACGGGCTATTTCCTTGAATTCGGTTGTTAGGTCTTCTGCCGTTTTTCCCTGCAAATAGACAGGGGATGGATAGGTTTTCCAGAAATACATGGCACATTTTCCGTCTATTTCGCTGAAGAACTTACTGTAACTGGGATATGCCATGGATATTTGTTCATGAAGTCCGTTCTTAAACCGGATTCCGTCTTTGACCAGTAAATCTCTCCGATTTACCAGTTGTGCCAGTGTCCACTCGTTGTCTTTTGGTTTTGCATCTGGCAAGGTATGTAACTGGTTAATGAGTACCGTTGCCACGCAATACGCATCATGCTCATCATTTTTACGGAGCATAGGTGCACTTTTTCTCTGGTCATAAGCCAGGGCAGGATTAATATCTTTTACAATGTAACCTTTTTCAATCAGCCAGACAGCTAAACTTCTGCCGT
>JBAVPE010000063.1:0-9061 GCA_049692775.1 Anaerocolumna sp. | reverse complement strand
GATTTATGTAAATATATACGATATTACATGATAATCAGTGGTATGAAGAGCCGAATGCCTTAATTGGGCACGTTCGGATCTGTGAGGGGCTTGTTCCGTAAGGGGCAAGTCTACTCGACAAAGTCCACTCAGAGTATATTTTATGAATACAGTGTATATAGATTCAATTTTGCGTCGACCGGCCGCGGACACTGTTTATATTTTGTCGAGACGCTGGCCAAAAATCATGCCTGCTGGCTTGATTTTTGAGCCGTTTAGAGGCTTGTAAAAAATATAGTGTTCCGAGGGAAAGGCAGCTAAAATGAATCTATATACGCTCGAATCATAATATATAATGTTTAAATAAAATGAATACGGGATATGGACGGTGATCTGGTAGTTCAATTTACTCCAAGGAAAGGTACGGTATTAGAATGACAGTAAGGGATTTAATTAATAAAGAAGTATTTCAGGTTATTAATATTGGAGATGATGTGGATAAAGTGATATCCAAACCGTTTTGCTGTGATTTATTAAGTATTGCGATGGGAAAGGCACCTGCTGGATCTGCCTGGATAACGGTTATGGGTAATATTAATACCTTGGCAGTGTCCACTTTAGCTGATATTGCCTGTATCATCTTAGCGGAGGGGGCAGTGCTTGACGTTCCGGCACTGAATAAGGCTAAGGTTCAAAATATTACGGTACTTAGTACCGATAAGCCCATATTTGATGCGTCACTTATGGTGTATGAAATGCTGCATGCTCCCACTAACTTATGATTTGCACCTTCACTCCTGTTTGTCACCCTGCGGCGATACGGATATGACCCCCGGGAATATCGTCGGTATGGCAGTAATAAAGCAGCTGGATGTAATTGCACTTACGGATCATAATTCCTGTAAAAATTGTCCCGCCTTTTTAAAAATCGCGAAAGAATATGGAATAACAGCAATGCCCGGTATGGAACTATGTACGTCGGAGGAAGTACATGTGGTATGTCTGTTCCCTTCTTTAGAGGAGGCTATGGGTTTTGATCAGTACGTCTACAGCCGGTTAATTCCATTTGCCAATGATGAAGATGTCTTTGGAAAGCAGGAGATATGCAATGAAGTGGATGAAGTAATTGCGAAAGAACCTAATTTATTAATTAATGCAACAAACATTTCCTTTGATCAGGTTTATGGACTGATGGAGGAATATCATGGAGTCATGATTCCTGCCCATATCGATAAAAGCTCCAACAGTCTTTTCTCTAATTTAGGTTTTATACCGCCGGATTCTAAGTTTACCTGCGCGGAATTAAAAGATTTATCAAAGCTTTATGAACTTAGGAAATCAAATCCTTATCTGGACCAATGCAATATCATCACGAATTCCGACGCACATTACCTGGAACATATCAATGAACCGGTTAATTATATATATGTGGAAAGTAAAGAGGTTCCGGATATATTAAAGGCACTTCAAATAGTTTAGAATCTATGTTTATGTAAGAAACAGTCATGAAAGGGATGTGGAAAGGCTTATCTTGGCTTTCCACATCCTTCAGTAAATGCTGTATTCAAAAAATATAATTTATGAGGATTTTTGTCGGGCGAATCATTTAATTATATTACTTATAATAAACAAAATTATAATATGTAAGGGATAAAAAGTATAGAAAAAATATTTGATGCTTTTACCTTTTTTACCATTATATATTAACATAAAAGGGAGAGAACCTATCATCATCCATTGAAAATTCCAATAAAAAATAGAGTCATAATAAATTCCTATCGTATCAAACCCTAAAATAGGAAAAATGAAACTCAATATATTATATAAATTATGAAAACCATAGAAATCTATTCTTGTCATTAATCGGGGTATAATAGCTGTAATTGTAATAAATGAGTATAAAAAACAAAACAGGGTATAAAATAATGCGATTTTTCTTTTACTATTTTTTGCATAATATAAAGTTATTCCTAATGCCACAAAAATAAAGCCGCCTTCATTATAAAAAATATTAGCCAATAAACCTATAAAGAAATAAATTGATTTATCATAATGTACGTCAATATAATAGCATATTAATAAACTTACCATTTGCCAAATAAAATAACATAATAAATAAATTTTCCACTTAGGATGATTTTCCCGTTTATATTCAATTAATCTTATAATAAAAGCTATTGAAAATAACGTAACAAAAATATTGTTCGCTACTAAATTACTATCCGTAAATTGGTTTAATATGTAATCTATAATAGACATACCTAATCCAAATAAATACATACGGATAAGATAAATTGATTTGTTTCTTGTATAAGAAAAACCGAGTACCATACAAAAAACAAATAAAGGAGCAGATAGCCTGCCTAACCATCTAAACCATATTGGAGTAAATGGAAAAAACAAACCGATATGGTCTATCACCATTAATACTAAAGCCAGTATCTTTAAACTAAATGTTGTCAAAGAATCACCTCAAAAATGCATGGAAAAGTCCAAATCTTCATATTGTTTCAGATTCTCATGGATTTCCCGGTTATCTGCCTGTGCAAACAGTTTTTCACGGTTGGCAGTAGCAGGGCGTCCGGTCAGGATACTGCCCGGGCCGTTTTGACAGCCACCTTCACATACCATACCCTCTATGAAATCTTCCGGAAGTTTTCCTGCCTTTAGGAGCATTAAAGCTTTTTTACATTCTGCGGCACCGTTGCAGACCCTGACCGACAGGTCTGCATCTTCTTCACTTTCCTTTAGGGATTGAATTACGGAGGCAGTAACCCCGCCGGACACACAGAATTTCTTGCCGTAAATGCTTCCCTGCTGAAGGTTACTTTCAGCTGCCACAGGTTCCACATCTTTTGCGCGGAACATGGCATAAAGTTCATCCAGGGTCAGGGCATAGTCAGCACCTTTTAAGGCTACCGTATCCAGGACCTCTCCTTTTTTGGCAATGCACGGTCCGATAAATATACAGACAGCACCGGGATGCATGGCTTTGATTATTCTTGCAGTTGCAGTCATGGGAGATATGGTAGTTGATATATCAGCTTCTAATTTCGGATAATGCTTTCTTATCATTTTAACAAATGCCGGGCAGCAGGAGGTTGTCATCTTTTTGCCTTCTTTATGGGCTTGTGCCCACTCTTTGGCTTCACTGGCAGCGACTAAGTCTGCACCCAAGGCAACTTCATACATTCCGTCAAACCCTAATTCTTTTAAGGCATCTGCCATACCCCCGGTGGTTACCTCTGCACCAAACTGACCTTCCCAGGCGGGAGCCAGCATGGCATAGACCGGAATGTCCGGACGTCCGATCAGTTTGATTACATCAACCATAAAAGACCGGTCTGAAATTGCACCAAAGGGACAATTTTTAATACAGTTACCGCAGGCAATGCACTTTTCTTCATTTATGACTACGATTTTATCCTCATTCATAGTGATGGCATCCACAGGGCAGCTTCTCCTACAGGGACGCATCAGGTCTGCAATTGCGTTATAGGGACAGGACTGGGAACATTTGCCACATTCCTTACAAAGGTTTGGATCAATATAGGCACGGTCCCTGAGCATGGTGATTGCATTAAAGTTACAGGCAGACTGACACTTTTTGCTCATGCACTTCTGGCAGTTGTCCGTTACAACAAATCTGGTAATAGGACAGCCTTCACAAGCTGAGTTAATTACCTGAACAACATTTTTATTATCAGACCCCGCTGAGGGTGACTTTCCTTCTGCTAAACGGATTCTTTGACGGATAATTTCCCGTTCTTTATAGATGCAGCAGCGGAAATGCGCCTGGGGGCCAGGTATCAGCTCATAAGGGAGGACGTCCTTTTTCTCTTCCAGTTCACCCCTGAATGCAAGCTTTGCAACTTCATAAAGAACTTCCTGTTTAATCGTGTCAATATTCGTATTTACTCCTAGCATTTAATCACTCCTTTAGTACATTACCATGGGTATATTTACATTTAATAATATTTTATAGTTACTTCCTTACCCATCTTTAGGGCAGTATCTTTAATCTGCCCTACCAGATGCATACGGATACTTAAATCAAAGGGCAGGCCCGGATTCTGATGGGCTTCATTGATTGCTTTACCTACAAACAGATTTAATATGGTGCAATCTTCAATAATCAGTTTTGCCACCTTGGAACCCCCATTGTCCTTATCTAATTCTTCAAAGAAGTATTCATCCACATTGCCGTCCACATAATGTTTCATTAAAGCCAAAGCCCGGGATAAGGTTAACACACCTTCTGTTACTAAGTCAATGTTTTCTATCCGGGCAATGGGTGGAAGTGCCGGATCCGTATAACTTAGGGAGGTCTTGATTGGCTTATCTAATATTCTGGAAGCAATATTGGCACTTGTCCCGCCGCAGATAATTTTTTTGGTGTGTTCTTTCATAAATTCATGGATCAGATAAGCATCATCTTCTTTTACGGAAGGGGGCCCGGTCAATAGATTTATTATTTTCGTATTTATGACCCGAGCTACCGCAACAGTGGTATCATCGCCGGGAATCTGCATATACAAGTCATTGCAGGCTTTGGTAAGTACCGTAGCAAGTCTGGAGGCTGAGAGTGTTTCTTGTATTGCGGTAAGGGCATAATCAGCCATACTTTGCCAGGTCCATCCAAAATTCAACAACTGCCCGACGCCGGCATGGATTACCCCATCACTCATTAAGATAAAACAATCGTTTAACATTACCTGAAAGCGGTATTCACGGATGGTTTTATTTTCAAGGACCCGCTCCTTATAGGGAATCCCTAAAAGCTTTCCATCCCGGATAAATACACAGCTGGGATTATCAAATTCAACTAAATAAGCTTCCCCGTCATGAAAGATCTGTAATATGCTAAAGGTTGAATACGCAACCTGCCGCACCTGACATACGGGGAGGGTTTTTGCTATGGTTTCCACACAGTCATCGATTCCGGCACCGTTTAAGAACATGGTACCAAGAATCTTGGAGGTAAGGGTTGCCAGTATATTTGCTTTCACTCCGCTTCCCATACCATCCGCCAATATCATTATATTAGAATCCACGGTTTTCAAAAGTTCAACTTTATCACCGCAAAGCTCTTCGTGATGCTTATTTAAACTTTTATACGAAGCATCGATACTTACATTCATATCCGGTTCCTTTCCGCAGGACAGACACAGCAATCAGGGATGTATAAAACTTGGCTGTTCCTCGCCGTCAAACAGGATGGTATCCCTGAGTTTCGTCAGGGTTACTTTGGTTTCTGCCGTTGTTTCACCTAATAAACCGGCTATCTGCTGGGCAACAAACATTTGTTTATCAATAACTTTCTGGGCCATTTCAATGGTATCCACTTTAATTTTATAAGCCTGTTTTATCTTTTCTTCGTCCTTGGTGATATCCTGGAAAATCCCCAGCACAGCATCCTGTTCATGGACGTATACGATATTCTGCAAGGTTGTCAGGCCCTGTTCGGGGTATTCAACCTTTTTACACATAATCGGATTATGGGTATTTAATACTTCTAAAAAATCGGTATGGTCAAGGATTTCATAAAGGTACATTTCCCTTGCTTTTGCCCTGGTAAGGTGAAAATAACTTTCTGCCGCACCATTAAATTCGACGATTTTCAAATCTGAGTCTATTAAAATGATAATATTTGGAGTTGTATCCAAAACGACATTTGCCATGGACTGTGCTTTCTCATGCATATAGGGGATGCACATGGTAAGTTCTGCTTTACCCTGAAATACGGCAATTGCTTTCTCCCTGCAGCTTATGTAACCGCAGGCACCGCAGTTTAATTCATCTTCCGGTTTTGTTTTCCCGATTTTACTTAAGATATGATTAATCTCTTCCTTGGTGGGACGGGGGTCCTTAGGGGATCGGTTTAAGAAAACTTTATGAAAGGAAATATCTTTTGCACGGTCATAGAAGGAGGAGTCTGTCAGCGGAGTTTTTGGTACCGCTTCTTCTAAATCTAATTTAACTTTAAAGCGTGAAATTGATTCTCGGTCCACAGCAGACCCTTTAATACACCCGCCGTTACAGATATCCGCTTCAATGAAGCAGCCGGATACCTCACCCCGCTCCATGCTTTGAAATAATTCAATACAGTTTTTAATTCCGTGGACATAAAACTTACGATAATTATCCGGCTGCTTTCTGGAGGCAACGACAGAGGATAAGACACCGCTGCTTATGGGATACAGCCGGTTAACACAAGGACTGGGATTATGGGGAAGGGTTTCCTCCTGTTCCATAATATTGATATTTTCTTCTTGCAGCCATTGTTCCACTTCAGGGAAATTAATTACGGCATCGATAAAACCTATGGTTCTGGGATCACTTTCTGCTTCCCGTTTTTTGGCGATGCAGGGACCTAAAAACACAATTTTAACAGTATGACCTAGTTCCCTTCGGATTAACTTGCCATGGGCAATCATGGGAGAGTCGACGGGAGCCATATATTTTGTAAGGCTTGGATAGTAGATTTCAATTAAATCATTCACACTTGGACAGCAGGTTGTTATTATATTATCCATGGTTCCGGCTGTTAATAGTTTTTCATATTCTTCGGTTACAAAAGCAGCACCTTCCGCTGTTTCCCGGATCATGGAAAATCCCAGCTTCATCAGGGCCGTGATAACCTGTCCCGGAGTCTTATATTTTAAAATACCCAGATAGGCAGGAGCAATGGAGATAATGGTAGGAATTTTATCCTTTAAATATCCTTTTACTTTCTCTAAATCACTGATGAAAGTCTTGGCATTCTGGGGACATGCCTCCAGGCAGTGACCGCACAGAATACATTTATCATTCATAATCTGGGCCTGTTCGTTTTTTACGGTAATGGCTTTCACTTCACAGGTCCGGACACACTTATAACAGTTCCTGCACTTTGCTTCTTTAAAGCCGATTACATTCATTCTATAAACCTCCCAAGGACTTCCTTTTCAAAAAAGCCTTCTGTTTTATCCGGTGATAAGGAAAATAACTCCTCATTAATTTTAACACATACACCCTTTACACACTGACCGATACAGAAAGAACCGTTTAATTCAACCTTATCTTCTAATTTATGTAATGAAATAAGTTGTTCCAGGGAATGAACAATTTCTCTTGAACCCTTTAAATGACAGGAACTCCCAATACATATCGTAATTACCATACCTTTATCCTCCTAATAAAGATTGTTTTAAATTTAACAATGTTTAATAATTATTCTAGCACTTAAAATTCGTACTGTCAAAGGGTAATTACAGTAAACTTCCGACGGTTTCCCGGCGTCTAAAACTTTCTTTTGATTATGCGCAAACCAATCTATATATCATGGTAACACATAAAACTTTTCAGTTGTAATCATACTATGTTATGATATAATAGGGAAAGAGAAAAATTTGACAAAGGAGCCAGATGCATGGAACTAATCACAATTCGGGAATTATATAGAGAAAAGGAAAAATATATTGGTAAAGAAATATCAGCAGGGGGCTGGGTAAGAAGCATCAGGGATTCGAAAGCCTTTGGTTTTATTGTATTACATGACGGAACGTATTTTGATACGTTGCAAATTGTTTATCATGACAGTATGGAGAATTTCGCTGAAATTTCTAAATTAAACGTTGGTTCAGCCATTATAATTGAAGGTGAGTTAGTGGCAACACCGGAGGCGCAGCAGCCTTTCGAAATTCAGGCAAAGAGCATTCAGATAGAAGGTACTTCATCGGCTGATTATCCTTTACAGAAGAAAAGACACAGTTTGGAATTTTTAAGGACAATTTCCCACTTAAGGCCAAGAACCAATACCTTTCAGGCAGTATTCCGCGTCCGTTCCCTGATTGCTTATGCAATCCATAAGTATTTTCAGGACAGGGATTTTGTATATGTGCACACTCCATTAATTACTGGAAGCGATGCCGAAGGAGCAGGCGAAATGTTCCGTGTAACCACCCTCCCGATGGGAAATCTTCCTATGACAAAAGAGGGTAAGATTAATTATGAAGAGGATTTCTTTGGCAAAGAAACGAATTTAACCGTAAGCGGCCAGTTAAATGGAGAAACTTATGCCATGGCTTTCCGCAATATCTATACGTTTGGACCTACTTTCCGTGCGGAGAATTCCAACACTACCCGTCATGCTGCGGAATTCTGGATGATAGAGCCGGAAATTGCATTTGCGGATTTAAAGGATGATATGGCTTTAGCGGAAGGGATGATTAAGTTTGTCATCCGTTATGTATTGGAACATGCACCGGATGAAATGAAGTTCTTCAATCAATTCGTGGATAAGGGATTATTAGAGAGACTTGAACATGTTAAGAATTCTGATTTTGGACATGTTACTTATACGGAAGCAATTGATATCTTAGAGAAAAATAATGACAAGTTTGAATATAAAGTAAGTTGGGGCTGCGATTTACAGACAGAACATGAGAGATATTTAACAGAAGAGGTCTATAAGAAACCGGTATTTGTAACGGATTATCCGAAGGATATCAAAGCCTTTTATATGAAGTTAAATGAGGATAATAAAACAGTTGCAGCCATGGATTTACTGGTTCCTGGAATCGGTGAAATTATCGGCGGAAGTCAGAGGGAAGATGACTATAAGAAGCTGGTTGCCAGAATGGATGAAGCAGGTCTTAAGAAAGAAGATTATGACTTCTATTTGGATTTAAGAAAGTACGGTTCTGCAAGACACGCAGGTTTTGGTTTAGGCTTTGAACGCTGTGTTATGTACTTAACAGGTATGGGCAATATCAGGGATGTCATTCCGTTCCCCCGTACGGTAAATAATTGTGAGTTATAATTTGCAGCTATTAAATTTAGCGTTACAGGAAATAGAAAATATAACTGAATAAATGTATGGTATATTTAAAAAATTATATAGTTTTGCAATTACCTGTAATCCAGAATAGATGAAGGAGTACTCTCGGAAACTAATAGTAGAAATAGAAGATATTTTAGATGCTGAATATAATCTGAGAACATTTTCTGTCTATCATAGGTATGTTTTTACTTGCCTTTCCTTCGCTATGCTCAGACGGTCTGCGTAAAAACATACCTATGACATCACGAAAATGGAGGT
>JBAVPE010000062.1:0-2549 GCA_049692775.1 Anaerocolumna sp. | reverse complement strand
TTAAATGACCCTGAAATTGAAGTTATCCACGTATGTACACCGAACCGTTCCCATGCACCTATTTCAATTGATTCCCTTCATGCCGGAAAGCATGTAATGTGCGAAAAGCCTATGGCAAAAACGGCAGCAGATGCTAAAAAGATGGTGGAAGCCGCAAAAGAAACAGGCAAAAAACTCACCATTGGTTATCAGCACAGACATAAACCGGAAGCAATTTATTTAAAGAGTGTAATCGAACGTGGTGATTTAGGAGAAATTTATTTTGCAAAGGCATTTGCCGTAAGAAGAAGAGGAACTCCGAACTGGGGTGTTTTCTTAAATGAATATGAACAGGGCGGAGGGCCGCTTATTGATATAGGTACCCATTCCCTGGATGTCACCTTATATCTGATGGATAACTATGAGCCTAAGATGGTAGTTGGCACAACCTATAAAAAAGTAAATAATGCAGAATGCGGCAACCCTTGGGGCGGCTGGGATAAAGACCAGCATACCATGGAAGATTCTGCTTTCGGCTTTATTGTCATGAAGAATGGTGCAACCATTATCTTAGAGTCCAGCTGGGCACTTAATACAAGTGAACCGATTCCGGAAGGCAGTACCATGCTATGCGGTACGGATGCAGGAGCCCAGATTAAGGGTGGTGTAACCATCAATAAAGGTGAATTTAATAGATTAATAGAGGTTAAACCTGATTTAGCAAGCGGTGGTGTAGCTTTCTATGAAGGAGTATCCAGTAATCCGGCGGAAGTAGAAGCAAGGCGTTGGATTGATGCAGTTAAAAATGATACCGAGGTTGTCGTAAAACCGGAACAGGCTTGTGTTGTTTCTGAAATTCTGGAGGCAATCTATGTATCTGCTAAATCCGGACAACCGGTTTATTTTGATTAAAACAGAATAGAGGAAATATTGATGAATATAGCGGTTATAAGTTATTGGCATGTACATGCAGAAGGATATACCAAAGAAATTATGGAAAAGACAGACAGTAAGATTACAGCTGTCTGGGATGAAGATACAGAACGGGGAATAAAGTATGCAGGGCAGTTTAATGCGAAGTACTACACAGACTATGATGAACTGCTTTCAGATAAGACCATTGATGGGGTAATTATAACCTCACCGACTTCTATGCATAAAGAGTTAATCTTAAAAGCCATCCATGCAGGCAAAAAAGTGTTTAGTGAAAAAGTATTGGCATTAACCACTGCTGACTGTTTAGAAATAAAAGAAGCACTGAAAGAGAACAATACAGATCTTACTTTATCTTTGGTTAAGAAATGTGGAAGTGAGTTCTTATTTGCAAAACAGATGGTAGAAAGCGGTACATTGGGGCAGATTACTTATGCAAGAATGCGCAATGTACATAACGGAAGTACCGGTAATTGGCTCCCTGCCCATTTTTATAGCAAAGAGCAGTGCGGCGGCGGTGCTATGATTGATTTAGGTGCCCATCCCATGTACTTATTAAACTGGCTTTTGGGAGAACCGAAGACGGTACAATCTGTATTTACCGATGTTACGGACAGAAAAGTGGAAGATAACGCAGTTTCCCTTCTGGAGTTTGAGAAAGGGGCAATCGGTGTATCCGAAACCGGATTTGTATCTGTTTATAATCCTGCAACCCTTGAAATCAGCGGAACCAAAGGCTGTCTCCTTGTTCGTGACGGTGTCTTTTTTGCCACGGAAGCAACGGAGGGTAAGTGGGTAGAAGCAGAACAACTGCCGGAACAACTGCCATCCCCTGTAGTTCAGTGGGCCAAAGGAGAATACAATAAAGAGGGCGTAACTTTTGGTATTGATGACGCTGTTATGTTAACCAGAATGATGGAGGCGGCTTACAAATCACAACATAGCGGCAAAAAGGAAACCGTTTAATCTCCCAAATAGAGAGTATTCTCGGAAACTAATAGTAGCAATTGAAGATATTTTAGATGCTGAATAAAGCTACGAACATTTTCTGTCTATCATATGTATGTTTTTACTTGCGATTAACGAAAATTGAGGTGAAATATTATCGACAGCCTCTAAAATATCTGTAAATACAGGTTGTGAGAGTTTCCGAGAGCACTCATAGAAAAAAACGAGGTATTCATTAATGGAAGTTTCGTTACAGTTATGGTCAATTAACGAAGAAACAAAAAAAGATTTTAAAAAAGCAGTTGAACACGTTGCACAGACCGGCTATAAAGGTGTTGAATTTGCCGGATACGGCGGTTTATCCCCAGAGGAATTAAAGATTCTTTTACAAGAAAACAATCTATATTCCGTTGGTACCCATGCCGGAATGCAGGTTTTTGAAAATTCCTTTGACCAGGAAATTAAATTTAACAAAACAATAGGTTCCCAATATATTATCTGTCCTTATGCAGAAGTAGATACCAAAGAAAAGATAGATAAACTGGCAGGATTACTTAATACGGCCGCGGATAAAGCTGCTAAAGAGAATATAAAGGTTGGATACCATAACCATGCACATGAATTTGTGGAAATCGACGGTAAATTCCCCCTTGATATCATAGCTGAAAATACAAATGACAATGTAATTT
>JBAVPE010000061.1:0-33671 GCA_049692775.1 Anaerocolumna sp. | reverse complement strand
CCTTTGAAGAGCAGGTCAGAAAGTGGCCGGAAAAGGCAGCAGTAGTCTTTGGAGAAAGCAAACTAAGCTACAGGGAATTGAACAAGAGGGCGAACAAGCTGGCAAAAGAACTGCGTAGCAAGGGGATTGGAACAGACAAAATCGTTGCCATCATGGCGGAACGCTCCCTGGAAATGGTTGTCGGAATGTTTGGAGTACTAAAAGCGGGAGGCGCCTATCTGCCCATAGACCCGAATTATCCGGAGGATAGAATACAGTATATGCTGGAGGACAGCAAGGCTTCTGTGGTGTTAATACAAAAGCATCTGCAGGAGATAGTTATAACTGACAGTGAAGTGATTTACCTTGATGAGCTGTCCATTCAATATGATGAGCTGTCATCTGATTATGATGAACTGTCATCTGAATATGATGAGCTGCCATCTGAATATGATGAATTGTCATCTAAATATGATAAGCTGCCATCTGAATATGATGAGTTGCCATCTGAATATGATAAGCTGTCACTTGAATATGAAGAAAACCTTGAAAACGTAAGCAGTGCGAAAGACCTGGCATACATCATCTACACCTCAGGCTCCACTGGAAAACCAAAAGGAGTTATGGTAGAACATCATGGAATCATAAACCTCCAGAACTACTTTAAGAGATATTGGCAGGTAAATGAGAATGACCGGATGCTGCAGTTTGCAAGCAGTTCCTTCGATGCTTCGGTATGGGAAATCTTCACCATCCTGCTGGGAGGCGGAACCCTGTACCTGGTATCAAAAGATACCATAAACAACCTGATCGAGTTTGAAAGGTATGTTAATGAAAAGGGAATCACCATAACCCTGCTGCCGCCTACTTACCTGGCAGGAATTGAACCGGGTAGGCTTAACACCTTGAAAAAGCTTGTAACCGGCGGATCGGCCATTACAAAGAACCTGGCGGAGCAGTGGAAAAACGGACTTGAATATATGAACGCCTACGGTCCTACGGAATACAGTATAATTACAACCACCTGGAAGTATCGGGAAGAGGAAATGTGCTACGGTTCCGTACCGATTGGAAGACCTGTGGACAATACACGTATCTACATCCTGGACAGGAACAACAATATACTGCCGGTAGGAGCAGCAGGAGAACTGTGTGTAGCTGGAGACGGAATTGCCAGAGGATATCTGAATAGGCAAGAGCTGACAGCAGAGAAGTTTGTGGCTGACCCGTTTAAAGCCGGTGAAAGAATGTACCGCACGGGAGACCTGGCAAGATGGCTGACCGATGGAAATATCGAGTATCTGGGAAGGATTGATGATCAGGTAAAGATCAGGGGCTTCCGGATTGAGCTTGGAGAAATCGAAGCACAGCTGCTGATGCACCCGTCTATCCGTGAGGCAGTGGTCATAGCCCGTGAGGATAGCCAGGGGGACAAGTATCTTGCCGCATACTATACGGGCGAAGAAGGATTGGAAGCTGCAGAACTTAGGGAGCAGATGGCGGAAGCATTGCCTGACTATATGGTACCGTCCTATTTTGTACAATTGGGTACTATGCCTGTGACTTCCAATGGAAAGGTAGACAAAAAGGCATTGCCGGAGCCGGAGCGGTGTGGAAATGCAGGTATAGGGTATACCGGGCCGAGAAATGACATGGATGCTAAGATCCAGAAAGTATGGCAGGAAATTCTGGGGATTGAACAAATCGGTATAGATGATAACTTCTTTATGCTGGGCGGCAATTCCATTAAGGCAATCCAGGCAGTTTCCAAATTGGCACTGGAGTTTGAAATAGAAATCAACGATATTTTCCGATGCCCTACAATACGGACTTTGTCGGATAATATCAAGTATTCCAAAGACAGGCTGAAGAATGCACTGGATGCCTTTAAAGAAGTAGCTGCCACCATGGAAAGCGGTGTGCCTGCCTTCACGGAGGATATACAAAAGCGGATGTTTGAGTACGAGGCCGAGATTCGGAAGTATGAAAAAATCAACTTCTCACAAAAAGCGGATTACAGGAATATCCTGCTGGCGGGAAGTACCGGTTATTTGGGAATACACATTTTATACCAGCTGCTGCATAGTACCGCTTATAAGCTTTATGTACCAATCCGGGGTAAGGATGACGCTGAAGCACAGGAAAGGCTCTTTAAAAAGCTCAAATATTACTTTAACCTGGATGCAGGGCAGCAGAACATTTTAAAAGACAGGGTATATGTATTTTGTGGAGATTTGGCAAAAGACAATATGGGCTTAAGCCAGGAGGTGTATGAAGAGTTAGCAGATAAAATCGATGTAATTATTAATTCGGCAGCGAATGTAAAACATTTCGGACACTATTTGGATCTCTACGAAGCCAATGTGGGAGGAAATGAAAGACTCATTGAATTTGCACGCACAGGGAAGAAAAAGGCGTACAACTTCATATCCACAACCAGTATAGGAGAAGGTTATGTGGAGGGAAAAGCCCACGAACTGTTTACCGAATATGACTGCGATCTGGGACAGAGTTCTGAGAACTACTATGTACAGACGAAATTTGAAGCTGAGAAGATGATTGTAAAGGCCAGGGAAGAAGGAGTGATAGCTAATGTTTTCAGGGTGGGAAACCTGGTATTTGATTCCACTACGGGTATTTTCCAGGAAAATATTTCAGACAATGCATTCTATACTATGATTAAATCTTATATAAATCTTGGCTGCTTCCCTGGGGTAACAGCCAAGACCATAAATTTCTCTTTCATTGACCAGGTGGCGAAAGCGGTTGTAATGCTATTCGACAGGGAGAACTTAAAAAATGAAACTTATCACCTGTATAATAGTAATACAGTTAGCATGAGCTTCGTTGCACAGATTATAAACCAGGCAGGGGTGCCGGTAAGGACAATCCCTCCGGCTGAGTTCCTGCAAAACCTGCTTGAAAGGTATGATGATGAGGAAAGAAAGGATGATATTACACAGATTCTTGTCCATACCAATATGTTATCGAAAGTCACGGATAAAACTTCATTTATCCTGTTGAACAAGAAAACGGAAGAGGTTTTAAAAGCAGTGGGCTTTGATTGGTCTGTGCTTGATAGTGAAAAAGTAAAGTTAATGCTTGAACATTGCAAAAAGGTAGGTTTTATCAGTATCGATAAGACAAACGGAAGGTGATTCCATCAATAGGGCAGCGTAGGCATCCTGCCTATGCTTACCCTATTGGAAATTGCCATAATGGAGGTAGTTATGAAGAGTGTGAGTATTATCCAATGTGAAAATTATGACTATGAAAAAGTAGAAAAAGCAGTTTTTGAATGTCTGGATAATCTTTCAGAAATAAAGAACGTGATCAAAAAAGATGCCAGAGTACTGGTCAAAGTAAACCTGCTGAAAAAAAATCTGCCTGAAGATGCGGTAACTACCCATCCTGCTGTCGCAGAAGCGATTGTAAGATACCTTCAAGGCATGGGGTGCCGGGTTATTGTCGGAGACAGCCCCGGTGGTGCTTTTACCAAAAAGCGGCTGGAGGAGATTTACCGGGCGGCCGGAATGCTTAAGGTTGCAGAAAAAACAGGCTGTGAGTTGAACTATGATACCTCGGAGGTTGAGATATTAAACCCCAAGGCGGAAAAATTGAAGAGGATGCAGATCATAAAAATTGCGGAAGAAGTCGATTTTGTCGTATCGGCAGCGAAGTTAAAGACACACGGAATGATGATGTACACCGGAGCGGTGAAGAATTTGTTCGGTGTCATTCCCGGGCTTACCAAGGCGGAATATCATTTAAAGATGATTTCCATAGAAAACTTTGCCGATCACCTGGTTGATATTTGTGAATATATTGCCCCTGTCTTTTCGGTAATTGATGCTGTGGACGGGATGGAAGGCGACGGACCCTCTGCAGGTGAAAAAAGGCATGTCGGGCTGATCATGGCTTCTGAAAACCCCTATGTGCTTGACGTAGCTGCTGCCCATTTAATAGGGCTGAAACCCTCACAGGTACCCACTATCCAAGTTGCCGTGGAAAGAGGGTTGTGCAGCGGGGAATTTGAGGATGTGACGGTACAGGGATGCCCGCCTGAAACTCTGCAGATACCTCCGTTTAAACTTCCTAAATCTTTTAATCAGGGTTTATTGGGCGGAAAAGTCCCCAAGTTTTTGGAAAACTATTTGATCAATGCTTTGCGTTCCAAACCGGTCATTAACTATAATAAATGCATTTCCTGCGGCGAATGTCAAAGGGGATGTCCTGCAGGCATCATCGATATGAGCTCAGGAAAGCCCAAACCTGATTTGGGAAAATGTATCAGTTGTTTTTGCTGCCATGAGTTGTGCCCTGTTAAAGCAGTGGATATAAAAAGGCACTGGCTGCATAGGAAGCTTTTCAAAAGATGATGTAATACAAAGTGAGGCTGATAGGAGTATATGACTGATATATTTGCTGTTAAAATTTCCGGCACGATGGAAGCGGCATTGTGTGATAAATACTTAAAACTGTTAACGCCCGAAAAGCAGGCAAAGATAAGACGGTTTCTGAAGTGGGAAGATATGCAAAGATCTCTGGTTGCTGAAATTTTACTCAAAGTGGTTATTATTGAAAAATTAAAAATTGATAATAAAAAGATAGAAATCACAGTGGATAAATATGGAAAACCTTTTTTAAAGGGAAATTTAAGCTTCAGCTTCAATATTTCCCATTCCGGAGAATGGGTAGTCTGTGCGACAGATGAATATGATGTAGGCATTGATGTCGAGGAAGTAAGATTAATTCAAACAGAAGATATAATACAAAATTATTTTTCCAGGGAAGAGTGCAGATATTTTCAAGATAAAGGGGATATTGAAAAACTTGATTTGTTTTATAAATTGTGGACATTGAAAGAGAGCTATATTAAAGCTATAGGCACAGGGTTTTCAACTGACTTTACAGCATTTACAATTGTATTTGGTAAACCTGTCAGGGTCAGGTCCGATGTTTTGGAACCCTGGTTTTTAAAACAGTATGAGTTTGATGTTGGATATAAACTTTCCCTATGTACAAGATATATAGATTTTCCTCCAGAAATCATATTTATAAGTATGGAGGAATTAAGATTTAAGGCAGAAAAATATTTACTGTAAAAGTTAATCAAAGAAAGGAATGCCATATATGGCAGTAACACATCTGTGGGTAGATGTGTTACTAATGGGTGTTAAAATGAATAGAATTAGACTATTTTGCTTACCCTATGCAGGTAGTTCGGCAATGAGTTACTATCAATGGAGCAAATATCTGGATAAGCAAATCGATTTACATCCGGTGGAATTAGCAGGAAGAGGGAGTAGAATTGATGTACCCTTATATGACAGTGTTTCCGACGGGGCAAAGGATGTGTGTTGTTCCATTAAAAAATATATAGAAGATGATATACCATATGCTATATTTGGGCACAGTATGGGTAGTTGGATCGCATTTGAATTATACTACGAAATAATAAAGTCAGGCTTGCGTAAGCCGGAGCATATTTTTTTTTCCGGAAACAGGGCACCTCACTTGAATAATAAAAGGGATAAAATTATCCATAATCTACCCGAAAATGAATTTAAGGATGAAATCCTAAAACTTGGAGGTACGCCCAGAGAGATTTTTGAAGATAACACATTAGCAAGTATTTTTATTCCTTTAATAAGGGCAGACTATAAAATTACTGAAAACTATTTATATACTGCAGGAAAAAGTAAACTTGAGTGCGGAGTTACGATTTTATGTGGGAGGGATGATGAAATTACGCGGGATGGTATAAATGAGTGGAGGGAACATGTAAGAAACGAATGTGAAATTGTGTATTTCAGTGGAGGACATTTTTTCGTACACCATAGTGTGGAGGGCATTACGGATATTATTAACCAAACGCTTAGGAAATATCTGTGTTGAAACCCTGGATAAGAAACCTTAGGATTGAGCAAGAATTTTAGTAAAGCGTATATAAGTCATTGCAGTATGAAATATATACCAGAAGATATAGATAGGAAGACAGGTATTGTAATGCCTTATGCATGAAAAAACGATCCAGAATTCATAGAATAAAATACGAAAGCATCGGGATGAAAAGTCCAGGTGCCTTTGTTTTATATAAACACAAAAATAATTTTTTAAATATGCCATTTGACAAATACTTGATAAGTAAAATACAAATACAATCATAAGGATGACTTTTCGATTGACATGATAATGATAAAATGCTATGATATTTCAGACTAAAGTAATCGATAATCTAGGAAAGTATTTAATTCTATTATTAGAATTTTACCGATAGGGAGCATTCTCATGTTAAATCAATTTTCAAGAACAGAGCTTCTATTTGGCAATGAAGCAATGGAAAAATTAAGCCAGTCACGTGTGGCTGTGTTTGGAATCGGTGGTGTTGGTGGTTATACAGCAGAAGCATTAGCAAGAAGCGGCGTAGGCATTTTTGATTTATTTGATGATGATAAAGTATGCCTTACCAACATTAACAGACAAATTATTGCAACCAGGAAAACGGTTGGTAAATATAAAGTTGAAGTTATGAAAGAAAGAATCCTTGAAATCAATCCTCAGGCAGTAGTGAATAACCATCAAACCTTTTATACCCCTGAGGTGGCAGATCAGTATGATTTTACAGAGTATACTTATATTGTAGATGCAATTGACACGGTTACGGCTAAGCTTGAACTTGTAATGAGGGCAAAGGAGTGTAATGTGCCTATTATCAGCTGTATGGGAGCGGGTAATAAATTAGATCCGACCCAGTTTGAAGTAACAGATATCTACAAAACTTCAGTCTGTCCGTTAGCTAAAGTAATGCGCAAAGAATTAAGGGTCCGGGGTGTGAAAAAACTTAAGGTCGTTTATTCGAAAGAACCGGTAAGACAACCGATTAACGATATGGCAATCATCTGCAGAAGTAATTGTATCTGTCCACCCGGAGCCCAGAGAAAATGTACGGAACGCAGGCAGATTCCAGGAAGCAACGCTTTTGTGCCTTCCGTAGCCGGACTGATTCTTGCAGGCGAAGTCATAAAAGATATTACAGGAATTCATTAAAATAAAATCAAATTACTCATTGTATTGAAAATAATTCTGCTAAATTAAGTATGTTTAATTTAAGTAAAAATGAAGAAAGAGTACTGTTTTAATGAGCATATTTCATTAAGCCTGTTTTCTGATTTTTTTATATAACTTCTGAAATATATAAATATTATATTAACACACTCAATAATCAGAGTATACTCAATTGCTTCTGAAATTAACAAGTTATCTTTAAATAAAAAGTTATAAACCAAATAAAAGGAAATACCAAAAAATACCTTGTAGTACTATAGGCTGAACTGTAACATTCAAAACTATATCAATAAATTTTACTTGTTTATACCCCCTGTGTGATATATGATAAAATCAGATAGGAGGGATTTTACATGAAATTTTTACATATATCAGACCTGCATATTGGTAAGAAATTTCGGGAAACGGATTTTACCGAAGACCAGATTCATATATTAAATGAAATAATGGGTATTGTTGATGATACGAAACCGGATGGAATTTTAATAGCAGGAGATATCTATGACAGGAGTGTTCCACCGGCTAATGCGGTAAATATATTTGATGATTTCCTTACGAAACTGGAAATGCGTAATATGAAAGTATTTATGATAAGCGGTAATCACGATTCACCGGAGCGGTTGAATTTTGGAAAAGAAATTATGGGTAAGAATAGTATATATATTGCAGGGTCATTTAAAGGTGAAATGGATTGTATCACTTTAGAAGATGAGTATGGTAGCATTAATATCTATCTGTTCCCTTTTATTAAACCTTCCGTGGTTTCTAACTTTAATAAGGAAATAAATATCGATTCCTATGAAAAAGCAGTAAAAACAGTTATTGATGCTGCACAGATCGATAAAAACCATAGGAATATTTTAGTTGCCCATCAGTTTGTTACCAATCAGGGAGTGGAACCAGAGAAATCAGATTCTGAAATATTATCTGTTGGTGGCCTGGATAATATTGATGTATCTGCTTTTGAACCATTTGATTATGTGGCACTGGGGCACATTCATGGACCGCAGAAAATAGGCAGGGAGACCGTACGTTATTGCGGAACACCTTTAAAATATTCATTTTCTGAATGTAATCATAAAAAATCCGTAACCTGTATTGAACTAACAGATAAAAATAATGTTACGGTAATCCAAATTCCCCTGCATCCAATCAGGGATTTGCGGATTATGAAGGATACTCTTAACAATCTTCTTCATGATGAAAAATACATAGGGAGAAACTGTGAAGATTATATCCATGCCATACTCACAGACGAGGAAGATATATATGATCCCATTGGCAAACTACGGACAGTGTACCGTAATGTCCTAATACTGGGGCGGGAAAATGCAAAAACCAGAATAAATGAGAATTCAAGGACTTCCGCTTCAGGAGATGTTGCAAGCCGGAATCCTATGGATTTATTTGAAGAATTTTATAGAAATCAGAATAATGTAGAACTTAATGATACGCAAAAAAAGATTATACTTGATGTATTCATGGAACTTGGGGGTGAGGCTGAATGAAACCTTTAAAACTTACTATGAGCGCTTTTGGATCTTATTCGGGAACAACCACCATCGATTTTGAAAAGCTTGGCAATTCAGGGTTGTTCCTGATATCCGGGGATACCGGTTCCGGAAAAACTACGATATTTGATGCTATTTCCTATGCCTTATTTGAAAAAACCAGCGGATTAACCAGGGATGTGAATTCTATACGGAGTGATTTTGCAACCCTTGAAGTATTTACAGAAGTAACCCTTGAATTTACCCACAAAGGAGACCGCTACATTATTAACCGTTACCCGGACCAGACCCGGAAAAGTGACCGGGGTAAGGGAGTGGCAGAGCAGAAAAAGGGAGTTGACATACTTCTTCCGGATGGCAAAAAGATTGACAGCCGTAATGAAGTAAAAATGATAATATCTGATATTCTGGGCGGACTGGGTTATGATCAGTTTAAGCAGATTGCCATGATAGCACAGGGCGAATTTTTAGAGCTCTTACTGGCGGATAATGATAAAAGAAATGAAATACTACAGAAGGTTTTTAATACAGAATTTTTTAAGCGGGTTTCCGCTAAATTAAGGGAAAAAGAAAGTATACTGAAAAATGAAACCGATGACATGGAAAAAAGTATCCTGCAATATATAGACGGGATTAAGTGTACGGAAGGATCGGTATATTATCAGAATATCGTTACGTATCAGGGATTTAAAAATATAAATCATATTCCGGATATTTTAAACGTCCTTACCCTGTTACTGGAAGAAGACAGCCGTATTTTAAGTGAAATGAATGACAAACTTGATAAGCTGGATAAAGCAAAAGATAAATTAATAAAGAAAGAAGCAACCGGTAAATCAATTAACAATGATTTTGATGAAAAGAACGAAGAAATGCTGCAAGCCAGTATGAAAGCAAGTGAATATAAAAAAGAGTTTGAAACAAGGTTTGAAGCCATAAAAGAAGCAGTTTCTGACTTGGATATAATAGAAGGGCCTGACCAACTGGAGGCTATGAAAGCATATTTACTGAATATTTTATCGGATAAAAAAAAGAAGATTTTGGAATTAGGACAGGAAGAAGTTAACTTAAAGTTAAAATGTGACCGAAAGGAACAATGTGAATCGGATATTAAAAAAGCGCAGGAGCGCATGGAAGAATATAGCTCAAAAGCTGCTTTCATAAAAGAAGATAAGAATCGGACAGATACTGAATTAAACAATTGTCAAAGTGAAATGGATATAATAAAAGGAAATCTGGAATTTGATTCTTTCGAAAAGGCGACCAGAAGGATAACTGAGAAAAAAGTCGAACTTGAAGAATTAAGGAGGCAATATAATAAGGCGGAAAAAAAATTCTATGAGGCAGACAGCGGATTAAAAACTACAATCCGTTTATTAAGTGAATTTACGCAGCAGCTGGAACTATCTAAGAGAGACCTGAATCATGCTGCGAAAGAATTTCTTAATAAAACGAAAGAATATGGATTTAAGAATGAAGAACAGTACAAAGAAGCGTTAATGTCCCAGGAAAACATTGATGAAGTAAAGGATAGATGTAAAAAATACGAATTGGATAAGCAGGAGATAAAGGGTCAGCTTGATAAGTTGAAGAATAAGACTTATGGTAAAGAAAGAGTGAATCTGGAAGAAATCCGGGATGGTATTAAGTTATTAAAGGACGATCGCAGTCATTTAGAGAAAGATCAAAAGGAAGTACATGGACGTATAACATTGAATAAAGGTGCTTTCGTTCATATTAAGGAAATTGAAAAGGTCCGGGAAGAAAAAACCAGGCAGTTCCTTGATATCAGTGCAATGTCTAAAACAGCTAACGGCAGGTTAGACGGAAAGCAGAAGATTACTTTTGAAACCTATGTACAAGCTGCGTATTTCATTCAAATCATACAGGAAGCAAATAAGAGATTTTATGAAATGTCTGGAAAACGCTACCAGCTATCAAGGAAAGAAGAAGGCAGTTTACAAGGTGCAACCGGTCTCGAATTAAATGTTTTGGATACCTGGACCGGTAAAATCAGGAATGTAAAATCCTTATCGGGTGGAGAATCTTTTATGGCAGCACTATCTTTAGCGTTAGGATTTTCTGATATCATCCAGAATTATGCAGGAGGTATTGAAATTGATACCATGTTCGTGGATGAAGGTTTTGGATCTTTAGATACAGAAGCGTTAGAACAATCCATCCATACCTTAAACAATCTGACGATAGGGAACCGAATGGTTGGCATCATATCACATGTAGATGAATTGAAAGAGAGAATAGAAAAACAAATTCTTGTAAAAAAAGATATAAAAGGCAGCTATATTGAAAAAATAATAAATTAATTAAAAATATCCCCTTAATACGAGCATATATATTAATAAAGTTATTTTGATTGGATTTTCGGCACTCAAAACAATTTTATTAATGTATTTTATGATTCGATTGTCAAAAGGTCAATTTAGTGTATTGAATGAATACGAGCGTATATAGATTCACTTATCTATTTTATTTGTGGCGAATACAGGAATATTATGGTATAATATGTAATAATATAAAGAATGAAATTAGGTTTGCAGTTGAATGGGGGGGCATATATGAAAAAAATACATCTAATTGTTAAATATATGATAACTGGATCCATCCTTGTGGTTTGCTTATTAATATATTTTAGTGGTATGAAACCTGAAGTCACCTATAGCCGTGAACAGGATAAACATGTCTTATTTATCAGTTCCTATACTGAGAGTTTCTTAAGTGTGCCGGATCAAATAAAAGGGTTGAGTGATGTTTTTAAGCCACTTAATATTCAGCTGGATGTTGAATATATGGATACAAAACGATTTGATACCAAAGAGGGCATAAAGTTATTTTATAATTTGTTAAAGTACAAAATGGAGAATTTGGAGCCGTATGATGCTGTCATTGTAGGTGATGATAACGCCCTTCAGTTTGCGATGGATTATCAGGATGATTTATTTAAAGGGCTCCCTGTTGTATTTTTAGGCGTAAATGATTATGACAGGGCAAAATTGGCAGCCGCAAATCCATATATAATTTTTTGGATAACATTGTGATATAAATAAAGTAATTTGTAAAAGGCTGCCATAAATTCTAAGAAAACGGACTGAAAAGGTAATTACTTTTCTTTCTGTATGATAAGAATTTATGACAGCCCTTTTTGGTTAACTTTGCATAAATACTATGAAATTGGAGAATTTAATATCAGCTATAGATTTTTTATAAAAATAAGCAGAAAGGGGGAATTTTACTATGCAGAATAAAACTGAAAAAACTTTAAACGGTATGGATAATAAGCGGCTTGGAAAAATTGATTGTACGAATAATGAAGGAACCGCTGCCTGGGCTAATATAGATAAATTGCAAGATGACAGCAACGTCAGTATACCGGATGAATATAATGTGGAAAAAGCAAAAAACTGGGTAGATAATGGCAGTAAATTATAGAAGTGGAGAAAAACAATGCAAACACAAATGACTTTAGATGGAAATTCGGCAGCCGCTTATGCTGCATACGCGTTTACCGAGGTAGCAGCCATATATCCCATTACACCTTCTTCAGGTATGGCAGAGATTATGGATGACTGGGCTGCAAAAGGACGCAAAAATATATTCGGTCAGGAGGTTAATGTAGTTGAAATGCAGTCGGAGGCCGGCGCCGCCGGTGCTTTTCACGGTTCCCTGCAGGCGGGGGCATTAACTGCTACATTCACAGCATCGCAAGGATTACTATTAATGATACCTAACATGTATAAAGCCGCCGGTGAATTACTGCCAGGTGTCTTGCATGTAAGTGCCAGGGCACTGGCGGCTCACGCACTTAGTATTTTTGGAGATCATCAGGATGTTATGGCAGTAAGACAGACCGGCTGTGCTTTATTAGCCAGCGGATCGGTCCAGGAAGTTATGGACTTAGCACCGATTGCCCATTTAGCTGCGATTAAAGGCAGATTACCTTTTGTACATTTCTTTGATGGATTCCGGACTTCCCATGAAATACAAAAAGTCGAAGCCCTGGAATATGAGGATTATGCTGACCTGGTCGATTATAAAGCACTTGAAGAGTTCCGAAACAGGGCTTTATCACCAAATCATCCGGTTACCAGGGGTACTGCCCAAAATCCGGATATTTATTTTCAAGGCAGAGAAGCCGGAAATTTATTTTATGATAACATGATACCGGTAGTGGAAGAATATTTAGAAAAAATGGGTTCCTTAACAGGAAGAAAATACGGACTATTTGATTATTATGGGGTCCCGGATGCAGAATATGTAATTATTGCCATGGGTTCGGTTACAGAAACAATAGAGGAAACGATCGATTATCATAATGCCAAAGGTGAAAAATATGGCTTAGTAAAAGTACATCTCTATCGGCCGTTTTCAACAAAACATTTTTTGAGCTGCATTCCTAAATCAGTGAAGAAAATAGCTGTTTTGGACCGTACCAAGGAACCGGGAGCAATAGGTGAACCTTTATATCTGGACGTATGTGGCTGCTATAGTGACATGGAAGGTGCACCAATTATTGTCGGAGGCCGTTACGGTCTGGGTTCTAAGGATACGAGGCCAAATGATATCGCTGCTGTATACGGGAATCTGAAGCAGAAGAGTCCTAAAAATCATTTTACAATAAGTATTAATGATGATGTAACCAATACCTCTTTAGAGGCTGTCAGCAGAATCACTACAGAGCCTACAGACAGGATTTCCTGTAAAATCTGGGGATTAGGTTCAGATGGAACAGTAGGAGCCAACAAACAGGCCATCATGATAATCGGTAATCAGACAGATCAGAAAGTACAGGCTTATTTTGATTATGATTCTAAGAAATCCGGTGGTATTACCATGTCTCATCTGCGATTTGGCAAGTCACCGATTAAATCCACTTATCTGGTAGATCATGCGGATTATGTTGCCTGTCATAATCAATCTTATGTTAATAAATATGATATTATTGACGATTTGAAACCAGGTGGAATCTTTGTCCTTAACTGTGTATGGCCGGATGATGAACTGGAGCAGAATTTACCTGCCAGGTACAAACATCAGATTGCAGAAAAAAATATTCAGTTTTATACCATTAATGCGGTAAGGATCGCAGAGGAAATAGGTCTTGGCAACCGTATTAACATGATTATGCAGGGTGCATTTTTTAAACTTATAAATATCTTACCGGAAGATAAATTTATAAAAGCCCTAAAGGATGCTGCGACTTATTCTTACAATAAAAAAGGCGAAAAAGTAGTTCAAATGAATCATGATGCCATAGAAAAAGGCGTCAGAAGAATTCATAAGGTAGAAGTTCCGCCTGATTGGAAGAATGTAAAAGAAACGGAAGAGGAAGAAGATATTAAAGAACCTGATTTTGTAAGAGATATTATGAGACCAATGCAGCAGCAAAAAGGCAATAAACTGCCGGTAAGTGCTTTTAAAGACAGGGAAGACGGTACCTTCCCCTCCGGTTCCACCGCGTATGAAAAAAGAGGAATTGCAGTAAATGTACCGGAATGGATTGAAGAAAATTGTATTCAATGTAATCAATGTGCTTATATATGTCCCCATGCGGTTATACGTCCTTTCTTATTAAATGATGGTGAAACCAGAAAAGCACCAAAATCCTTTGAAACCATAAAAGCAACCGGTAAGGGCGTAGAAGGCTTACAGTTCAGAATCCAGATAAGTCCTATGGATTGTACCGGCTGCGGCAACTGTGCAGATATCTGTCCGGCAAAAGAAAAAGCTTTAGTTATGAATCCGATAGCAACACAGGTGGAGGAACAGGTGGAGAACTGGAAGTTTGCTACATGTGAAGTTGGTTATAAGAGTGATTTAGCCTTAGGCAAATCCTTTAAAGACAGTCAGTTTAAACAACCGCTAATGGAATTCTCAGGTGCCTGTGCGGGCTGCGGTGAAACACCTTACATTAAACTGATAACCCAATTATACGGTGAACGTATGATGATTGCCAATGCTACCGGCTGTTCTTCCATATGGGGTGCCTCGGCTCCAAGCACCTCTTATACAACGAATCATGAAGGAAAAGGACCTGCCTGGGCTAATTCATTATTTGAAGATAATGCCGAATTCGGCTTTGGTATGTATCTTGCTTCCAAGCAAATGAGAAAGAGTTTGGAAGATAATATGCAGCGCTTAGTGGAAAAAACCATTGAACCCCATGTAAAAGAGTTGTTGGTAGATTGGTTGAATTACAAGGAAGATGGTGATATCAGTAAAGCAGCCAGTGAGAAATTGATGGATGAATTAAAGAAGTATCAATCCGCTGACAGCGAAGTCATGCACCTGATTAATCAGATCAAACAGCAAAGTGATCATCTGGTGAAACGGTCCCATTGGATCATAGGCGGTGACGGATGGGCATATGATATCGGTTATGGCGGACTTGACCAGGTTATGGCATCCGGTGAAGATATTAATGTCCTGGTATTTGATACGGAGGTTTATTCCAATACCGGCGGACAGGCCTCTAAATCCACACCGACAGCAGCCGTAGCTAAATTTGCAAGCTCCGGTAAAAAAGCCGGTAAAAAGGATCTTGGCCGTATGATGATGACCTATGGCAATGTTTATGTAGCCCAGGTTGGTATCAATGCAGATAATAACCAGTTGATAAAGGCAGTCAGGGAAGCCGAAAATTACAAAGGACCCTCCATTATTATTGCATATGCGCCCTGTATCAGCCATGGTATCAGAGAAGGTATGGGCAGAAGCATGGAAACCATTAAGAAAGCCGTTAAAGCCGGTTACTGGCATTTATACCGTTATAACCCGGAACTTAAGAAAGAAGGTAAAAATCCATTTACCCTGGATTCCAAGGAACCGACAGAAAGTTTCCGCGATTTTATTATGGGTCAGGTCAGGTACAGTTCCCTTGCAAGGACTTTCCCTGATGTGGCAGAAGAATTATTTAGCAAAGCGGAGGCAAATGCAAAAGAACGGTATGAAACCTATAAGACGTTAGCATCACTATAAATGATTAAAATTTTATAGTTTCAAAAATGGGGTTGTTGCAGAATAGCAAATTAACTTTTCTGTAACAGCCCCATTTTTGATTAGGGTGAGTGACAGCCATAATTTCCATCAGTAATTAAAAGACAACGATAAGTAACATTTTAAAAGCTTCTCCTGCATAAACTGCATGAGGTATTTCTGCCGGCATTACAATTGTCTGGTTTTCTGCTAAAGTAAATATATTATCGCCGATTGTTATTTCGCCGATCCCATCTGTAACAGTAACAATTGCATCACCATGAGAGGAGTGGGTGCTTATTTCTTCACCTTTATCAAGTGCAAAAAGGGTCAGACTGACACTTTGGTTCTGGATCAGGGTTTTACTTACAATTTGTCCAGGGTGATAATCCACAAGCTCTTTTAAACTTAAAATGCTAGACAAATCAATGTTTTTAAGGATTTTTTTATCCATTCATAATTCCTTTCTTAAATGAAATAGTTTCAGTTGTTTTTGGAAGCAGTTTTATCTAAAACTTATCTATAGTTATAGTATAAACCTTAGTTTGGAAATGTATGTTGCTAATGCAACAATTTAATAAATATCTGCAAGATTTATAAATAATGATAGAAATATTTTTATCTATAAGAGTCTTGTAGGAACTTCCGGCGACAATATTTATCAATTTTTAACAGGCATCGGAACTATAGAAGTATTTCAATCTTATATTTATTCAGCCAATAGTTTACCTGAAGCATATAAGCTAACATCTGGGGGCCTGCCATAAGTTGGCCAAACCATGGCTTTCCATAATCAGAAGGTGTACTGATAAAATTCTTAACCTTTTTAATATCCACAAGTGTATTAATCGGGGAGGAAGAATCTTCTAGTACTGACATGAGTCTGTCTGCCAATAGTTTTTCATAATTGGGATTATAAGTTTTGGGATAGGGGCTCTTTTTTCGGTTAAGAACTTCCTCCGGTAATAATCCTTTGGCAGATTCTCTTAGCAAATGTTTAACAACACCTTCTTTACACTTAATATCCCAGGGTACATTCCATACATATTCCAGAATTCGGTGGTCAGCAAGGGGAACTCTGGCTTCAAGTCCGGAATACATACTGGTACGGTCCATACGGTCTAATAAGGTTACCATAAACCATTTTATATTCAGGTAAGCTATTTCCCGCCTTCTTGTTTCCATATCATTTTCACCCTCAAGTTCAGGGGTTTCATTTACCGATTTTTCATAGGCAGATAAAATATATTGCTCAAGGTCAATTTCATTTAATAAATTATCTTTTAATAGTTGTTTTCTTGGTTCAATATTTCTTGACCATGGAAAAGTGTGGGCTTCGAAGGATTCTTTATTATGAAACCAGGGGTAACCGCCGAATATTTCATCCGCACATTCACCGGTTAAGGTAACTTTATTATATTTTTTTACTTCTGAGCAAAAATATAGCAGGGAAGAATCTACATCAGCCATTCCGGGCAAATCTTTTGCATCCACTGAGGTGTATAAATAATCGGCCAACTTTAGATTATCGCATTCTAAATAAGTATGTTTCGTTTTCAAATGAGATACCATCATATCAACATAAGGACGATCCCTGGAAGGTTGGAAAGAATTTGCCTTAAAGAATTTATCATTTCCGTCAAAATCGAAAGAAAATGTATTAAGTTGCTCCCCAAGTTTTGCTAATTCTCCTGCACACACGGCAGTTACGATACTGCTGTCGACACCTCCGGATAAAAAAGTACAGATAGGGATATCAGAAATCATCTGCCGTTTTATGGAATCCCTTACCAGAAATGAAGTTTTTTCAATGGTTTCTTCATAAGAATCTGTATGTGGTTTACTGATAAGTTCCCAATATTTAATAGTCTTAAGTCCATCCTTGTTATAAACAATATAGTAACCTGGTAATACTTCATGACAATTCTTAAAGACTCCGCTGCCATAAGTTTTAGCCGGACCAAGACCAAATACTTCACACAATCCCTGCTTGTCAATAATTGGTTTAGAATCTGGATATTCAAAAAGTACCTTTAATTCTGAGCCAAAGATAAGTGCATTATTTACAATGGTATAAAATAATGGTTTAATACCAAGCCGGTCCCTGAAAATACTAAGGGTCTGGTTATATTCATCCCAGATAGCAAAAGCAAAGATTCCGTTTAACTGTTTCACAAATTCATTGCCGTACTCAATGATACCAAGCAAAATTACTTCCGTATCAGTGGTGGTTCTGAATTTCCAACCCTTAAATTCTAAATCAGTTCTTAATTCAGCAGTATTATATAATTCCCCATTATAAATTATGGTAAACATTTTATTTCCGATTTTTCTGCTCATAGGTTGTTTGCCGTTTGCTAAATCTATGATTGAAAGTCTGGCGTGAGCCAGGCCGGCATGTTCCGCCAGATGCAGACCGTTATCATCCGGCCCCCTATGTTTTATTTTATCCTTCATCTTATTAAGAATATCAATCCATTTCGGTGACTCCCCGGTGTAGTTTTCATAGAAGTTACAAAAGCCTGCTATTCCACACAATATTAGCACCATCCTTTAATATAATAGTTATAGTATGCCTTTCGATTATTTCTGATACTATATTATAAGTTTATAATTTCCTATGGTATATCTTGTAATTGTTAAATAATTGATTTATAATTGAAGAAATAACGAAAAGTTACATGATGTATTAAATTATAACATTAATATACTTGCAACTATAATTATCTGTTCTACAAAAATTATACGCAAAGGAGATATGAATATGAAAGGTACAGTAGTATCATCATGGGTTGAATCGTGCAGAAAATTATTCGGTGAAACAGTTGTAAATAATGCCTTGCGGACTTATGGTTTATCCAATGATCATATATTTACACCCTTAGAAGATGTAGAAGATAGAATTGCCCAGGGAATAGTAGATCATATTGGTAACGCTTCCGGCAAAAGCCATAGGGATATTTGGTTTACAATGGGTGAAGAGAATGTGAAAACCTTTAGCAAGAATTATCCGGGATTTTTCCGACATGAATCAGCTTATCAATTTTTAAAATCCATGAATGATGTTCATGTAATCGTTATGAAACGTTTTAGGGGAGCGGTACCGCCAGCTCTGGATGTTGTTCCGGTTTCTTCCCATGATATAATATTTACTTATCGCTCCAAAAGAGGTATGGTAGATTATCTCACCGGTTTAATCAGTGGAGTTGCCAAGTACTTTAAAGAAGATATTAAGATTGAAGTAAAAAGCCGGCAGGAGACTGAGACACAACTGAAGCTGACCTTTGAAAACGAAATACAATATACGAAAAAATACCGGATCAGTCAGCTGTTTTCATTTGGAGTGTTTAAAAATACAGCAGCAAAAACCGCCATACTGAATACTTTAGTCATTACTATTTTATCCTTTGCATTGTCTGCAGGTACAATAACTTCCTGTATTATTGGCGGAGCTACCCTTATCATATCCTTCTTAACTTCGATTCTTTTTCATCGCCCTCAAAAGTTAATTATGAAAGAATTGGGTAAATTAAGCCAACGTAATTTTGTTGAGTCCATAGTTCTTAAATCCAATGATGAATATGAGGATATGATGGACAATATTAATGAAATAAAAAGGAGTGTCCAGAAAGACTTTATCGGGTTTAATGCAATTGTAGATGAATTATATATTTTTAATAAATCAGTGGCAGAAATTGCACATACAATGCAGAGTACTTCAAACGACATTACCAATGTTCTTGATCAGGTAGCAGGAGCGGCCATTACGCAGGCAGAGGATACTGAAAATGCCATTACGGTTCTGGATGGAAGTATTCAGAATGTGACCGGTATATCTGATGACGGACAAAACAATAAATCTCAAATTGAAGAAGCCGTAGTTGGAATAGAAAACAGTTTCCAGAATGTTCAGTCAACTGCATCCCAAATAACTACAGTATTACATAAATTTAATGATATCAGACATCGAAGCAACGAATTAAAGGAAAATGCCAACGATATTACACAAATTGTATTAATTGTAGCCGCCATAGCAAAACAGATTAATCTTTTAGCACTGAATGCTTCCATAGAAGCTGCCAGGGCAGGGGAAGCTGGTAAAGGATTTACCGTTGTGGCAGAAGAAGTAAGAAAACTATCGGAAGAAACAAATAATGCCGTAAATCAGATTAATGAAAGTTTAACAAACTTTGTATCAAGTATTAATGTAGTGGTGGAAGGCATTGATGTACAATATGATGTTTTGGAAGTAGAGAATACAAAACTTACAGAAGCCGTTAATTCTTCCAGTCACACAAACGAACGATTAAAAGTGGTATCAGATCTGATGATTCATAATTCACAGGATCTTAAGCTGGAGGCAGATAATATTTCTAATTTATTTGATGGTATTCAAAGTCTGGCTGCCATTGCAGAAGAAAATTCAGCTTCTACGCAGGAAGCAAACTCTAATGTGACAGTTTATGTTGAGCAGATTACGGAATTAACAAGGCAGATTTCAGTATTTGAATCAATGATAAAGAATTTCCAGGAAGACTTAAGCAACTATGCAATATAAGCAGTATAGCAAAGTTAAAACAGGGTAAATAAAACTTCATGACAAAGAAATATTTAAAAGATAATTATAAAGAAATGGTGGAATCCAGTACTTGTATTCCACCATTTCTTTTTGTGAACTTATATGTTATGAACTTATATGATTCAAGTCAAAATTTATAAAATAAAACTTGTACCTGTTTTTCCATGGACAGCATCTTTCGCTTTTTCAATATGTGTAATGATAGCCTGACGATCCGAAGCAGAAGAGATAAACTGCACGGAAGCTTCAATTTTAGGCAGCATGGAGGTTGCTTCAAAATAACCGTTATTGATATATTCTTTTGCTTCCGCCACACTTATCTTACTAAGCGGCTTTTCCTTTGGAGTTCCATAATGGATCGCTACTTTTTCTACGCCTGTCAGAAACAGAATGATATCTGCGGAAATAAGTTCGGCTAATAATTCACTGGTATAATCTTTTTCTATCACAGCACTGGCACCTTTTAAATTAGTACCTTGCTCAAGAACAGGAATACCGCCTCCGCCTCCTGCAATTACAATCTGGTTTGAATCTAATAATGCTTTGATGGCATCAATTTCATAGATATCCTTTGGTTTAGGGGATGCAATAATTCTACGATATCCTTTGCCTGCATCATAAGTCACATAATTTCCTTTTTGTTTTTCAAGTTCGGCTTCTTCCTGAGTCATATAACGGCCGATTATTTTGGTTGGATTACTGAAGGCCCTATCAAAGGGGTCAACTTTTACCTGTGTAATTATTGTGGAAACAGGTTTGAAAATCCCCCTGTTTAATAACTCGGTACGAAGAATATTTTGTAAGTCATAACCGATATATCCTTGACTTAAAGCACTGCAAACAGACATTGGAGCCACCGTATATTTAGAATCAAGACGGCTGAATTCAGTCATTGCTGTGTGGAACATACCAACTTGCGGTCCATTACTGTGGGTGATAACAATATCAAAATTATCTTCTACCAGGTCAGCAATTGCTTTTGCTGCTATTTTAACCGCTTTCTGCTGCTCAGGAAATGTATCTCCGAAGGCATTTCTTCCCAATGCAACGACAAGTTTCTTTTTTTGCATAATCTTACCTCGCTTTTTTATTATAATTTTCCGCTCTACCTCATTATTGACAAAATTTGTTTCTATAAATAAGTAAAGTATCTATTATGTCGCATATCTTATTAATTATTATATAACAGATCATAAAAAAAATAAAGTTTATTTATAAACCCCCAGTCCTGTAAGGTAAATTAATAAAACCCGTCAGGGTAATTTAATAAGGTAACGTGATAATCTGATAATTGAGTACATCGCAAAATTAATCCTTGACAACGAAAGTATAATTGTATACAATAAAACAGAATGAGTCACAAAATTAACATCATAAGAACATATTATGTAACTGTTCAATTGTCCCGGAAATCCGGAGAATTTTGCGTGAAACAGCACCCAAATATGCATCGGTCCGTGAGAACCGCAATGATTGAATAGTCAATATATTCTTATATATTGAACATTATTAAGTAGTAAGGAGAAGTATAACATGGAAAATAGGAAAGTATATATGAATCAACATAACAATTTACTTCAATTAGAGGAACATTTATATACCTTGGTTGATGTAGAACAGCCTAATGTATTTAGAAATTTATTTCCCTATGATGAGGTGCCCAAAATTGCATTTAACGACAGAATCGTACCCCATAATTTTCCCGATGAAATATGGATCACTGATACTACCTTTCGCGACGGACAACAATCCAGAGCACCTTATACTACGCAACAGATAGTTACAATATATGACTATTTACATAGATTAGGCGGTCCTAACGGTATCATCAGACAGAGTGAATTTTTCTTATACAGTAAAAAAGACAGGGATGCCGTTTATAAGTGTATGGAAAGAGGATATCAGTTTCCTGAGGTAACTTCATGGATTCGTGCAAGTAAAAAAGATTTTGAATTAGTAAAAGAAATTGGTATGAAGGAAACTGGGATTTTAGTAAGCTGTTCGGATTATCACATTTTTTATAAGATGAAGATGACAAGACGGGAAGCAATTAACCACTATCTTAGTGTGGTCCGGGAATGTTTAGAGACAGGAGTAGCACCCCGCTGCCATCTGGAAGACATCACCAGATCTGATATACATGGGTTTGTAATTCCTTTTTGTTTGGAATTGATGAAGCTCGGAGAACAGTATGGAATTCCAGTAAAGATAAGAGCCTGTGATACCATGGGATATGGTGTTAACTTCTCAGGTGCTGTGATACCTCGTTCCGTTCAGGGAATTATATATGGTCTTTTGACCCATGGCGGAGTACCATCTAATATGATAGAATGGCATGGACATAATGATTTCTATAAAGCAGTAACCAATTCAACAACCGCCTGGTTATATGGGGCCTGCGGAGTAAATTGTTCTCTGTTTGGTATTGGTGAACGAACAGGTAATACACCTCTTGAAGCCATGGTATTTGAATATGCTCAGCTAAAAGGTACTTTAGATGGTATGGATACCACAGTTATAACAGAACTGGCAGAGTATTTTACCAAAGAAATCGGGTATGGGATTCCACACAGAACACCATTTGTCGGAAAGAATTTTAACGTGACACGTGCAGGTATTCATGCGGATGGTTTATTGAAAAATGAAGAAATCTACAATATCTTTGATACGGAAAAGTTTTTAAACAGACCTGTTTTGGTATCTGTTTCTAATACTTCCGGTTTGGCTGGCATAGCGCACTGGATGAATGCTTATTTTAAACTAAAAGGCAACGAAGCGGTTAATAAATCAACCCCCATCGTGATAAAAGTAAAAGAATGGGTGGATAAAGAATATGATGGCGGGCGTGTTACCGTTATTACGGATGAAGAATTAATTAACGTTATTAACGAAGTAAAAGCAACACTATAAGTTATCAGACAGAAAATTACAAGAAAATTATCAAAAAATGAGTATCTGATTTGACAAGTAAAGAAAAATGAAATAAACTGATATACAGTTGGTAAAATATAAATAACTTTGGAGGATAAAAATGACAGATTATATTCAAACAGCTAAGGAACAATTTGGAAAATTACTGGAGGAACAGTTAAAACGAGTAGAAGTCATGAAACAGCAGGGTGATTTCGTAAACTATAAAGAGTTGTCCAAAATAATCATTGGTGTTTGTGGCGGAGATGGGATCGGACCTGCAATTACATCCCAGGCACAAAGAGTATTAGAATATTTATTATCCGATGATGTTAAAGCTGGAAAAGTCCGGTTTAAGGCAATTGATGGACTGACCATTGAACGCAGGGCTGCGGAGATGGCCGCAATACCCCCTGCCGTTTTAGAAGAATTAAAAGAATGCCATGTGATACTAAAAGGACCAACAACAACCCCCAGGAAAGGTGATCCGTGGCCAAATGTTGAAAGTGCTAATGTTGCAATGAGAAAAGAACTGGACTTATTTGCCAATGTCAGGCCTGTACGCATTCCGGAACAGGGAATTGACTGGACTTTCTATAGAGAAAATACAGAAGGAGCTTATGCCGTAGGAAGTAAAGGAGTTCATGTAACGGAGGATCTTGGTGTCGATTTTACAGTAGTAACTTCACAAGGCACGGAAAGAATTATAAGGGCAGCCTTTGAATTTGCCAAAAACAATGGTAAAACCAGAGTAACTGCTGTAACAAAAGCCAATATTATAAAAACAACCGATGGTAAATTCTTAGATATATTTAAGGAAATTTCAAAAGAATATCCTGGTATAACAGCAGATGACTGGTATATAGATATTATGACTGCTAAGTTAGTGGATGAAAAGAGAAGGAAAGATTTCCAGGTCCTTGTACTTCCTAATCTGTATGGAGATATTCTGACAGATGAAGCCGCTGAATTCCAAGGCGGTGTTGGCACTGCCGGAAGTGCTAATATCGGTAAGAAATATGCTATGTTTGAAGCCATCCATGGATCTGCACCGCGCATGGTGGATGAAGGCAGGGATATTTATGCTGATCCTTGCAGTGTTATACGTGCAGGTGCTATGCTTCTTGCACATATCGGATATATTGCGGAATCGGATAAATTATATAAAGCACTTGACATCTGTACCATTACAGAAAAGAAGCTGGTCATCACCGGACGAAATACAGGTGCTACCAGTGCTGAATTTGCAGACTACCTAATGAGTACAATTGAAGAACTATAGGAGGTTTTTTTGTGGACGATAAAGATGTTCATAAGGAAGTAACGGATAAATATTCTCTTAGAGGACGTGTATTTAATAAAATACGTGAGGATATTTTATCAGGTAAATATAGTCAGAATGAAGAGTTAAAAGAGACATCCATTGGTATGGAATTAGGTGTAAGCCGAACACCGGTTAGAGAAGCCCTCAGACAGCTTGAACTTGAAGGGTTAGTTAATATCGTTCCAAACAAAGGGGCTTATGTAAATGGCATTTCAGAAAAAGACATACATGACATTTACATTATTCGCTCCTATCTGGAAGGATTATGTGCCAAATGGGCTTGTGAGCATATTTCTCAGGAGCAGATTGATGAATTGGAAGAAATTGTATATTTATCGGAGTTTCATGCAAAAAAAGAACATCATGAACAGATTGTTGAACTGGATAATAAATTTCATCAATTAATTTATGATGCTTCGGACAGTAAAATATTAAATCATGTATTGTCCGATTTTCACCATTATGTTCAGCGTATCCGTAAAATAACGTTGGCTTCCGATAATAGGGCAGTAAATTCCAACAAAGAACACACTGCTATATTAGATGCGATTCGGCAAAGGGATGGTGAAAAAGCTGAATTTTTAGCTCATGAACATATTACGAATACAATAAAAAACATTAGTGAGCAGGGATTATAATGAAAGACTGTAAATTAATGGATAACACATGAATATTTGATTTCACTTACAATTCAATAAAAAGGGCTGTGGCAGGATGCATTATTTTCTTATATAAATAAAGAATGAATATCTAAATCCTGCAACAAGCCCTTTTCCTTTATTCTGCCAATTCTTCCCACAAAAGTAATAATTCATCCAATTGTTTTTCTATTGATTTTTTTTCGTTATTCAGTTCCAATAATATGGGGACATTTGTAAATGTTTCTTCCAGGGTAAGAAGGTAATCGATTTCTTCATTTCTGGTTTCTAATTTATGAATTTCTTCTTCGGTTTTCTTTAAATCATTTTGTTTTTTTCGGATTTTCGCCTGTTCTTCTTTCTGTTGCTTCCAATCAAGTTTACTGTCAGCGCTTTGCAACTCAGAATCAATAGAATTAGTTGTATTGGCTGCTAGCTGTGATTTTCCGGTTCGAGGTAATAGCAACCGCTCCATTTCCGGCTTTTTCTCCAAATAGTAATCATAATTACCGATGTAATTTAATAAATTATATTGGGTCAGATCTAAAATTCGTGTTGCGGTTTTATTAATAAAATAACGGTCATGTGAGACATAAAGTACAGTACCGGTATAATTATTAATGGCATTTTCTAATATTTCTTTTGAAGTTATGTCCAAATGGTTCGTGGGTTCATCCAAAATTAAAAAGTTAGCTTCCGAAAGCATAAGTTTTGCAAGGGATACACGGCCTCGTTCTCCGCCGCTGATATCTTTAATCCGCTTAAAAACATCATCGTTGGTAAACAGAAAAGCAGCTAAAATATTTCGGATAGTAGTATTATCCATATTAGGGTAAGTATCCTGCAATTCGTCAAATAAAGTCTTATCCTGGTTTAATACCTGGTGCTCCTGGTCGTAATATCCGATTTTAACCTTTGCACCTAGTTTTATTTCGCCTTCATCAAAAGAAATTAACTGGTTTATTATTTTTAAAATGGTAGTTTTTCCTGTTCCGTTATTACCAATAATTGCAACCCGTTCACCACGTTTTATGTCAAAGTTAATATGTTCAAAAAGCTTCAAGGTTTGAAATGATTTACTTAAGTCAGTGACAGTCAGTACATCATTACCGCTGATTACATACGGCTCAAGGCGAATAGACATATGGGATTCCTGAGTAAGGGGCTTATCTATCCGTTCAATTTTATCTAACATTTTTTCACGGCTTTCGGCACGTTTTATGGACTTTTCACGATTAAAGGAACGGAGTTTGGCAATGACATCTTCCTGATGTTTAATTTCCTTTTGCTGATTAAGATAATGCTTTAACATGGCATCTCTTTGGAAAGCTTTTTTTTCTGCATAAGCGGAATAGTTTCCTTCATAAGAAGTGGCTTTTGCATTTTCTATTTCAACCACTTTCGTTACCACTTTATTTAAAAAGTAACGGTCATGGGCTATAACAACAACGGCACCTTTATAATTAAGCAAAAAAGTTTCCAACCATGCAATGGACTCCATATCCAGATGGTTAGTGGGTTCATCAAGTAATATTAAATCAGGGGTGCTTAGTAATAATTTACCTAAAGCGACCCGGGTCTTTTGACCACCCGAGAGAGTTATAACAGGTTTACTGAATTCATCTTCAGTAAATCCAAGCCCTTTCAGAACACCGATTACTTCACTTTTATAGGCATATCCATTTTTAAGTTCGAATTCATGTGTTAATCTGGTATAGGTTATAAGCATTCTCTCTAATTCTTCGTCTGTGACTGATTTCATTTCGGATTCCAATTGATGAATGGAATTATCTAACTCAATTACATCTTTTTTCACGGTCAGAATTTCATCATAGATGGTATTTTTAGAGGATAATTCCTGATGCTGTGCTAAATAACCAACAGTACTTCCTTTAGAAAAAATAATTTCTCCTTCATCTGCTGATAATTCACCCATAATTATTTTAAATAAAGTAGATTTTCCTGCACCATTCACGCCGACGATAGCGGCTTTTTCCCTGTCATTAATATGGAAAGAAACACTGTTTAAGATTTGATCCGTTCCAAAACTTTTACTTATATTTTTACATGCCAGTATCATATTATATTCTCCATTAAATTTTTTAAGTATAAGCAACGTTAAAATATGCTGTATTTTACATATTCACGATGCATCAGTCCATAAAAGCCGTATAAATAGAAAGTCACGATTATAGCAGTATAAAAGAAACATTCCTATAAAATCATATTGTAATACGGGAAAAATGTCAAGTAAATGAGAAATCAAACTATATTTGACAATTATATATCAATCACATATAATTACTTAATAAAGCGGATATTTATAAAATCATATAATAATGGAGGAATAACCGTGCAAGAAAAGGAAATTTCATTAGCTGTAATACAAAGATTACCAAGATATTACAGATACTTAGGCGAATTACTTGAGAATGACGTAGTTCGCATTTCGTCAAAAGAATTAAGTGAGAGAATGAAAGTAACTGCTTCACAAATCAGGCAGGATCTGAATAATTTTGGTGGATTTGGACAACAGGGATATGGCTATAATGTTGAATATTTATATACAGAAATCGGTAAAATCTTAGGGCTTGATAAATGTTATAATCTAATTATAATCGGTGCAGGTAATCTTGGGCAGGCGTTAGCTAACTATACGGATTTTGACAGGCGGGGATTCTATATAAAAGGAATTTTTGATGTCAATCCAAGGCTGGAAGGAATTTCAATCCGGGGTACTGAGATACGTATGATAGATGAACTGGAAGATTTCATTAAAAATAATCCGGTGCATATAGCGGCCTTAACTATTCCTAAGTTAAAAGCCCCGGCTCTTGCTAAAGATTTAGTTCGGATGGGAATAAAAGCAATTTGGAACTTTGCACCTACAGACCTTAACTTACCGAATGAAATCATGGTGGAAAATGTGCATTTAGCTGAAAGTTTAATGCGATTGTCCTATAATTTAAAAGCCTTGGAAGAAAGCTCGGAAACGAACGGAAATTAGGATCCCGGAGCCTTAACTTGTACTTTAGATTTGCAATCACTTTGGTGAAGGAAGTGCATTCAAATGAGAAAAACGAAAGAAATAAATTTCGAAAAATTATTTAAGGGTAAGAAGATACCTATTCTCACCTTGGACGAACGATGGCATGAACTATTTCCTGAATATGACAAACCAGCACACATTAAGGAAATAGAAACTAAATTAAACGAACTCATAAAACAGCAGGGAAAGCTAGCTAATGATATGAAAGATATGAAGAATTTAAAGACGAAATTGATGCAGGAAATTATCATCCACATGGACGTAAATGATACAGAAATAGGTAAACTGAAGGCTAAAAAGCTAGAACAAAACCAAAGATTTATAAAAGAACTTAGTGACAAGATGAATAATACGGAAGATGAATTAATCAAGTTACCGTATCGGATAAAAGCAGTAAATGAACAGCTTATCATTGAAAGTACAAAAGTCTGCTATTCCAGGCTAAAAAGTAATAATTATAAAATTTTAGAAATTGCCCGGTGGATTTCTAAAATAAGAGATGAACTAAAAGAAAGAATATTGGAAAAACAGGACATGGAGATGAAAAATACATCCATTTACTCCTATATGCATGATATGCTGGGTCCTGAATTAATGCAGGGACTAGATGAAGAACTGAAAAATACTTAAATGTTATGGTGGCGACCATAGTTGTATAGGAGTACGAGTTATGATTGTTGGTATCGGTACAGATTTAATTGAAATAAACCGAGTGGTTAGAGCATGTGAAAAAGAAGCGTTTAGGAAAAAATATTTTACTGCGGAAGAAATAGATTTAGCAATCATATATAAACAAAAATTCGCAGACAATTTTGCGGTAAAAGAAGCGGTTTCAAAAATGCTTGGGACAGGTTTCCGTAGCATTAAACCCATAGAAATTGAGGTGTTGAGGGATCCTTTGGGCAAACCATATGTTAATTTATATGGTTTGGCTTTAGAAATTTCTAATTCATTAGCCATATCAAGTATTTTTGTGAGCATTACGAATACAAAAGAGTATGCGGGTGCGGTAGCCGTTGGCGAAAGTAATGTAAGATAATAAGTCGGACTTAAACTGAAAACTGGTGATATCCCAACAGAATTCACATATTGAGAGTGCCGGTAAAAGCTGAAAGATAGCTGCAATGTAAGGAAATTCGTAAATAATGATTATTATAACAGTAAAAGCTGTCAGATAGGAGTTTTGTATGAAGACGATAGTTGATTCTGCGCAGATGAAAGCGGTTGAAGAAGTTACAATTGATAAAATTGGTATACCTGCAATCGTTTTAATGGAACGCGCGGCGCTATCGGTTGCAGATATAGTTAAAAAGCACTCGAATAAACAAAGTAAAATCCTGGCAGTGTGTGGTACCGGTAATAATGGTGCAGATGGGATAGCAGCGGCACGTATTTTAAAACTGAAAGGTTATACGGCAGATATCTTATTAGCCGGTGATGAAGATAAAGCCTCTGCACTTACCAGACAGCAACTTAACATAGTGAGAAATTTAGGCATATCTATATATAACAATATAGTAATCTCTGAATATACTATTATAATAGATGCGATGTTTGGTATTGGTCTTAGCAGGAATATCTCCGGCATATATAAAGATATAATTGAGGAAATAAACACGGGTGAACATCTTGTTTTTGCTGTTGACATACCTTCTGGTCTGTCGGCAGATACTGCGAAACCTATGGATATTTCTATAAAAGCTGATTATACTATAACCTTTGGATTAAACAAAATAGGCTTGATATTATATCCCGGTTGTGAGTATGCCGGAACCGTTATAGTAGCTGACATCGGATTACCACAAACTGCAATTGATGCTGTTACATCACAATACTTTATTTATGATACTTCTGATTTGGAAAAATTACCGAAAAGGAAAAATTATTCTAATAAAGGGACTTATGGAAAAGTACTTATAATAGCAGGTTCCGTAAATATGAGCGGAGCATGTTATTTCTCGGCAAAAGCGGCATATCGGATGGGTTCTGGTTTAGTAAAAGTAATGACTCCGGCAGAAAACAGAATTATTATACAATCACAAATTCCGGAAGCTTTAATCTATACCTATGATGTGGGTACTATAGATAATAATGAAATCGATAAAATATTAAAAGAGATTGAATGGGCAAATGTTATTGTGATTGGACCTGGAATCGGGGTTAGTGATGTTTCCAGGCAATTATTGGAGCTGGTTTTAAAAAAAGATAAAACACCCATTATCATTGATGCGGATGGAATTAATCTTTTGGCTCAGAAAGTAAATGAACTGGAAAATAAGTCAGATACAGAATTTAACAGAATAGAGGCGGTTGCATCATTTCTTCCGCAACATACAGTTTTAACCCCACATCTTAAAGAACTGTCAGTGCTGCTCAATATGACAATAGAAAATATAACAAGTAATCTCCTTGAAACAGCAAATTATTGTACATTTAAAAATAATTTACTATTTGTATTAAAAGATGCAAGAACTATTGTAGCTAACGATGATAAGAGATATATCAATATTTCTGGTAATAATGGGATGGCTACAGGAGGAACTGGTGACGTTTTAACCGGAATTATTGCAGCATTAATTGCACAAGGATTAGATACGGGGGAAGCTGCTAAGCTGGGAGTTTATATCCATGGTCTGGCAGGTGACAAGGCTTGTGAAACAAAAGGTAGTTATTCCTTAATGGCCAGTGATATAATTGATGCACTGCCTCTTACTATAAAGCATAATCAAGACGGAATATATTCATTATAAATATGGAATATAAAAGCAAATGTGAAAATTAACATTAAAGAATATGAAGTTCTTTTTAAAATAATAAATGTTGGGATATTACCTAAGGTTATCATTTTGGTTATTGAAGGTATTTTATATAGGCTAATAAAATTAATATAGAAGAAATATGGTAACTATTCAGTATACCGGGTAACTCGTAGGACTTCGAGTTAGTCAGTGCCATAATATGCATTTCTTGTATATTTTGTGTGCATTGGTTCACTAGAACCGCAGTGACTGAATGGTCACGAAATAAGTATATAAAACACCTGAAAAATAATATTTGGACTTTCAATAATATCCCGATATGGAATGGAGGAACACATGACAGAAGGTTTTACAGGATTATCTTCATCGGAAGAAATTGAAAAACGATATTTTAGGGTGGCCGCTAATATTGATCTGGATGCTATTTGCAATAACATCATAAACACAAGGAAATTAATAAATAACACTACTAAGATAATGGCAATTATAAAAGCAGATGGCTATGGACACGGTGCAGTACCTATAGCAAAAGTATTAGACCAAATAGGAGTGGATGCATTTGGTATAGCTATTCTAGAAGAAGGTATTGAATTAAGGCAGGCAGGTATTAACAAACCACTTTTAATCCTAGGATACACTCCCAAAGAACAATTTAAAGAATTGGTTCGATATGACATAACACCAACAATTTTTCAATACAGAGCAGCAGAGGAGCTCTCAAAGGAAGCATTAGAACAGAACAAAACAGCGAATGTCCACATTAAACTGGATACAGGAATGAGCCGGATTGGATATAGCGATAAAATAGAAAGTATTAGCGAAATAAAAAGAATAGCACAGTTAAAAGGAATTAAGATTGAGGGAATATTTTCACATTTTGCCTGCGCAGATGAGACAGATAAAACCTCAGCGCATAATCAGTTGGAAAGATACCTTTCCTTTATAAGACAATTGGAAACGGAAGGAGTCTTAATACCAATAAAACATATATCTAATAGTGCAGGAATCATAGATTTACCCGAAGCACAATTGGATATGGTAAGAAGTGGAATTTCAACTTATGGTCTATATCCTTCTGAAGAAGTCAATAAAAATAAACTTATCTTAAAACCAGCTATGGAAATTAAAACTCATGTCAGTTTTGTAAAAGAGGTCGATGCAGGTGTAGGTGTAAGTTATGGCAGTACATATGTGACGACGAATAAAACAAAAATTGCTACCATACCTGTAGGATATGGTGATGGTTATCCAAGGCTTTTATCTTCCAAGGGAAGAATATTAATTCATGGTAAATCTGCCCCTATCATCGGTAGGGTATGTATGGATCAATTTATGGTTGATGTAACTAAGATAGATAATGTTATACAAGGAGATGAAGTTACACTATTAGGTAAAGATGGAGATGAGTTCATCCCGGTTGAAGAAATAGCAGCAATGGCCTTATCTTTTAATTATGAATTAATATGTAATGTAGGAAAGAGAATTCCGCGTATTTATTACCATCAAGGTAAGATTATTGAGATAAAAGAATAAAAATTCACGAAAAGGTCACATAAAAGAAAACATTTTATGGAATACACAAGTCAAAATTGGGAAATAATAAGACTAAAGCCATAAAATGGAGTGTGAGAAAAGTGATTATAAAAAGAGGCGATATCTTTTATGCGGATTTAAGGCCGGTGATTGGATCGGAACAAGGAGGAGTCAGACCTGTTCTGATTATTCAAAATGATACAGGTAATAAACATAGCCCAACTGTTATATGTGCAGCTATTACATCTAAAATGAATAAAGCAAAGCTTCCAACTCATGTTGAAATTGATGCTGATAAATATGGAATTATTAAAGATTCTGTTATATTGTTGGAACAAGTGAGAACTATTGACAAATCAAGGTTAAAAGAAAAAGTATGTCATCTAGATCAAGATGTATTAAAAAAAATTAATCGTGCACTAATTATTAGTTTTGCGTTAGATACATACATTAAATAAAAGGAGAACAGACAAACGATACTTTACCAATGGCTTCGTTTAAATGAATTTATCTCCGTTGATAACTGTAAAGTATTCATTTGGTTCTATATGTAAATGTAATATGACAGAATGTATTATATGTTGCATTATTAATTGTTAAAAACAAAGAAGAAGCCAGTAACGACATGCCGGCTTCTTCTTTTGGTAACTAAATCTAATTTAGAACCATGCGTATAATAGGGTGGGAGTAGAAAGTGTTTTTTATTCACTATCCACTTTTTATTCTAAAAAAAAAATGTGTTAACTTTGTGAAGAAAAAATAAAATTAGCATAAAAAAATGAATTAATTTGGAACCTGGCAATTTTTAAATTATTTGACATTGAATACAATGTATTATATAATTAAGGTTCCGCTTTGAACGTTTAATAACTTGAATATCTTTCATAAGAAATTTAAATTTATAAAATGTTAATAGCGATTATAAGAAGTTATTTATTAAAAAGAATGTTGACAGTGGTCGAAACATATGATACACTGTAAAAGTTGTCGGCAACGAATTGACGACAATAATTAAAAGAGGAACCTTGATAACTGAACAGTAAAACAACCCTGAAAATTCTAACAAAATTTTCATGATGATTCATATAATATGTGAAAATTCATATAAAGTATGAAATAATCAAAGAACGGTATTGATGCTTAAATGCATTGGTACAACCTAAAAACAGTAAAAATTGAAACTTTAAGTTTCACGGAAATTAACGATTGTTTAGATCTTAGATTTAAATAAGCCAATGTTAATTCTGAAAATGATTAAACTTTAAATTTGAGAGTTTGATCCTGGCTCAGGATGAACGCTGGCGGCGTGCTTAACACATGCAAGTCGAACG
>JBAVPE010000060.1:0-11554 GCA_049692775.1 Anaerocolumna sp. | reverse complement strand
TGATATTTGAGCCAGGGCAAGGCGGAGGAATGAGGCGTAGCGGTTCCTACGCCGATTGATGACAACACAGCACTGGTGTAAATAGCAGGTGCTGAATTAAGTGTTATTTATGCAAGGTAGTACTAGTATTTAACTTGAAAATACAAATACATAGGACAGAAGGTTTATTATGAAATTGATTAATCAAGCATCGACTTTTTTCACTGTAAAAGGCATGATTAACCCAAAGTTAGTAACTGGAGAATTACCTCCGACAAAGGACGTTTACAAATATTTTTCCAAAACTGGGAGTAAAAGGTGCTGCAATTGCAACTTGTATGGGTGCCATAGCTGCCTGCATCATGTCAATCGCAACACTCACTATTAAGAAAGAATTCATTCTTAAGCCTTCGCTGCAAAGCACAATGGAAGATTAATCATTCTATTCTGGACCCCATTACCAAGGTCAGCGGAAGTGCTTTTGTCGAACAGGTATTTATGCGTATCGGGGTTTTTGCGTATGTTATTATCGTTGCAAAACTGGGCACCACTGCTTACGAAACCCACCTTATCTGTATGAATATTCTTAATTTATCCTTTTGCTTTGGTGACGGATTTTCGGTCGCAGCCTCCTCCCTGGTTGGACAAAGTCTTGGTGCCAAACGTCCTGATATGTCAATTCTTTATGGCAAAGCCGGACAACGTTTAGCTTTCCTGGCATCTACCGTCTTAATTATAATATTTATTGCAGGAAGGGGATTATTAGTATCTTTGTTTACAAATGATCCTGCTATCATCGCATTAGGATCAAGTATCATGATAATCATTGCTTGTACTACTCATGCCCAGACTTCTCAGGTAGTCATATCAGGGTGCCTGCGCGGTGCCGGTGATACCGTCTTCGTAGCAATTACCTCTATGGTCAGCGTTGCACTCATTCGTCCATTTTTAACATGGCTGTTGTGCTTTCCCCTTTCTTTCGGTTTATATGGAGCCTGGATAGCTTTATGCGGGGATCAGTTTTTACGTTTTACGCTTAATTTCCTTAGATTCTCCAACGGAAAATGGACGAAAATAAACTTGTAATGAATCAAAGGGCTGTTGTAAAAACTAGTTACTTTAAGTAAAATAGTTTTTACAGCCGCCCTTCAATTAATATACCTGGTTCTTTTTATGCTAAAAAAGCCTGCCTGAAATTTAATATGCGGTATTATAATAATTTACTGCGTTTGTAGGAGAACATAGTACATATATTTGATTCTAACAACCTCATACTCAATTATTGGGGACATGCTTATTTTAGTTAAGTTATATTACTTTATTCTTAATAAATTGTATGATATCCTGTATTACTAAATCGCCTACATGGGAATGTGTCTTATATTCTTCAGAATTTGGTAATCCGGTTCCAGCCATCATAAAATGATTTAAGGAAGTATAAGACTTAAAAATCCAATTCCCAGAATCTTTAAAATTCGTTTTCCAAATATTAAACTGATCCATTGTGACCTGATAATCTCTTTCCCCCTGCAGGACTAAAACCGGTACTTTTATCTTTTTCGCCGTTTTAATTGGATAATATTTAGCTAAGTCAATCCAGTAATCCTTATAAGCACCTAATATTACCTCATTTTCAGGGATATTCTTCGGTTTATTCAGCAATTTTATCTGTTCCGTAAGGGTATTGAGCTGTGCCTGTTCCTCCGCTGTAATCGATTCATCCTCATCGGCTAAAAATTCATACTGGTCCATACTATATTCTTTCAAATGTTGCGCAGGTGCAGCCATCATGATATAGCCTGAAATATCGGTTAAATTCTGCGCAATCCGTGGTATCGCATACCCTCCCAGGCTGTGACCCAGTATATAAATGTGTGAAAGATCCGCATATTCCAGTTTTTTAACCATATCTGCCGCTGCGATAACATCATCAATAATTTCATCTTCAATAGTTGCTGTAACATCTTCCGCCGTTTGTTCTGCGTACAGATAACTCCTCTTATCATAGCGGTAAGAAGCGATTCCCTGACCCGCAAGTGCCCAGGCAATATCACGAAAAGGCTTGTTTTCATAGATACTCTCATCCCGGTCAGATGCCCCTGACCCCTGGACTAAAATTACAATAGGAAAACGGCTCCCTTCCTCCGGTCTTGTTAAGGTACCCGGTATAACATACCCGTCGCTGTAAAAGGTATATTCTTCCTCGGTAACCCCGTCCGGTATCTTATCCTCCCCAGTGGCTTCTTTAGGAACATATTCCCCGTAGGTAAACCCGACAATGTTATGATTCCCGTCAAAAACAATCTGATAATTAAAATTACTTACTGAACACTCTACCGGTATCATTACATATTGATAAGCACCTACGGACAATGCATAAGCCTTATTCATATCTTCGAATTTACCGTATTCCGCATTATAAAAATATACTGTCTTTTTCGTATCGCCGGCTGCCATTGCTGCTTTCATTTTATCATCATACTGATAGGACTGTATCAGTTTAGGAAAGTTTTCATCTAATAAATCTTTTGCAAATTCTGCTGCTACGGTAAGGTTATCTCCGGTAACCGGTTCATACACAGCCGCTTCATTTGGTTCCTGACTATTATCGTTTTCACTTTCTGTATTATTCTGACTGTTTTCTTCCGGATTTTCATTCGGGTTGATTGAGCCGGTCATCCCTGTCTGACCCGGGTCCAATACAGGCTCTTGCGCTTTACAGCCTGGCAGAGAAAATGCACCTATCGCAATTAGAATAAATGTTGCTAACTTTTTCATTTGCCCTCCCTCGGCATTCATAGTTTAATATAAATGTTTCCCTGTTATTTTTATCTTATCATAGGACTATTTTACCATACCAAAAAGGAAGTTACAATAAAATACGCAAATTAAAAATTCCATAACATATATGTTTTTCTTCAATTTATATGCTTTAGGTCTTGTAAACATAGTATTCCCATGGTAATATAATCATTAATACAATCCAAATAGCACTCTCAAAAAAGTGCTCCCGGAAACTAAATGAGGTTTATGACGATATTTTTTGATGCTGAATATACGCTGAATACATTTTCGTGATATCATATGTGTGTTTTTACTTGCCTTTCCTTCGCTATGCTCAGACGGTCTGCGTAAAAACACACATATGATATCACGAAAATGGAGATAATTATTTATGGCAGCATCTAAAATACCGGTAAAAACAGGCTATGAGAGTTTCCGGGAGTGCTCCAAAAATAAAAGGAGGTCTTTATGAAGATTTCGACAAAAGGGCGTTATGCCCTGCGTTTAATGTTAGATCTGGCACTGCACAATACAGGTGAATATATAACAATTAAAAGCATTTCAGCAAGACAGGAAATTTCCGATAAATATTTAGAACAGATTATTACACAGCTTAGTAAAGCAGGTTACGTTAAAAGTATACGTGGTGCGCAAGGCGGTTATCGTTTAGCGAAATTCCCGGAAGAATATACTGTTGGTATGATCCTACGTTTAATCGAAGGAAGTCTGGCACCCGTTGCCTGTCTTGACGATGAAACGAATCAATGTAACCGCAGCAGCCAATGTGCAACTCTGGGAGTCTGGCAGCAGCTCAATGATGCCATCAATAATGTTGTTGACAATATAACTTTAGCAGATCTTGTTGATAAACAAAATACCCTGACCGGAAATGATTATGTAATTTAAAAGATATCCAATCGGTTATCTTTTCATTTAATACAATATAAGCTTTCATTATACATTTGCAAATGCCAGGAAATAATAACTATATTTCAGTATATTTTTCTTGACATCTGTAAGTTTTTCTATTATACTTCAATTCATAGTATTCCAATATGATTAATAATATGTTTTCGGAAAGGTGGTATTTTTTATGCAGAAACATAATCTTAAATTCGAAACCCTTCAACTCCATGTAGGACAGGAGAAACCGGATTCTGCAACAGATGCACGCTGCGTACCCATTTATCAGACTTCTTCCTATGTCTTTGCAGATTCTGCCCAGGCTGCCGGACGTTTTAACTTATCGGAGGGCGGAAACATTTATACACGTATCATGAATCCTACTTCCGATGTTTTTGAACAGCGTATTGCTGCTTTAGAAGGCGGCATTGCTGCTTTAGCAACTGCTTCCGGTTCTGCTGCGATTACATATGCAGTCCAAAATATTGCCCACGCCGGGGATCACATTGTTTCTGCCAACACCATATATGGCGGAACTTATAACTTATTTGCCCATACATTAAAAGATTTCGGCATTACTACCACCTTTGTTAATGCAGAGGAAGAAGGAAGTTTTGAAGGTGCCCTCCAGCCGAATACCAAAGCCATTTTTATAGAAAGTCTTGGAAATCCTAACTCAAGTATTATTGATATTGCCGCAATTGCTGAAATTGCACACAAAAACGGTATTCCATTGATTGTAGATAATACCTTTGCTACGCCTTACCTGCTTCGTCCAATTGAATACGGTGCAGATATTATTGTTCATTCAGCTACTAAATTCATTGGAGGGCACGGTACTTCCATTGGAGGTGTTATTATCGATTCCGGCAGATTTGATTGGGCTGCTTCCGGTAAGTTCCCTTATCTTACCGAACCGAATCCAAGCTACCATGGTATCAGTTTTACCAGTGCCGTTGGTGCAGCTGCTTACATCATAAAAGCACGTGTTACCTTATTAAGAGATACCGGAGCTGCTTTAAGCCCCTTTAATTCCTTCTTATTTTTGCAAGGTCTAGAAACATTGTCCCTTCGTGTGGAACGTCATGTGGAGAATACCTTAAAAGTGGTAGCCTTTCTTAAATCCCATCCACTGGTAGAGCATGTAAATCATCCTTCTTTACAGGATAATCCTTATAATTCCTTATATAATAAATATTTCCCTAAGGGCGGCGGATCCATATTTACCTTTGAAATCAAGGGCGGAGCAAAAGATGCACAGGATTTCATAGACCGGTTGGAAATATTCTCCCTGTTAGCTAATGTTGCAGATGTAAAATCTTTAGTCATCCATCCTGCAAGTACAACACACTCCCAGATGTCTGAGGAAGAATTGCTTGCTTCCGGTATAAAACCCAATACCATCCGATTATCCATAGGTATTGAACATATCGATGACCTCATTTATGATTTAGATCAGGCATTTGCTAAAAATTCATAAATTTACATTAATTAGTTTTTAATGCTGTTGCAGAAAATTATTTTTTATCTTTCGGATAATTTTAGATTACCTTTCCGAAAGGATTATAAAATTCATCTGCAGCAGCTTCTTTTTATTATGCTTTTATTTCTACGAAATCATCTGACAAACTATAAAATTTATGCATTTCTCCGCCTATATTGTTAAAATACAGGTACCATAACAATATAAATTTATTATAATGCCAGCTTTAAGATATTTTCTACATCACTTGTCTTTAGTTTTACAAAACCTCCCATGGTTTCCTCTTTACCCAGTCCTATTTTGGCAGCTAATACGGGAATATCTTCCTCTTTCGCACCCAGTTCTTTAAAGTTGACCGGCATCCCGATGGAGGTTAAGAATAATTTTAAACGTTCGATTCCTTCCCTGGCTGTAACTTCAGGATGAACGAAATCCATATGACAGCCCCAAAGCCTTACCGCAATCTGGGCAAACCGTTTTAAGTCATGATTCATGACATAGGTCATCCAGGCGGGAAAAACAACTGCCAGGCCGGCACCATGGGCACAATCATATAACGCAGATAACTCATGTTCTATATTATGACTCGACCAATCCTGCTCCCTGCCTACACCTACAATATTGTTATGCGCCACCATTCCAGCCCACATAATATTAGCTCTTGCCTCATAATCATCAGGGTCTGCAATTACCTTTGGCACTTCCCTGACCATAGTTAATAAAACTGCTTCACATAACCTGTCCGTAACTTCTACTTCCTCCGTATTGGTAAAATAACGCTCGAATACATGAGCCATAATATCTGTTGCCCCGCAGGCAGTCTGAAATGCCGGAAGTGTCTGGGTTAATTCCGGATTTAGTATGGAAAATACCGGTCGCAGGGCTTCGCCGCCGGCACCGCGTTTGAGCATTCCATCCTCTTTCGTAATAACCGAATCGCCGGAACCCTCACTTCCTGCAGCGGCTATAGTCAGGACCGTTCCTACTTTTAAAGCTGAATTTACTGGTTTTCCTTCATAGAATTCCCAAAAATCACCCTCATACTTTGCACCGGCTGCTATTGCTTTCGCTGAATCAATCGCACTGCCTCCACCCACCGCAAGTATAAAGTCGACTCCATTCTTCTTGCAAAGTTCAATTCCTTTATACACCAGACCGCTCCTGGGATTAGGCATAACTCCTCCTAATTCCAGGTATTCAATGTCTTCATTCCTTAAAGATTCTTTAACTCTGTCTAATAATCCGGATCTTATAACCGAACCGCCGCCATAATGTATTAATACCTTACTTCCACCAAATCTTTTCACATAATGTCCGGTATTCCTCTCCTGTTCTTTCCCAAATACAAAATAAGTTGGACTGTAAAATGTAAAATTATTCATATCTTTACCCCTATTCCTTTCTTTCATCGCAATTAGTCTATTTTATTCTTTCTATTTCTTTGATTTTCTTTTGCATTTCTTGTGCCATAAATGCATATATACATGTTGGCCGGGCGAACCATTATATATTAACACCCATTTTTCTTAAATCACCTAAGGCCTTATCAAAATCCGTCACCTGAATGGTATGGAATCCAAAGGGCTCCGCCGCCTCTAAATTGGCTTCACAATCATCTAAAAATACTGCTTCCTCCGGGTTAATATCATATTTTCCTATCAGTGCCTGATAGATTTCCGGTTCGGGTTTAATGTATTTGACTTCATAAGATATAACCCCTCCGTCTGCATAGGGTATAAATTTAAAGTTTTCTTTTGCGTAACCAAAATTCGTCTTACCATAATTAGAAAGAAGATAAACCTTATAACCGTTCTTCTTCAAATTTTTTATAAAATCAACGGAATAAGGAAACTCCCGTACCGTATTATAACTGTTCTTAATAAATGTCCGGATCAGTTCTGTAAAATCCGGATCCTGTTCACTGCAAATTCTTATGATTTCCTCATCACTTAAGGCACCTCTGTCAAATTCTCCCCAAGCCGGACTAAGGACTGTTGCTTTACTTAATCTGCTAATGGTTTCTTCATCGTATCCGCATTCTTCGAGGTACCCTTTCCAATCAAAACGGGCTAGTACCTGCCCAATATCCAATACAATCGTCTTTATCATATTATCCTCCTGTAATCGATTTATTCTTTACAATTTTCATTGTATCTCACACAAAATATTTGCATTTTTCCTTTTATACAGCTTTTAACTTTATATCTGATCATAATTATAGCATTAGCCTTGCCCTCAATCAAGCATCATCTTTATCATTTTAAAATCAGTAGTTTGATTGTCAAATCAGGATTATTTCATAACTTATGGCAATCAAACCACCTATTTATTCTTAATCAATTTTGTGTAATCCGGATTTTGTCATTTCATACACTGCAGCAGCCACTTCTTCGATATATTTTCGATCATGGGTTATACTGATAATAGTTCCACTAAAATCCGATAATACCCTTCGGATAACCGGATTGGATAGAGGACTTAAATTTCTTGTCGGTTCATCCAACACTAAAACATTACAACCATCAAGAATCATCTTTAACAGAATCAGTTTTGCTTTCTGACCACCGCTTAAATCCCCGATCCTATGCTCCATCTCTTCCCTGGTAAACTTCATTCCGCCCATATAAGTAAAGGCTTTTGTAATCTCTTCTTTTTGCCCGCTGGTAACCAGAAAATCAATCGGGAACATATTATAGTCCAGTATTTCTTCATAGTTTTGAGGCATATAACCGGCTTTGATATCTTCCCGTTCTAATAATTCTTTGGCAACACCATGAAGGAATGTAGTTTTACCGATTCCATTATCCCCAATTATGGCAATATGCTCCGGTCCCATTACCCGAAGGAAGACTTTTTCTGCCAGGATTATATCCTCTCCATCCTTATTAACTTTTAAGGCATCCAGAGAATATTCAAGCACTTTTTTGCCGTTTGGTATCTGAATATCCTCCGGGAAATCAAACAGGATTGCATCTTCTACCTCCGGTACTTCTAAAAACTCTTCCGCCCTCTTCTCAATCCGCTTTTCCTGGGATAATAAATTCTTCATTTTCTTTTTTAATAATCTGCCGCCTGCCGGATTCCCCCTGGTTATTGTATCCTGCCGGTTATCAACTTTATTGTATATCTGCTGCCAGCGCTGCATCTGCTTTTTATAATCTTCCCTCTGTTTTTTGGCAACCATCTCCTGCTTGTGTAAACCCCTTAGCCGCTGATCTACGTATTCGCTGTAATCCATGTAAGCAACGGTGTAACGGGGTTCTGTTTTTCGCTTTATCTGCTCTAAATGAATAATGACATTCGCTGTATTTTCAATCATTGCCTCATCATGAGATACATATACTATGGGATATTTAGAGTGATTAATGAAATCCTCCAGCCATTCTAAGGTATTGATGTCCAAATCATTGGTAGGTTCATCTAATAGCAGGATATCCGGTTCCTCTGCCAATAATTTAATCAGCCTAAGCTTTACCTTTTCGCCGCCGGATAAAGTTTTCATTAACTGATTGCTGCTAAACAGAGCCGCATCTATATTCATAGTCCATATGCCCGGATCGGTGCAGCTATAAATATCAACTTCTGATAAAAAGTCATATACTGTGCTGTTTAACCACTTATCTTCCATTTCCTGTTCTAAATAACCTGGCTTATTGCTGCCTGAAATTTGCCCGGAATAATCACAGTAACCATCCAGCAGCGTTTTATTATATATAAACTTTAGCAGTGTACTCTTACCATTCCCCTCTTCCCCGATAATGACAGCCTTGTCGCCTTGATTCAGGGTAAAATTAAAATCTTTAACCAGTAATCTGTTATCTTCTTTTTTTGAAATCGTCACATTTTTTATATCTAACATAACATTCCTTCTTTCTGATTTAAATTAAAGATTAATATAATGCCCGGAGGACTTTTTTATTGTATAGGAAATCCAGAAGAATTTCCTATACAATAAAAAAACACCTTCCGCTGAAAGTGTTTTTCTTTAAAAACCAATAAGACCGAAAACAACGGATATATGCATTAAATACAGATCCTGTTGCCTTTCGAAATTAAGATACAGAATAAATATATGCAACAGCCTGCCCTTGGACTGTTTCTGTAAGATATCTATAAGTATCTGTTACAGCGAATAAAACAGCTTTCAAATTCAAAAGAAATATTAAATTTATTATTATTCTTTAAAATCCTCATTTTATCCGCCTGCTTTCTTTATAATAATACAGTAATTCATTAATTTAAATTTATATTTGCAAAATTTCAAAATTTCTTAGTTATTGACTATGATTATCCTAACATAGCAATTGGAGGAAGTCAATTTAAATTTCTTAGGAATCAGTATAAAAAATTTTTATTATTCTGGCAATGGATTTCCATAATTTTATAGGACTCAATTTTTGGGACACTCGAATCCTATAACATAAAAAAGAGGCTGTTGAAAACGAAATTTCAACAGCCATGTATGTCTACTTATTTAAATTCATGATTACCCAAGCTATAAGTATTCCCTCTTAAACTACCACTAAAGTATAAATACTTACTAAAATTCTTCTTAGAACCCTTCACTGTTATACTGGTAGTTTCACTTAAAGCTTCTTTGGCAGCTTTGATACATCCTTTTTCAGCATCCGAATCAAATTTACCATTATCATATTGATCTAAAGCTTTTTTTAATGACCCATTGCTTGCAGGTCCAAACTGATATTTCTGATAAATAACGCCCTTTACCGTATCAGGAAATGAACCGGATCTCTTTCTGTTCAATACTACGATACCAACTGCAAGTTTACCGTTATAAGCTTCACCGTTTGCTTCGCAATAGATTAATGCTGATAATAGTCTTAAGTCTGCTTTTGAATACTTGACTTCTTTGGCTGCTTTCTTTTTTGCTTCTTTAGCGGCTGCTTTTTCTGCGGCTGCCTTTTTTTCTTCTGCGGCTTTTAATTCAGCTGCATCATCTTTCACTTCATCAGCCGGTACATCTGTTGTATTTTCTAAAATAACATCCGTATTTTGATCATCCGTTACGGTAGTATCCGTATTAGCTGTATCATTTACACCGTTTGTATTATCATTAACCGCTGCACTGTCAGCAGCTGTATTTATCATAGTATCTTGAACTGTAGTATCTTCTGTGACAATATTATCTTCTTCTGCTGCATATGTGTAAACGTTCGCAAAACTCGTTAGTACAATTCCTGCAAAGAAACACAATAGTAACTTTCTGAATTTCATAATAGTCTCCTTTAACGGCTTAATTTAATATAAGTCATTCCTAGTTATAGCTATCAAATTATTACAATTTTCGAACATGTGTTAAGATAAAGTAATAATCTATTAATAATTACGTAACAATTATAACATAGTATAAATGAAAATGCAAGCTATTAAAAACCATTAGAGCATAAATTATCCACAAAAAACAATGATATTCCATCTTAAAAAAAGACATATTCCATAAAACAAACATAAAAACATGCTAAAATCAGAGAAAATCAAGTTAAACATATTGCAATTCTTTATAAATATATTACAAAAAAATAATTTTTCTGTTAGAAATTCATTCCATAATTGACAATTATGTGGAAAATATGTTAATGTTTAGTAACGTATTTATCGGTTCGAAAGACTTTTGTAATTAAATGTCACTTATTATAGAACCCTCTTAGGGTACTTTCTTATATAACAGGGGAAAAGACATGGATAAAAAAAATGGTTTATCAATAGTAAAAGCAGCCCCGGAAGATGCTGCTGCTATAATTGAATACTTAAATGTAATTGGCGGTGAAAGTGATAATTTATTATTCGGTAAAGGTGAATTCAATATGTCAGTGGAGCAGGAACAGTCGTTTATTTTTAACATTAATACTTCCCCAAATTCCATTATGCTGCTTGGAAAGATGAATGGTGTGATTGTATCTGTTGGATCTTTATCCGGTAATATGAAAGCGAGAATTGCCCATAGAGGTGAACTTGCTATTTCAGTAAAGAAATCGAATTGGGGTAACGGCATAGCGACCGCTATGCTAAAGGAACTGATAAAATTCGGCAAAGAAATTGCAAATATCGAAGTGATACAATTAGAAGTAAAAACGGATAATGAAAAAGCAATTCGTTTATATGAAAAATCAGGTTTTAAAAATATAGGTACCTATGAAAAGTTTTTTAAAATTAATGGTCAGTATTATGACGCTTATTTAATGAATCTGTACTTTTAAATCGTATACTTAGTCCTAACAGGTAAATAGTCTGGGTTAACCGGCACTAGTACTGCATTTCATAAATAATGCTTAATATCAGTGACTGATATTTGAGCCAGGGCAAGGCGGAGGAATGAGGCGTAGCGGTTCCTACGACGATTGATGACAACACAGCACTGGTGTAAATAGCAGGTGCTGAATTAAG
>JBAVPE010000059.1:0-2974 GCA_049692775.1 Anaerocolumna sp. | reverse complement strand
CTTAATTCAGCACCTGCTATTTACGCCAGTGCTGTGTTGTCATCAATCGGCGTAGGAACCGCTACGCCTCATTCCTCCGCCTTGCCCTGGCTCAAATATCAGTCACTGATATTAAGCATTATTTATGAAATGCAGTACTAGTATATCATTTGAAAAAAGATAAACAATGTATTTACTTATACTATTCCATTAAAAAAAGATATCTACAGGCAATAAACTAAAGATTCTGAAATAATTTTAACTGCCATAAAAAATACTTGACAAAAATATATTTCATAAATATAATAGTAAAGTACCTGCTGAACAGCAGTACAAGAATGGGATCTTAGCTCAGCTGGGAGAGCATCTGCCTTACAAGCAGAGGGTCATAGGTTCGAGCCCTATAGGTCCCATTTCTATGAAAAAAACAGATGTCAGGTATTAGATTAGTATTAGCTGATTGTTTATAATATATGGCGAAGTAGCTCAGTTGGCTAGAGCACGCGGTTCATACCCGCGGTGTCGGCGGTTCAAATCCGTTCTTCGCTATTAAAAGAGATTGTCTGATGACAATCTCTTTTGCGTTATACTTCATTGTATATACGGTTTGATTTGTATTTTATAGTGATAACATTCGTCACCCAAACCGATTTTAGGAAAATGAAAAAAATTATTAATAAATTGGCTAGATTATATGGGGATAATTAGATATAATAGTCACAAATAGTTTTAAACCTTATAGGTTGATGCCCATAAAAGGGTAAATAAATCTTTTGCAGATAGGAGCCAAAGATGAGAATAGGATCAGGATACGATGTGCACCGCCTGGTTAACGGGCGTGCTTTAATAATAGGCGGAGTAAATATTCCATATGAAAAAGGACTGTTAGGTCACTCTGATGCGGATGTCCTTCTCCATGCAATCATGGATGGATTATTAGGAGCGGCTGCACTTGGTGATATAGGAAAACATTTCCCCGATACAGAAGAGGCTTATAAAGGAATATCAAGTATAGAACTGCTGAAAAAAGTAAGGGAACTGATAGAAGATAAATTCTATATTATTGAAAATATAGACGCTACTATCATTGCGCAAAAACCAAAGATGGCACCCTATATTCCGGTAATGGTTACGAACATTGCGGCTGCATTAGGCATTCAAGAAAATCAGGTAAATATTAAAGCAACAACAGAAGAAGGTTTGGGTTTTACCGGGGAAGGTTTAGGCATCTCATCAAATGCAGTCTGTTTATTAACCACTGTAAATAATTACAGGTATGATGAAGGCGTGGAGGGAGCTTTGACAAAAAGGGAAGGCCCAGGTTGTTCCGGCTGTTCCGGTTGCCCTAAAAATGTTTAGTGAAAGAGCCGGTTAACAAAGGCAGTATCCGAAACAGCATTCCGGATATGTGATAGGAGTTAATATGGATTATAAATTATATAATACAATCAATGAAATACAATCAATAGGAAAAAGTAAGGATGAGATCAGGAAAGAGCTCTATGCTTTATGGCAGGAATGTTTTGGTGATACACAATCCTATACGGACTTTTATTTTAAATGGAAAGTAAAAGATAATCGTATTTTAACTATTTATAAACAGGAACGGCTGAGTGCAATGCTGCATTTAAATCCTTATATCATAATGGTTGGGGGAAAACCGGAACCATTAAATTATATTGTTGGAGTTGCGACCAGGCAGCAGGACAGACGGCAGGGACTAATGAAAGAGCTGCTTTGTGCATCCCTGTGTCAGATGTATGATGAACATATGCCGTTTACTTATCTTATGCCTGCGGCGGAGGCAATTTATCTTCCTTTTGGATTTCGGATTGTATATGAGCAGGATTCCTGGAAACAGCAGATGAGTCGGGAAAGTCAGATAAATAATAAGGATGAATCTATTCATGACACTGCTGCAGAAGAGATTAATATAGATATATTAGAAAGTACGGATGAGAAAAAATTAGCTGAATTAACTGACTTTACCAATCTATATTTAATGGAAAATTATGATATCTATACAGTAAGGTCCCCTTATTATTACAAGCGGTTAATCTATGAAATGGAAAGTGCCAAAGGCAGGGTTTTGCTTTGCCGCAGGAATGAAAATATAATTGGTTATGTATCTTTTATGACGGATGGCGGGCTTGGAATAGCTGAATGTATTTATAGACCCGAAGAAAAAGAAGATTTTATGAAGGCAGTATCCGGTGAGATTTTAGATACGGACCTGAATATGGATATCGGTCACACCAATCCAACGATAATGGCAAGAATAGTGGACTGGAGGTCATTTATAAAAAACATAACCGCACGTGAAGATATTACATTAAACATAAAAGTAGAAGATTCTATTATTAAAGAAAATAATGGTGTGTACCAGCTTCAGTTTACAAGTTTGGGATGTAAGGTAATTAAAACAGATGCAAGACCGGAGCTGACGGCTGATATAGCAGATTTAACCAAACTTTTTTTGGGAAGGCTTTCAGAGGGCGAATTAATACATTTGATTAAACAGGAAGACAGTAAAAATATTGTAAATAAAATTGATAAAGTGAATGTATATAAAGAATTATTTATTAATGATGTAGTTTAAATAATGGAATTGGTAAATGCTGTGAATATCTACAGATTATTCCTTCCTGCGTTTGCCGTGGAATTAGTATCACTTAATATTGACATTTTCAATATTTTTGCATAGAATAGATATAGTATTATAAAATTATAAAGCAAAAAGCGTTGAACAAAAAAGTAGTTAATAAAAAGGCAGCAGAGATAGAATGTCACCGGCTGAAAACATTCTTTGCCAGATTATGAACGAAGTGCATTTGGGAGCTGATTAGGTGAGGTGAATACTTAGCTTAATCCGGTACATGGCCGTTATCTGTCATAAGATTGTAGGTATGACCCTGTACAGGAATCTACTACAAAATAGAGTGGAACCGCGGATAGACTTCGTCTCTTATAATGAGAGACGGAGTTTTTTTATCTC